>NZ_CP127296.1:2010357-2679642 GCF_030285645.1 Amycolatopsis sp. DG1A-15b
TCGGTCATGTTGTGCGGGCGGACCTTGCCGTCCGGGTCGCGGAACTCGGCCAGGCCGTCCGGCTTCTTGGCCCCCGGCGGGAGCTTCGCCGCGTCGCCGCCGCCCGCCGGATTGTCCGGGGCCTTCGGGCCGCCCGTCTTGCCGCAGGGGCTCTGCACCAGGCCGAGCGGGTCGCTCTGCAGGTGGGGCTGCGCCACGTAACCCACCGGGTCGGGCGCCGCGGCCAGGCCGAGCGGGTCCTGGCTCAGGTACCGGGCCGTCCGCGGGTCGTAGTAGCGGTAGACGTTGTAGTGCAACCCGGTCTCGGTGTCGCGGTACTGGCCCGGGAAGGCCAGCGGCATCGGCGCGGTGCCGGAGGTCGAGGGCAGCAGCTCGCCCCAGAAGCTCGTCCGCGCCTGCCAGCCGAGCGTCCCGTCCGGGCCGACGAGCTCGGTCGGCGTGCCGGCCGGTGACGTCACCACCGTGTGGAAGCGCACCTCGGAGCCCCGCTGCTCGACCTGGACCACCGGCCGGCCGTCGCCGGGGTGCCGCTCCCAGGTGAGCACGCGCGAGGAACCGTCGTCGGTCAGCTCGATCTCCTCGACGAGCTCGCCACCGCTCCAGACGAACCACGTCTCGGCGGTCCGCCGCGGTGCGCCGTCCTCGCCGAGCACCCAGCGCCGCTTGGCGAACCGCCGTCCCAGCGGGTCGTAGAGGTAGGTCCAGAACGACTCGTCCGGGGCGATGACGGCGACCAGCCGGTCCAGCTCGTCCCAGACGAACCGCCATTCCGCCGGCCCGGCCGCCGTGGGCCGCACCCGGCCGGTCACCCGGCCCTGCGGGTCGTGGCCGTACCGCGTCCCGGCCGGCGGCACGAGCCGGCCCGCCGCGTCGTAGGTGAAGCGTTCGACGACTTCGGGCGCGCGCACCTCCGTGACCCGGCCCGCCTGGTCGAACCCGAACCGGACCGGCCGGGCGTCGTCGATCGCGGCGAGCCTGCCGTCCGGCGTGTACGTGTAGCCGCGCCGGCCCACGCCGGTGATCGTCTGCTCGGCGAGCCGGTCCGCGGCGTCGAAGACCTGGCGCAGCACCACTTCGCCGTCGACCGAGCGAGCGGTTTCACGGCCGGCTTCGTCGTACTCGAAGGCGACCTCGTGGCCCGCGACGCGAAGCGACGCCGGGCGATCGCCGTCGTACCGCCACTCACTGTCCACACCGGACAGCGTGGTGCGGTGGACGCCCGCGGCGTCGTAGGTCCAGCGCACGCCGACGCCGTTGAGGGTCTCTTCGCGCACCCGCCCGCGTTCGTCGCGCACGATCTGCAGGACCGATTCGTTGTTGACCGCGTACTCGAGCTGCCCCAGTGCGTCGTAGGCGTACCCGGTGACACCGGTCGCCGTCCGCCGTTCGACGACGTTGCCGAGCGCGTCGTAGGCGTATTCGGTGACTTCGCCGAGGCCGTTCGTCATCCGCCGCAGCTGCCCGGCTTCGTCGTAGGCGTAGGTCAGCCGGCGCCCGTCGAAGTCGGTCTCCTCGACGAGCCGTCCGGCGGGATCGTAGGTGTAGCGCCAGGTCAGGCCCCGCGGGTTGGTCACGGCGACCAACCGCAGTTCGGCGTCGTAGCGGTACGCCGTGCGCGCGCCGGCGGCGTCGATCTCTTCGATCGGCAGGCCGAACGGGCCGTACGTGCGCCGGGTCGTCCGCCCGGTGGCGTCGCGGTGCTCGACGACGCGGCCTTCGCCGTCGTGGCGCCAGCTTTCCCGCTCGCCGTGCGGGCCGATCCGCCAGGCGCGCTGTCCTTCCGCCGTCCAGCCCAGCCGGGCGGCGCCGCCGGAGGCGGTGTGCACCAGCCGGGGCCTGCCGAACGGGTCGCGGTCGCCCGGCCGCGCCGCCGCGGTGATCACCGGTGCGTCACCGAGGGCGTCCGCCGGTCCGTCGACGCGCAACCGGGTGGAGACGCCGGGGAGCGCGGCGTAGGGGTCGGACGCCGGGGCGACGGCCCGCACGTTCCCGGCGCGCAGTTCCACCTCGCCGGTCCCGGTGGGGGTGAGCCGGACCTCGGAGCCGTCCGGCCGCGTCACCGTCGTCAGCACGCCGTTCTCGTAGCCGTAGAAGGTGATCCGGCCGAGCTCGTCGGACTGCGACAGCAGGTCGTCGTACCGGGTCCACGAGTACCGGCGCGTGTGCCCGAGCGGGTCGGTCCGCTCGACGAGCTGGCCGGCCTCGTTCATCCGGTAGGTCCAGGTGTGGCCGAGCGCGTCGGTGTGCCGGGTGGTCCGGGCCTCGGTGTCGTAGGCGAAGGTGCCGTTGAGGTAGCGCTCGGCACCGACACTGCGGACGCAGCGGCCCTCGGCGTCGTAGACGTACCGGTACCAGGTGCCGGTACGGTCCTGCCAGCCGACGATCCGGTCGTCGACGTCGTAGTCGAGGTTCACCGGGCGCCCGGTGAACCCGGCGATCTGGGTCAGCTGGCCGAGCCGGTTGTAGCCGTACCGGACGACCGGCGCGCCACCGGGCGCGCCGAGCGCGGTGATCCGCCCCGAGCCGGCTTCGACGCTGATCTCGGTGCCGTCGTCCCGGCGCAGCAGCCGCGGCGCACCGCTCTCGGCGTGCTCGACCGTGGTGCGGCTGCCGCCCTGCTCGATGACCGTCAGCGGCAGCACGCGGCCGGGGCCGGCCGCGAACACCAGGTCGCGGGCACCCGCCGACAGCCGGTAGCCCTCGGCGGTCCGGCGCAGCGGGTGGCGCGGGCCTTCGATCGGCAGCACGGGCCGGTCGCCGTCCGGTCGCGGGTACACGAGAACCATGCCGTCCTCGGCGAAGAACCGCAGGTGCTCGCGGTCGGCCTCCAGTCGCTGGTCCAATGTGGACGCCCAGGAGCGGCCGAACCACCGGCCGGCGCGGTAGGCCGACAGGTGCGTGCGCGAGAGCTCGAGGTCGCCCGCCTCACCCGGCAGCGTCAGGTCGACCTGCTTCAGCACCACCTCGCCGGTGGCGACGTCCACCGGGTCGGAGACGCAGACCTTCTTGTCGTCCGGCACCGCGCGGTCGCGCGGGCCGTCGCCCTTCGGGTCCCCCTTCGGTTTGCCGCCGCCGTCGGGGCCGCCCCGGGGCGTGCCTCCGGGCGGGTCGGCCTTCGGCGGCGGCGGGGTGTCGGCCGGTGGGTCGCTCTTCGGGGGCGGATCCGTCTTGGGCGGTGGATCGGACTTAGGCGGCGGGTCGCCCTTCGCGCCCGCCGCGCTGGTGCTGTCGTCGCCCTTCGGTGGCGGGTCGGTCTTGGGGGGCGGGTCGGTCTTCGGGGGTGGTGCGTCCGGGCCGCCCTTGCCCTTGGGGCCGCCGATGTCCTTGGGACCGCTCTTGATGTCGGCGTGCTTCGGCGGGGGCGCGGCCTTACCCGGCTTGATGTTCCGCAGCGCCTTCGCCGCGTCCGCGAACAGATCACCCGCCCGCTTCAGCAGCGGAACCAGCGCCTTCAACGCGGTCACCAGCCGCTTGACCAGGTCGGCGATCTTCGACGCGGTTTTCGCGACCGCGTTGATCACCTGCGGCACGACCCAGGTCATCCCGATCCCCAAGGTGAACACGACCTGCAACGCCCAGCTGATCAGGTGCCCGACCAGCTCCGCGATGATGTCCCGCACCAACGCCCGCACCGCGGCGACGACCTCACCGGCGGTCTTGACGCCGCTGGAAGCGCCTTCACAGCCCTTCTGCGCCGTCTCCAAGAGCGTCACGGTGTCCTGCGCGCGCTGGCGGTAGGTGTCGGCGGCGGCGCCGGTCCACGACGAGACGTCGGTCTTGACCATGCCGGTCAGGTCCACGCCGATGCTGCCCAGCTCGGTGGCGACGTTCTTCCACGTCTCCGACTGCGCCGCGATCTCGTCGGCGTTGCCGGTCAACCCGTTCAGGGCCTCCTTCAACGGCCCGACGTGCTCGATCAACCACCCGACACCGGCGGCGAGGATCGCCCCGAACGGGTCCATCGCCATCGACAGCGCGTCCAGCGCCGTCCCGACGGCCCCGAGCGCGACCGACGCCCAGTCCCCGCTCTCGATGGCCGACTTCAGGTCGTTCGCCGACTCCAGCAGCGAAATGCCCGAGTACGCCTTCGTGGAGTCCTTGGTCTCCGCCACCAGCGGGTTCGCCACTGCACCACCCTCTTTTCACCGAGTGTTGGCCCAAAATTAGCAGCGCCGGACCCGGCCCCACTGGTACGCGCACCCCGCTGCCCGAAAATCCACGATCGCTGTCCGGGGCGGGCAACGGTCACCGACGTGGAGGTGATCACCACCGGAGCGGGTGGACGAGTGGGCGGTTCTGACCTCTCTCCCCGGCGAGACCGCTCTTAAAGTCACTCGCGACCGGAAGATCCCCCGACGGGAAGGGCTGCCATGGACGGGCTGATGCAGCCACGGCCACTCACCCTCGCCCACGTCCTGGAGCGTGCCGAGCGGCTCTACGCGCACAAGGAAGTCGTCACGGCCGGCGACGAGCGGCTGACGTACGCCGAGGTGGCCGGCGGGACCCGGCGCCTCGCCACCGCGCTGGACGCCCTCGGCGTCCCGCCCGGCGCCCGGGTCGCGACCTTCGCGAGCAACCACCGGCGGCACCTCGAGCTCTACCTGGCCGTGCCGGTCACCAAGCGGGTGCTGCACCCGATCAACATCCGGCTGCCCGCGGAGCACCTCGAGTACATCGTCGAGCACGCCGAGGACGACGTGGTGTTCGTCGATCGGGCGCTGCTGCCGCGGATCTGGCCGAGCGCGGGCCGCCTGCCGCGGGTGCGGTACTGGGTCGTGCTGCCCGACGACAGCGACGAGCCGATCCCGGCGGACCCCCGTGTCCTGCACTACGACGGCCTGATCGCCGCGGCGGCGCCGTTCACCGGCTCGTTCGAGGACACCTTCACGCTCGTGGACGAGCACCTCGCGTCCGGGCTGTGCTACACGTCCGGGACGACCGGGCCGCCCAAGGGCGTGCTCTACAGCCACCGCTCGACGGTCCTGCACGGCCTGGGGACGCTCGCCGCGGGTCTCGTCGGCCTGTGCGAAAGCGACGTCGTGCTGCCGATCGTGCCCATGTTCCACGCCAACGCCTGGGGCCTGCCCTACGGCGCGATGCTGGCGGGTGCCGCGCTGGTGCTGCCCGGGCCGTCCGCGGACCCGGACCACCTGCTGCGGCTGATGGCGGCCGAGCGGGTCACGGTCGCCGGCGCCGTCCCGACGGTCTGGACGAGCATGGCCCCCGGGCTGCGGGAGCACGACCTGAGCGCCACGCGGTTCCTGCTGGGCGGCGGATCGGCCGTCCCGCCGGCGCTGTCCGAGACCTACCGCGCCGCGATCGGCGTGCCCATCACGCACTCCTGGGGGATGACGGAGGTCAGCCCCGTCGGGGCCATCGGCGGCACGCGCACCCAGCACCGGGACGCGTCCGCGGCGGCCCAGGTGGCCGTGCGGGCCGCCCAGGGCCAGCCGTTGCCGCTGGTGAACGTGCGGATCGTCGACGTCGAGACCGGCCGCGAGCTGCCCCGCGACGGCGACGCCGTCGGCGAGCTGCAGGTCGCGGGCCCCTGGGTGGCGGGCGGCTACTACCGGGTGAGCGCCGACGGCAGCTTCACCGCCGACGGCTGGCTGCGCACCGGCGACCTGGCCACCATCGACGCCGAGGGGTACCTGCGGCTGGTGGACCGGATGAAGGACCTGATCAAGTCCGGCGGGGAGTGGATCTCCTCGGTCGAGCTCGAGGGCGCCATCACCGCCCACCCCGACGTCGTCGAAGCGGCGGTGATCGCCCGGCCGGACCCGCGGTGGATGGAACGCCCGGTGGCGTACGTCGTGCTGCGCGAGGGCAGTGCGCTGGGGGCGGGCGAGCTGCTGGCGCACCTCACGCCGATGGTCGCGAAGTGGTGGCTGCCCGACGAATTCGTCTTCGTGCCCGCCTTGCCGAAGACCGGCACCGGCAAGATCTCGAAGACCGCCCTGCGCGACTCGGCGAGGGCGGGCTGAACCGCCTCAGGACGCGGCGGCCCGGAGCTGGTGCAGCCGGAGCCCGAGCTGCAGCTCCAGGTCGTTCTTGTGGCGCCAGTCGGAGCCGAGCACCGTGCCGGCCCGGTCGAGGCGCTTGAGCAGCGTGTTGACGTGCAGGTGCAGCGCGCGGGCGGTGGCCGCGACGTTGGCGCGGTGGACGTAGTAGGCGCTGAGGGTGCCGACCAGATCGGTGCCCCGCCGCCGGTCGTACTCGAGGAGCGCGCCGATCGAGCCGGTCAGGAAGCGGTCGAGCTCGCCGGCCCGCTCGGGGTCGAACACCATGGCGTACAAGGCGTACTGACGCGTGGTGGCCCCGGCGTCGGTGTGCCCGAGCGCGCGCAGCACGGCGCCGCAGCGACCGGCCAGGGAGAACGCCCGTGACCAGTCGTGGCCGTCCGCTCGTTCCCCGACGACGATGACGGGTCCGCCCAGCGTCCGGCGCAGTCTCGTGTGGACGTCCGCGACGGTCGCCTCGTCGTCGGCGCCGGGCAGGATCATCGTGGCCCGGCCGAGGTGCTCGCCGGCCAGCCCGGCACGCTCCCGGGCGACGTCGTGCAGGTGCCGCGCGAGATCGCCCGGCGGCACCGCGGGGGAGTCCGCGACCACGACCAGGTCCAGCCGGTCGACGTCGATGGTGCGGGCCCGGGCGCGGGCGCGCTGGGCCGGGCCGATCCCGGGACTGCCGAGCATGAGCTCGGTCAGCAGTTCCCCGCTCAGCCGCTCGCCGGCCTCGGCCACGGCCCGCTCCTTGAGGATGAGCAGCCCGAGGATGTGCGTGGCGCGCTCGAGGGTCCGCAGGTCCGTGTCGTCCCCGGTGCCCGACGGCCGGCTCCACACGAGCGCGCCGAGGTAGCTGTCGCCGGCCTGGACGGCCGCCACGCTGCGGTCGGTGCCGTCGGAGCCGGACGACGTCGTGCAGCGGCCGGTGCGGCGGGCGGCGTCGACCGCGCCCGCCAGGTCCGTCCGGAGTGGACTGTCGGCCCGGTCGAGGAGCGTGACGCTGCCGCCGAGCTGATCGGCGAGGTGCTGCGCGACGTCGCGCGGGGTGCCGCCGTCCAGCACGACCCCGGTCAGGGCTTCGTGGATCGCCTGGGCCCGCTCGATCTTCCCGTACGCGACCCGCAGCTCCCGCAGGGCGGTCCGGCTCGCTTCGTAGAGCCGGGCGTTGTCGAGGGCGACCGCGGCGTGGTCGGCGAACGCGTTCAGCAGCGCGATCTCCTCGGCCTGGAACGACCGTTCGGAGCGGTCCGCGGCGAACAGCGCGCCCACGGCTTCACCGCGGATGACCAGCGGCACACCGAGCAGCGCGACCAGTTCCTCGGTGCCGACCAGGCGGTCGAAGTTCGGATCGTGCTGGATGAGCGTCGAGGTCGCGTAGTCGCGCACCCAGTGCGGGCTCTTGGAGGCCAGCACCTTGCCCCCGAGCCCCACCGTGGCGGGGATGGCCGCCGCGAGGAACTCCGCGGAGATCGTGCCCTCCGACGCGCGGGCCGACAGCCGGCCGTCCGCGCCGACCAGCGAGAGGTAGGTGAAGTCGGTGCCGATCAGGTCGTGGGCGTGGTGGACGATCGACTGCAGCACCTCGTCGAGCTCGCCCAGGGCGGTGAGCGACTTGACGGTGGCGTACAACGACGCCAGTTCGCGCTGCCGGCGCGGTTCCGCCGCACTGGTCACCAGGATCTTCCTCCTCGGCATCGGGTGGGCGAAAGACCCACCGCTGCGGCGGGAGGAGTGGGTGGTCCACACCTCAGCCCACAGCGTAACCGCGTCCTAACATCGCGGCCATCACCCTGCCGGCGCTCCTCGACGAAGGCGGCACCCATGGCCATTCCGCTCACCCAGCCCGACGGGCAGTCCGGCACCGCGGTGCCGGCGACCCCGCGCCGGGCCTTCCGCAAACTGCTGGCGGCCGGGCTCATCGGCAGCTCGATCGAGTGGTACGACTTCTTCCTCTACGGCACCGCGGCCGCGCTGGTGTTCCCCAAGGTGTTCTTCCCGCACGCCTCGGCGCTGACCGGCACCCTGCTGGCCTTCAGCACGTTCTGGGCCGGGTTCGTGGCCCGGCCGATCGGCGGGGTGCTGGCCGGGCACCTCGGGGACAAGTACGGGCGCAAGCCGGTGGTCGTCGCCTGCCTGGCGGTCATGGGGGCCGCGACCTTCCTGATCGGCTGCCTGCCCACCGCGGCGAGCGTCGGCGCGCTGGCCCCGACGCTGCTGGTCATCCTGCGGTTCGTCCAGGGCCTGGCGACCGGCGGGCAGTGGGGCGGCATCGTGCTGCTGCTGACCGAATCCGCCAGTCCGAAGCGGCGCGGCTTCGCCGGGACCTTCGGGCAGACGAGCGTGCCGGTGGCCGTGATCGTGTCCAACCTGATCTTCGTCGCCACCAGCGGGCTGATGCCGGACGCCGCCTTCCTCGGCTGGGGCTGGCGCATCCCGTTCCTGCTGAGCGTCGTGATGTTCGGGGTGGTGCTCTACATCCAGGCCAAAGTGGAGGACACGCCGGAGTTCCGGCGGCTGCAGGAAGCCGTGGCGGACAAGGACGGCCCGGTGGTCCGGGCGCCGATCGCCCAGGTCCTGCGCAGCAAGTGGGGGACCATCCTGCTGGGCTGCGGGCTGCTGTCGGCCACCAACAGCCTGTTCTACGTCAGCATTTCCGGGCTGCTCAGCTACGGCACCGGCACGCTCAAGCTCCAGCGCGACTCGCTGCTCGCGGTGGTGCTGCTCAGTTCCGCGGCGATGCTCGCGGCCATTCCCTGGTCCGGGTACCTCTCGGACAAGGTGGGCCGCCGCCCGCTGATCCTGATCGGCGGCCTGGGCGTCGCCCTCTGGGCGTTCCCGTACTTCGGGCTCGTCGGCACCGCGTCCCTGCCGCTGATCTTCGTCGCGGTGGCGGTGGGTTTCGTGTTCCAGTGCCTCACCTACGGCCCGATCGCGAGCTTCCTCGGCGAGCTCTTCGCGCCCAGCGTCCGCTACTCGGGCGCGTCGCTGGCCTACCAGCTGTCCGCGATCGTCGTCAGCGGTGGCACGCCGTTCCTGATGACCGCGCTGATCGCCGGGACCGGGAGCACGTGGCCGGTCGCCGTCTACATCGCGGTGATGGGGCTGATCACCTTCGCCAGCGCGTGGTTCCTGCCGGAGACGAACCCGGCCGAGGTCCGGGCCGACCCGCACGCCGTCCCGGGCGCGCACCTGCACGGGGAGGGGGCGCGATGAGGAAACTCCTCCGGCTCGCCGTGCCGGCGGCCGTGGTGCTGGCGGCGAGCGTCCCCGGGGCCGCCGCCGCGGCTCCCGCGGCCCTGGATTGCGCCGGGCTGGCGGGGTTGCGGATTCCCGCGTCGGTCATGAGCCTGCCGACGAGCGGCGGGCTGGTCACGGCGGCTTCCGTCGTGCCCGGTGACCATTGCCGGGTCGACGCGGACCTCTACCCCGTCGACCCGGCCGCGCCCGCCATCAAGCTGCGCGTCGCCCTGCCCCTGGCCTGGAACCACAAGGCGCTGATGTTCGGCGGCGGCGGGTACAACGGCACCATCCCCGACGTCGCGGGGAACGTGCCGTTCGGCCCCGCCGACCGGCCGGCGCCGCTGGCCCGCGGGTACGCGACCTTCGCGAGCGACTCCGGCCACCAGCAGAACCCGGCGCGCCCGCCGTCCCTGGACGGGTCGTTCGGCGCGAACGACGAGGCCTTGGTCAACTTCGCCGCGGGCGACGCCCTGAAGAAGACACGGGACGCGAGCCTGTTCCTCATCCGGCGCGCGTACGCGGCGAGGCCCACCGAAGTCTTCTTCGCGGGCGGATCGACCGGCGGCCGCGAGGCACTCGTCGTCGCCCAGCGCTGGCCGTCCGCGTTCGACGGCGTGATTTCCGCCTACCCGGCCTGGAACAACCTGGCCGAGATCCTGGATCTGGGCTACCTGGCGCAGGTCCTGTCGCGCCCGGGGGCGTTCCCCGGCCCCGCGAAGCAGACCCTCCTCCACGACAGCGTCATCAAGGCGTGCGACGGCCTGGACGGGGTCGAGGACAAGGTCGTTTCGAACCCGGGAGGCTGTCGCTTCGACCCGCGCGTGCTGCGCTGCCCGGGCGGGACCGACACCGGCCCGGCGTGTCTGTCGGACGCGCAGATCGGGGCGGTGACGGCCATGTCTTCGCCGTTCCGGTGGCCGTACCGGATCGCCGGCGGCGAGACCGGCTACCCGGGGTTCCCGTTCCTCTCGGGGGCGGACATGCGGACGCCGTTCCTCGGCTTCGGCACCACCGCACCGGCCGACCCGATGCCGGTGACCAGCGGGTACGGGATGCAGTACTGGGACCAGTGGGTCAAGTACTTCCTGACCCGGAACCCGGGGCAGAACGCGCTGGACATCGATCCCCGGCACCCGGGCAAGTGGCTCGGCCGGATCAGCGCCCTGTCGTCGATCGAGGACCGCAACAACGCGGACCTGCGCCCGTTCGCCCGCGCGGGCGGCAAGCTGATCCTGCTGCACGGCGCCGCGGACGAGCTGGTCTCCCCGTACTCGACGAGCGACTACTACGAGCGGGTCCGCTCGGTGGTGGGGCCACGGGCGACCGACGCCTTCCTGCGGTACTACGTCGTGCCAGGGGCCAATCACGCCAACTTCGGAACCCCGGCGGTCGCGGCGGGCTGGGACTCGCTCACGGCACTCGAACGGTGGGTCGAAACCGGCCGGGCGCCGGTGAACCAGGTCGTCACCGACCTGGCCCACCAGCGCACGCTGCCGCTGTGCGCCTACCCGGGCTGGCCCCGGTACCGCTCGGGCGATCCGGACAGCGCCGCGAGTTTCACCTGTGCCCGGTGAAGGGCGTCCCGCCGGCCGGGGGGCCGGCGGGACGCGTCCCCTCGGTCAGCCGATGGCGATCGTGAAGATGTGCATCGCCGCCGTGCCCATGTTCGCTCCGTCGCTGACGTCCGGCAGGGTCACGTACTGCACCGTCTTGCCCGGCTGCAGTGGGATCGGGGCGTAGTACAGGCTCACCCGCTGGTTCAGCTGACCGCTGCTGTTGTTCAGGTACGGCAACGTGGTGAGGATGTCGCCGCCGGTGGCGGCGTTGGACCACCAGTCCGCGAAACTCACCGAGTGGGACTCGGTCGTGCCGTCGGTGTAGGTCACCGTTGCCGTTCCGCTCGGGCTGCCGTAGTCGCCCGCGCCGATCAGGCCCAGCGTGTGGCCGGTGCCGGAGATCGCGATCGTCTGGCCGCCGGCCACGCCGCCCGCCACCACGTTGTCCGGGCTGCCGGTCGGGACGTCCGGCCAGGTGAACGTCAGCCCGTCGTGGGTGAACGTCGCTCCCGGCGTCAGGCTGGGCGTCGCCGCGGCCAGTGCCTGCGCGGAGAAGCTCGCGTTGCCGCCGTCGAAGTTGCCCGCGCCGGGCGTGGCGTCGTCGCTGATGCCCACGTTGTTGTACGCCGCGGCGAACGACGGGTACGGCGGGTGCGGCAGCAGCACGGTGGTCGCGTCCGTCGAGGTGCCCCGCCCGTTGACCGAGGTGAACGTGGCCTGCGCCGACAGGTCGAACTTGCCGGGTTCCGCCGAAGCCGGGACGCCGATCTCCCAGGTGGTGCTGACCGTCTGCCCGGCCGCCACGGTGGCGAACGTCGACGGCGTGGTCGCCTTGACGGTCCAGCCGGCCGGCCCGCTGAGCGTCAGGGCGACGTCGCGCAACGGCCGGGCGCCGGCCGGGTTCGGCAGCGTGGTGGTGGCGGTGTACGTCGTGCCCGCCTTCACCCGGTCCGGTGCCGTGAGCGTGAACGGCTGCTCGACGACCACCGGCGTGGTGCCGGTGACGCCGTCGACCGTGACGCTGATCGTCGCGACGCCGGGCGCCACCATCGTCACCTGGCCGGTCCGGCTCACCTGGGCCACGCGCGGATCGCTGCTGCGGTAACCGATCCGGGCCCGCGAAAGGTCGACGAACGACTGGTCGTCGTGCACCGCTTCGACGATGTGGTCGGCCGGCACGTGCTGCCCGGCCTGGGCGGTGTCGTCGGCGATCCACGGGTTCTTCGCCGTCAGGTCGAGGCGCTGGCCCGGCGCGAACACGACCTGGCCCGGCTGCACGGTCACGTACTGGGTCTTCGGCTTGATCGCTCCGGTGACGGCCACCGTGGCGGTGCCGGCGAGGTGGGCGGAGTCGGCGCCGACGCCGAACCGGTAGGCGCCGGGGTACACCACTTCGCGGCCCTTCCCCTCGTCCCAGAACGCCAGATCGCTGATCCGCACCGGGATGGCCAGGTGCTGGGTCCGGCCGGGGGCGAGCACGTCGGTCTTCTTGAAGCCGGCCAGGCGCTGCCGCGGCAGTTCCACGCCGGGCACGCCGAACGCCGTGGCCGCGTACAGCTGGGCGACGGTGGCACCGGGCGTGCTGCCGGTGTTGGTCACGTCCACGTGCACGGTCACCTGCCCGTTCGCGTCGGCGGCCCGGGTGTCCGCGTGCACGCGGGAGTAGGCGAACTTCGCGTAGGAGAGGCCGTGGCCGAACGGGTACGCCGGCGTGCCGGTGAAGTACTGGTAGGTCCGGCCGAGGCCGCCGGTCTGGGACGGCGTCAGCCCGTAGTTCTTGATGGCGGGCAGCTGCGAGTCGTCGGCGTACCAGGTGAAGTTCAGGTGCCCGCTGGGGTTCTGCTTGCCGAACAGCACGTCGGCCAGCGCGGTGCCCTGGCTTTCGCCGTTGTACCCGCTGAACACGATGCCCGGAATGCCTTCGGCGTGGCCGAGCGAAACGGCGCCGCCCGCCTGGACGGCCAGCGCGGTCCGGGGGTTGCCGGCCGCCTTGACCTGGTCGATCAGCGAGTCGTAGTTGCCGGGCATGGCGATGGTGGTGCGGTCCCGGCCCTCGGTGGCCACGTTCCCGTCGGTGCCGGCGAACACCACGACCAGGTCGGCCGTCTTCATCGCGGCCAGGGTCTCCGCCGAGCAGCTCGCCGCCGTGGTCGTGCCGGTGGACGTGCCGCACGCGTCGAACGTGACCGTGGCTCCCGGGTTCGCCGCCTTGACCGCGGACGTGATGCCCTGCACCGCGTTCACCTGGAGCGCGGGTTCGCCGGAGTAGCCGCCGAGGGTGACCTTGCCCGCGAGATCACCGACGACGACCACGGTGCCGAGCTTGGCCGGATCGGCGGGCAGCAGCGGCGCGGCGGTGCCGGCGACCGGGTCGTTCTTCAGCAGCACCAGCGAGTTGGCGGCGACCTTCGCGGCCAGCGCCTGGTGCTCGGCGCTCTGGATGACGTCCTTGGTGATCTTCGTGTACGCCACCCGGTCCGGCGGGTCGAACTCGCCGGTCTGCATGCGCGTGGTGAACACGTGCACCAGGGCGTTGTCGAGCACGCCTTCGGAGAGCACCCCGGCCTTGATGGCCTCCTGGATGTTGGCCACGGTCGCTTCCGTGCCGGTGCAGTTGAGCTGGGTTCCCGCACGCAGCGCGTACGCCTGGCCGCCGGCGGCGCCGGAGACCTGCTGCCCGGTCGCGGTGTTCGTCCACCGGGTTCCGCCGTTGGCGGTGGCCGTGGTCCAGCCGGGTGGCGCCCAGTTGTGGCTGCCGGGCGCGTAGACGTCGCCGACCGCGCCGCAGTCGGACGTGGTGTAGCCGTCGAAACCGTAGGTGCGCTGGGCGATCGCGTTCGCCGTGTACGTGTCGGCCGGCGCCGGCGTGCCGTTGATCGCGTTGTACGACGTCATCAGGCCCGACACGTGCGCGTCCTGGATCAGGTGCCGGAACTGCTTGGTGTAGTAGTCGCGGAGGTTGGCCTCGGTCGTGTCCGAGGAGTCCGCGTGCCGGTCGTTCTCGACGTTGTTGAGCGCGTAGTGCTTGGCGGTGGCCGCGACCTTGAGGTACGGCGTCGTCGGCCGGCCGGAAGCGGTCTGGCCCTGGTAGCCGTTGACGAACGCGCCGGCCATCTTCGCGACCAGGTACGGGTCTTCGCCGAACCCTTCGTCGGTGCGGCCCCAGCGCGGGTCGCGGTCGAGGTTGACCGTCGGCGCCCAGTAGGTCAGGGAGCCGTAGTTGTTCTTGTCCGGCCCGATGTTGTTCTGCGCGACACCCCACAGCGACTTGTCCAGCATGCCGCGGGCCTCGTCGGAGATCGCCGTGGTCTCCTGCTGGATCAGGTCCGGGTCCCAGGACATCGTGCTGGCCAGGTTGGTCGGGAAGCTCGTGGCGTGCACCCCGCCGGTCGCCGTGCCGTCGTCGGTGTTCGCGCCGAGCGTGTTGAGGCCGTGCTGGCCTTCGCTCCAGTACGTGTACTGCTGCACGCCGAGCCGCGGGATGGCCGGAGCGCTGTTGGTGCGCAGCTGCAGCACCTTTTCGGGCAGGGTCATGCGGGCGACGAGGTCGGCGGCCCGCTCGGCGAAGCTGTAGTGCGTGTCGCGGTAGACCGGCAGCGCGGCGTGCTGCGCCGGGTCCGCCGACGCGGCCGGGACGAGCGTGGCCGCGGTCATGGTGACGGCGAGCAGGGGCACGGCGGTCAGCCGTACCCGTCGCCGGCCGGGGAAGCGCAAGGACATCGGATCTCCGTCGCAGAAGCTCGATGGGCTGAGGGCTCCGGCCGTGCCAGGGGACTGGCGCGCCGCCGGCCGAGGAACCGCCGGTTCGCAGGCTGGTCCGTCACCATCGTTCGCAACGGATCCGCTTCTGGCAAGCAAATCACGGCCGGCCCGGTGTCACCGCTGGCCGAGGCCCGCCGGTGACTGAAAGTTTCACCGGACGAGGCGGCGCGGGCCGCCGGCTGCCCGGCTCAGAAGCGCCAGATCAGCCAGTGGCCGAGGAGCGCGGTGAGCTTCTTGACAGACTCGAAGTGCGGCCCTTGCACGATGCCCAGGATGACCACGACGGCCATCGACAGACGGCGCAGACTGGTGAAGAGGTCCCTGCTTCACGACCCCCACCGGTCACCGTCGGGACGCTACCGCAGGAGCCGCGTCGATCAGGTGTACACGGTTCGTCCGGAACCGCGGAAAACGTCGTCCAAGCACGAGACATCTACGGTGACGTGAGCTTCTACTCCACCGCGGAAACCTCCGAGCAGAGCGACCACGGCGTCGTGTCCGGGACCGTGATTCCACTGGTGCATTCGAGGTTGTGACAGATCAGCGACAAGCGGGCGGATTGACGCGGTACACCCCTGGTGAGCTGATGACGGCGTTCCCGGATACCCGGCTGTTCCCCGCGCACGATCCGATCGCGGCGAGCACCCACACCCGCACCGAGGACTGCCTGGCCCATCACGCCAAGCGGCTCGCGGAGACGGAAGACGCCCTCGGCACGGGCGGCCACGGTGTCCGAAGTGGAGGGTGGGGCGCGGTACGCGCCCTAGCGGATGAGGGTCCAGTAGAGGACGTCGGGAACGACGACCAGCAGGGCCACCGCAAGCCAGTAGCGATCCCGCTTCAGCTGTGGTGCGCGGAAGGCGAACAAGGCGTTCAAGCCGAACACGAGCAGCCCGGCGAACAACACCGCGACCACGCCGAACCCGATCACGAGCTCCGCGCCGTCGTCGACCACCGTGGAGTCGATCGTGGCCCACCCGAGCTCGCCGGCGATGACCTGCGCTGCCAGCATCGCGAAGGCGACCGGGTAGGCGCAGGGGATGGCCAGCAGGAGGTTGAGCGGTACGCCGATCAGCCAGACCTGGTCGGGGCGGAGCTCGCGGCGGGGCACCCGGCCATCATGCCGGACCACGGGGAGACGTCGGCGCGCGGTCCAGCTCGCCGGTCCGGCCGAGGCGGCCGGCCGAGGCGGCCGAGCGGGGTGCCGTCGACCATGGCCCGGTGGCGGGGCGTGCCTTCCCCGGCCGGCGTCTCGTCGGCGTCCGGGTCACGGCCGGCGGTGGATCGTGATGGAGTGGCCGACCTCGTCGATGGGGGTGCTCGTGCGGAGCAGCGATCCCAGCCGGTCGTCGGCCTTGGCCACGGCGGAATCCGAGACGACGAGCAATCCGTGCACGGCGTCCGGGGGCACGGCGAGCGGGTCCGCGGCCTCGATGCCGTAGTACGACGGCACCCCGCTGCCCTTGTAGACCAGCCACACCCGCTCACCCGGATAGCGCTGCTTCAGGCGATCGGCCAGCCGGCCAAGGTCCTGGCCCCAGTCGACGTTCGAGTCGTGCAGCTGCCGGTGGGTTTCCGCCGGGCCGCCGAACGCCTCGTTCGAATACGGCAGGTAGTACGGGAACGTGCGCAGTGAGCCGACCGCCGTGAACGCGACCAGCCCCGCCACGGCGACCGGCGCCCACCGGCGGCGGACGGTGACCACCCCCGCCGCCGCGATGGCCAGGAACATCGGCACGAAGAGCGCGTACCGGACGCCCAGGTCGCGGCTGCCCGTCATGGCCGCGGCCAGCAGCACGGCCGCGGGGACGAGGACGTACGGTGCCGCCGGGCGCAGCCGCGGTACCGCCGGCATCGCGGCGAGGCCGGCCGCCCAGAGGGCCAGCGCACCCAGCGGCGTCTTCACCAGCAGCGCGGCCGGGAGGTAGTACCACAGCGCGCCGACGTGGCGGCTGCCGAACAGGAACGTCGTCCACACCTGGTCTTCGAAGCCGAACTGGACGCGCATCCCGTCGAGGTACGGCCGGGGCAGCGGCAGCAGACCGGCGAGCGAGCGCAGACCCTCGACGGGCGGCAGGCCCGGTGGCGGCACCCAGCGCAGCCGCGGATCGACGACCAGGTACGAAACCCACACCACGGCGATCGCGATCAGCGCAACGCCGAGGGCCGCCGCGGCCCCGGCCCCGATGCGCCGGACCGTCCGTTGTGGACCGGACCCGCGGCGGCCGTGCCAGACGGAGAGCACGACCAGGAGCAGCGCCACCGGAACCGCGGCCAGTGCGCTCATCTTCGTGGCCACGGCCGCGCCCAAGGCCAATCCCGCGAAGGGAAGGTAGAAGCCCGGACGCCGCCGGGCCCGCCACAGCAGCCAGGCCGACGTCACCAGGAAACCGGCCACCGGCACGTCGAGGGTCGCCAGTGACCCGTGCGCGACGATGTCGGGGGAAAGCGCATACAGCGCCAGCGCCACCACGCCGCCGGCCGGGCCGGCCAGATCGCGGGCGAAGGCGAAGACGACCAGCCCGAACAGCAGCGTCAGCACGATCACCGGCAACCGCGCCAGCAGCATCAGCCGGCCCGGGTCGTGGCCCTGCTCGTAGAGGACGTACCGGCCGAGCTCGGTCTGGTCGCCGGCGAAACCGGCGTCGACGTGCACGTCCGCGAAGGCCAGCCCGGTGGCGATGATCAGCTTGCCCAGCGGCGGGTGCTCGGGGTTGAACCGCAGGCTGTGGTGTTCCAGCGAGAAGATCGCCGTGCCGGCGTACACCGGCTCGTCGATCGTCGGGGTCTGCTCCACGGCCGTCGTGAGCATCGCGACCGCCATCCCGGCGAGCAGGCCGGCCACGGCGAACGCGAGCAGCCACCGCCGCCACCGGCCGGGAGGACGCCCGCCCGCGAGGGGCGGCACGTCCTCCCGGGTCGCTTCGGAGACCACCTCCTGAGGACGTCCGGCGGCGGCGATGGTTGAGCGCGGATCCCTACGCGTCGCCGGCGAGCAGGAAGGCGTCGATGATCGTCTGCTCCACCTTGCTGCCCGCCTGGCCGGTCGCGGTCGCCTTCAGGGACACCGTCTTGGCGCCGGCGGGGTGCACCAGCAGCGCTCCCTTGGCCGAGAAGGGCACCGCGCGCCAAGTCGCGCCCGCGTCGTACGAAACGCTCAGGGCGGTCAGCTCGGCCGGGCCGCCCGCGTTGTCGTCCACGGTGATCGGGACGTACGTCGGGAGCCGGGCCGGGACGCGGTTGCGGGCGTCGACCGCCGGGGCGTACCGGACGGCCAGCAGCGGCAGGGACGCGGGCGTCGTGCCGGTCACCGTCCCCGACGTGAACGTCCAGTCCGCCACGACCTTCGACGACAGGGCGTTGTCCCGCGTCGCTTCGGTGTGGAGGACGTACACCCCGGAGTCCGGCGGCACCGCGAACGTACCCTGCCCGGCGGTGTCCGAAGCGCCGATTTCCTTGCCGTCCCGGGACAACGTGGTGTGCGCGCCGGCGACGGGAGTGCCGTCGGAGATCCGGCCGGCGTGCTGGTCGGTGAACATCGGCACGGACACGCCGATCGTGTCCCCCTGCCGGAGCGCGCGGCTGCGCGGACCGGCGGGGAACGCCGGGCCGAACACCGCGGCGTTCCAGCGTTCCAGCACCGGGTGGCCCAGGCGGTAGCTGCGCGGCGCGGCGTCCAGCAGCAGGTTGACCCCGTCTTCGGAGAACAGCGGGTACCACTGCTCACCGGGGGAGTACAACTCGTCCAGTCCGTACGGGAGGGGACGGGTGATCATGCCTTCCCGCGTCCCGGTCGAACCGGGCTTCGTGACCGCCGCCTCGGTCCGCACCCGGGCCAGGTCCTTGTCCCGCACGGTGAGCGACGGCTTCGCGGGAATCGAGCCGCGCAGGTGGGTCCGCAGGTTGTACAGGTAGCCGCTGGTGCCGAAGCCGCCCGCGCCGTCGGGCTCCGCCGCCTGCACCTCGACGGCGAGGTCGAAGCTGCTCGCCGACGTCGTCGACGGGCGGACGTGGAAGTCGCCGAAATCGGGGAGGTACATCCACGAAGTGATGCGTCCCCATGCCGCGTCCCGCTCGAAACCGTAGGCGGCCCGGCCGATCTTCGCCGACGGGCGGTCGGGGAACCGCACGTCGGGGGCGACCGCGGTCCGCGCGTCGACGGTGAGCTCGGCGGGGCCGGTCACGACGAACTCCGGCTCGACCGCGAACACGTACCGCCGGTCGTCGGTCCAGGTGGTGGCCTGGAAGTAGAACCGCCCCTTGGGCACGCGAGCGGTGGCGGTGCTGCCGCCGAAGTCGCGGCGACGGTCGAGATCGGTGAAGCCGTAGGAGAAGTTCTGGGTCGGATTCCCCTTTTCGTCGAGGAAGTTCAGCTTGACGTCGTAGCTTTCCGCTTCGCGGGTCACCGCGATCGGGGTGCGCACGCCGCCGGCGAGCACCGCCCCCTGGTAGCCGCCGTCCGGCGCGGCCACGCGCGTGTCCACCGTGACCGTCGCTTGCGCGGTCCCGCCCGCGGGGATCGTCAGCGAGCCGGGCGTGACGGTGACCATGCCGGCCGGGGCGGGCGCGCCGTCCGGGCCACGCACGTCGGTCGTGAGGTTCACGGTGACCGCGGTGGAGCCCGCGTTGCGGTAGGTCATCGTGGTGACCAGTGGCTTGTCGTCGTCGTGCGGCCACTGCGCGGTGCCGAGGCTGATGCTCGCCGGGCTCGCGACCACCGGCTGGGCCACGGCCTTCGCCACGTCGACCCGCCCGGCGCCCTGCTCGAACACCGACATCCCGGCGCCCGGTTCGGCGCTGCCCATCAACGCGGCCTTGAGCTCCGGCGCCTGCCAGTCCGGGTGCTGCTGGGCGAGGATCGCCGCCGCGCCCGCCACGTGCGGGGCCGCCATCGACGTGCCGGACAGCCGCACGTGGTACTCGTCGACCGAAGGCGCGCTCGTCCCCAGCACGCTGTCGTGCGCCTTCGCGGCCGCGATCCCGACACCGGGTGCGGTGAGGTCCGGCTTGATCGCCCCGTCGCCGTCGCGGGGGCCGCGGTTGGAGAACGGGGCGAGCTTGTCGTCGCGGTCCACAGCGCCGACGGTCAGTGCGCGGGTCGCCGCGCCGGGGCTGGTCACCAGGGCACCGTCGTTGCCCGCGGCGGCGACGAACAACATGCCGGTCTGCTCGGTGATCCGGTCGACCGCCAGGGAAAGCGCGTCCGTGCCGTCACTGGGGAACCGGGTCCCCAGGCTCAGGTTCGCCACCTTGGCGCCGTTGTCCGCCGCCCACTCCATCCCGGCGATGATGCCCGACGCCAGGCCGTAGCCGTCGTCGCCGAGCACCTTCCCGTTGAGCAGCCGGACACCCGGGGCGACCCCCCGGTACTTCGCGTCGCGGCCGGTGACGATGGACGCCACGTGCGTTCCGTGTCCGTAGCGGTCGGTGGTGCCGGTGGCGCTGCCGGAGAAGTCCTTCGCGTCGGCGACCACGCCGGTCAGGTCGGGGTTCGCCGTGTCGATCCCGCTGTCGAGCACGGCGACGGTGACGCCGCTGCCGGTCAGCCTGGCCTGCCACGCCGCGGGCGCGCCGATCTGCGGCACACTCCGGTCCAGAGTGCCCCGGACCGGGCTGTCCAGCCAGATCCGCGGCGCGGCGGACTTCAGCGCCGGCGCCAGCAGGTTCGTCCCCTTGACCGCGCGCACGGCGGTCGCGCCGAGGCTCTTCAGCTCCCGCACCGCCTGCAGGCCGGCGGCGCGGGCCGCGGCCGCGCCGCTGCCGACGATCAGCGGGAGGTCACGGCGGGTCTGGTCGTCGTAGCCGAACCCGATCAGCCTGGTGACGTCGAACAGCTGCGGGTCCAGCTGCCCGGCCCGGACGGCGGGCACGGCGTCCTGCGGCGTGACGTGCACGTCCCCGGACACGTCGGTGTGCTGCTCGAACGCCGTCTGCGCGCGACCCGGCCCGGGTTGCACGGAGACCACGCGGGCCCCGGCGAGCACCACCCGGTCACCGGTGACCAGCGTGACCGTCCGGGCGGAGCCGGGGTCCGGCGTCGCGGCCGCGGCGCCGGTTCCGGTGATGGTGCCGCTCGTCGCCAGCGCCACGGCAAGGACCGCGGCGACAGGGTGTCTCCAGTTCATGCAACCTCCCAGTCGGATTCCTACGCGGTACACAGTGCCAAGATCGACTGCGGGGTTGCAGGAAACTTTCAACGTTTCGGCCAGGCCGGGGTGCGTTCGTCGAAAATCCGTCGAAACTTTTTGCGTGGCGCTCCGGCGGCGTGCTCTGCTGCTGGTCAAGGGGAACTTCACCGAAGGAGACCACGAATGGCGGAAAGTTCGTCGGACCTGCGCCGCAGGCGCTGGTGGCGGTCGACGACCACTCGAGTGCTGGCGGGCGTGGCGACCGTGGCCGCGACCGCAACCGTGCTGGTGACGGCACCCGGTGCGGACGCTGCGGCCAGTACCCTGGGCGCAGCGGCCGCGCAGTCGGGCCGGTACTTCGGCACGGCGATCGCCGCCGGACGGCTGAGCAACTCGGCCTACACCACCATCGCGGCGCGCGAGTTCAACATGGTGACGCCCGAAAACGAAATGAAGCCGGACGCGACCGAGCCCAACCAAAACCAGTTCAACTTCTCGGCGGGCGACCAGGTCTACAACTGGGCGGTCAGCCACGGCTCGAAGGTCCGTGGGCACACCCTCGCCTGGCACGGGCAGCAACCCGGCTGGATGCAGAACATGGGCGGCAGTGCGCTGCGCAGCGCGATGATCAACCACATCCAGAAGGTGATGGCCCACTACCAGGGCAAGCTCGCGTACTGGGACGTCGTCAACGAGGCCTTCAACGAAGACGGCAGCCGTCGTCAGTCGAACCTGCAGGGCACCGGCAACGACTGGATCGAGGTCGCGTTCAAGACCGCGCGCGCGGCGGACCCGTCGACCAAGCTCTGCTACAACGACTACAACATCGACAACTGGAGCTACGGCAAGACCCAGGGCGTCTACCGCATGGTCCAGGACTTCAAGTCGCGCGGTGTGCCGATCGACTGCGTGGGCCTGCAGGCCCACTTCACCGGCGGCAGCTCGGTGCCGGGCAACTTCCAGCAGACGATCTCCAGCTTCGCGGCGCTCGGCGTCGACGTGGCGCTCACCGAGGTCGACGTCACGAACTCGAACACCTCGCAGTACTCGGCGCTGACCCAGGCGTGCGTGAACGTCGCGCGCTGCGTCGGCATCACCGTGTGGGGCGTGCGGGACAGCGATTCCTGGCGGTCCAACGAAAGCCCGCTGCTGTTCGACGGCAACGGCAACAAGAAGGCCGCCTACAACTCGGTGCTGAACGTCCTCAACTCCGCCGGCCCCGGCCCGACCACGACACCGACGACACCCACGACCACCCCGACGGACACCACGACCCCGACGACCACGCCCACGACACCGGGCGGGGGCAGTTGCACCGCAACGCTTTCGGCCGGGCAGTCGTGGGGTGACCGGTACAACCTCAACGTCTCGGTCAGCGGCTCCTCGTCGTGGACGGTCACGATGAACGTGCCGAGCCCCGAGCGGATCAGCACCACCTGGAACGTCAACGCCACCTGGCCCAGCAGCCAGGTGCTCATCGCGACACCCAACGGCAGCGGCAACAACTGGGGTGTCACCATCATGACCAACGGAAACCGGACCTGGCCCAGCGTCAGCTGCAGCGCCTCCTGAACCGGCGTGGGTGACCCGCCCGCGGAGTTCGCGCTCCGCGGCGGGTCACTCGCGGCGCAGGTGGTCGTGGGCCAGCAAGGCCAGGCGGCAGCACAGCCGGTGGCGGTCGTCTTCCAGGGACGCCCCGGTGAGCTGCTCGAGTTTGCGCAGCCGGTTGAGCACCGTGTTGCGGTGGCAGTACAGCAGTTCGCCCGCGCGGGTGGGGGAGCGGTCCGCGCGGAACCAGGCCCGCAGGGTGTCCAGGAGCACCTGGCGCTCCTCGTCTTCCAGGTCCAGGACGCGGCCCAGGGCCCGGGCCGCCAGCCGCTGGGCCAGCCGCGGGCTGGCGACGACCAGCGCCTCGGGCAGCCGGTCGTCGAGCACGGCGAGGCCCGGCACGTCCGGGGACTGCGTGTGCAGCGCGATTTCCGCCAGCTGGTAGGCGATGCCGATCTCGGCCAGGCCGTCGACTTCGCCGGACAGGCCGGCGCGGTGGCGCAGGTGGGGGGCGAGCAGGCCGGCCAGCCGGTCGGCGGTGTGCCCGCCCAGCTCCACCAGCCACACCACCCGGTCCCGGTACGGCGCCACGACCACGCGCACCCCCAGTGCCGCCAGCTCGGGCACGGGCACCATCTCCTCGGCCGCCAGGTCGCAGACCACGAGGACCACGACGTACCGGCCGTGCCCGGGCAGGCCGAGGTCGGCCTCGGCGTCCGCGGCCACGGCCGGGTCGACGCCCCGGCCCTCGACGAGCACCCGGACCAGCCGTTCCCGGCGCCGGTTCGCCCGGGTCTGCAGCTGGATCTCCCGCGACCGGTACCCCTCGACCATCGCCGTCGAGACGCGGTCGGTCGCCTGCCACAGCACCATCACGCTGTCGACGAACTCGGCCAGCTCGTCCGGTGACCGGCGGCGGGCCGCGGCGAGCAGCATCTCCCACAGCAGTTCGGTGCCCAGCCGGAACAGGTGCAGCACCGCCTCCAAGGGCACGCCCTGTTCGGCGCGGCGGCGGCCGGTCGCCAGCGGGGCCGAAATCCAGTCGGCCCGCGTTTCGAACCCGTCGGTCATCAGGACCAGTGCGCTGCGGGCGTTGTCCATGAACGACTGCCGCATGTCCGCGGGCGCCACCCAGTCCCCGCGCGCGTAGAACGTCTTCTCCTCGACCACACCCCGCTCGGTCAGCCGGTCGGCGAACGACGGCAGCTCGGTGAGGACGACGGTGGCCACCTCGCGGATGACCCTCCTGGACGCGTGCGGATGCCCCGGCATCAGCCGACCATAGCCCGGCGGGGTGGGCCGGTGCCGCGAACCGGTTGTGCACTGCGCACAGCCGGGCCGGATTCCGGGCCACCCGTCAGCTGTCGGTCAGCGCCCGTTGCCAGCCTGCTGGAAGTGGCCATCCGGCCCGGTATCCCGCCCTGAACCGCACCCGTGAGAGGTAACTCGTGAGCCCTTCGGACGACGTCGAGCGCACCCTGGCCCAGCTGATCGCGAAGGTGTCCGGCACCGACCCGGTGGCGATGTCCGCCGAACGCCCGCTGACCGGCCTGTCGCTGCGCGACGAATTGGACATCGACTCGCTGGCCATGGTCGAGCTGACCGACGAGATCGAACTCAGCTACGGCCTGACGATCCCCGAGGACGGCCTGCACCGGCTGCAGACCTTCGGCGACGTCGCCGATTACCTGCGAGCCGCGGCGTGAAGGGCCCACCGCGCGACGACGTCGAGGTCGTGGTCACCGGCGTCGGCGCGACCACGCCGCTGGGCGGCGACGTGCCCGCCACCTGGCAGGGGTTGCTCGACGGCCGGGCCGGCGCGTCCACCTTGGACACCGAGTGGACGCGGGAGTACCGGTTCCCGGTGCGCATTGCCGCCCGGCTCGCCGTCGAACCCGCCGGGGAACTGGACCACGTCGAGCTCAAGCGCATGGACCGGGCCGAACAGCTGGCCGTGGTCGCGGCCCGGCAGGCGTGCCGGGACGCGGACCTGGCCGAAGACACGGTGGACCCGGTGCGGTGCGGCGTGGTGATCGGCACCGGGATCGGCGGTGCGACGACGCTGGTCACCCAGCACGACGCCCTGCGGGAGCGGGGACTGCGGGCGGTGTCGCCGCAGCTGATCCCGATGGTCATGCCCAACGGGCCGGCCGCGCTGGTCGGCATCGCGCTGCGGGCGCGGGCAGGGGTGCACGCGCCGATGTCGGCCTGCGCGTCCGGGGCCGAGGCGATCGCCTGGGCGTGGCGGATGATCGTGGCGGGGGAGGCCGACGTCGTGGTCGCGGGCGGCACGGACGCCTGCATCACGCCCGCCATCATGGCGGGGTTCACGCGGGCGCGTTCGATGAGCACCCGCAACGCCAGTCCCGAGACGGCTTCCCGCCCGTTCGACGCGGGCCGGGACGGCTTCGTGCTGGGCGAGGGCGCCGGCATCCTGGTGCTGGAGCGGGCGGGCTTCGCCGCGGCGCGCGGCGCGAAGGCGTACGGCAGGCTCGCCGGCGCGGGCATGAGCAACGACGCCCACCACATCACCGCACCGGATCCGGACGGCGCCGGGCAAAGCGCCGCCATCACCACCGCGCTGCGCCGCGCGGGGCTCGCGGCCGGCGACATCGGCCACGTGAACGCGCACGCGACGTCGACGCCGCTGGGTGATCTGACCGAGAGCGTCACGATCCGGCGCGTCCTCGGCGACGGCCCGGTGGTCACCGCGCCGAAGGGGGCGCTGGGGCACCTGCTCGGCGGCTCCGGTGCGGTCGAGGCCATCGCGACCCTGCTGTCCATCCGGGACGGCCTGGTCCCGCCCACGGCCAACCTCGACACGCTCGACGACCGGATCGGCCTCGACGTCGTGGCCGGTGAGCCCCGCCGCGTCACGCTCACCGCGGCGATCAGCAACTCGTTCGGCTTCGGCGGCCACAACGTGACGCTGGCGTTCGCCGGTGTCTAGAAAGGACGGTGTCATGCACGTGGCGATCGGCGGTGTGTCCGCCTACCTGCCCCCGGCGCTGGTCGCCGACCGCGAGATCGAGGAGCGCATCGGCCGCGAGAGCCCCGGCTTCACGCCCCGGCCCGGGGCGATCCGCAAGCTCAGCGGGATCGAGACGCGGCACCGCGCCGCTCCCGGGGAGCTCGCTTCCGACCTCGCCGTGGCCGCGGCCGCGAAACTGCTGTCCGGTGCGGGGCTCGGCGCGCACGACCTCGACCTGGTCGTGTTCGCGTCCGCTTCCCAAGACCTCATCGAGCCGGCCACGGCGCACGTGGTGGCCGCGAAGCTCGGCGCGGCCTGCCCGGTGTTCGACGTCAAGAACGCCTGCAACAGCTTCCTCAACGGGATGCAGGTCGCCGAGGCGCTCATCCGCTCCGGGCAGTACCGCCGCATCCTGGTGTGCACCGGCGAGACCGGCTCCCGGGTGGTCCGGTGGTCGGTCACCGGCCGCGAGCAGTTCGTGGACTCCCTCGCCGGTTACACCCTGTCGGACGCCGGTGCCGCCATGCTGCTGGAGGCCTCGGCCGCACCGGGCATCTTCCACCGGGACTTCTCGGCCGATTCGTCCTGCTGGGACGTGGCCTCGATTCCGGGGCACGGCGGTGCGAACTCGCGCGACCCGGTCACCGACGGCTACATGAGGGGCGACGGCCGCACCCTGATGGAGTCCGTCGTGCGGGGGATCCGGCCGCAGCTGGACGCCGCACTGGCCCGGACCGGCCTGAGCCGGGACGACTTCGCGCTCTTCTGCGTGCACCAGGTCGGTGTGCCGCACCTGCGGGTGTTCCTCGAGTGCAGCGGGGTGCCCGAGGACAAGCTCGTCGTGACGATCACCGACCACGGCAACGTCGCTTCGTGCAGCCTGCCGCTGCAGCTGAGCCTGGCGCTGGAGTCGGGCCGGTGCGGCCCGGGCGACAAGGTCGCGTTCATCGGGCTGGCCGGCGGCGTCAGCGTCGGCACCGTGTTCGCGGAGCTGTCGTCGTGACGCGCCTGTGGGTGATCATCCCCGCGTACAACGAGGAGAAGTGGATCGAGGGGCCGCTGCGGTCGCTCGCCGCCCAGCGCCACCGCGACTTCACCGTGCTGGTGGTGGACAACGCGAGCACGGACGCCACGGCCGAGCGAGTCCGCGAATTCGCCGCCGCGCACCCCGAGATGGACGTGCGGGTGATCGGCGAACCGCAGAAGGGCACCGGCGCCGCCTGCGACACCGGCATGCGCCAAGCCATCGAGAACGGCGCCACCCACCTGGCCCGTACCGACGCGGACTGCCTCGTCGCTCCACAGTGGACCGAAGCGGTCATGCGGGGCTTCGCGTCCGGGCTGGAGCTGATCGGCGGCCGGTTCAAGGCACGCACCGACGACTTCGCCGTGCCCCGGACGGAGCGGGCCGTGCTGGCGTTCCTGGTGGCGTTCGGCGGATATTGCGCCCGGTTCCGCCGCGCCAACCGGGGACCGGAATACCTCGGGCCGTACCTGTTGTGCGCGGGCGGGAACACGGCCATCACGGCGAGCCTGTACGAGCGGTGCGGCGGCTATCCCCGGTCGTGCATCGAAGAAGACCACGAGGACCGCACGCTGGTGAACCGCGTCCGGTGCGTCACCCGGGCCTACGGGCGGCGCCGGGACATGGTCGTCCACTGGTCGCAGCGGCGGACCAAGGCGTGGGGCATCCGCAACACCTTCGCCTGGTACACCAGCCACGGCTACCGCGGTGAAACGGTGGACGTCCGATGAGGGCGGCCGCGCACGAGCTGCGGCTGCAGCTGGCGGCGCACCCGCTCGCGTACCCGGTGATCCGGGTCCTCGGCCGGCTCGGTCCCGCCGTGCGGGTGCCCGGGCTCGGGGTCGTCGTGAACGAGGCGGCGGTGGCCCGGGAGGTGCTGACCGACACCGAGACCTTCCGCAGCGGCGGCGGCACCGAGGCGGATCTCTGGACCCCGGTCTTCGGCCCGTCGATGCTGGTCAACATGGACGGCCCGGAACACCGGGCGATGCGGCGCAAGCTCGCCGAGTTCTTCACGCCGGCCTACGTCCGCCGGCTGGTCGACACGGCGTGCGCGGAACCGCTCGCCCGGACGGCCGAGGCCTTGCGCGGCGGCCGTCCGGTGGATGTCGTGCGGACGACGAAGATCGTCGCCGGGGCGGTGACCAGCGCGCTGGTCGGGTTCACCGTGACCGGGTCCACGGCGGAGCGGGAGGCGGCGTACCTGCGGATGACCGGCCAGGCCACCGCGATCATCGGCCTGGTCAAGCTGGGCAAGCTCAGTCTCGACGACCGGCAGATCGCCCGGGCCCGCGCGATCGTCGCGGAGATCGGTGCCACCACTTCGCTGGCCTGGGAGAAGGGCGACGAAACCACCGCGGTCGGGCGGATGCGCAGCTTCGGGCTCACCGAAGACGAGGCCCGCGGGCTCGCGTCGGCGTTCCTGATCGCGGGCACCGAGACGATCACCAGCCTGCTGCCCCGGATGGTCGCGGTGCTGCACGACCACGGTGAGCTGGCCGCCGTCGCCGCCGCGTACCGCGGTGGCGACACCCGGCCGATGGAGGCCGCGATCCACGAAACGGCCCGCCTGATCACCCCGGCGCCGATCATCCTGCGCAACGCCGTCCGGTCCGGGCGGATCGGCGGGGTCGCGGTGCGTGCCGGGGACCGGGTCGTCTTGTCGACTCTCAACTGTGCCCGGGCGCACGGCCGGTTCGACCTCGCCCGCGCGCACCCGCCGGAGCTGCGGCGGCTGTGGTTCGGGGCGGGGCCGCACTTCTGCCTCGGCTACCCGCTGGCCATGGCCGAGATCCACGTCATCCTCGGCACCCTGTCCGGTCCCGCGGCGCTGCGGATCACCGCACGCCGGGCCGCACCCGGGGTGCTCTTCCCCGCCTACCGGCGCCTGGAGGTCAGCCGCGCATGAACGATTTCGTGACCCGATTCCTGAGCACCGCCGGGGAGCGGCCCGGCGACATCGCCGTCATCGATCCCGACGGCCGCACGACGACCTTCGGCGAGCTGCGCCGCCTCGCCATCGAGGTCAGCGCCGGGTTGCGGGCCGAGGGACTCGAGCCCGGTGACGGCGTGCTGTTCGCCGTCCGCAACTCGGGCTTGGCGATCGGCCTGTTCCTGGGGGCGCTGCGGGCCGGCGCGGTGGTCATCTCGGCGGACACGGCCGTCGGCCCGGCCCTGGTGTCGGCGCGGCTGCGGGCCTGCCGCCCGCGCTGGCTGATCGCGGAGTCGCTGTTCTACACGACCAGTGTGGTCGGCCCGGCCCGCACGTTCTGCCGTCGCCGCGGCTGGCCGGTGCCGGACCTGCGCCAGCCGATCGGCGACCGCGGGATCCGGCACGTCCACATCGGCCGCCGCCTGCCCGGGGTGCCGCGCGCGGCCCTGGCGCTGAACGACCTGTTCGGCCGCGCGCCGGGGCTGGCGCCGGTGCGCGACCGGGACCCGGACGCACCCGCGCTGATCGTGTTCACCTCGGGCACCACGGAACAGCCGAAGGGGGTCGTGCACACACTGCGGTCGCTCACCGCGGCGGTGACGATGCTGGGCGAGCACCTGCCGTTCGCGCCCGGGGACGTGATGCACGCCGACGGCATCATGGCCGGCCTGCCCGCGCTGCTGGGCGGCGCCCGGCTTTCCCTGCCGAAGCCGTCCGCGCCGCCCGAGCGCTTCGCGCGCGACCTCGCGCGACGGCGGGTGACCCACGCCTACGGGGTGCCGGTGCACCTGGCCGAGGTGTTCGGCGTCCTCGCGGAGTGGCCCGGGCACGTCCGCCACCTCGTGATGGGGTCCGCCCCCGCGGCACCCGCCGTGCTGCGGCGGGCGATGGCCGCGGTGCCCGGCGGGCAGGTGCTCTCGATCTACGCGATGACCGAAGCGATCCCGCTGGCGGTCGCCCGTGCGGAGGACAAGCTGGCGCACATCGGGCGGGGGCTGCCGGGCGATCTGCTCGGGACGCCGTCGCCCGGGGTGAGCGTCCGGATCGCCGGCGACGGCGAACTGCTGGTGTCGGCCCCCAACGCCTGCCTCGGCTACCTCGGCGCGCCGCCGCTGACCGAGCTGGCCACCGGCGACCTGGCCCGGCTGGACGGTGCCGGCCGGATCGTCATGACGGGCCGCAAGAAGGACATGCTGATCCGGGGCTCGTACAACATCTACCCCGGGCTGTACGAGCCGTCGATCGCGCTGCTGGCGGGTGTCCGGGAAGCGGCGATGGTCGGGACGCCCGACCCGGTGACCGGGGACGAGAGCGTGGTGCTCGCGGTCGTGGCCGACGGCGACGGCGCCGACCCGGCCCGCCTCGTCCGGCGGCTGCGCAAGCAGCTGCCGGAGCTGATCGACGCCGAAGCCGTGCCCGACCGCATCGTCGTCCTGCCGGAGCTGCCGCGCTCGGGCCGGTCCCGCAAGCTCGACCGGCAACGGCTGCGCGAGCTGATGACCGCGAGCCGGCCGTGAGGCTCGCGGTCACCGGCGCGACCGGTTTCGTCGGCGGCGCGGTCTGCCGGGCCGCGGCGGCGGCGGGCTGGCAGGTGATGGCCTTCGGCAGGCGCGCCGAGGCGGACTCCCGGCACGTCGGCGGGGCCGCGTACCGGTCGTGGGACATCGGGGCGGCCAAGCTCACCGACCCGCCCGACGTCGACGCGGTGGTGCACTGCGCGGCGTCGGCGACCGACACCGGCGTGGCCCGCGAGGTGTGGCGGACGAACCTGCTCGGCACCCACCACGTGCTGGCGACGTTCCCGGACTGCCGCTTCGTCCACGTCAGCAGCGCCAGCGTGTACGACCCGTTCCGGCCGACGGTGCGGGCGAAGGAGCACGAAGCTCCGGTGGAGAAGTACCTCAACGCCTACGCGGCGGCCAAGGCCGCGGCCGAACAGCTCGTGCTGGCCATCGCCCGCGACGCGGTCGTCCTGCGGCCGCACGCCGTCTACGGCGCCGGGGACACCACCCTCCTGCCGAGGCTGCTGGAGAACGTGCGGGGTACCCGGTTGCTGGTTCCCGGCACCGGCCGGGTGCTGGTCAGCATGACCGAGGTGGACGGCCTGGCCCGCGCCTGCCTGCTCGCCGCGACGACCGAACCGGGGTGGCCGAGCGTGTTCAACATCGCCGACAGCGCCCCGGTCCCGATCGACTGGGCCCTGCGCGGCCTGCTGGCCTCGGCGGGCGTGCGGGTGCGGCCGGTCTACGTGCCTGCCCGCGTGCTGTCCCCGCTCGCCCGCGTGTTCCCGGGCGGCCGGCTGAACCGGTACGTCATCAGCCAGTTCGCGATGGAACGCACCCTGGACATCACCGCGGCGATCGACCGGCTCGGTTACCGGCCGGCACCCACGGCGTTCCCGGCACGCTGAGGCGTGGCGGGTGCGGCGCTGGGGTTTCCGCCGCACCCGCCACGGGACCGGGGTCCGGCGGCCGGGCCGCCGCCGGTGCCGGGTACCCGCGTCGACGGTAGTGCGCCGACCCGACCGGAACCGGCCTGCGGCCGACGCTCGCAGCGGGCGCCCCGACCAGGCGTTTCCGTCGCGGGGGAGGGTGGGGACCGGCAATTTTGCCGGTGCCGTCCGCCATCACCGCTGACGCCTGCCGGCAAACGCTCAGAAGACGATGAAGAAAATCAAGCGTCGAGCCTGCCACGTCCAAATCCGGTACGCGTAGGACCCGGTCACGCCGGACAAGACGAGCGCGATCAGGCCCTGGCCGACCATGTCCGAGTTGAACATGGCGAACGCGCCGGCGACCAAGGCGATTGTCCACAGTGTCCACGTGGCGCCGAGTGGTCGCGAGGCTGCCGGGAAACGTTGCCGGGCGCTCGAGCCTGTCCGGAAAATGTCACGTCGGCGATTCACGTTGCCGACGGCTCCACCGTGCGGACTTTTCGATCAAGTGGTCAAAACCAGGACACTTTCCGGAATGTGCACGCCGATCGGTAGCGGGAGTGTCCCGCCGCCCGATTAGCGGTCATCGCGCCGAGTGGGTTGCGTGTACGGCCAAGTGCTGAAGGATGGAGTGCGAATGGAACCTGAATTCGCCGGGCGGTACCGGCTCGGTGCGGAACTCGGCCGGGGAAAGCGGGGAGTGGTCCGGGCCGGGGTGGATCCGGACGGCCGGGAGGTCGTTTGCCGGCAGGTCCGGGCCGATTCGTCCGGCAGGCCGGAGGCGGCCTCGGCCTTCATGCGCGAGCAGTCGGTCCTGCTGGGACTTTCGCACCCGAACCTGGTGACGTTGCAGGATTTCCTTGTCGAAGGCGACACCGTGACGCTCGTGTCGGACCTGGTGCACGGGGGATCACTGCGTGAACGGCTCGAGGCGTCGGGAACGCTGCTGCCGAAGGAAATCGCCAGGATCGTCGCCGGCGTGGCCGCCGCACTGCACGCGATCCACGAGGCCGGCGTGGTGCACGGCGACGTGTGCCCGGAAAACGTTCTGTTGGATGATTCGGGAGCCGTCCGCAACCCGAAACTGTCCGGTGCCGGGCTGGTCCGCATCATTCCGAAAGCGCCGCAGATGTCGATGCGTGAAGCGTCGAAGTACCTCGCGCCCGAAGTCGCTGCCGGCGGTGAGCCGGCCGAGGCGGCGGATCTTTACGCCCTCGGGGTGATCGTCTACGAACTCTACTGCGGAATTGCGCCGTTCCCCGGTGGGTACGTGCGGCGCGAGGGGGAGGAACCCGGGCGCCCGGGCGACATGCCGGACCCGCTCTGGGAGGTCGTGCGGGTACTGCTCGCCATCGACCCCGCGACCCGCCCGGGTGCGGACCGGATCGCCGCGATTCTCGACGCGATCGTGCCGGACCTGGTGAACAGCCCGGTGGGGCGACGGCTCGAGCGTCCGCCCCTTCCCACCTACGCTCGGCAGCAGGCTCGGACCGGGGCGAATCCGTCACCGGGGATCGGAGATCCGGTGTTCGACAGCCCCTACGTCGGCCCGCCGCGTCCGCGGCGGAAGAAGAAAGCGGTCCCCCTCGCGATCGGGGCAACCGTCCTGGTGGTGGCCGGCACGATCATCGCGCTGAGCGCCGGCTCGACGTCGGCGCCGCAGGCCGCGCCTCCGGCCGTCACGGCGGCCGCCTCGACCTCGGAGACCTCCTCCGAAGTGGCCTCGACCACCACCTCGGCGGCGCCGACCGTCGCGCCGGATCTCATCGGCAAGAAGCTCTCGGAGGCGCAGGACGCGCTGGGTACCGGCATCCAGATCGAGACGGTCAATTCGATCGAGCAGACGGCCGCCCCGGGCACGGTGATCGACCAGGACCCGAAGGCCGGCGCCCAGTTGAACGGGCACGTCAAACTGACCGTCGCGCAGTCGGCGGTCGAGGTCTACCTGTCCGACCTGAGACCGGTCAACGGCAGTTCCTGGTCGAACGACACCCAGCCCGGCAACATCGCCGGCAAGAGCTACCTGCACACGGTCTCGAAGAGCGTCTCCTCCTGTCCCGACACCGGCGCGATCGAGTACAACGTCTCCAAGGGGTACCGCAGGTTCGCCGCCACGGCGGGCATGGACGACAACTCCGGCGACGCGGGGTTGAAGGTCCAGCTCGAGGTGTTCGGTGACGGCCGCAAGCTGAAGTCGGCGACCTTGGAACTCGGGAAGGTGACACCCGTCGACGTCGACGTGAGCGGCGTGCTCCGGCTGCGGCTGTCGTGGCAGGTCGTGAACCCCGCCTGCAGCAGCGGTGTCGGCGGCGACGCCTTCGACCTGGGGGAGGCCAAGCTCCTCGGTCTGCCGGGCGAGGCGCCGACACCGACGGCAACCAGCTAGTCCTGCGGGCGGAGGGCATGCCCTGAGCGGACAGCTGCACTCGCTCGGCCATGCCGGACAGTCCGGACCGGACGCGCCGGCCGGGAACGGCGTTCCGGCCGGCGCGCCGGGCACAGTGACGCGAGGTCAGCTCAGATGCCGGGTGAAGAACCTCAGAGAGCTGTCCACTTCGAACGACGGCACGTCCCCATGGGTGCCCGTGTTGGCGTGCAGCGTCTTCTCGGATGAGCCCAGCGCGTCGAACAACGCCAGGCTCTGGTCCCGCGGAACCAGCTCGTCGTCCCACTGGACCAGGAACTGCACCGGTGCAGTGATCCGCGCGGCGTCTTCGGCCAGCCCGTGCACTCCGAGCAGGCCCAGCACCGCGGCCCGGATCCTGGGTTCTGCGGCGATGAGCGGAATGCCGAGCCCGCAGCCCATCGACATCCCGCAGTAGCCCACCGGTCCGGCGCCGACCTGGTCGAGGCTCTGGACGGCGGTCAGGACCGCCTGCCAGTCCGCCACGGCCTGACCGGCCAGGTAGCTGTGCATATCGGCGACCAGCGCGCCCGGGTTCTCACCGGCGGCCATGCCGGCCCGCATGGCGGCCACGATCCGGCCGAACTCCTCGTCCTGGGGCCGGTCGCCGTGGTGGGGCGCGTCGATCGCGACGACTGCGAAGCCCTCGGCGGCGTAGCAGCGGGCGCGGGACACGGTGCTGGGGGCCGTCTTGTGCTGCCTGCCGCCGTGGCCCAGCAGAATCAGGGGACGAGTGCCAGAGGCGTCTTCCGGCGTCCACAGCACGCCGGGGAATTCGTCGAGGGTGAAGAACTGTTCGGTGACGCCATCCGACGACGTCTGAGAGGTGAAGCGCATCAGCGTTTCATGCCTTTCGGGATGCCTTGTGCGGGCGCTCCCTAGGCCATGCAAAGGAGGGAGCCCCGACCTGTCACAGCGTTGATCGGTCTCACCTCCTCGAACTCGCAGTCGTGCACGACAGCGCCGAACGTATCACAGAGATCAACACCCGCTCCCCGCCAGGGCAAACGTGGCCTGTTGCGGCACTGGTCCTGTGCGCGGAGGGCCCGGCGGATGGTTCCACCGGGCCCTCCGCGGCTATTCGACCAGTGCCGGGTCGCCCCACCCGAGTGACGGCAGCCGGTTCGACCGGCCGACCGCCATCGCCGCCCCGGCGGCCAGCGGGTGGACGGTCATCCCGGGGCGCCAAGCGACGAGCCTCATCCGCAGCGCGTTCGTGAGATCGCACTCGATCCAGGCCGGCTCGCCCATCCGCGCCCGGAACTGCCCTTGGGACACGTTGTCGAGGAACACCTGGAAGTAACCGACCTGGTCGGCCTCGTCGGCGTCGTCGAGCACCCCGGCGACCGCCTCGAAGCGGCGGTACCGGCGGCTCAGGTTGTACTCGACCACGCCCTGCGGGTCGTTGGCGAAGAGCTGCGGCCGGTAGACGATGCTGGACCCGCGGTGCAGCCCGTCGATTTCGGCGCCCGTGAAGCGGATGTCCGACGTGCTGGCGACCGGCCGGAGGACGGTGGTGAGCAGTTGCGGGCCCGGCGCCGGCTTGCTCGCGGGCCGGTTCGCGTGCCACGAGCCCACCCATTCGCCGATTTTCGGTGGCGCGAAGCGGGGGACACCGGTGAACGCGGCCAGGAGACTCGCGGCGCCTTCGAGGGTGAACTCGGTGATTTCGTACCGGGTGGTCGAGTGGGCGTTGAGGAACGAGGGAATTTCGGCGACCGTGCGGCCGGGAAGAACCACCGGAAGGATTCTCCGGGTTTCCCGTGGCAGGTCCCTCGTCAGGTTGTCCCTGATCATCGCCGCCTCGAACTGGGAGCCCCGCCCGATGTCGGCGACCTCGTCGCCCTCGGCGCGGCGCTTGTAGGCGGGCGAGGCGATGGCCAGCACGAAGTCCGCCTTGGTGAGGTGTTGGGACGCCCAGAGCGACCAGTCCAGCCGGGAACCGTCGACCCATTGGTCGAAAAAAACCTCCACGCCCAGCTGGGATTGCAGGAAAGTGGCGAACTGCCGGACGAGGTCCTGGTGTTCTGCCGAGTCCTGTGCGTAACTGATGAAGACTCTCGGGCGTTCTCCGTTGGTCATCCAGGTATTCCTTTGAATAACGGATCGAATTACGCCCGATTGAACCGCATGGAATGCGGCGGGGCAGTGTCCCCGGCCGATTGTCCGGCTTCTGTCCAGTATGCGGCCGATCGCGGACGGTACCCGGCACCCCTGCCCGCGCGGGCGCGGCAGCCGCTGATCGTCCGAGAGCACGGCGACCCGGCAGGGGGTGATCCGCGGCCGAACGGTCCCGGTGGAGGGCGCGACCCCCAACGACGCGCCCGCCACCGGGTCGCCCCGGCATTCCCCCTCATCCACCGTGCCCCTAGGGTTCCGGACGCCGTCCTCGTTTCGTCCTCGCGCCGGCATTCGCCGCTCCACCTGCGCGTTCGGAAGCCGGGCCGGCCTTGACGACCAGGGGGTTGCGATGAGGTTCCGGATTCTCGGGACGCTGGAAGTGACGGCGTACGGGAGCCGGATCACCCTGGCGAGCCCGCGGCAGCAGCGCGCGCTGGCCGTCCTGCTGCTCAACGCGGGCGCCGTCGTCCCGGTGGAGCGCATGGTCGACGCGCTCTGGGACGACGAGCCGCCGGCGACGGCGGTGAAGCAGGTGCGCAACTGCGTTTCCGGGTTGCGGGCCCGGCTCGGCGAACTCGGCGGGGCGATCGTCACCGATGGTCCCGGGTACCGCCTGCAGATCGACGCCGACGACCTCGACTCCCTCCGCTTCCGCCGGCACGTCGCGGCGGCGCGGGGACTCGCCGGGCAGGCCAAGCTCGTCGACGCCGTCGAAGAAATCCGGGCCGCGCTCGCCCTGTGGCGCGGGCCCGCGCTCGACGGGCTGCGGACGACCACGCTCGCCGGCCGGGCCGCGCTGCTCGACGAACAACGCGCCGACGCTGTCGAACTCTGTGCCGAATGGCGGCTGCGGCTCGGCGAAACGGGCGAAGTCGTCCGAGACCTGACGGAGTTCTGCGGCGAGCACCCGACGCGCGAGCTGTCCCACCTGCTGCTCATGCGCGCCCTCGCGAAGGAAGGCCGCTACGCCGAAGCCTCGACGCTGTTCCACGGCCTGCGCCGGCGGCTGGCCGACGAACTCGGCGTCGACCCCAATCCCGACCTGCGGCGGCTCCACGAGCAGATCCTCGCCGCGGCCACGCCCGGCGACGGCGAACCCGAGCCGGAACCCCCGGCGCAACACCAGTTCGACCGGGCGGTCACCGAGCTGGCCGAAGCCGTCACGTGGCAGTGGCGCGCCGAAGCCGAGCTGCGTTCGCTGCACCGGCCGCAGCCGATCATGCTGCGCTGGTCGGCGGTCGGGCGCACCGGGAAATCCGCGCTGCGCGGCGACCTCGGCGACATCGCGGCGACGTTCACCGCGTTGCCCGTGCGGCAGCTGGTCGTGCTCGGTGATCCCGGCTCGGGCAAGTCGGTGCTCGCCCTGATGCTGACGCTCGAGCTGCTGCGCACCCGCACCGCGGACGCCCCGGTGCCGGTGCTGTTGTCGCTGGCGTCGTGGGATCCGCGGCGGGAGCACCTCGACCGGTGGCTGGCGGCCAGGCTCGCCGACAACCACCCGGCCCTGCTCAACGCCCGCGAGTACGGGACCGACGCCCCGACCCGGCTCGTCCTCGGCGGCCACGTGGTCCCGGTCCTCGACGGTCTCGACGAGATGCCGGCCGACCTGCGCGTCGCCGCGCTGGACGCCCTGGACCAGACCGTGGGGGCGGGCCGCTCGCTGGTGCTCACCTGCCGCTCCGCCGAGTACGAGCAGGCGACGCGCGAGTCCGGCACGGTGCTGGGCGCCGCCACGGTGGTGCGGCTCGAACCGGTCGTCCGGCAGGAGGCGATCACCTACCTGTCCGCGCGGCAGGGCGAAGACCGCTGGCTTCCCGTCGCCGACCGGCTGCGCCGCGAGCCGGACGCCGCGCTGGCCCGGGTGCTGCGGACGCCGTTGATGGTCGATCTCGCCCGGATCGGCTACGGCCGCCCGCCGGCCGATCCCGCGGAACTGCTCGCCGCCGAAGACGCCGCGGCGCTCGAAGGGCAGCTGCTCGACTCCTTCGTCCCCAACGCCTACGCGCAGGTTCCGCAGCCACCGGGGCGGAACCCGAAGACGAGCCCGTCCGGGCGGTACACCGCGGAGCAGGCCACCCGCTGGCTCGGTTTCCTGGCCCGGCACCTCGAACGCGCGCGCAGCCGTGACCTGGCCTGGTGGCAGCTGTACCGCGCGGTGCCCGCCGGAACCCGGTCGGTCCTGATCGGTGTGCTGGTCGCGGTGTTCTTCGTGATCACCGGCTGGGTCGACGACGGACCGGCGCTGGCGGCGGTCTACGGCTCGTCGTTCGGTGGCGCCGCCTGCCTGGCCCACCGCTTCGGCCGGCCGCCGGAGCCGCTGCGCACGGAGCTGCGGTTCGCCGGCGCGGCCCGGAAGTTCGCCGGCCGCTTCGCGATCGGTGCCGCGGTGGGTGTCCTGCTCGGCCTGGGCTGGTCGCTGGCGGCCGGTCTGGTCGTCTTCCTGGCGCTGGTGTTCGGCCTGGTGTTCGCGGTGCACGTGTGGCTGGCGAAACCGGTCGACGCGAGCCGCGTGTCGAGCCCGCGGACGATCCTGCGCAACGAGCGGACCGGCGCGATCGCGTTGTCCGTGTCGTTCCTGGTGTCCTTGGGGCTGTTCGACGGGATGGCGTTCGCGTTCACGGCCCAGACGCGGTTCCTCCCGGTGCTGGGCGGCCGCTTCGACTTGGCGCTGGCCATCGCGGCCGGGGTGGCGGGCGCGTCGTTCGGGTTCTTCATGGGCCGCGGCGTGGCGGCGGCGTGCTACGGCGTGGCGGCCGCGCTGGTGGGCGGCCAGGTGTTCCCGGCGGCGACGAACGCGGTGACCCCGATCGTGGCCGGCGTGTGTTTCGGCGCAGGCATCGGCATGACGGTCCTGGTGACCCGGGCGTGGGGCAACTACTTCGTCCACCACCTCTGGCTCGCGGCAACGGGCCGCTTGCCGTGGCGCCTGATGCACTTCCTCGACGACGCGCACCGGCGAGGGGTGCTGAGGCAGGCCGGAGGCGTGTACCAGTTCCGCCACGCGCGGGTGCAGGAGAGGCTGGCCGCGCTCGGCGACGACTAGGCCGAGCTTCGCACGGCTTGGCGTTCGGCCTCGGCCACGGCCGTTGCGGTCACCTGCGTCGCGCCGAAGACGGTGGACACGGCCAGCAGGCTCATCACGGCGAACACCGCGTGCAGGCCGAAGCTCTGGGCGAGCAACCCGCCCGCGAGCGCGCCGAGGGGCCGCGTGCCGTACGCCACGAGGCGGTGGGAACTGTTGATGCGTCCGAGAAGCCGGTCCGGGGTGATCCGCTGGCGCAGGGAGACGGTCGTGACGTTGGAGACGATGAGGCCGACACCGCCGGCGAAGAAGGCGGCGCCGATGATCACCGGGTCGGCCGTCAACGCCGGAACACCCAGGGACGCGGCGCCCAAGAAGAAGGCGATGCCGATGGCGCGCGCCGTGCCCAATGCGCGCTCGGCCGGCTCGGCGAAGAACGAACCGGCGAGGCAGCCGGCGGCGACCAGGCTGAGCAGCCAGCCGTACGCTTCCCCCGACAGCCCCATCGCCGAGTCCGGGCCCACGGCGTACAGCACGAAGACGGCCAGGATCGCGCTGCTGGCGAAGTTGAAGATGCCCGTCATCAGGGTGAACGTGCGCAGGATGCCGGTGCGCCACACGAACCGCAGTCCCTCGGCGATTTCGGTGCGCAGCCGGGGGCGCCGATCGGTGGTCCCCACCTTGAACGAGCCGCGGACGAACAGGAGGACGACGACCGCGGCCGCCCAGAGGGCGATCGGGGTGGCCAGCGACAGCGACGCCGCCGTGGCGACGAGCAGACCGGCGGCCGGGGGACCGGCGAGCTCCAGCGCCGTCGTCTCGGCCGCGTACAGCCGGCTGTTCGCTCTCGGCAGCTTGTCGCGTCCGACCAGCTGCGGCACGATCGCCTGGGACGCGGTGTCGTAGCACGTTTCCGCGATACCGGTGCCGAGCGCGGCGACGTACAGGATCCAGATGGAGCCGGCGTCGAGCAGCACGGCCACGAGGAGCCCGGCGAGCAGCGTGGCGCGGGCGACGTTCGCGAGCAGCATCAGCGAGCGACGGTCCCGGCGGTCGGCGGTCGCACCCGCCGGCAACGCGAAGACCAGCCACGGCAGCGTGAACGCGAACGTCAGGCCGGCGATCAGGGCCGGCGAACGCGTGTACCCGATCGCCAGCAGCGGCAGGGCGAACTTGAGGATCCCGTCGGCGAGGTTGGACAGGGCGGCCGACGTCCACAGCCGCCAGTACCCACCGCCAAGCGATGTCCCCATTGGTGGAGAATTCCACATCGATGGAGAAAAGTCCATCGACGTGTACTAGCCTTCGCCCATGGCTGAACCCGGAGGTGCTTCCGCGTCGATGCCGCGGCGCGAGGCCACGGTGAGCGAGGCGAAAGCCCTGGCCCACCCGCTGCGGCTGCGCATCCTGCGGCTCTGCTGGCAGAGCGAGCTGACCAACAAGCAGCTCGCCGACCGCCTGGGCCGCGATCCCGGGACGGTCCTGTACCACGTCCGGCAGCTGATCGAGGCGGGTCTGCTCGAGCCGGCGCCCGTCCGCACCGGCGACAGCGGCGCGCTGGAGAAGCCCTACCGCGCCAAGGCGCGATCGTGGTGGCTGGACGACCCCCCGAACACCGAAGTCGACGCCGCCTTGGCGCCCATCGAAGCGGTCCAGGACGAGCTGCGCGCGGCGGGCCCCGACTCGGTGCGCATCTTCCTCCGCTTCGCCGTCCACCTGTCCGCCGAGGACGCGGCCGAGCTGGAGCGCGCGATCCTCGCGCTCGTCGAGCGGTATGTGTCCACGGACGACGAACGGTCCGCCGAGCCCGCCCACGGCGGGATGATCGTGCTGCACCGCCTGGCCGAATAGCCGCTTCCCGTCACGCGACGGCGAGGTCCTCCGGCGGCGCCCAGAGCGGCACCCCGTCCGCCCGCTCGGGGTGCAGCCAGCGCAGCCTCGCCGCGAGCTGCCCGGCCACCTCCAGGAAACCCCGGACGGTCTCCGGCCGCTCGCCGTCCCGCCAGGCCAGCGACCACGGGTACACCGGCTGCAGCTCCTGCGGCCGGTACGCCGGGATCCCGAGGTCTTCGTACCGCCGGGCGTAGCTTTCGAACTCCAGCAGGTAAGCGCTGTCCGGCGCCCGGGTGAGCGCCGCGTGGCACGTGTCGAACGTGCCCGGGTTGCCCAGCCAGCGCAGGGCCAGCCCGGTGTGCTGCTCCAGCGAACTCAAGTACCGGCCGTGCACGTTGTACAGCGCCGTGCCGGGTGCGTCCGCGAAGACCTCGATCGGACGCTCGTGCACCGACACCGCCGGGCGGCGGGGGTCGCCGGGCCGCCCGACCAGGCGGAACGGCTCCAGCCGCAGCAGCCGGTGCTGCCAGCCCGCCGGGTGGGCCGCCTTCATCGCCCCCGTGACGCGGACGATCGCCACGTCCGGGTGGCCCTCGAGCAGCGCCCTGAGCTGGCGGGCGCTGTCCATCTGGCTCTGGACGAGCCGGATGGCGGGGTGGGCGGCGAGGTAGGCGTCCGCGACCAGCCGGCTCGTGTCCAGCTCGAAGATGTGGGCGATCCGCAGGTGGTGCGGGGCGGGCTCGCGCAGCATCTGGTCCGCGGTGGCCAGCAGCTGCCGGGCCAGGTGCAGGAACCGGTCGCCGCGCGGGGTCAGGGCCACGTGGCGGCTGTCGCGGACCAGCAGGGCGCCGCCGACGTCGGTTTCGAGCTTGCGGATCTGCTTGGACAGCGTCGGCTGGCTGATGAAGAGCTTGGCCGCCGCCCGGCCGAAGTGCAGTTCGTCGGCGACGGTGACGAAGTACCGCACCAGCCTGAGGTCGAGGTCCATGCGGGCCTTCCGCGCGAAGGGTCGGGTGCGCCAACGATGCCACCACGGCTATCGATCCGGTCGCAACGGGTCTTGGACGCCGGGCCCGCCCGTCGGGTTGGCTTCGGGGACCACCCGGACGAACTGGAGGATCCGATGGCCGAACCGGGCACCCCCGTCGTGTTCATCCACGGGCTGTGGCTGCACGCCACCTCGTGGACCCCTTGGATCGACCACTTCCGGGCGGCCGGGTACGCGCCCGTCGCACCCGGCTGGCCGCACGAGCCCGGAACCGTCGAGCTGGCCCGGGAAAACCCGGACGTCGTCGCGGACATCGGCATCGACGACGCCACCGGCCACTTCGCGTCGATCATCGCCGGCCTCGAGCGGCCGCCGGTGATCATCGGGCACTCCTTCGGCGGCCTGATCACCGAGAAGCTGCTGGGGCAGGGCGTCGGCCTCGCCGGCGTCGCCATCGACCCCGCCCAGATCAAGGGCGTCCTGCCGCTGCCGCTGGCCCAGCTGCGCGCGGGCCTGCCTGCCCTGGGCAATCCGGCGAACCTCCACCGGGCCGTGTCGCTGACCGAGAAGGAGTTCCGGTTCGGCTTCGGCAACGCGCTGACCGACGAGGAATCGGCGGCGCTGTACCGGCGCTGGACGATCCCGTCGCCGGCCCGGCCGCTGTTCCAGGCCGCGGCGGCGAACTTCGTGCTGCACTCCGAGGCCCGGGTCGACACCCACCGCCCGGACCGCGGCCCGCTCCTGCTGATCTCCGGGACGGCCGACCACACCGTTCCGGACGTCGTCACCCGCTCGACCTTCAAGCAGTACCGCGACTCCACCGCGGTCACCGAGCTGAAGCAGTTCGAGGGCCGGGGACACTCGCTCACCATCGACAGCGGCTGGCGCGAGGTCGCCGACGCCGTGCTCGGCTGGCTGCGCGAGCAGGGGATCTGAGCCCGTGGACCTCGGATTGGCCGGCGCGGTCGCCGTCGTCACCGGAGCCAGCCGGGGCATCGGCCTGGCCGTCACCGAAGCCCTCGTCGCGGAAGGTGCCCACGTCGTGGCCGGCGCGCGCGTGCCGGGACCGGACCTGGACGCCCTCGTCCAGGCGGGGAAAGCGCACGCACTCGCCGTCGACCTCGGCACCACCGACGGGCCTGGCCGGCTCGCCGAGCTGGCCCTGGCCGAGTTCGGGCGCATCGACGTCCTGGTCAACAACGTCGGCGCCGTCACCCCGCGGCCGAACGGCTTCCTGCTGGTCACCGACGACGAGTGGACGCGGTCGGTGACGCTGAACCTGCTGAGCGCGGTCCGGGCGACGCGGGCCGTGCTGCCGACGATGGTGACCGCGGGCCGGGGCAACATCGTCACGGTCGCCTCGGTCAACGCGATCCTGCCCGACCCCGGCGTCATCGACTACAGCGCGGCGAAAGCGGCGCTGGTCAACTTCACGAAGTCGGTGTCGAAGGAGTTCGGGCCCCGCGGCATCCGCGCCAACGCGATCAACCCGGGCCCGGTCGCGACGGACCTGTGGCTCGGGGCCGGCGGGGTGGCCGAAACCCTCGCCGCCACGACCGGCGCGAACCCGGACTCGGTCGCCGAGGAGGCGGCCGGGCACGCCGTCACCGGCCGGTTCACCCGGCCCGCGGAGGTGGCGAACCTGGTGGCCTTCCTGGCCAGCGACCGGGTGGCGGGCAACATCACCGGCGCCACCCTCGCCATCGACGGCGGCTACGCCACCGAAACCCATTGATCACGGGCTCGGCGAGGGTTTCGCCATCGCGCGGGGCCTGCCCCGGACGTGCGAGGCGGGAGTAGGCACCTCGCGGGCGGGGTATTTCCCTCCTGAGAAAGTTCAGAAGGGAATCGCCATGGGAATCCTCGTCGCCCTGCTCGTGGTCTGGGCCGTCCTGGTCGTGCTCGGCATCGTGGTCAAGAGCCTGTTCTGGCTGATCATCGTGGGCGCGGTGCTGTTCGTCGCGACCGGCGTGATCGGGTTCGTCAAACGCGAAGCACTGGGTCGCCGGCGCTGAGCACAAGTTCGTTCTGGAGTCATACTGTAGGAAATCCCTACAATTGTGCCGGCCCGCGGCCGCCTCTATGCTCGCGGGCATGTCCTCCCCCGATCGGCCGAAGGCGCTGCTGCGCTGGCCCACCTACGTGATGGGCCAGCTGCACCGCAGCGGTGTGGGCCGGATCGACACGGCGCTGGCCGGCCACGGGGTCGCTCTGCGCGACTACTACGTCCTGGTCTGCATCGGCGAGTCCGGTCCGCTGTCGCAGCAGCGCGTCGCGGACCGGCTCGGTCTCGACCGCAGCGACCTGGTGAAGGTGCTCGACCGGCTGGAGGCCGCGGGCTGGGTGTCGCGGGAGCGCGACACCGAGGACCGCCGCCGGCACGTCCTCACCCTCACCGAGCACGGCCACGCCACGGTGGGCAAGGTCGAGGAGGTCTCGAGCGCGGTGACCGGCGAGCTGCTCGCCCGGCTGAGCCCGGGCGAGCGGGAGACGTTGCACCGCTTGCTGCTGAAGGCCTTCGGGGAGCCGTCGGCCTGACGCCGGCCCGGCGGCAAGATTGCCGCTGCGCCGGTGCCCCCGGCTGGCGTGGGACTTCCCGGATCTGCACGTGACGGGGGTGCAGATCGACGGGAACGCCGCGGCCCGGGAAGCGGCGGCGAGGCCGTGATCGCTCCACAATGGACCGTCGTGGCGGTGGCCCGTCTTCTCGGGTTCATCCACGCCCGCGGCGGCAGCCACGACGAGGCGCTCACGCACCACCGCCACGCGGTCGAGCTGTACCGCGCGGCCGGTGACCGGTGCGGCGAAGCCCGCGCACTGGTCGGCCTCGGCGATCTCCACTACCACGCCGGCCGCCGGGCCGAGAGCGCGGCGGACTTCCAGCGCGGCCTGGACCTGGCCCAGGCGGTCGGCGACCGCTGGGGTGAAGCGCTGGCCGCCGTCGGGCTCGGCTTCACGGCCGCACCCCGCCACGCCCGCAGGCACCTCGAGCACGGCCTGGCCCACGCCCGCGCGACGGGGGACCGCTGGGCCGAAAGCATGGCCTTGACCGGCTTGGGCACGGTCCACCACGCCGACGGCGACCCGGCGGAGGCGGCGAACTGCCTCCACCAGGCCGTCACGCTGGCTCAGGAAGTCGGCGACCGGTGGTGGGAACGCAAGGCCACCACCGCGCTCGGCCGGGTGTGCGCCGCGGCCGGTCACCACGGTGAGGCTGTGCTGCTGCACGAGCGGGCGGTGCAGCTGGCGCGGGACCTGGCCGACGAAGCCGCGGAAGCCGAAGCGCTCGCCGCGCTGGCGGAAATGCCGGTGCGCCACCGGGAAATCCACGCCTGACCCCCGGTCAGCGGCCGGTCAGTGCCCCGTCAGCGGGCGCCGCGATTCTTGGCTGGACCGAGAACCGGTGGCGGACCCGAGGGGAGTTGACGGTGCGATGACTTCGCTGGTGGCGGTGTCCACGTACGTGCCGACGACCGTGGCGATCGAATCGCTGCAGGACGAGCTGGCCCTCTCCGCCGGGCAGGTGCGCCGGTTCCGCCGGATGTACGGCCTCGACCAGGTCTGCCGGTCGGACGAGTCCGAAGCGGACATGATCCTCGGAGCCGTCAGCAAGCTGGATCCCCTGCGGGGCCGGGAAGAGCGCGTCCGGTACGTCGTGCGCGCCAAGACGATGCCGGCCGCGAACCCGTACCCGGTCGACCCGATGGTCGACGTGCGGGAGGCGCTCGGGCTCACCCATGCCACCCTGTTCACCCTCACCGACCACGCCTGCGCCTCCGGGCTGCTCGCCGTCGACCTGTGCGGCACGCTGCTGGCCGCCGACGGCGATCCCGATGCGCTCGCCCTGATCCTCACCGGCGAAAAAGCGTTCACCCACTCCGCGCAGGTCATTCCCGATACCGCGATCATGGGGGAGGCCACCGCCGCGGTGCTCGTCGGACCGGGCGAGGACCAGGACACCCTGATCGGCTACGCCACCACCACGCTCGGCGGCCCGGGCGGCGAAGTGATCCTCGACGACGACCAGGCCGCCGAGTTCCGGCAGATCTACCCCGGCACGGTCGCCGACGTCGCGCTCGAAGCCATCGCGGCCGCCGGGCTGACCGTCGACGACATCGACCTGGTCCTGCCGCACAACGTCAACAAGATCTCCTGGGTCCGCGCGAGCGCGGCGCTGGGCATCCCGCGCTCGAAGATCTTCCTGCAGAACGTCGGGACGACCGGGCACTGCTTCTGCGCCGACCCCTTTCTCAATTACCACGCCGCCAACGGCCTCGGGCTCCTCGCGCCCGGCGCCCGCTACCTGATGATTTCCGTCGGCCTGGGGTCGACGTTCTCCGCCATGGTCTTCCGGAAATGAGGAGCGCTGCATGAGTGTCGAATTCGAGATCCAGGGGGTCGGCATCGCCGAACTCGCGGAGCGTTACGGCACCCCGCTCTTCGTCTACGACGGTGACGAACTGGGCGGCCGGCTGCTGGGTCTTCGCGAGCAGTTGCACCCGCGGCTGGAGATCTTCTACTCGCTGAAGTCCAATCCGAACATCTCGGTGTGCGCGCTGCTGCACGCCCACGGGGCCCGGGCCGAAGTGTCGTCGATGGCCGAACTGATCACCGCGCGCCGGGCCGGGGTCGCCGGCGAGGACATCATCTTCCTCGGCCCCGGCAAGAGCGTCTCGGAACTGGCCGCCTGCCTGGACGAGGGCGTCTACACCGTGGTCTGCGAATCGTTCGGGGAGCTGAAGATCCTCGACGACCTCGCGCGCGAACGCGGGATCGAAGCGCGGGTCACTCTGCGGGTGAACCCCAGCTTCGCGGTCAAGGGCTCGGGCCTCACCATGGGCGGCAAGCCGCGCCAGTTCGGCATCGACGAAGAGCAGCTGCTCGCCGCCACCGACCTCGCCGACCGGCACCCGAACCTGCGGCTGATGGGCGTGCAGGTCTACATGGGCACCCGGATCCTGGACGAGGAGCCGATCGTCGAGAACACCCGGCGCATCTTCGAACTCGCCGAACGCGTCTCGCGCCGGCTCGGGTTCCCGCTGGAAATGGTCGACGTCGGCGGCGGCCTCGGCGTCGCGTACTTCGACGGCGAAACGGACCTCGACCGCGATCTGCTCGCCTCGATGCTCAACCCGGTGATCGACGAGTTCGCGCAGCGGCACCCGGCGACGCGGCTGGTCATGGAGCTCGGCCGGTACCTCGCCGCCACTTCCGGGACCTACGTCGTCCGCGTCCGCTACACCAAGACCTCGCTGGGGCAGAACTTCGCCGTCGCCGACGGTGGCACGAACCACCACATGGCCGCCGTCGGCATCGGGTCCTACGTCAAGCGCGACTTCCCGATCCGGCTGCTCAACCGCATCGACGAGCCCGCCACCGAAACCTGGCAGATCACCGGGCCGCTGTGCACGCCCAACGACGTGCTCGCCAAGAAGGCGGCGCTGCCGCCGGTCCGCCCGGGCGACCTGATCGGCGTCACGCGGTCCGGTGCCTACGGCCCGACGGCGTCCCCGGTGCTCTTCCTCAGCCACGGCTACCCGGCCGAAGTCATCGTCCACGGTGGACGCCACTACCTCGTCAGCGAGCGGGACCAGCCCGCGGACCTGCTGCGCCGCCAGCACCTGCACGAGTTCGCGCCGCCGGTCGCCGTGGGCGCGGAGCGCTAGGCGATGTACCGCGCGTCCACGACCACCCTGTCCTCCGCGCCGTCGCCGGGCCTGCGGCCGTTGCCGCTGCGCCTGGCGCTGGCGACCCAGCGTGAATTCGGCCCCGGAGAACGCGAAATCGACGTTCCCGAGCTGCACCGGTACTTCACCGACCTCAGCCGCGGGCACGACATCGGCTTCCGGCCCGGCCGGGTGGCGCGGGCGCGCGGCAACCCCTTCCTCGCGATGGCCCGCGAACTGCTCGCCGGGCAGCTGTCCGGCGAGCGGATCGACCTCGCGATCGTCGCCCACGCGGCGCCCGAGTTCGACCCGCGGCTGTCGGCGCCGGTGAACCTCACCGCCGTGCTTCCCGGCCACCCGCTGGTGTTTTCCGTTTCGGGACAGGGCAGCCTGGCCCCGTTCACCGCGCTGCGCATCGCCGGTTCCTACGCGCGGCGCCACGACTACCGGCGCGTCCTGGTCCTGATCATGGACCAGGGCGTCACGCCGTACGACCTGCCGGACCGGGTCGGCGACGCCGCCACCGCCCTGCTGTTCGAGGCGGGCGGGCGCCGGACGGTCCGCGTCGGCTACGAACCCGAAGTGGCGCCGGACGCGCTGCCGGAGTTCGAGCCGGCGGAGACGGTCGTCATCGGCAGCGGGCTGGCCGGGCTGGGTGCTTGGCCGGACGCGATCGTCGCGCCGCCCGAGTTCCCGTGCACCGGGCTGTGGGCGCCGCTCGCCGGCGGCACGGCCGCCGGTCCGGTGCTGCTGGCCGACTACGACCCGCGCCGTGGTGCGCTGGGGATCTGCGTGGTGGCCGGGTCCGACTGACGCGGCCCTATGATGAGGGTTGGTCGTGGTCGGGCTCGAAGCGGGGGACGGACAAGTGCGCGTGGTCATCGGTGAAGACCAGTTCCTGCTCAGGGACGGTCTGGTGCGGCTGCTCGAGGCGCACGAATTCGACGTCAGCGCGGCGGTGGACAACGGGCCGGACCTGCTGGAAGCGATGCTGCGCGAACGGCCGGACATCGCGATCGTCGACATCCGGCTGCCGCCGTCGTTCACCGACGAGGGCCTGCGCGCCGCGATCGAAGCGCGGCGCCGGATCCAGGGTTTCCCGGTGCTCGTCCTCTCGCAGTACGTGGAACGGCTGTACGCCGACGAACTCCTCGCGGATGGGGAGGGCTCGGTCGGCTACCTGCTCAAGGACCGGGTGTTCCACGGTGACCAGTTCGTGGACGCCGTCCGCCAGGTCGCTCTCGGAGGCACGGTGATGGACCCGGACGTCGTGACGCGGCTGCTGACGCACAACACCCGCGACGACCGCCTGGAGCGGCTGACCGCCCGGGAGCGCGAAGTCCTCAAGCTCATGGCCGAAGGGCGGTCCAACAGCAGCATCGCGGGCGTGCTGGTCGTTTCCGAGAAGGCCGTTTCCAAGCACATCAACAACATCCTCGCCAAGCTGAACCTGCCGCAGTCCGAGGACGCCAACCGGCGGGTCCTGGCGGTGCTGGCGTACCTGAAGCACTGACGGGCATCAGGGCGCCAAGCCGCACGGGATCTCGATCGTCACCATGGTCGGGCCGCCGAGCGGGCTGAGGATCGTGATGAAGCCGTCGAGCGGGGCGAGCCGCTTCTCGATGCCGCGCAGTCCCGTGCCGCCTTCGGTGTTCGCGCCGCCGCCGCCGTTGTCGCTGACGTTGATCACCAGCCGGCCGGACTCGTAGTGGACGTTGATCGCGCCGCTGTGCGCCCCGGAGTGCTTCATCGCGTTGTTCAGCAGTTCGGACACCGAGAAGTACGCGGCGGTCTCGACCGCCAGCGACGGCCGGCCGGGCAGGTCGATCGTCGTCTCGATCCGCAGCGGGTTTTCGATGGCGAGCGTGCGGATCGCGTCGGCGATGCCGCGGTCGACCAGCACCGGCGGCTGGATGCCCCGGACGAGATCGCGCAGCTGCTGCAACGCCTTGGCCGAGCTGTTCTTCGCCTCGTCCATCAAGGACCGGGCCGCTTCGGGGTGGGAGTCGAGCACGCGCATCGCGGCGTCGAGCGTCATCCCCATCGCGACCAGGTGGGTCTGCGCGCCGTCGTGCAGGTCGCGCTCGATGCGGCGCAGCTCGGTCGCCTGCGACCCCACGGCGTCGTCGCGGCTTTCCGCCAGGTGCTGCACGCGGTTCGTCAGCCGGGTCACCTCGGTCGGTGACAGCAGCGTGGCCGCGAGCCGCGCGTGCAGCTTCAGCAGGTGCGGTGCGCTCCACAGCGCGAGCGGGAAGTGCGCCAGGCCGAGGATGGCCGCGAACCAGGCCGTCGGCTGGTCGTCCACCGGGATCACCACGTACCAGCTGCCGAGCCAGTCGGCCGCGTCGGACCCGACCAGGAACGGCATCGCGAGCCCGCGGAACCCGTGCGCGATCAGCAGGAGCGGGGTGAGCGTCAGCAGGATGCCGACGGAGCTGTCCACCACCAGCCACAGCGCGTCGCGCCAGTTCGCGCGGTCGCCGAGCAGGTGGTGGCAGCGGCGCAGCGGCGTGCTCCCGGCCGGCTCCGGCAGGTACGGCGAGGCGATCCGCACACCGGACCACGCGCCGGCCGACGCGCGCACCCGGTCGGTCAGCGAGCGCATCAACAGCACGGCCGGGGGCAGCATGAACGGTCCCACGCCCACGCCGATCAGCGAGCCGGCGGTGACCACGACGACGAACATCACGAGTTCGGTCACCGCCACCACGGCGAGCGCGCCGCCCCGCAGGGTCGCGAGCCCGCCGTCGCGCAGCAGCGACCGCGTCATCGTGGCGACCGGGCTTCCGCTAGTCATGGCGCCCATTATGCGCAGGCCGGGCCGCTCTCCGCGGTAGTGCTAACCCCCGCAAACTTCCGCTCCCTAGCACCCTCGGAAATCGGTCCGCGCCTTCGTAACGTGGTCGCGGTAAAGCATCGAAGACCGCGAGAAGGCACGCCAGGGGAGCCGCAGATGTACCACCAAGACGACACGGTCGACGTCGTGCGGCTGCTGTCCGTACGCAAGGCGTACGGCAAGGACCGCGCCCAAGTCCTGGCTCTGGACAACGTGACGGCCGGCTTCGCGGCCGGCACGTTCACCGCGGTGATGGGGCCGTCGGGTTCGGGCAAGAGCACGCTGCTGCACTGCGCGGCCGGCCTGGACAAGCCGACGTCCGGCTCGGTCGTGCTGGGCGGCACGGACCTCAGCGTGATGCGCGAGGTCGAGCTGACCCGGTTGCGGCGCGACCGGATCGGGTTCGTGTTCCAGGCCTTCAACCTGCTGCCCGCGCTCGACGTCGAGCAGAACGTGACCCTGCCGCTGCGACTGGCGGGACGGCGGGCCGACCCGGCTCTCGTGCGCCGCGTCATCGAACAGGTCGGGCTCGGCCAGCGGCGCCGCCACCGGCCGGCGGAACTCTCCGGCGGGCAGCAGCAGCGGGTGGCGATCGCCCGCGCCCTCGTCACCCACCCCGAGGTGATCTTCGCCGACGAGCCGACCGGCGCGCTGGACACGCGGTCGGCCCAGGAGGTGCTTTCCTTGCTGCGAGAGGCGAAGAGCGCGTCCCGGCAGACCATCGTGATGGTCACCCACGACCCGGTGGCCGCCTCCTACGCCGACCGCGTGCTGTTCCTCGCCGACGGCCGGGTCGTCGACGAGCTGCGGCAGCCGAACCCCGAAGAGGTGGCCCGGCGGATGACCAACCTCGTGGCCCGCACCGAGCAGCGGCCGCAGGAAGACCCCTGGCTGAGCGAGCTGACGCGCTGATGCTGACCCTCGTCGTACGCACCCTGCGCTACCGCACCGGTGGCTTCATCGCCACCCTCGTCTCGGTGTTCGTCGGCACCGCCGTCATGCTCGCCTGCGGCGGCCTCATGGAGACCGGCATCCGGACCGTGATCCCGCCGCAGCGCCTGGCCGCCGCGCCGATCGTGGTGGCGGGCAACCAGTCCTACGACCTGCCCACGGTCGGCCACGGTGAGGACGCCTACCACGAGACCGCGACGCTGTCCGAGCGCGTCCGGCTCGACGAAGGCCTCGCGAGCACGATCAGCGGCGTCCCCGGCGTCGCCCACGTGGTCCCCGACGTCTCCTTCCACGCCGAGGTGCTCGGCGACCAGGGCGGCCCGTCGGTCCCCGGCACCCAGGCCGGCCACAGCTGGGTCTCCGCGGAGCTGGCGCCCTACCGGCTGACCGAGGGTGTGGCCCCGATCCGCGAGGGCGAAGTCGTGCTCGATTCCGCCACCGCCGCCCGGATCGGGGCGCACGCGGGTGGCAAGGCCGACATCGCCGTCCGCGGGGGCGTCCACTCCTACCGGATCACCGGGATCGCCGACGCGGGCCGCCGGATGGCCGCCGACGCGGTGTTCTTCTCACCCGCCGAGGCCACCGGGCTGCGGTCGGCGGCCGGGCAGGTGGACGCGTTCGGCGTCCAGCTCGCGCCGGGTGCCGACGTCGCGGGCGTCGACGCGCAGATCGCCGCCGCGGTGCGGGACCAGCGCGCGGTCACGCTGACCGGCGACGCCCGCGGTTCCGCCGAGTTCGCCAAGGCGGCCGGCGACGGCGAGCTGCTGATCATCCTCGCGGCCGTGTTCGGCGGCCTCGCGGCGCAGGTCGCCATGTTCGTCGTCGCGAGCACCCTGACGCTTTCGGTGCAGCAGCGCCGCCGTGAGGTGGCCATGCTGCGGGCGATCGGCGCGACCCCGCGCCAGCTGAGCCGGATGATCACCGGCGAGGCAATGATCATCGGTGCGCTGGGCACCGCGCTGGCCATCTTCCCCGGCGTGCTGCTCGGCAACTGGCTCTTCGGCCGGCTGACCGGGTTCGGCGTGATCCAGCCGGTCCTCAAGTTCGAGCAGGGCTTCTACCCGGTGGTCGCCGCGGCGATCGTGGGCCTGGGTTCGGCGTGGGGCGCCGCGTTCGTCGCCGCCCGGTACGCGGGCCGTACGCGGCCCGTCGAAGCCATGCGGGAAACGGCGATCCCCACGCGCTGGCTGACCCCGGCGCGGCTGTGGCTCGGGGTGTCGAGCCTGATCGGCGCGGTGGCGCTGGCCTACCTGACGATCACCGTCGTCGACGGCCCGCTCGCGGCGAGCACGGCCGGCCCGGCCGTCACCCTGGTGGCGACCGCCGTCGCACTGTTCGCCCCCGGGCTCACCAAGCTGCTGGTCGCGGTGCTGCGCCGGCCGATCCGCGCGTTCGGCGGCCTGCCCGGCTACCTCGCTTCGCTGAACGCGCGGGCCCGCTGGATGCCGATGGCCGGGGCGGTCACGCCCATCATGCTGGCCACCGGGCTCGCGATCTTCATGCTGTACTTCCAGACCACGGAGGTCGCGGTCGCGGAGAAGCAGTACTCCGACTCGCTGCTCGCCGACGCCGTGGTGACGTCCGCGACCGGCGACCTGCCGCCGGATCTGGTCGCCAAGGTGCAGCAGGCACCCGGGGTGGCCGGGGCCACGGCGTTCGTGACGAGCAAGGGGTACAACGAAAAGCCGTCGGACGCGACGCAGGACGAGGACGGCGTGGACCTCACCGGCGTCACCGCCGGCGGCGTGGCGAAGGCGTGGGGGAGCATCGTCGCGAGCGGGCAGCTCGACGCCCTGCACGGCAACACGATCGCCCTGCCCGCCGACCTCGCGCAGCGGCTGGGTGTCGGCGTGGGCGCCAAGATCGCGATGCGGCTGGGCGACGGCTCCCAGGTCACCCTGGACGTCGTCGCGACGCTGCGGACCACGGCGGCCTCGGCGTCGGCGCTGGTGCCCGCCGACATGCTGGCGCCGCACACGGCCGCCGGCGCGGCCGACCGGATCCTCGTCATGGCGCAGCCCGGGACCGCGGAGGGCGATCTGCTCGCGTCGCTGCGCAGCCGGGTCGGGGACGTGGACGGCGTGCAGGTGGCCGGCCGGGAGGCGCTCACCAAGGCGTTCCTGGCGGAGGTCCAGGCCAACGCCTGGGTCAACTACCTGATCGTCGGGCTGCTGCTGGTGTACGCCGCGATTTCGATGGTGAACACGCTGGTGATGGCCACGGCGGACCGGCGGCGGGAGTTCGGGCTGCAGCGGCTCATCGGGTCCACGCGGGGGCAGGTGATGCGCATGATGGCCATGGAAGCGGGGGTCGTGGCCGCCATCGGTGTCTTCCTCGGCACGCTGGTCGCGGCGTCGATGCTGGTGCCCTTCAGCGTGGCCGTGTCGGACAGCCTCATCCCGTCCGGTCCTTTGTGGATTTATCTGGTGATACTCGGGCTGGCCGTCGTGCTGACGGTGGTGGCCACCTGCGCGCCGACGTGGTTCACGTTGCGCACCAGGCCGTCGCCGTCGACGCTCGCCCCTGAATAGGTGACCTCGGGCCGGCCGGAGCCCCCAGCGCGGCGCTGACGAACTCTCCCCCAGATCGTCAGCGCGCGGTCAGCCCGAGGTCACCGCTCCGGCATAACGTCGCGGGTGTGAACACCGAAGAGAACGCCGCCGGGGGCTGGGACGCCATCGTGGTCGGCTCCGGGATCGGCGGGCTCGTCTGCGCCGGATACCTGGTGGCGAGCGGGATGCGCGTGCTCGTGCTCGAACAGCACGACGTCGCGGGCGGCAACAGCCACGTGTTCCGCCGCCGGCGCTCCTACCAGTTCGACGTCGGCGTGCACTACCTCGGCGACTGCGGGCCCGGCGGCGTGCTGCCGGCGATCCTCTCGGGGCTCGGCCTCGGCGACCGGGTGCGGTTCCACCCCATGGACCCCGACGGGTTCGACCGGATCGTGCTGCCCAGCGTCACGGTGGACGTACCGACCGGGTGGGACCGCTACGCCGACCGCCTGCGGGCCGCGCTGCCCGCCGAGGCGGACGGCATCACCCGCTACATCGAGGTGTGCGAGGCCGTCGCGCAGGCCTGCCGCCAGTCCGCCTTCGCCGCCGGGCCGGCGGCGAAGATGCCGGCCGTGATGCTGCGCTGGAGCCGCCGGACGCTGGCGCAGCTGTTCGACCACTGCGGGCTTTCGGCCCGGGCGCGCACCGTCCTGGCGGCCCAGTCCGGGAACTACGGGTCCGCTCCGGTGAGCACGCTCGTCACCGCCCACGCCGGGATGCTCGACGAGTACCTCCGCGGCGCCTACTACCCGGAGGGCGGCGGGCAGGTGATCGCCGCGTCGTTCGTCGAGCTGCTGGAGTCGCACGGCGGCACGCTGCTCACCCGCGCGCGGGCCGAGCGGATCCTGTTCGAGCACGGCAAGGCGATCGGCGTCCGGCTGGCCGACGGCACGGTCCACCGCGCGCCGGTGGTGGTGTCCAACGCGGACTACTGCCGCACCGTCCTGGAACTGTGCGACGGCCGGGAAAACCTGCCCGGGGCCGTGGTGGCCCGCGCGGAGGCGGCGACGATGCGCCTGCCGATGGCCGTCTGCTACGTCGGGCTCGACCGGGAGCTGCCGCTCCCCGGCGCGAACATCTGGTACTGGCCGGACGAAGACGTCGACGCGGCGTACGCCCGGGTGGAGGCCGGCCGGCTCGACGAGCTGCCGTACGCGTTCCTGTCCTTCGCTTCCCTCAAGGATCCGGTGCCGGGTTCGACCTGCCCGCCGGGACACATGAACTTCCAGATCATGACGGCCTGTCCGCCGGGGTACGCGCCCTGGGGACTCACGGACGGGCCGACGCACGGGACCCGGTACCGGCGTGAACCCGGCTACCTCGGCGCGAAGGACCGGCTGACCGCGCAGATGCTGGACCTCGCCGAGGCCGTGACCGGGCCGTTCCGCAAGCACCTGGTGCACGTCGAGACGTCTACGCCGCTGACGCAGGAGCGCTACACGCTCTCCACCGGGGGAAGTGCGTACGGCCTGCAGACCTGGGGCCGGCTCGGGCAACGTCCGGATATCGATTCGGGTGTCGACGGTCTCTACCTCACGGGCCAGAGCATCTTGCACAGCGGAGGAATCGTCGGGGTCGCGACCGGGGGCGCGCTGTGCGCTTCGACGATCCTCGGCCGGCCGGTCCTCGCCGACGGCGCCGCCGGGGTGCTGGGGAATCCCGAGCTGCTCCCGGAACGCGAGCCCGGCTGGGACCCGCTGCGCACCTCCCGGGGACTGCGGCGGCGCGAGGCGCGCGGTCTCGCCCTGCTCGACCGGGTCGTCGCGGGATAAGGACGCGACACCGGAGAAAAAGAACTCGAGGCCCGCTTCCGGGCCCGTGGGTAAGTGCTGCTGTCTTTTCACGAAGGGAATGGTGAGCGAAGTGACGGAAACCGTGGCTGAACCGACGGAGGTCCTGGACGACCGCGTGGTCGCGGGGATCTGCACCGCACTGGAGTCCGTGCTGGAGGCGGAGGTGGCCGACCTCGGCCCGGAGACCCGGCTCGCGGACGCCGGTCTCGACTCCACCGGCGTGCTGGAACTGCTGATGCAGCTGGAAGAGGCGCTGGGCATCGAATTCGACGCCGAGAACCTGGAAATGAGCCACTTCGAGTCGGTCGGGTCGCTGGCCCGCTTCGTCTCGGCAGAAATGGCCGCCTGAGCGATGACCACGATCTCGCCGCCGATCACGGCGACCTGGCTGCGGTGCCACGACACGGCCCGGGCGGAAGGGATGGCCCCGGCACTGGTGGCGCTGCACGCGGCGCTGCCGGCCGGTGCACCGGTCTTCGGTGCCGGCGGTTCCGCGGTCCTGCCGGCCGGGCCGGTGGCCGGCGACGTGCTCGTGGTCCGGACGGCGGCGCTGCCGGGCGGCCCGGTCGTCCTCGTGCGGACGGGGCGGCCCGCGGGCCGCCCCGACCCGATCCTGGCGACCGGGTCGGTGTGGCTGCGGCTGGGCCTGTCCGGCGCCCTGCTCGACTCTGGGCTCGCGTATCTGGGCGGGCGGCGCAGCGGCGACACCACCCTGCTGCGCCGCCAGATGGTCCAGGGCGCCGTCGCCGAGGCGCTGACCGGTCAGCTGGAGGTGCGCGCGTTCCTGACCGCGCACGACTCGGACCCGGCCCCGGACGCACTGGCCTACCTGCACCGGCGGCTCACCGACACCGACCGCGTCCTGCTGCGCCTGCTCGGCGCGGCGGGGTTCGTCCGCGGCGGTGCGGGCGAGGTCGCCGACGTCTCCGAGCTGCTCGCGGGGGCCTACACCCCGGAGGCGGTGGCGTGACCGCGACCGTGCTGGACGAACGGCTCGTGACGCTGCGGGACGCGGCCCGCGAGTGGGGCGCGGAGTTCCGCACCGCGGGCGCCGGCCTCGACACCGACCCCGACGGTGTCGGCGCGCACCTGGACCTGGCCGGCGTCCGCTGCCTCGCCACCATGCTCGTCCCCGGGGAGTTCGGGGGCGCGGGCCTGGCACTGGGCGCACACCGCTTCCACGGCATGACGGCGATCGAGCGGACCGTGGTGCTCGAAGAACTCGCCCGCGGCGACGCCGGCCTGATGCTCGCCAGCCCGGGCGCGTCGATGTCCGGCGTGCTCGTCGACGTGCTGGCCGACCGGGAGCAGAAGGAGTGGTTCTACGGCCGGCTCCTCGAACGTCCCACGTGGACGTTCTTCGCGCTCACCGAGCCGGATCGCGGGTCCGACGCCACCGCGCTGGAGACGGCGCTGAAGACCTCGCCGGACGGCGGGCCGCACCGGCTCGACGGCCGCAAGAAGTACGTCGGCAACGCCGCGCGCGCCGCGCTCGGGGTCGTGTTCGCCCGCACCGCGCCCGGCCCGCTGGGCGTCACCGCGGTCCTGGTGGACACGGCGGACCCGGGGTTCCACGCCGAGCCGCTCGAGTCGCTCGGGCTGCGCGCCGCGCGGATCTGCGAGCTGACGCTGGACGGCGTCGCCGTGCCCGCCGAGCGCGTGCTCGGCCGGGACCGCTCACCCGCCCGCCGGGGCATGTGGGCGTGCGTGCAGACCTTCAACCGGCTGCGGCCGGGCGTCGCCGCGATCGCGGTCGGCATCGCCGCGGCCGCCCACGACTACGTGCTGGCCGAACGCGGCCCGCTCGAGCGCGACGGCCGCGACCGGCTCGAGGAGCTGGGCCGCCGCATCGACGGCGTGCGCCACCTCGTGCAGCTGTCCGCGCTCGAGGTCGACGCCGACGGCTCCCGCGGCCACCTCGCCTCGGCGGCCAAGGCCGAAGCGTGCCGGCTGGCCGAGGAGGCCACGCTCGAAGCGTGCGGCTTCTTCGGGCCGCGGGCCCGCTGGGAGCACCCGGCGCTGGACAAGCTGGTCCGGGACGCGCGCGGCGTCGAGTTCATGGAGGGCGCCGGCAACATCCAGAAGCTCACCGTCTTCCAAGGCCTGGTCGCCGGCAAGGTCGGCCGGGGCGACCCCTTTCCCGCGCACGCCGGGAATTCGCGCACCGGAGGTTCGTCGTGCAGGTGATCACGAGGCCGGAGGAGTTCGACGTCACGGACCTGTACGTCGACCTCCGCCACGTCGTGGACCGGCGGGTCCTGATGAAGTGCGAGGGCTTCAACTTCGCGCGCTCGAGCAAGCTCAAGCCCGCGCTGGAGATGGTGACGCTGGCCGAGCGGGCGGGCGTGCTGCGCCCCGGCTCGACCATCGTCGAAACGTCGTCGGGCAACCTCGGCGTGGCGCTGAGCCTGGTCGCGGCCAGCCGCGGGTACCGGTTCGTCTGCGTGACCGACCCGCGCAGCACGCTGCTCACCCGGCAGCTGATGCAGAACCTCGGCACCGAGGTCCTGGTGGCCCCGGACCCGGCCGCGGGCCTGCGGCTCGTCCGCCGCCTGTGCGCGGAGAACGACGGCTACACCTGGCTGGACCAGTACGTCAACGCGGGCAACTGGATGGCCCACTTCCGCTCGACCGGCCCGGACATCCTGCGCACCGTGCCGGAGCTGGACGTGCTCTTCGTCGGGGTCGGCTCGGCCGGCACCCTCACCGGGTGCGCCCGCTACCTGCGCCAGGTCCGGCCGCAGGTGCGGATCGTCGCCGTCGAGTGCGTCGGCCCCGGGCCGCGGGCCGCCCGGCGCAGCACGGCCCTGCGCACGAGCGTGCGGTTCCCGGTCATCGACATGTCCCTTGTGGACGATCTCGTGCGGGTCGACGAGGCGGCCGCGATCCGCGAGTGCCGCCGGCTCGCGCAGCGCGGCTTCCTGCTCGGGGGCGGCTCCGGCATGGTGCTCGCGGGCGCGCTCGGCTGGCTGGAGGAGAACGACGCGGGCGGCGCCGAGCCCACGGCGGTGGTGATCTCGCCCGATCTCGGTGACCGCTACCTGGACACGATCTACCAGGACCAGTGGGTCAAGGACAACTACGGCCCCGAAGCGCTGCTCGACGGTGCCGAACCCGAATCCCGTTACGCCAAAACACTCTTCGAGGTGCCCTGATGACCGCGGTCGACGCGTTCCTGCCCCTGTCCACCGCACAGACCGACGTCTGGTACGACGAACAGCTGTCCGGTGGCGGCCTCGCCTACGCGATGGCGGACTACCTGGACATCACCGGCCCGCTGGACGTCGACGTGTTCCAGTCGGCCTTGCGGGCGCTGGCCGACGAAGCCGAGTGCTTCCGGGCCCGGTTCGTCGAGGTCGAGGGCGAACCGCGGCAGCTCATCGAGCCGCTGACCGAGCTCCCGATCCGCTTCCCGGACGTGACCGGGGAAGCCGACCCGGAGAGCGCCGCGCTCGACTGGATGCACGAAGACATGCGGCACCCCTTCTCGCTGGAGGACTTCCCGCTCTTCCGCGGTGCCCTGATCAAGCTCGGCCCGCAGCGGCACTTCTGGTACCTCACCACGCACCACCTCATCGGCGACGGCTTCAGCGCGATGATCTGCCACCGCCGCCTGGGCGAGCTGTACAACGCGCTGCTGGCCGGGGAGGACCCCGGGCCCACCGCCCTGCCGCCGTTCCGGCTGCTGCTGGACGCCGACCTCGCCTACCAGGACTCCCCGCACCGGGTCCGCGACAAGGCGTTCTGGGGACGCCACTTCGACACGACGCCCGACCTGGTCAGCCTGTCCGGCAAGGAACCGGCGCCGGCGCGCGGCTTCCTGCGGCGCACCATGGTGCTGCCCCCGGAGACGGCGAAGGCCGTGCGCGAGGCCGCCGCGGGCGCGAAGGTGACGCTGCCGACGTTCTTCATCGCCGCGATGGCGGCCTACACGCAACGGCTTTCGGGCATCAAGGACCTGCTGCTGACCGTCCCGGTCGCGGCTCGTGCGGGCGTGCGTTCGCGGGCCACCCCGGGCATGGTCGCGAACTACCTGCCGCTGCGGATGGTCGTCGAGCCGCAGATGACGATCGCCGACCTGCTGGGCCAGGCCTCGAGCGAGCTCGCCGCGACCCTCAAGCACCAGCGCTACCACGTCAACCAGATCCGCCGGGACATCGGCGTGCGCAGCGACGAGCGCCGCCCGTTCGGCGGCCCGTTCGTCAACGTGCTCCCGCCCGAGCCCGGCCTGCGCCTCGGCGACTGCCACACGCGCGTGATGAACCTGTCGACCGGGATCACCAACGACCTTTCGCTGACCGTGCTCGACGTCACCGAAGACATCATCGAAATCCACCTGAACGGCAACCCCGACCTCTACGACGCCGAGGGCGTCACCGCGCACCTGGAGCGGCTCGCCGGGTTCGTCGGCCGGCTGGCCGAAGCCGGCTCGTCGGCGGTGCTGGGCGGGATCGACGTCGTGTCGGCGGACGAGCTCGGTGAGCTGCTGGCCTCCGGGGTCGGTGCGGCCGGGCCGGTGGGGGCCGACGTGGTGTCGCGGTTCTGCGACATCGCGCAGGCATCGCCGGAGGCGGCCGCGGTGGCCGACGGCGGCGAGTGGGTTTCGTACGGTTCCCTGGCGGGCCGGGCGAGCGCGCTGTCCCGCCGGCTTCCGCCCCGTGGCGTGGTGGGCGTTCTGGCCGACCCCGGCGTCGGGTTCGTCTCGGCGGTGCTGGGGGTGCTCTGGTCGGGTTCGGCGTTCGTGCCGCTGGACGCGGGGATGCCGGTGGCCCGGCTGGCCGGGCTGCTGGTGGACTCGGGTGCCGCGCGCGTGGTCGTGGGTCCCGGGTACGAGGAGCTGGCGGCGGAGGTGGTGGCCGCGGCCGGCGGTGGTGCCGGGGTCGTGAGCCTGGACGGTGCCGAAGACCGACCGGGTGCGCTGGCGCCGGTGTTCGGCGCGGGCGAAGACGCCGGTGCGGACCTGGGCTATGTGATCTTCACGTCGGGTTCGACGGGACGTCCGAAGGGCGCGATGGTGCACCGCCGGGGGATGGTGAACCACCTGCTCGCGAAGGTGGAGGACCTCGACCTGGAGCCCGCGGACGTGGTGGTGCAGAACGCTCCGGTGACGTTCGACGTTTCGGTGTGGCAGATGCTGGCGCCGCTGCTGGTCGGTGCCCGGGTCCGGGTGGTGTCGCGTGTGGTCGCGGCGGATCCGGACGCGTTGTTCGGGTTGATCCGGGCCGAGGGTGTTTCGGTGCTGGAGGTCGTGCCGTCGCTGTTGCGGGCGGCGCTGGATTCCTGGGACCTGGCCGGGCAGTCCGCCGATGTTTCGGGGCTGCGGTGGCTGGTCGTGACGGGTGAGGCGTTGCCGCCGGATCTGTGCGTGCGGTGGTTCGCGCGGTTCCCGGACGTGCCGCTGGTCAACGCCTATGGCCCGACGGAGTGCTCGGACGACGTGACGCACGCGGTGATCCGGTCCGGCGTCGAGGTGGTGCCGATCGGCCACGCGGTGCGGAATTCCCGGCTGTACGTGCTGGGTGACGAGCTGCGTCCGGTGCCCGCGGGGGCGATCGGTGAGCTGTTCGTCGGCGGCCTGGTCGTGGGCCGCGGTTACGTGGGTGACCCGGCGCGGACGGCGGCGGTGTTCGTCGCGGATCCGTTCAGCGGCCCGGGCACGCGGATGTACCGGACCGGTGACCGCGTCCGGCTGCGCCCCGACGGTCAGCTGGAGTTCGTGGAGCGCCGCGACTTCCAGGTCAAGATCCGCGGTCACCGCATCGAGCTCGGGGAGATCGAAAGCGTCCTGCGGTCCGTGCCCGGCGTCCTGGACGCCGTCGTGCGGGTGCTCACCGACGCCGACGGCGGCAAACGCCTCGCGGGCTACCTCATCGGCGTCGAAGGCGAGGCCCCGATCGACGCCGGTGCCGTGCGCAGCACCGCCCAGCAGCTGCTGCCGGACTACATGGTGCCCTCGGCGCTGGTCGTGCTCGACGAGCTGCCGCTCACCGAACACGGCAAGGTCGACCGCGAAGCGCTGCCCGCCCCGGACTTCCGGGCCGAGGTCGTCGGGCGCCGCCCCCGCAACACCGTCGAGACGGTCGTCTGCGACATCCTCGCCGAGGTCCTTTCGGTGCCGCGCGTCTACATCGACGACAACTTCTTCGCCCTCGGCGGCGACAGCATCAGCGCCATCCAGGTGGCCGGCCGGGCCCGCACGGCGGGCATCGAACTCACCCCGCGCGACATCCTCGAGCGCCGGACGCCGGCCGCCATCGCCGAGCAGGTCGTCGTCCGCGAACCCGGTGCCGGTGTCGTGGCCGTGGCCGACGGCCCGCTCGTCGAGCTGACCGGCGACGAGCTGCGGGAGCTGGCTCCGGAGGGTGGCCGGATCGAAGACGTCCTGCCGCTTTCCGCGCTGCAGCAGGGCCTGCTGTTCCACTCGGAGTTCGACCCGGACGGCGTCGACGTCTACACCGTGCAGGCCACCGCGGACCTCGCCGGCCCGCTCGACGTCGAAGCGCTGCGCGAAGCGTGTGCCGCGCTGCTGCGCCGGTACGCGACCCTGCGCGCCTACTTCCGGCACCGCCGCGGCGGCGACGCCGTGCAGCTGATCGCCGCCGGGGTCGGCCTGCCCTGGACCGAGCTCGACCTGTCCACGCTGCCCGCAGCCGAGCGCGAGGAGCGGCTGGGCCGGCTGGCGGCCGAGGACCGGGAGCGCCGGTTCGACCTCGCCCACCCGCCGCTGGTCCGGTTCACCCTGATCAAGCTCGCGGCCGGCCGCTACCGCTTCCTGTGGACCGCCCACCACATCGCCACCGACGGCTGGTCGGTGCCGATCCTCATCCGCGAGCTGGCCACGCTGTACACCGAAGGACCGCAGGCGGCGCTGCCGGAAGTGGTGCCGTTCCGGAACTACCTCGCCTGGCTCGGCCGCCAGGACGAGCAGGAGGCCCGCCGGGCGTGGCGCGAGGTCCTCGACGGGCTCACCGAGCCGACGAAGGTGGCGCCGGAGATCGACGGGCACCTGAAGGCGGTGCCGGAGTCGGCCGAGGTGGTGCTGTCCCGGGACGAGACCGCCGAGCTGGTGGCGTGGGCCCGGCGGCACGAGCTCACCCTGAACACCGTCGTGCAGGCCTGCTGGGCGATCCTGGTCGGCCGGCTCACCGGACGGCGGGACGTCGTGTTCGGGTCGGTCACCTCCGGGCGCCCGGCGGAGCTGCCGGGCGTGGAGACCATGGTCGGGATGTTCATCAACACGGTGCCGGTGCGGGCCTCGCTCGACCCGGGCGCCACCCTCGACGAGCTCCTGGTCTCCCTGCGGGACCAGCAGGCCAGGATGTCGGCCTACCAGCACGTCGGGCTCGCCGAGGTGCAGAACGACGTGCCCGGCCTCGCCGGCACCGGCGAGCTGTTCGACACCGCGATCGTCTTCGAGAACGTGCCCGCCGACGGTGCGCAGACCGGCGTCGTCCTCGGTGACGACGTGCGCGTGCTCGACGCCGTCACCGAAGACTCCCGCCACTACCCGCTGAGCCTGGTCGTGAACCCGGGCGCCGAACTGGCCTTCCGCTTCGACTACGCGCCCGAGGCGTTCGACGCCGGGCGCGTCGGCCGGATCACCGGGATGTTCCGGCACCTGCTCGACACCGCCATCGCCGATCCTTCGGTGATCCTGGGCGGGATCGACGTGGTGCCGGCCGCGGAACTGGAGCGGGGCGCCGGTGCCACCGGGCCGGTGGGTGCCGATGTCGTGTCCCGGGTGTGCGATTTCGCCCTGGCGGCGCCGGAGACCCCCGCGGTGGCCGATGGTGGCGCGTGGGTTTCCTATGGGTCCCTGGCCGGCCGGGCGAGTGCGCTGTCCCGCCGGCTGGGCGGGGGAGTGGCCGGCATCCTGGCCGACCCCGGCGTGGGTTTCGTTTCGGCCGTGCTGGGCGTGCTGTGGTCGGGGTCGGCGTATGTGCCGTTGGATCCGACGTTGCCGGTGACCCGGCTGGCCGGGTTGCTGGCGGACTCCGGCGCGCGTTCCGTGGTCGTCGGCGCGGGCTTCGAAGACCTGGCGGCCGAGCTCGTGACCGCGGCCGGTGGCGGCCTCGACGTCGTGGTCCTGGACGACGCCGAAGACCGGGAGTGGGCGCCGGTCTCCCGCGAGGACGCGGGCCTGGACCTGGGTTACGTGATCTTCACGTCGGGTTCGACCGGGCGGCCGAAGGGCGCGATGGTGCACCGCCGGGGGATGGTGAACCACCTCTTGGCGAAGGTGGAGGACCTCGGCCTGGAGTCGTCCGATGTGGTGGTGCAGAACGCGCCGGTGACCTTCGACGTTTCGGTCTGGCAGATGCTGGCGCCGTTGCTGGTGGGTGGCCGGGTCCGCGTGGTGTCGCGTGTGGTCGCGGCGGATCCGGACGCGTTGTTCGGGTTGATCCGGGCCGAGGGTGTTTCGGTGCTGGAGGTCGTGCCGTCGCTGTTGCGGGCGGCGCTGGACTCCTGGGACCTGGCCGGGCAGCCGGATGTTTCGGGGCTGCGGTGGCTGGTCGTGACGGGTGAGGCGTTGCCGCCGGATCTGTGCGTGCGGTGGTTCGCGCGGTTCCCGGACGTGCCGTTGGTGAACGCGTACGGCCCGACGGAGTGTTCGGACGATGTGACGCACGCGGTGATCCGCTCGGGCGACGATCTGCCGGGCGGCCGGGTGCCGATCGGCCGGGCGGTGCGCAATTCGCGGCTGTACGTGCTGGGTGACGAGCTGCGTCCGGTGCCCGCGGGGGCGATCGGTGAGCTGTTCGTCGGCGGCCTGGTCGTCGGCCGGGGCTACGTGGGTGATCCGGTCCGGACGGCGGCGGTGTTCGTCGCCGATCCCTTCGGCGAGCCGGGCACGCGGATGTACCGGACCGGCGACCGCGTCCGGCTGCGCCCCGACGGTCAGCTGGAGTTCGTGGAGCGCCGCGACTTCCAGGTCAAGATCCGCGGCCACCGCATCGAGCTCGGCGAGATCGAAGCCTGCCTCGCCGCGCACGCGGGCGTCGGGGAAGCGGTGGTCACGGTCCACGGCACGGGCAACGACCGGCGGCTCGTCGCCTACGTCTCCGGTGCCGTCACCGCCGGGGAACTGCGCGAGCACGTGACCGCGCAGCTGCCGGCGTACATGGTCCCGGGCGCCTACCTCGTCCTCGACCGCTTCCCGCTGACGGCGCACGGCAAGATCGACCGCAAGGCGCTGCCCGCGCCGGAACAGCACACCGGCACGACCGCCCGCGGACCGCGCACCCCGGTCGAGGCGACGCTGTGCGAGATCTGGGCCGACGTGCTCGGGGTGGACGAAGTCGGGATCGACGACGACTTCTTCGTCATCGGCGGGCATTCCCTGCTGGCCAACTCGGTCGTGAGCCGGGTCCGGTCCGCTTTGGACGCGGAACTGTCCATCCGGGACCTCTTCGAGGCGCGGACCGTGAGCCGGCTCGCCGGCCGGCTCGTCTCCGCGGGCCAGGCCGGCGCCGGTTTCCGCAAGCTCGCGCGGCCGGAGAAGATCCCGCTGTCCCACGCGCAGACGCGGATGTGGTTCCTCAACCGGCTCGAAAGCGCCGGGTACAACATCCCGCTGGCCGTCCGGCTCGGCGGCGAACTCGACCCGGCGGCGCTGGCGGCCGCACTCGGCGACGTCGTCGAGCGGCACGAGGTCCTGCGCACCGTCTTCCCCGACGTCGACGGAGTGCCGTACCAGCGGATTCTGCCGCACGCCCCGGCCGAGCCGCTCGCGACGGCGGCGGTCACCGAGGACGAGCTCACCGCGGCGCTGGCGGCCGAGGCGGGCCGCGCGTTCGACCTCGCCGCCGACCGCCCGCTGCGCGCCACCCTGTACCGCGTGGCGGGCACGGACGAGCACGTGCTGCTGCTCGTCCTGCACCACATCGCCGGCGACGGCTGGTCGGTCGACGTCCTGGCGCACGACCTGGCGACCGTGTACGACGCTCGAGTGCGCGGGACCGAGCCGGGCTGGGCGGACCTGCCGGCGCAGTACGCCGATTACGCGGTCTGGCAGCGCGAGCTGCTCGACGACCGGCAGGCGGCGGACCAGCAGTGGGAGTACTGGCGCACCGCGCTCGACGGCCTGCCCGACGAGCTGCGGCTGCCCGCGGACCTCCCGCGCCGCGCCGCGACCGCCTTCCGCGGCGGCTCGGTCGGCTTCGAAGTGCCGCCGCCCGTCCACAAAGCACTGATCGCGGTGGCCCGCCGGTCCGGCGCCAGCGTCTTCATGGTGGTCCAGGCGGCGGTGGCCGCGCTGCTCACCAAGCACGGCGCGGGCACGGACATCCCGCTGGGCAGCCTCGTCGCGGGGCGCTCGGACGAGGTGACGGACAACCTCGTCGGGTTCTTCGTGAACACCCTGGTGCTGCGCACCGACACCGGCCGCAACCCGACGTTCGCCGAGCTGGTCGCCCGGGTGCGGGACACCGACCTCGAGGCGTACGCGCACCAGGACCTGCCGTTCGAGCTCCTGCTGGAGATGGCCCGCCCCGCGCGGTCGCTGTCGCGCCAGCCGCTGTTCCAGGTGATGCTGTCGTACTACGAGGTCCCGGACCCGCGGTTCACGCTCGGCGGCCTCGCGGTGCGGCCGGAGATCCTCCCGGCGACGGGGGCCAAGTTCAAGTTCGACCTGACGTTCCAGCTCGGCGAACGGCCCGGCGAGGCGGGCATGGAAGGCAGCATCGAGTACTGCGCCGACCTGTTCACCCCGGAGACGGCGGCCTTGCTCGCCGCCCGCTTGACCCGGCTGCTGTCGGCGGTGGCGGAAGACCCGGACCTGCCGTTGAGCCGGATCGAGCTGTGCACGCCGGCCGAGCCGGACTCCGAAACGGCCGCCTTCGGGAAACCGGCGGAGTTGCCCGCGCTGCGGAACAGCCGGGGTCCGGCGCTGATCTCGGAGGACGGCCGGCTCAGCCACGCCCAGCTGCGGCGCCGCGTGACCGCGGAGGCCCGGGAGCTGGCGGCTCGCGGTGCCGGTCCGGAATGGACGGTGACGATCGCGTCGGCCCCGGCGGTGGACCGCGTGGTCAGCGTGCTGGCCGCGCTCGAAGCGGGGGCGGCGTACCGGCTGGTCGACGCCCGGTCCGCCGGGACAGTCGTCGACGGTGAGCCGGGCAAGGCGCTTATCGCTCCCGAAAGCGCCGCCGCCCACCTGCCGGACGGCACCATCCTGTCCCGCCGCGCTCTGGCCGAGTCCGTGGCTGCCCTCCGGGACTCCATTCCCGTCGGCAGCCGCGTGATCGTCCCCGACCTGCCCGATGCCGTCCCCGCCACCCTGGCCGCGCTGGCGGCCGGCGGATCCGTCCACCTGACCGAAGGGGACGCCACCACGCTCGCGCGGCTGCTCGAAGGCGAACTGCCCGCGGTGCTGTTCGCCACCCCCCACCAGGTCCGGGCGCTCGCGGCCGGCCACGAACCCGCCCTCGCCGGCGTCCGGCTGATCGTCACCGGCGAACCGCTCGCCGCCCCGCTCACCGAACGGCTCCACCGCGCCGGCGCCGAGGTCCACGCGCACTACCGCGGCCTCACCGGCCAAGCCGGGCCCGGCACCCTGCCCCGTCCGGCGCGCGCTTACGTCCTCGACGAAACGCTCCGACCCGTCCCACCGGGCGCACACGGCGAACTCTGGCTGGCCGGCCCGGCCGTGGCCCGCGGCTACGCGGGACAACCCGGCCGCACCGCCACGCGATTCGTCGCGGACCCGTTCCAAGCCGGGGAACGGATGTTCCGCACCGGCGACGTGGTCCGCCGCCGCCTCGACGGCAGCCTGGAACTGGTGGCCCGAAGCGTGCGGGCGCGCGGGTTCGCCGTCCGGCCGATCGAGGTCGAGGCCGCGCTGCTGCGAAACCCCGGCGTCACGGCCGCCGAAGTCGTGGTCCGGGACGACCGGATCATCGCCTACGTCGTCGCTTGCGGAGACCTGGGCGGCCTGCGCGAGCACCTGGCGCGGGAACTGCCGGACTTCGCGGTCCCGTCGGCGATCGTCGAGCTCGCCGCCATCCCGCTCACCGCGGCGGGCGAGCTCGACCAGGCGCGGCTGCCCGCACCGGAGACGACCGCCCGCGCGGAGGGGAGCACGCCGGCCGAGGAGGTCCTGCGGCTCGCCTTCGCCGAGACGCTCGGCCTGCCCGAAGTCGACGCCGACGCGGACTTCTTCGCCCTGGGCGGCAACAGCCTGCTTTCGGTGCGGCTGGTCGCGCTGGCCCGCAACGCCGGGGTGCGGTTCACCGTGGCCGACGTCCTGACGCACGGGACCGTCGAGCGCCTGGCCGCGCTGGCCGGCACCGGCGGTGACGGCGGTGACGGCGGTGACGTGCTCGACCCGTTCGCGCCGGTGCTGCCGATCCGGCCGGACGGCGACCGCGCCCCGCTGTTCTGCGTGCACGCGGGCCTCGGGCTGAGCCTGCCCTACCTCGGGCTCGTCCAGCACGTCGACCCCGGCCGCCCGATGTACGGGCTGCAGTCGCCGAACATCGGCGGGGACGGCGAGCTGCCGGTCAGCGTCGAGGACGTCGCCGAGGAGTACGCCGCCCGGATCCGCGCGATCCAGCCGTCGGGCCCGTACCACCTGCTCGGCTGGTCGTTCGGCGGGCTGCTGGCGCACGAGATCGCCGTGCAGCTGCAGGAGGCCGGCGAGCGCGTCGAGACCCTGTGCGTGCTGGACAGCTTCCCGGTCGAGGCGGCGGGCCAGGCCCCGCCGACCCGCCGCGAACTGCTCGTCAGCTTCCTCGAACACCTCGGCCACGAGGCCGGCGAGTTCGACGGCGCCGAGCTGTCCCCGGCGGCCGTCATCGACGTCCTGCGGCGCGGCGGGTCGCGGCTGGCCGGGATCGGCGAGGACCGCATGACCCGGGTGCTCGACGTGATGAGCAACAACGGCGAACTCGCCCTCCGCTACGAACCCGCTCGCTTCTCCGGCCGCCTGCTGCTGTTCCTGGCGGCCGACGGGCTCACCGAAGACGACCTCGCCGAGCGGCCCGGCCGCTGGGCACCGTACGTCGACGGGGCGATCGAAACGCACCGCATCGACTGCGGGCACGAATTCATGATGCACCCGCAAGCCCAGGCCGCCATCGGCCGGATCGTCGCCGCCGCACTGGACGGCTCTTCCGAGGAGGACGAATGACTGTGATTGCCCCGGCGCCGGCGCGGCGGTTTTCCGACGCCGTGGTGGAGGTGCTGGCGCTCGCCGGGCGCCGCCTCACCCACCTGCGCAACGTTCCGGCCCGCCTGCTGGCGGTCACCCTGAACCCGCTGATCACCATGCTGGCGATCGGGTACGTGTTCAAGGACGCGGTGATCGTGCCGGGCAGCGGCAGCTACCCGGAGTTCCTGTTCCCCGCCGCGCTGATGCAGGTGGGCCTGGCCGGCATCGCGCCCACCGCCATCGCCGTCGCCACCGACCTCAACGGCGGCCTGACCGACCGGTTCCGCTCGCTGCCGATCGTCCGGCCCGCCGTGCTGATCGGGCACTCCCTGGGTGACTTCCTGGTGGGCCTGATCGCGCTGGCGATCACCGTGGCGTCCGGCCTGCTCGTCGGCGGCCGGGTGCACACCGGGGTGCTGCCGCTGCTCGGCGGCCTCGCCCTGCTCGTCGTGTTCCTCTACGCGATGATCTGGGTCGGCATCCTGCTGGGGCTGTCGTTGCGCAACCCCGAGGCGATCGACGGTATCGGCGCGGTGGCGACGCTCGGCCTTTCCTTCCTCTCCAACGCCTTCATGTCGACCGACCGCCTGCCGGTGTGGCTGCGGCCGGTCGCGGAGTGGAACCCGGTCAGCTCGGTGACCACCGCGGTCCGCCGCCTGTGGGGCACGCCCGTCGACGAGACCGGATTCCCCGCCCAGCACCCGGGCGTGGTCGTGACGATCACCCTCGCCGTCACGCTGGTCCTGGCCGGGTCACTGAGCTTCCGCAAGTACCGCACGATCGCCTAGCGGGTCAGGTGGCGGTCAGCGTGCCGTCAGCCGGTCCGAACACCATGACAGCAAGCCACCAGGCCCGAAACAGACGGAGATGTGAAGTGACGAGTCCTTTCGACGACGAGAACGGCCGGTTCCTCGTCCTGGTCAACGCCGAGGAAGAACGCAGCATCTGGCCGGTGTTCGCCGCGGTGCCGCCGGGGTGGGAGGTCACGCTGGGGGAGAGTTCCCGCGCGGACGCGGTCGCCCACGTCGAGGCCACCTGGACGGACCTGCGCCCGAAGAGCCTGCGGGACGCCGGCTGATGGCGAGCGACGCGCTCGACCGCGAAGCGGCCATCGAAGTCACCGGGCTGCGCAAGGGATTCGGCAGCCACCAAGCCCTCGCCGGCGTCGACCTGCGGGTGCCCGCGGGCTCGGTGCTGGGCCTGCTCGGCCCCAACGGCGCGGGCAAGACCACGACCGTCCGGGTGCTCGCGACGCTGCTGCGCCCGGACGGCGGCACCGCCCGGGTCGCCGGCTTCGACGTGGCCACGCAGGCGAAGGAGGTGCAGCGCCGGATCGGCCTCGTCGGCCAGTACGCCGCGGTCGACGAACTGCTCACCGGGCGGCAGAACCTCCAGCTGCTCGGCATACTGCTGCACCTCGGCCGGCGCGGCGCCCGGGCCCGGGCCGCCGAGCTGCTCGAGCGCTTCGACCTGACCGACGCCGCCGACCGCGCGGTCGGCACGTACTCCGGTGGCATGCGGCGGCGGCTCGACCTGGCGACCTGCCTCATCGGCCGCCCGTCGGTGCTGTTCCTCGACGAGCCGACCACCGGCCTCGACCCGGCGAGCCGCAGCACGCTGTGGGGGATCGTGCGGGCCCTGGTCGACGAGGGCGTCACGGTCCTGCTCACCACGCAGTACCTCGAGGAGGCCGACTACCTCGCCGACCACATCGTCGTGATCGACCACGGCCGGGTGATCGCCGAGGGCACCGCCGACGAGCTGAAGCGCAAGATCGGCGCGGAGCGGCTCGAGGTCGCCGTCGCCGACGCGAAGTGGCTCCGGCCCGCGGTATCGGCGCTGTCCGGGGTTTCGGCCTCGGCGGTGACCGTCGACGAACGCAAGCGGAGCATCGCGGTCGAACTGCCCGATACCGCCGGGGGCATCGCGGCCGCCGCGGCCGCCCTGCGCGACGCCGGCGTCGAGTACACCGACTTCGCCCTGCGCCGCCCGACGCTCGACGAGGTGTTCCTCGATCTCACCGGACGTCCTTCGGTCACTTGACCGGCCGCCACCAGCTCGTCCGTCCACCCAGGACGGCGAGCCGGGGCAGCAGCAGGAACCGGACGATCGTCGTGTCGACGACGAGGACCAGCGTGGTGGCCAGGGCGAACTCCCGGACGTCCCCACGCTCGGTCAGTCCCCAGACCAGCCACATCACCACCGTCACCAGCAGCGCGCCGCCGGATGCCGACCAGGCCCGGCGGCACGCGTGCGCCACCGTGTTGCGCCGGGACATCCCGGCCAGGGTTTCGCTCCGCAGCCGGTGCAGCAGGTAGACCTGCAGGTGGTTCGCCGGCACGAGCAGCGCGACCACCAGCACCATGGGCGCCCAGCCGGGCAGCGGATCGACGAGCACGGCCAGCAGCCCCAGCCCGGCGAGCACGGCGACCCCGTTGAGCAGGAAAGTCGCCACGGCCACCACCGGGCGCCGGTAGACGACCAGCGTGGCCAGGCCGAGGATCACCAGCATCGACGTCACCGCGCAGCCGTCCAGGTCGGCGGCCAGCGGCCGGCAGCCCGCGCAGGCGGGGGAGAACATCCGGATCGACCCGTAGACCGCGGCGGCGCCCAGCGTGAGCACGCCGGCCGCGATGGCCGTCGGCCGCACGAACCGCGGCAGGTGGCCGACCTTCAGGGCCGAGGGCAGCGGCGGCAACGGCCTCGCCGCAGCGAGCACCCGGTCGTTCAGGGCCGGCAGCAGGCTGAGCGAGGCCAGGGTCGCGACCGGCACCACCACGAGCACGGCAGTGGCCACCGGCGCCGACCCCGGGGCGGCGACGAGGGCCACCGCGGTCAGCGAGACGGCGAGGGCCCCGCCCGAGACGAGGGCGGCGTTGCCGGCCGTGCTCGCGACGATCCGGGCGGCCCGCGACGCGTCGTTCCCGCTCGCCACCGCTTCCCGGCTCCGGCAGACGGCGAACAGCATGTGCTGGACCGCCACCGTGATGACGACGAGCAGTGCCGCGTTGCCGGCGAGCGGCGACATCTCGGCGGACTCGGACACCGCGTCCAGCACGGCCGCCGACGTGGCCGTGACGATGCTGATGAACAGCGCGGACACGAGCAGCAGCAACCGGGAGAAGGGAACGCTCAGGACGATCGCGATCGGCGCGGCGACCACCGGCCACCAGTTCGCCGCCACGTCGGGGTCGGACAGGGAGCCGTCACCCAGCCGGGCCCCGCCGGCGACGCCCGGCAGCTCCGCCACGGCGACGAAGACCAGCCACAGCGCGATGACGGCGATGGGGTGCTCGGCACACCAGCAGGAGGTGCGGACGGCGAGCGAAGGCTTCACGATCGTCCCCGTTCGACCCGATGGGAAAGGCGGCGTTCGCGGTGCGATTCCCGTCCGCGCGTGTGTTCGAGTCTAGGGGAACGTGACCGTTCGTTCACGGGGTGTGAGACCCGGATTCGCGGTGGTGCTAGGCCGTGTGTGGTGGGTCACAGCGCCGGGCCGGTCATCGGCCGAGCCCGGCGGGCCGGATCGTCCGGTCGTCCTCGAGCAGGTCCTCGCCGTAGAGGTCCGCCACCCACTGGTCGTGGTAGACGGTGTCGAGGTAGCGGTCGCCGAGATCGGGCGCGATCGCGACCGCCGTGCCGATGTCTTCGTGCCGCTCGAGCCAGCTCAGGGCGCCACTCACGACGGTCCCGGTGGAGCCGCCGAAGCAGAACCCCTCCCGGGTGAGGGCCCGGCAGGTGCGCACGGTGTCCGCTTCCGCCACGTGCAGCACGTCGTCGACGTAGGAGGCGTCGAGCATCGGCGGCCGGATCCCGGTGCCCAGGCCGGGGATCATCCGGCGGGCCGGCGGCGTGCCGAAGGTGACCGAGCCGACGGTGTCGATCGCGACCACCCGGGTGCCGGGCCGGTGCTCGCGCAGGTACCGCGCGCACCCCATGAGCGTCCCGGTGGTGCCCGCCCCGATGAAGACGACCTCGGCGTCGGGGAAGGCCTCGGCGATCCGCGGCCCGGTCGTTTCGTAGTGGGCGCGCCAGTTCCCGGCGTTTTCGTACTGGTTGAGCCAGACGTGGCCGCGTTCGGCGCACAGCCGCTGCACCAGCTCGATGCGCGCACCCAGCAGGCCGTGCTCCGGGTGCGGCTCGGTGACGATGCGGACCTCCGCCCCGAGCGTCTCCATCAGCTGCCGGGCCCCGAGCGTGCACCGCGAGTCGGTGACGCAGACGAACCGGTAGCCGGAGCTGGCGGCGACGAGGCTCAGCGCCACGCCGAGGTTGCCCGACGAGCTCTCCACGAGCGTGGAACCGGGCCGCAGGTCGCCGCGGCGCTCGGCCGCGGCGACCATCGACCGGGCGGCCTTGATCTTGATCGACCCGGCGAAGTTGAAGCCCTCGCACTTGAGGAAGAGCGGGCGGCCGGCGAACCGGCGGAGGTCGACGTACAGGTCGTCGGTGTTGAAATCCTGCGGGGCGCTGATTATCGGCACGCGAAGCTCCCGCTCACCGCTTGCCGTACCGGTCGAGTTCGAAGAAGAACTCGGGCACGGTCCGCAGGTCGCCGGAAGCGCGTAGCTGGTCGTAGACGTGCTTGCCGACGGCGAGGTCGAGCACCCCGAGCCCGAACGGCGAGAAGACCAGCGGCCGGTCCTTCGGCAGGGACGCCTTTCCGGCCATCACGTCGTGCAGGGTCCCGGAGAGGAAGTCGCGGTCCCCGGTCCGCTGCTCGGCCAGGTGCACCGACGTGTTCGCCTTCAGGCAGTGCTCGACGTCGTCGACGACGTTGGTCGCCGACAGGATCACCTCCGGCGACAGGTCGCGCAGCGAGACGTGCAGGACCAGCGGGTTGTGCTCGAACCACGCCGGGTCGTGGACGTGCGGCTCGCCGGCGACCGTCGCGAACACGACCAGGTCGCTCCCGCGGATCAGGTCTTCGGCGCTGTCGTGCACGGTGACCGACGGCTGCCCCGCCGCGTTCAGGTAGCCGCGGAAGCCCTCGGCGTGCGCGGTGCTCAGGTCGAAGACCCCGACGTCGTCGAAGTTCCAGCCACCGGCGGCCAGGTAGGTGTGGATGTAGCGGGCGATCAGGCCGGTGCCGACGATGCCAAGGCGGGCCGGCCGGGGCCGGTCCCGGGTCAGCCAGTCGGCGGCGAGCGCGGCCGAGGCGGCGGTGCGGGTGGCGCTGATGATGGAGCTTTCCAGGCAGGCCAGCGGATAGCCGGTCTGCCGGTCGTTGAGGACGAGGATCGCCGAGGCCCGCGGCAGCCCGCTCGCCACGTTCTCCGGGAAACTGGAGATCCACTTCAGCCCGTCGACCGCGATGTCCCCGCCGACCGACGCCGGCAGGGCGATGATCCGCGAGGACGGCCGGTCGGGGAAGCGCAGGAAGTAGGACGGCGGGTTGACCGTGTCGCCTTCGCCGTGCAGGCGGTAGGCCGACTCGATCAGGTCGATGACGAGTTTTTCCTGTCCGCCGAGGACTTCGTGGACCTGCGCCCCGGAGATCACGGCGAACTCCGGGACGGACGTGCTGGTGCTCATGCTGGCAGCCTCCTGAGGCGGTCGGTGGGCTCGGGTCAGTGCGCGGCGAGGGTGGCGATGCGCTCGGTGATCCGGCGGTCGAGCTCGTCGAGCGTCTCGGCCGAGGGCCCGATGAGCACGCCGTAGAGGCGGCCGGCGAACGCTTCGCCCGCGGCGCCGACGCCGGCTCCGGCGTTGACCGTGGCGAAGTTGTTGACGAGCAGCCCGCTCCCGGAGCCGGCGAACAGCAGGTCGCCGAGCGTCTCGCGCAGCCGGGCGAAGGGCAGGGGAGCGGCGAGGCGCACCGGGTAGTGCCGGGCCATCGCGACGGCGGCGGCGGGCACGAACCGCTCCTGCAGCGGTACCTGGTAGGTCGACATGTTGTTGCGGGCGTTGATCTCCAGCACCGGGAAGATCCCGCCGTCCGGCTCGACCAGCGCGTCGACGCCGACGACGCCGTAGTAGCCGTCCTTCGCCAGCCGGGCACCCAGGGCGTCCGCCGCGTCCCGGATCACCCGGTGCTGGCCCTCGTCGAGCCGGGCGGGCATCCGGTGTCCCTTGTGGACGCCGTTCTCGGTGATCGCCTCCTTGACGAAGTCGAACCGCACCGAGCCGTCCCGGCCCACGGTGAACTGGTAGTTCAGGTCGGCGAGCTTGTCGACCCAGGTCTCGGTGACCAGCGCGATCCGGTCGCGGCCCGCCTTCTGCGCGCTGCGTTCGATCATCCGCTGCAGGCGCAGCAGCCGCTGCTCGCTCGTGACGACGGCGATGCCCTTCCCCGACACGCCGTACGCCTCCTTCACCACCACCGTGCCGCCCTCGGCGAGCACCTTGGCGGCCTCCGGGACGGCCTCGGCCAGCTGGGCAGGGGTGTCGCAGACCCAGCCGGGCGGCTGCCGCAGCCCGAGCTCGTCGGCCAGCCGCCTGCTGTAGACCTTGCTGTTGACGGACTTGCAGAGCGCGGCGGACGGGGTGGCCAGCGGCACGCCCGTGCGGGCCGCCAGTTCCTCCTCGACGGCCGAGGCGCCGTGGGGGAGCAGGTGCGCGCCGTCGGTCGCCAGTTCGGCCAGCGTGGCGACGAGCGCGGGATCGGCGAGCGCGTCCTGGCTGACGTTGCGCGCCGGGTCCGGTGCCGCCACGACGTGGACTTCGGGCAGTTCGAACCCGAGGTCGAGCAGGTAGCGGTGGTAGTCCGGGTCGGGCGCGTGCTTCAGCACCACGTGGTCGCCCTTGCCGCCCAGCAGCAGCGCGAACTCGTCCATGCTGTTGACCACCGCCGTGCTGCCCGCGGCGGACACCCGCGGCAGGCCCAGCTCGTCGGCGGCCCACAGTTCCTCGACCTCGAAGTTGCCGAGGAAGACGAACGGGTGCTCGGCCGAGCCGAGCGCGGCCGTCTTCAGCCGCGCGATGAAGTTCGGGCTCGTGCTTTCGGTGTCCATGGCGGACCTCCCCCTCAGACGACCAGGCCGCCGTCGATCTCGAATACGCTTCCGGTGATGTAGGCGGCGCGGTCGGACACCAGGTAGGCCACCAGATCGGCGACCTCCTCGGCGGTGCCGAACCGGCCCAGCGGGACGGCCGCGCGCAGTTTCTCGCGGGCCTTGCCGGTCATCTGGGCGGTCATGTCGGTCTCGATCAGGCCCGGCGCGACCGCGTTGACCCGGATGCCGAACCGGCCGACTTCCTTGGCGAGCGCCTTGGCGAAGCCGATGACCCCGCTCTTGGACGCGGAGTAGTTGACCTGGGTCGGGTTGCCGTGCACCCCGGACACCGAGGACAGGGTGACCACGCTGCCGCGGCGTTGCTTGAGCATCAGGAACAACGCCGGCTGGCAGACGTTGTAGACGCCGTCGAGGTTGGTCCGCAGCACGTCCGTCCAGCGGTCCTCGGTCATCGTCACGAACGCGCCGTCCCGGGTGATGCCCGCCGACGTCACCACGGCGTCCGGGACGCCGAGGTCGGCGGCGGTCCGGGCCACCCACTCGCCGGTCGCCTCCCGGTCGGTGACGTCGACCTTCGTGGCGACCGCCCGCCGCCCGAGGTCGTGCACCTCCTTGGTGAGCACGTCGGCGGACTGTTCGTCGGAGCGGTAGCAGAACGCGATGTCGTGGCCGCTTTCGGCGAGGCTCAGCACGACCGCGCGGCCGATGCCGCGGGAACCGCCGCTGACCAGCGCGACTTTCGGGGCGCTCATGCGGCGGGCTCGCCGAGGCGCAGCAGCGTGCACGCCACCGAACCGTCGTCGTCGCAGGTGGTGACGACCGTGTGGTCGGCGCCGGCCCGCTCGGCGGATTCGGCGACGCTGAGGACGGCGGCGAGCTGGAACATCGCGCTCGCCGAAGCCGTGTCACCGAGGAGGTCCGCGGACGGCACCCGGTCGACGGCCGCGTCCCCGAACAGCTCCCGCAGCGCCGCCGTCTCGACCGGTTCGCCGCGCTGGTCGGTGAAGCCGCTGCCGGTGGCGGCCCACACCTGCTCGGGAGCGACCCCGGCGGAGGTGAGCAGCGCGCGCACCGCGACGGCCACCGTCCCGGCGAGATCGCCGTCGAGGCAGACCCGCGATTCGAACCCCTCCAGGGTGCCCAGCACCCGGCGGCCGGGCGGCCGCAGGTCCGCGGGCTCGAGGAGGAACATGGCGCAGCCCTCGCCGATGACCACCGGCTCGGACCCGCCGCGGCGGTGGTGCTCGACCCAGGCGCGGGCGGGGGAGTACTCCTCGGCGGCGCCGCAGAGCACCCGGGTCGCCCGGCCGGTCCGCAGCAGCCGCCGCGCGTAGTTCAGCGCGTGCGGGCCCGTGGTCCGGCCCGCGGCGATCGTCGCGTTCGGACCCTTGAGCCCGTGCCAGATCGCCGCCTGGCCGGCGGCGCAGTTCATCACGCAGCCGGGCACCGCGGCCGGCTCGACGTGGTCGGGCTTGTCGCCGGTGAGCGAGGCGCGGGTCAGGTCCATCATGCTCTGCACGCTGCCGGTCGTGGTGCCCAGCACGAACCCGATGTCGTCGCGCTCGTCGCCCGGCTCGACGCCGATGTCGGCGAGCAGGTGCTTCGCCGCGGCGACGGCGAGCCCGCTGACCCGGTTCATCGCCCGGGTGCCCTTCGTGCCGAGGAACTCCCGCGGCTCGAAGCCCGGGACGGTGGCCGCGGTTTCCGCGGGGCCACGCGCCCAGCGCTGCGCGTCTATTGTGGACACCGGTGAGGTCCGGGTGCGGACGCCGTCGGCGAAGGAGGCGCGGTCGTGGCCGAACGGCGAGATCGCCGTCCAGGCCGAGATGACCGGCGCGGCCGGGGTACCAGTGCTCATGCGATCGCCTCTCGCGGGCCGTCGTAGCGGCCGATCAGCACGACCGAGTTGTTGCCGCCGAAGGCCCAGCCGTTGTTCTGCACGATCCGCAGGTCCGCCTCGACCGCCACGTTGGGCACGCAGTCGACGGCGCACTCGGGGTCGGTCTCGATGTGGTTGATCGTCGGCGGGATGAACCCCTCGGTGATGGCGACCGAGCAGCCGATCGCGGCCAGCGCGCTCGCCGCGCCCATGGAGTGGCCGAGCATCGACTTCATCGACACCACGCGGGGCGTGTCGTCGCCGAACAGCTCGCGGATCGCCGCGGCTTCGGTCTTGTCGTTGGCGTGGGTCCCGGTCCCGTGCGCGGAGATCAGGTCGACCTCGGCGGGCTTGACCCCGGCGTTCGCCAGCGCCAGCTCCATGCAGCGGGCGATGCCGCCCTGGTGCGGGGCCACCGGGTGGTGGGCGTCGCAAGACAGGCCGTAGCCGAGCACTTCGCCGTAGATCCGGGCGCCGCGCGCGGTGGCCGACTCCAGGCTCTCCAGCATCAGGATGCCGGCGCCCTCGCCGGTCAGGATGCCCAGCCGGTTCTTGTCGAACGGGCGGCAGAAGTCCGGCGCGATGCTGCGCAGCCGGTAGAAGGAGGTGAACGTCTTGCGGCAGACGGCGTCCGCACCACCGCACAACGCGAAGTCCGCTTCCCCGAGCCGGATCGCGTCGAACGAGTGGCCGATCGCGTAGTTGCCCGCCGAGCAGGCCGTCGCGATGCTGCCGACCTCCACGTTGGAAAGCCGCAGTTCGTGGGCGATCGAGGTGGCGAGCCGGCCGGCCGACGTGCGCCGGGCCAGCCGCGGGCTCATCGCCTCGGGGCCACCCGCGATCTCCAGCGAGACCATGCTGTCGAGCTCGTGCGACTCGCCGTCGGTCGTGCCGACCGACAGCAGGCAGCGCGCCTCGCGGAGCACGTCGAGGTCGATGCCGGAGTCCGTCACGGCCAGCCGGGCGGCGGCGGTGGAGAACCGGCTGGCGCGGCCGAGCGAGTCGATGTCGACGTGGTGGATCCAGCGTTCCGGCTCGAAGCCGATGACCTCGCAGCCGTTGTTGTGCTCGAAGCCGGTCGTGTCGAAGACGCTGATCGGCCGCACGTTGCTGCGCCCGGCGCGAAGCGCGGCCGTGAACTCGTCGATGCCCGTGCCCAGGCTGGAAACCACCCCGCAACCGGTGATCACCACCCGCCTGCCGGGTGTGGTGGACTGTGTTGAAACCGGGGCTCCGCCCCGGGCCGGGGGCTTCGCCACCCGGAACCCCCGAAACTGGTCGCTCATCGGATTTCCCTTACCAGCCGGCGGATTCCGCGACGACCTCGTAGGCGCTGTCCAGGTCGACCATCCGGCGGAACTGCGCCTGGTCGATCGTGACGCCGAACTGCTTCTCCAGCGCGGCGAGGACGTCCATCAGCGTGAGCGAGTCGGCTTCGTGGTCCTCGATGAAGTTGCTCGTCGGGGAAAGCTCGTCGTCCTCGAGTTCGAGGTGCTCCTGGACGATCGCGCGGATCTGCTCCCTGCGCTCGGACACTGCCGTTGTCATGACCACTCCTGTACCGGTTTCGGACGAACTTCGGCCTCGCCGGGAAACTAGCCAGCGCAGATGACCGCACTCTGACCGAACGCTGACGAAGGCGGGCGTCGGTGAGCCGTCAGCCGTCGGTCATCCGGGTGCGCCATGATCATGGTCGTGATCACGGAAGGAGAGTGGATGAGCCCGGACGGTATTCGTGAAAGTTCTTCGGAAAGTTTTCCGGAAACGACAGCAGGGACGGCCGGTGGTCGCGCCGTCCCTGCTGCCGGTGGTGCCGTGATCTTCAGTCGAGCATGCAGTCCTGCACCAGGATCGCCTGGTATAGCTGCCGCAGCGCCCGGCCGGGTGAGAGGCCGAGTTCACTGCCGAGCCACTTGCTGGTGTGGTGGAACACCGACAGCGCCTCGCTTTGCTGGCCGGTGCGGTAGAGGGCGAGCATCAGCAGTTCGCTGAGCCGTTCCCGGCCCGGGTTCTCGGTGGCCAGCTGCCGCAGTTCGTGCACGGTGTCGTGGTGCTGTCCCACCGCGAGCCGGGCGGCGATCAGGTCTTCCTGGACGGCCAGCCGCCGCTCGTTCAGGTGCGTGGCCGCGGCCCGGCAGCGCACGCCTTCCTGAACGTCCATCAGTGCCGGCCCCCGCCACTGCACCAGGGCTTCCCGCAGGATGCCGGTGGCTTCCTGCGGTGCGGAGGCGACCAGGGACGTGCCGCGCCGCGCGAGTTCGAGGAATCGGTGCGAGTCGATCGATTCGGCGGACACCTCCAGCTGGTAGCCGCTGTAGGTGGTCCGGACGATCTCCTCCCCGCTCGCGTCGGTGATCGGCTTGAAAAGCCGCCGTAGTCGTGCGATATTTGCTTGCAGTGCGTTGCGGGAGTTGGCGAGTGACCGCGGGCCCCAGAGCTCGTCCGCCAGCTGCTCGTAGGACACCGGGCGGCCCGGCGACAGAGCCATCATGGCCAGCAAGGTCCGCACTTTCTTTGCGCGTATCGAGTAAATTCTCCCATTCGATCTTATTTCCATGGCGCCTAGTAGTTCGATTTCCACTTCGATGACCCCCAGATTCGGGCAGCCCGATACTCATCGGCCGGACCATCCGAAGATGTATTTTGCGCAAGATAGTGGCAGAGGGCTGGTGGCTTAGGTACCTCCGTTCGGACGAGTGAAACGCCTAACTCGTCAGTAGTATCACCTGGTGGACAGTTTGGCTCGGGATGTATTCGGACATACCCCGGGGTGGTGGTGTTAGCACCACCATTAATGGTGGTGTCAGCACTCCGGGGACCGCTGCTGATCTTCGCTGGTAGGGTCCTCGCGAGCGGCGCCGACCGCCCGGCTCCTTGCACGAGCGGCAAGGGCGTCATTACACCGCGAAACCCGCGCTGACCGGGCGGTCGCCGGCCGGACGACGGCCGGTCCGGACCCCTGGGGCGCCGGGCGCGGGGTGTGCCGGGGACGTCCGGCCGGCGCGTGGCGGGGATGCCCGCAATGGGAGCGCAAACATCATTCGGTTTCGGCTCCGGCTAATAAAATTGGCGCCCTCTGCGGGCGGGTCCGGGAGGCGCCCGGCTTTGTCCGGCGGCTTTTGCTCCGGTTGGTGAACGGTGTACACCGAGTTTCGAAACAAAGCCCGGTCCGGAAGCGCCGCGCGGACTACCTCGGCGAATGGCACGGGGCCGGCTTCGCTAACTGCGCGGGGAGGTACTCGCGGGCCTCGCCGATCGGCCGGCGGATTCGAAGGCGGCGGTACGCCGGTGTCCCGCCGAGGCGGGTTCAGGCTTGCGCCCGCGGACGTATGACAGTCGCGTGTGGCAGCGGCGGCCGCTTGTCGAGGGTGGCGGCGGAGCCGGGGTTGGTCATCAGGCGTGCGATAGCTCGGTCACGCTGAGTGTGCGTCTCGCCGGCCGGCTGGGCGGCGCTTGTACCGACGGCGGGTACCGGGGTGCCGGCCGGTCGGTCGGCTTGGGCGCGGTGCTCGTGCCCGCAGTAGGCACCGAGGCGTCGGTCGGCTTGGGCGCGGCGCGCCGCCGGGTGGGGTGCCGCCCGTGGTGTGTCGCCGCCTGCCGGGCCGAAGGCGTGCATGAGCGCCTTCGGGGGTCATTCATCTCCCGGCGCGGCCATCCGGGCTGCGCCGCGCACGACCGGCCACAATGGACACTACCGCCCCGGTGTGGACCAGCCGGCCGCTTTCTCGGCGGCGGAGTCCGATTTCCCGTGATATCCTGATCGTGATCGGACCACTCGATTACCGACAATCCCGCCCCGCCGGCGAGATCTGCCTTGATTCGACGATCGTCTCCGGTTTCCGGCCCTTCGCCCAGCCCTGATCCTTGTCCGGTGTGACGCATGAGCCCGCTGTTCCACGCGAGCGTGCGCGTGGACCGATGTGAAGGGGAATCTCCATGAGTGACACAGTTCTGGCCCAAGCTGCCAACATCAACCCCGGCCTCGCCGCCATCGGGTACGGATTGGGGGCGATCGGCCCGGGAATCGGCGTCGGCCTGATCTTCGCCGCCGTCATCAATGGTACCGCACGGCAGCCGGAAGCGCGCGGGAAACTGCAAACGATCGGCTACTCGACCTTCGTGCTGAGCGAAGTGCTCGCGTTGATCGGGGTCGTCGTGTATTTCATCGCGTCCAACCGGTGAATCGCCCCGCCCGCGCTCGGGCCGCCGCCCGAGCGCGGGCGCGTGCCGCTGCACTGTCCACGGATACGTTGGCACACTTCGGCTTCCGGTCCGCCCCGGCGAGCCGCCGACGTCGATCGCGGACCGCGCTCCTCGACGCCGGGAAAAGATCCGCGGGAGGCGCCGCGTTGTGCGAACATGCGGTGGTGGACACTCTGGCGGGCGCGACCGAAACGGCGGTGATCGTGCCGGTACCGGCCGCGGACGCGGTGGTGGGGCCCTACCGGCAGGCGTTGGACCACTCGGCGGCGTGGGGCGTGCCGGCCCACGTCACGGTCCTCTACCCGTTCCTCCCGCCGGATCGGATCACCGCCGCGGTGGCCGGCGACCTCGGTGAGGTGCTGACGGGGGCTGGTTCGTTCGAGTGCGTGTTCTCGCGGGTCGCGTGGTTCGGGCAGGAGGTGGTCTGGCTGGCTCCGGACCCGGCCGGGCCGTTCCGGGCGTTGACCGAGCGGGTGTGGGGCAGGTTCCCGCAGTGCCCGCCGTACGGCGGGGCCCATCCCGAGGTGATCCCGCACCTGACGATCGGGAGCACCCGCCTCGGCGACCGGCCCGCGCTGAGCCGGGCGGCCGCCGAGGTGGCGGCGAAGCTGCCGATCCGGGCCGGGATCGACCGGGTGCGCCTGATCGCGGGGAACGCGGACCCGGGTTCGTGGCGCACGGTGGCCGAGTTCGCCTTGGCGGCGAGCTAGCTCGACTGCATCAGGATGAAGTCGCCGTGGCCGCCGTAGCCGAGGACGTCTTCGGCGTACTGGGTGCCGTCGAACGTCGGCAGCCACCAGCGGTTGCCGATCCGGACCAGCATCGGGTGCGGGATGTTGGTGCCGTACGGGGCGTTCAGCGTGCCGAGCTTGCGCAGGCTCAGGTCGTACACCGGGTACTCCCGCGCGTCGCCGTCGCTGGCGAACAGGTACCAGCGGCCGCCCACCCGCTGCAGGATCGTGCCTTCGGTCTGGTCGACCGAAGTGTCGGCGCCCAGCAGCGTCAGCCCCTGGTCGTAGTCCGCGCCGCGCGGGGCCGCCGCCAGGGCCGGGTGGAACACGAAAGCCGGTTGCTGGGCGGGGCTTTCGACGAACGCGATGTGCCAGCGGCCGTCGATCTTCGTCAGCGCCGGGTCCCACGAACTGACCGTCGTGGGCAGCGGCAGCCGCTCGGTGGGCAGGACGTGCACCCCCGAAAGCACGTCGGTGCGGGTGACCGCGTGGCGCACGTGGACGCCGTTGAACGAAAAATCGCCCCAGGAGCTCATCAGCAGGATGAAGCGGTCGTCGTCGCAGATGATCTGGCCCGCGTGGTCGCCGAGCACGACGCCGTCGCGCGCGAAGAACAGGGTCGCCACCTGCTCCAGCTTCGTCGGGTCGGCCAGGTCGAGCGTCCACACCGCCCAGTGCGCCTGCTGGAAGAACCCCAGGCCGGCGTTGGTCATGGTCAGGTAGAGCTTGCCGTGGCGGATGTAGGGCCGGCCGTCGGCGTGCTGCACGACGTGGGGGTCGCGGACGCCGGCCTGGCCGTAGTACCCGGCTCGCACCCGGCCCAGCCGCGCCGGCCCGCGGGTGCCGTAGGCGTACCCCAGCCGGCCCAGTACCGCCGGGTCGCGCAGGTCGATGCGCGCGCGGACCTGGTCGCGCTCGGTCAGCAGCGGCCGCCAGCCGGTGCCCCGGTCGGCCAGCACCGTGACCGCGTTTTCGTTGACCACCACGGCGAAGCCGAACGGCGCCCGCAGGTCCGCCGGCGCGGTCTTGACCACGGTGGTGCCGTCGGCCGTGGTGATCTCGATGCCCGCCCGGCCCGCGGCGGCGTCGTAGGTGCCGAGCACCGAAATCCCGGCTCCGGCCAGCCCGGCGACGACCGGCGCGCGGTCGTCGAGCACCTGCACGGTCACCGTCCCGTACGGTGCCTTCGGCCGGATGCCGGTCTTGACGAGCGCGCCGGGCCGGGCGGGGGAGTCGAGCTGGACGAACTTCGGCGCGATCAGGTCGAACGGCCGGAACTGCTCCGTGACGGAGAACTTCAGGTCCAGCGGGGTCGTGCCGGTGGCCATCTTTTCGGGGGTCCGGGTGGCGAAGCCCCCGGCCCGGGGCGGAGCCCCGAGCGGCACAGCCGCCTCGGCGGTGCCGCCGAAGAGACTCGCGGTTACGCCGGTGACCCCCAGTGCGGTGAGGGCACGCAGCACGTCGCGTCGATCGAAGTCGGTCACCTTTGACCTCCGTGATGGGGAACGGGACCTCAGTTTGCAACGTGGCATGCAACGTGGCAACCGCTGTCGGGCGTCATTCCTCGACGAGGGACTCGAGGAGCCCGCCCGCCAGTTCCTCGGCGGGGCGCGTCCATGCGTGACGCAGGGTGCGGAACAGCGCCGCGGCGCGCGTGCCCGGCCAGTCCGGCGGCAGCAGCGCCGGCGGCAGGACGGGGTCGCGGCGGATCAGCAGCAGCCATTCCGCGCCCAGCCGGATGCGGCGGGACAGCTCGTCGCCGGGTTCGCCGGCCGCGCTGCCGCTCCAGCGGCGGAGGAACTGCTCGTAGCCGGCCGCGATCCGGGGCAGGTCCCAGGCTTCGCGGGCGATCCGCACCGGGTCGGTCCACATGAACGGCTCCGCGCGGAACACCTCGGCGTGGTCGAGGAGGTCGAGTTCGGCCAGTGCCGGCGCGATGTCGGCGGCCGACGCCGAGACCCACAGCCCACTGCGCAGCGGGCCGAACCCGAACCAGCCCAGCCGGGTGCGCAGGGCGTACCGGTCCGCGCGCCGGGTTTCCGGCACCGAAAACGTCAGCAGCGTCCACCGGCCGTCCCAGTGCCGGTCGACGACGTCGCCGTCGAGCTTGCGCTGGCCGTCGCGCAGGACGGCGGTGCCGTGCGCGGTCAGGCTCAGGAACGCCCGCCGTCCCCGGCGGACGGTGCGGAGCAGCTCGCGGCGGCTCATCCGGCTCAGCGTCGCCCGCGTCGCGTGTTCGCCGACGCCGAGGCGTTCGAGCGCGGCGATGACCCCGCCGGTCGACACGGCGATCCCGCGGTCCAGCACGTGGTCGCCGAAGAGCGTGAGCAGCAGGGCCTCGGGCCGCACGCCCGGCACGCCCTCGTCCTCCGCCCAGCCGGCCGCTTCGAGCATGCGCCACCTCCGGAGTCCAACCTACCCGGCCGGATTCTTCGCTGTTTCGGCGACGATCATCATCGATTTGTCCGGCATTTCGCGACCGTTGCCGAGTTCGAAAGTTTCGGTCGGCCGGAATGGTTGATGAATTGTTGACGGTCGTCGTCGATCTGCCTAACCTCGGTCGTGAGGGGGGATCGCCGACCGGAGGTCACCGATGAGTGGATTCAGAACGGCGTTCGTGACCATGGCCAGTGCCCTGCTGATGGCCGTCACCTCGGCCGTCGTCCCCGCCCCGGCGTGGGCCGCTTCGCTGGTGGAAGTGGCCGGCTTCGGGAACAACCCGGGCGGGATGCGCATGCACGTCTACGTGCCGGACGCCCGGCCGGCCAACCCCGCGATCGTGGTCGCCATGCACGGCTGTGGCGGTTCGGGGCCCGGGTTCTACTCCGGCAGCGAGTTCGCCTCGCTGGCCAACCGCTACGGGTTCCTCGTCATCTACCCCAGCGCCCAGCAGCAGGCCGGGTTCGGGAACTGCTTCGACACCTGGTCGGACGCGGCGAAGCGCCGGGGTGGCGGCAGCGACCCGGTTTCGATCGTCTCGATGGTGACCTACGCCGAACAGCACTACGGCGGCGACCCGAAGCGCGTCTTCGCCACCGGTTCTTCTTCCGGCGGCATGATGACCAACGAAATGCTCGCCCTCTACCCGGACGTCTTCAAGGCGGGCGCGGCGTTCATGGGCGTCCCCTTCACCTGTTTCGCGAACGCTGCGGACTTCCCGCCGTGGAGCAGCAAGTGCACCGGCGGCGGCGGCGCGAACCGCACGCCCCAGCAGTGGGGTGACGCGGTCCGCCAGGCCTACCCCGGCTACACCGGTCCCCGCCCGCGCGTCCAGCTGTGGCACGGCACCGCCGACACGCTCGTGCCGTATTCGCTGCTGCAGGAGGAAATCGAGCAGTGGACCAACGTGTTCGGCCTGAGCCAGACGCCGACGTCCACGGACACCCCGCAGGCCGGCTGGAACCGCCGCCGCTACGCCGACAGCACCGTCAAGGTCGAGGCCTACAGCATCCAGGGTGCCGGGCACAGCCTGCCCGCGGCCGGGATGGCCGCCGCCGCCATCGCCTTCTTCGGGCTGGGTGGGTGACCGCTTTCGCGGGCCACCGCGCCGGCGGGGACCGAACCCCGCCGGCCGCGGAACGGCTCATCCGGGGTGTTCGGCGGACGGCAGGTGGACGACGACGTCCAGTCCGCCGGCCGGGCGAGCGGCGAAGGTGATCTCACCCCGGTGCGCGGCGACGATCGCGTCCACGATGGACAGTCCGAGGCCGGTGCCGCGGTCGGTGTGGATCCGGGTGCCGTCGCCGCGGACGAACGGCTCCCGGAGCTGGTCGACGGCCTCCGGCGCGATCGGCGCGCCGCTGTTCCCGATGCGCAGGAACACCCGCCCGTCCCCGCCGCCGGTGGCGACCTCGACGTGACCTCCGGAACGGTTGTGGCGAACGGCGTTGTCGACCAGGTTGCCGCACAGGCGTTCCAGCAGGACCGGTTCACCGCGGACCGGTGCGGGCCTCAGGTCGGCCCGCACGGTGAGCTCGACACCGTCGAGGCTGTTCGCCACGACCTCGGCGAGGTCGACGCGGTGCCGGACACCGGCGCCCGCCTGGCTGCGGGCCAGCGCCAGGAGCCCGTCGAGGGTGCGCCGGCTCTGCTCGACGGCGGTCCGGACGTCCCCGGCCATGGCCAGCAGCTCTCCGGTACCGGGCCGGCTGTCGAGGGTGACGTCGATGGCGGTGCGCATGGTGGTCAGCGGGGTGCGCAGCTCGTGGGCGGCGTTGGCGGTGAACATGCGCTGGCTCGCGAGCACCCGGTCGCGTTCGGCGACGCCGTGGGAGATGCGGTCCAGCATCCCGTTGACGGTGCCGGCCAGGGTGGCGAGCTCGTCGAGGGGCGTGGTGACCGGCACCCGCTCGGACAGGTTCTCCGCCGAGAGCCGTTGTGCGGTGGCGGAGATCGTGCGGATGGGGCGCAGCACCCGCCCGGCCACCAGCCACCCCACGGCCGCGGCGAGCGCCGTCACCACCGCGAGCGCGATCGCGGCCTGGGTGATGAAATCGGTGAGGGTGACCGCCTGGATCGAGGGTGGCAAGGGCGGTATCCCCTCCGGCCCCGGTGACGGGCCGAGCGTGATGACCGATACCCGGTGGCCGCCGTCCCGGCGCAGCAGCAGGTAGGTGAGCGTGGTCAGGAGGGTGCCGGCGGCGAGGACCAGCACGGCGTAGAGGATCGTGAGCCGGCCGCGGGCGGTCATGTGACGATCCGGTAGCCGGCACTCGGCACGGTCTCGATGGGCGGCGGGTCGCCGAGCTTGCGCCGCAACGTGCCGACGGTGATCCGGACCGCGTTGGTGAACGGGTCGGCGTGCTCGTCCCACACCTTGTCCAGCAACGTTTCCGCGCTCACCACCGCGCCGCCCGCGGCGAGCAGGTGCTCGAGCACGCCGAACTCCTTGGGCGTCAGGTGCAGGAGGCGGCCCGCGCGCTCCGCGGTGCGCCGTGCGGGATCCAGCACCACGTCGCCGGCCCGCAGGACCGGCGGCGTCGCGGGCGCGCTGCGGCGGGACAGCGCCCGCACCCGGGCGACGAGCTCGGAGAACGCGAACGGCTTGCCGAGGTAGTCGTCGGCGCCCAGCGTGAGCCCGTCGACCCGGTCCTCGACCGTGCCGGACGCGGTGAGCATCAGGATCCGCGCCGCGCCGTGCCCGGCGAGCTCGCGGCACACCGTGTCCCCGTGCACCACGGGCAGATCCCGGTCCAGCACGACGACGTCGTAGGGCGTGACCACGCACTTGTCCAGCGCGGAGCGCCCGTCGAACGCGACGTCGACGGCGAACCCGTGCTTGCGCAGGCCGGCCGCGACGTACTTGGCCAATGGTTGCTCGTCCTCGACCAGCAGCACCCGCACCCGGCCAGTGTCCCGCGCGCGACATATGGATCACGTATGGGCCGGCCATCGGTCCCGCAGCGGCCGTGCTCGGTAGACCTTCGGCCATGACCACGACACGACGATCCGCACTGGGCCTGCTCGGCGCCTCCGGTGCGCTGCTCGCCACCGGTGCCGTCGCCGGAGCCGCCTCCGGCCCCGCCGTCGGCCCCACCTCCGTTGACGTGCGCGCGTTCGACCGGTTCGTGAAGGAACAGGCGGCCGTGGACGCGTTCTCCGGCAGCCTGCTGCTGGTCCACCGGGGACGACCCGTGCTGGCCAGGTCCTACGGCCGGGCCAACGCCGCCGCTCCCAACGGCCCGGACACCCTGTTCGCCATGGCCTCGGTGACGAAGCTCTTCACGGCGGTGGCCATCGCCCAGCTCGCGCAGGCCGGCAAGCTCGCCTACACCAGCACGGGTCCCGCTACAGCAACGCCGCCTACCACCTGCTCGGCGCGATCGTGGCCCGGGTGTCCGGGAAGTCCTACTACGACTACGTGCGTGAGCAAGTGTTCCGCCCGGCCGGCATGACCACCACGGACTTCTGCACCAGGCCGCAGTGGCACACGGATCCCCGCATCGCCCATCCCTACGCGAAACAGCCGTCCGGCGGACGCGCCGACACGATCGACCAGCGGCTGTACGTCGGCACTCCCGCCGGCGACGCCTTCACGACGTGCGCCGACCTGGCGCGCTTCGCCGCCGCGCTGCAGGGCTCGACGCTGCTCGACCGCGCCTTCACGGGCATCACGCTGAGCGGCAAGGTGCCCCCTCCGCCGCAGCCCGGCCCGCCGCCCGGCCCGCCGCCCGGCGGGACGCCCGGCGCTCCGCACGTCGCGTTCCAGTGCTACGGCCCGGTGACGTTGCTGGTCGGCAACCAGTGGGTGACCGGCCACGGCGGCGGCGCCCCCGGCACGTCCACCGACCTCCAGATGTACCCCGACACCGGCTGGGTGTCGGTGATCCTGAGCAACTACGACTACGACGGCGGGCCCCCGCCGGTGGTGAAGAAAGCGCGCGACATCCTCACCGCGTGACCCGGCGCGCTCAGGCGGTGAGGACCTTCAGCGCGGCGGCGTGCACCCCGGGCGCGGCGGCCAGGTACGCCTGGCTCGTCAGGTCCCACGGCTCGCCGTCGAGGCCGGTGACGACGCCACCGGCTTCCTGGACCAGCAGCACGCCGGCGGCGTGGGAGCGGACGTTGTCGAACTGCCAGTGCAGGTCCATCCGGCCCGCGGCGACCTGGGCGAGCTGGTGGCTCACCGGGACGGAGATCCGCACGTACAGCGCCGCCTCGGACATCGCGGTGAACGAACGGCCCATCCGGGCGAGGAGCTCGGCGTCCTGGCCGGCCTGGGCCTGGCCGGTGCCCGTCAGCGCGCCGTCCAGCGACGTCTTGGCGGAGACTTGCAGCCGCTCGCCGTTGAGGTGTGCCCCACCGCCTTCGCGGGCGGTGAACAGTTCGCCGAGAACCGGGAAGAAGAGCACTGCCAGCACAGGACGCCCGTCGCGGACGAGGCTCACGCCGATGTTCCAGTCGGGCATGCCCTGCACGGCGTTCATGTTGCCGCCCACGGGGTCGATGAGCCACCACTCGCCCGCGGGCATCGGCCCGGAGCCGTGTTCGTCGTCGAGCCACTGCGCCTCCGGCCGGATCGCGGCCAACGCCGGCCGCAGCACGTCGGTGACGGCGGTGTCGTTGGCGTGCAGGCTCTTCAGCAGTTCGGTCAGCCCGGACGGGCGGGACGTGGGGGAGTAGCGCTCCAGCATCCGGGCCCCCGCCTCGCGGACGGCAGCGGCGGTGGCGGTGATCAGGTCCTGGCTCATGGTTCGTCCCAACTCCTGTGGTTGTCTTGCGTTCGTGCAACTCGACTTGAACTTGCTCACGGTGCTCGACGCGCTGCTCGAAGAGGGCAGCGTGATGGGCGCGGCCGAGCGGCTGCACCTGTCGTCACCCGCGGTCAGCCGCACCCTCGGCCGGCTGCGGGCGGTGACCGGCGACGACATCCTGGTCCGCACCGGCCACACGATGGTGCCCACGCCGTACGCCGTGGCGATCCGCGAGGACGTGCACCGGCTGGTCCGGCAGGCACGCGAGGTGCTCCTGCCGGTCCGCGAGCTGAACCTCGGCGAACTGGACCGCGTCTTCACGATCCAGTGCCACGACGCGCCGGCCGCGTCGGTCGTCCCGGTGCTGGCCGACCGGGTCCGGGAGCAGGCTCCCGGCGTGCAGCTGCGGGTGCTGGCCGAGCACTCCGCCGACACCGACGACCTGCGCCACGGCCGCGTCGACCTGGAGATCGGCGGTGGCCGGCCGCACCTGCCGGAGTTCCGGTCGGCGGTGCTCGGACACGACACCCTGGTGGTGGCGATGCGCCGGGGCCACCCGGCGGCCGGCGGCCTCGACCTGCGGGAGTTCGCGGCTCACCCGCACGTCCTGGTGTCCCGCCGCGGCCGCCTCACGGCACCGATCGACGACGTGCTGGCCGCGGACGGCCTGCGCCGCCGGGTGATCGCGTCGGTGGCGACCCTCGCCACCGCGCTGCAGCTGGCCGTCCGCAGCGACGCGCTGGTCAGCTGCACGGCCGTCCTCAGCCGTCCGCTCATCGACGCGTTCGGGCTGATCACCCGCCCGCTGCCGGCCGCATCCCCGGCCGCGGAGATCTGCTGCACCTGGCACCAGCGCTACGACTCGGACCCGGCCCACACCTGGCTGCGCGACCAGGTGCGGGCCGCCTTCGAGGAGATCACCGCCTGACCCGGCCGGCCCGAGCTAGTCAGGCAGCGGGAGCGCGATCGTGCCCGGAAAGCGGGGCGTTTCGGCCTCGTCGAGCATCGCCGCGGCGACCGTCGCCCGGCTGATCACCGCGGCGAAGTCCAGCGGTGGTCCGGATTCCAGCCCGACCGTGCGCCGCCCGGGGCTTTCCGGGCCGTCGGTGAGGAGTCCCGCGTGGAACACCGTGCCGCCGGCGGCGAGGATCGTCTCGTCGGCTTCGATCTTGTCGCCGAGCCGATCGCCCAGCATCGACGCGAGGGCACCGGCGGCGGTGCCGGCCACCTCGGCCGACTTGCCCGTGCCGTACGCGCCGAGCCAGATGATCCGTGACGGCGCGGCGGCGACCACCGCCTTCGCGCCCGCCAGCAGCACCCCCGCCCGGTCGGTGCCGAGTCCGGAAAGGACGGTCGAGCCGGCGAGGATGATGCTCGCCGGATCTTCGACGTCGCCCGCCACTTTGTGCAGCCGAGCCGAATCCGGAACGGCGATGCGGCCCGGGTCGCGGGCGATCGCGGTGACGGTGTGCCCGCGCCGCAGGGCTTCCCGGGTGAGTGCGAGTCCGGTCCGGCCGGACGCCGCGAGGACGGTGAGGTTCATGCCGACCACGCTAGAGTCAGCACGGATTAACTACAAATGCAAGTTCGGCAAGTAGTGATTTACCGAGACGCAAGGGGGCGGCCGGCCACGGCCGGCCGCCCCCTCGGCTCAGCGGCGGTCCGAGCCGGTGAGCGGGGCCGGCGTGTAGCGGAGGTAGCGGCCCGGCGCACCGAGCCCCGCCGCGGCCGCGTTGAGGCGCTCGGGCCGGAGGTCGGGCCAGTGGCCGGTTTCGACGCGGGATTCCAGGGCGTGCAACGCCGCCAGGGTCTCCGACGGCCGGAACGCGCAGTGCCCGGCCGCCTCGACGTAAGCCTGCCGCAGCAACGGTTCCCGGCCCGCCGCGCGGACCCGGTGGGCGTACCAGTTCTCCTGCTCGACCGGGACCAGGTGATCCGCGGTGGTGTGGATGGTGAGCTCCGGGACGCGGAGCCGCCCGGTCGCCATCGACGTGCGGGCGAGCGTCCCGACAGCCTGCCGGTCGGGCGTGACGTCCGCGTGGCGGGTCAGCTCGGCCAGGTCGGCGTCGAGGTCGAGGCCCGCGGTGCGGTACAGCGCCCGTACCTGCCGCGCCAGCGGGCTGCCGGACAGCAGCGCGCGGTAGTCGACACCGGCGTTGAACGCGCTGTTGCCGCCGGCCGCCAGTTCGATCTGGTAGCGGCCGGACATCACGAACCCGAGTACGCGCTGCGCCAGGGCCTGCTGCTGCTGCTGTTCCTGGCCCGCGTAGTCGGCGGGCCCGGGCGGCGCGTCGCCGGTCAGCCACGGCGGCATGTTCATCAGCGCGGCCCCGAGGGCGATCCGCGCCCGGCCGGCCGCGGTGCCCTGCGCGTCGGTGACGATCTTCGTCAGCGACGCGCCCGCCGCGGTCGCCTCGTCGGCGCTCGCGTACCGGACCAGCTTCACCGCCTGCGCCGGGGCGAGCAGATGGGACAGCGCGTATTCGCCGTCGAGCTGGTAATTGTTCAGGTTCAACGCACCTGCGACCAGGCCGCAGGTGGTCAGCGCGCCGTCGAGCCGCCGGTTGCCGGACTCGGCTTCGAGCGCGCTGACCAGCCCGCCCATCGACGTGCCCCACGCGATCGTGCGGCGGGGCTCGCCGATCTTCCGGACGAGCTCGTCGAGCGAGGCGAACTGGTCCCGCGGGGCGGAGGCGAGCGCCCACCACGAAGGTCCGCTGTAGGAGGAGCCGATCAGCGCGTAGCCGGCCGCGAGCAGAGCCTGCCCGGTCGGCTCGTCGGGTGCGTTGCGCGCCCCGAGCGGGCCGAAGCCGTGGCTGTAGAGGATGACAGTCCCGTTCCAGGTAGCCGGCACGTCCGCCACCCAGCTCGCGCCGTCCGGTAGCTGCCCGGTGTAGTGCGCGGGGGTGGCGGCCTGCGCCGTGCTTCCCGTGGTGAGGCCGAACGCGGTCAGCATCGTCACGGCGACGGCGCCGACCCGGCGGAGCCACCTGCTCATCGTCGGTTTCCTTCCCGTTGGGCGGCCGCGGGGACACTCGGCTCGGGGGCGAGGTCACGGCGGTGGGTCTCCCGCAGCGCCAGCACGCAGACGGCGGAGAGGACGCAGAACGCGGCGATGGTCCACGACACCGGAGTGGTCGAACCGCCGCCGTTGGCGCGCTGGAGCTCGGCGAAGATCAGCGGGGCGAACCCGGCGCCGAGCCCGGCGAGCTGGTAGCCCAGCGACGCGCCGGTGTACCGGTTTTCGGTGGCGAAGAGCTCGGAATAGAGGGCGGCCAGCGGGCCGTACATCATCGGGTGGATCACGCCCTGGCCGATCACCAGCGCCAGGACCAGCAGCAGCCCGCTGCCGCTGCGGACCATCGGGAACAGCAGGAACCCGAAGACCGCCATGGCGGCCACGCCGGCCAGGACGACCGGGCGCCGTCCGATCCGGTCGGACAGCGCCGACCACAGCAGGATCCCGGCCACCGCGCAGGCCGAGGACAGGGTGAGCGCGTTGAGCACCTCTTGGCGCGGGTGTCCGTGCTGGACGCCGTAGGCGAGCACGAACGTGGTCAGCGTGGCCTGGACGACGAACGCGGCGAGCCCGACGCCGACGCTCAGCAGCAGTACCCGCGGGTGGTCCCGCAGCACGGCGACGACCGGGAGCCGGCGGCGTTCTTCCTTGCGGGCGGCCAGGAACGCGGGCGTCTCGTCGACGCGGGAGCGCACGAACAGGCCGATGGCGAGCAGGACGATGCTGAGCAGGAACGGGATCCGCCAGCCCCAGGCGAGGAAGTCCGCTTCGGAGGTGAGCCCGGCGGTGGCGGACATGACGAGCGTCGAAACGACCATGCCGCTCGGCGCGCCGGCGTTGGTGAAGCCGGCCCACAGGCCGCGCCGGGACCGCGCGTGTTCGGCGGACATCAGCACGGCGCCGCCCCACTCGCCGCCGACCGCGATGCCCTGGACGACGCGGAGCAGGACCAGGCCGAGCGGGGCGACCGGGCCGATCTGGTCGTAGCCGGGCAGCAGGCCGATCAGGAAGCTCGCGACGCCCATCAGGGTCATCGTCAGCACGAGCATCCGCTTGCGGCCCAGGCGATCGCCGAAGTGGCCGAAGATCAGGCCGCCGAGCGGGCGGGCGAGGTAGCCGGTGGTGAACGTGCCGAAGCTGGCGACCGTGGCCAGTGCCGGATCGAGGTCGGCGAAGAAGACCTTGCCGAAGACCACCGCGCTCGCCGTGGCGTAGAGAAGGAAGTCGTAGTACTCGATGAGACTGCCGAGGAAGCTGGACGCGACGGCTCTGCGGAGCTGAGTGCTCATGAGGTTCACCCTCGTCTTCGGGGGCGGGGCACTGCGGAGGGCTGGTTCGTCCGGGTGCGGACGACGGGTTAGCGGGCCCCAACGTTAGTCAGGGGCATGACGGCCGTCAATATTGTGCACAACATCAAGTGGCCGGGTTACGCTGACGTCCGTGACGCACCCCGCCGAGACCTCCGGGCCCCGCCCGAAGTCCGTCATGCTCACGTTCCTGGGCATCCACCTGCTCGGCCGGGCGAGCGCGATCTATTCGGGCAGCGTGATCGACGTGTTCGGCCGCGTCGGCGTCTCGGAGGAGGCGGTCCGCTCGACGCTGACCCGCATGGCGGGCACCGGCTTGCTGACCCGCCACCGGCACGGGCGGAAGGTCTACTTCGGACTCAGCGAGCGTCTCGCCGCGGTCCTCGAGGACGGCAGGCGGCGGATCTGGGAGACCGGCGCGGTCAACCGGGCCGAGGACGGCGGCTGGACCCTGGTCGGCTTCTCCTTGCCCGACACCCGCCGCGGCGACCGGCACGACCTGCGCAGGCAACTGACCTGGGCCGGGTTCGGCCTGCTGCAGAACGGCTTGTGGGTCGCCCCCGGCGCCCGGGACGTGACGGCCATCGTCGAGCAGCTCGGCCTCGACGGGCACGTCACCGTCTTCACGGCGCACCCGGCGAAGCCGACGGAAGCGGCCGAGCTCGTCCGCAAAGCCTTCGACACGGCGACGATCGCCTCGCGCTACCACGACTTCATGGAGAAGTGGGACGGCGGGAAGCCGTCGTTCCCGGACGATCTGACGCGGCAGCTGATGCTGCACTCGGACTGGCTGCACGTCGTCCGCCGGGATCCGCACCTGCCGGCCGGGCACCTGCCCCGCGACTGGCCCGCCATCCAGGCGGAGACGTTGTTCCGCAAGCTCGACGAAGACTTCCGCGAGGGCGCGGACCGGCTGGCGGGCGAGACGCTCGAACTGATGCCGACCGCGGATCGGCCCGCCGGGTAGGCGTGGCGGCCGACGACCCGGGGCGGGCGGAATCCGCCCGCCCCGGGTGGTTCACCGGATCAACGCCGGCAGGGGTTGCCCGCCGGGTGCGCGGCGGTGCCGTGCACGTCGGCCTGCGACTCCGCCAGCACGATCTTCGCCAGCGGGGTTTCCAGCGCGACGGCCTGCTGCTTCACGACGCCGTTCGCGATGGTCTGGCCGTTCAGCTTCAGCGAGCCGATGACCAGCGCGATGGTCACCGGGGCCGTGCCCACCGTGACCGGGACGCCGTTGATCTTCAGCGAGGCGACGCTCGAGCTGCCGGTCAGCGCCGGGGCGAGCCCGCCCGGAGCCGGCTGGCAGGTCGCCGCCGCCTGGGACTGGATCACGCCCAGCTCGATGGTCAGCCCGACCGTGCTGATCACCGTCTTGTCGATCTTGGCCGACGCCTGCGCGTGGTCACCGGCCGCCGGAGCCGCCGACTGGTTGTCGGGGGCCAGGTCGGTCGAGGCCGTCAGCGCGTGGGTCTCCACCTTGATCAGGCCGGCGTTGAGCGTCGCGTCGAGGACGGTCTTGCTGTCGTCGGCGCAGGGCAGGTTCGCCGGGTTCGCCACGGCCGCGGTGATGCCGATGACGTTCGCGGCGGTGCCGGTGCAGGAGAAGACGCCGTCGCGGTCGTCGTCGACGATCGTGCCGACGCCGGTCGGGTCGACCAGCCCGGCGCCGGACGGCGCCGACAGGGTGACGGTGAACGTCTCGTCCGGCTCGTCCACGGTGTCCGGGTTGACCAGGACGGTCACCGGCTTGGTCGTTTCGCCGGGTGCGAAGGTCACGTCACCGCTCGCCGCCTGGTAGTCGGCCGGTGCGGTCGCCGTGCCGTTCGCGGTGGCGTAGTGCACCGACACCGGGTTCGGGCTCGCGCCGCCGAGCAGCGACACGGTGAAGGTGGCCGGTACCGGCGCGCCGCCGGAGCCTTCGTTCACCGTGACGTCGTTGATGCTCAGGCCGAGCACGCGCACGGTCGTCGTCTCGACGAACCCGCGGGACACGCCGTCGACCAGGTAGTCGACCGTGCAGTGGTAGGTGCCGGGCGCGGCGTCGGCCTTGGCGGCGACGGTCTCGGTGAACGTCGCGACGTCCCCGCTGGGCACCTTGACGCTCGCCGGGGCGTTGGTGAGCGTCAGCTGCGGGTCGCAGGTGGTGACCTTCGGCGTCACCGTGACCTCGATCGACTTGATGCCGGCGAGGATGGCCTGCGACACCTGGTTCGACGGCACGTTGTTCAGCAGCACGCCGCCGGTGGCCGTGGCGATCGCGCTCGCCTGGCCGTCGGCGTCCAGCGCGCCGACGTTGACCGCGACCACGCGGATGTTCGCCGCCTTGAGCGCGTCGATGGTCTGGGCCAGGGTGTGCCCGCCGCTGGGGTCGTGCGACGGCGCGTCGCCGAACCAGGCGATGATGCGGGTGCCGTCCGGGCGGAAGGTGACCGCGCCGGAGGCCAGTTCGTAGAGCGCGTTGAGGTCGGCTTCCGGGAGGTCACCGCCGCCGGACGCGGCCCACTGGTTGATCCCGGCCTGCACCGCGGCGGTGTTGCCGGTGATGCCCTGGTTGACCTTGAACGGCACGGAGTCGGTGAAGTCCTTGTACTCGGCGACGCCGAACTGGGCGGTCGGCTGCGCGGCGAGGACGTCCCCGGTGATGGCACCGGCGTTCGTGCGGACGTTGTCGATCGCGCCGGCCATGCTGCCGGTGGTGTCGGCGAGCAGGACGAGGTCGGGGTTCGGGGGGACGGCGGAGGTGGTGACGTGCTTGGTGATGGTGGTGCTCTGCCCGGCGGAGAGCGTGAGGTCGACGGTGGCCGGATCGACCCCCGGCGGCGCCGCGGCCGCCACCGCGGCCGGGGTGAGCAAGGCGCTGACCGTGATCAGCGCGACGAACAATGATCTCCGCGACATGGACTTCCTTCCGAAGGCGGGATTATTGCGGGTTGCCTCGGGAAGACGGAGAACGCCGGATTTCGTTAGCAGCAGGGAAATCATCACTCGGAGCGCCCTGTGTCAAGGAGCTCAACGGGCTACGGAACCGGATCGGGACCACGCAAACCATGGGTTCGCCGCCCCGGAACACCGTGGCTCGCCGGGCGGGTTCACTCGGTTCAGCGACGCTCCGGCACACCCGGTACGGGGTGATCTTCGCGGCCGCGGCGGTTTTCGCCGTGCGGGAAGCGAATTTCCGCCCGGATGTCGTAGTGCGGGACGCGGTCAGCGGTCCGCTCGGCCCGTCCCGCTCGACCGGCCGAGGTCGGCGAGCACCGCGCGGGCCGCCCGGGTGCCGGACGCCAAGGCGCCTTGGAGCGAGCTCGTGTCCCGGTGGTCCCCGCACACGTAACGGCCCTCGCCCAAGCGGACGTCACGCCGGAGCTCGTGCGGGGGTGGCATCGCCGGGAGCGCGTGGGCGATCTCGTACCGGGCGACCAGGGGCCAGCGCGTCGCGTCCGTGCGGTACATCCGGCCCAGCGCCCGGCGCACCTCGGGTTCGGGCAGCGTCGTCAACGCCGATGCGCTCACCAGTGCCGCCCCCGGCGGGGCGTAGGTGGGGCACACCTCGCTGACCACGCTGGTGCTGGTGACCGGTCCGCCACGGGCGTCGATCACGATGACCGGCTCGCGCAACGGTGACCGCGGTGGGGCGAAGTACCACGTCGTCCCGCTGTTCCACCGCGGCCGGGCGACGCCGGTGAGCCGGGCGGCCGTTGACCCGTCGGTCGCGACGACGACCGCGCGTGCCGTCCACACCTCGCCGCCCGCCGTGCGGACCCGGCCCGGCCGGACCTCCTCGGCCGGCGTGCCCAGGTGGACGGCCGATGTCGGCAGTACCCGGGCGAGCTGCCGCGGCAGCTCGCCCATGCCCAGCGCCGGCAGCGACGGCGCCGACCGCAGGAAGCTGCGCCACACCAGCTGGAAGAACCGGGCCGAGGTGGTCAGTTCGCGCTCCAGGAACACCCCGGACAGGAACGGCCGGAACACGGTTTCCACCGCCCGCGCCGACACGCCGGCGTGGCGCAGTTCGTCGAGCGTCGTGCGGTCGGCGCGGTCGATGATCGACCGGGCCGGTCCGGCGGCCACGCGCGCGGACAGCGCGCCCAGCGCGGCCAGGTCCTTCGCCGACAGGTATCGCCGGGCCGCGATGTCGCGCAGCGCCTTGGGCGTGTCCAGCGGGTTCCCCAGAAGGGAGACGCGGTCGTCGTCGGCCACCCGGACCGCGCGCCAGAACCGGCCGAGGTCCAGGGCGCCGACGTCGGCCAGGCGCCGGATCGCCGGGTAGGCCGGGTTGAGGATCTGGAACCCGCGGTCGAGGCGGAAGCCGTCGACGACGTCGGTGCGCACGCGGCCGCCGACGTCGTCCGCGGCTTCCAGCACCGTGCTCGGCACCCCGGCCCGGTGCAGGGTGATGGCGGCGGCCAGCCCGGCGAGCCCGGCGCCGACGATGACGACTTCGTGGTCCGGCACCCCGCTCACCCGCCGAAGTGCTTCGTCGCGGCGAGCCGGTTCAGCAGGCCGATGCGGCCGCGGTTGGGCACCGAGCGCAGCGGGTGCCCGGCGAGGCCCCAGCTCGCGAGGAGTGTGTTGGCCGCGGCCCAGCCGGTGGTGGCCGCGCGTTCCATCAGCGCGACCGGGAGGTCGATCCGCACGCCGTCGCCGGCCAGCGCCAGCGCCGGGTCCGGTGTCCCGACCGTCGGACGCCGCGCGAAGTCGCCGAGCCCGAAGAGCGGGCAATCCTCGCGCCACAAGGAAATCGACGCCGTCACCCGCGCGGCGAGCGTCTCGGGGTAGATCGCGTGCAGCCGGTCGTCCACGGCTTTCGCCAGCGTCTCGCGGTCGTCGGTCGTGGCCGCGTACGCGTGCAGCTCCACGACCGAGCCGCCGGTGCGGGCCGCCCACCGCCGTGCCTCGCCCTCGTAGCGGTCGAGCAGGCTGATGTTGTCCAGCGGCGGCACGCTCCCGGTGCCCAGGAAGGGCGGCCGGGCGGCATCGACGGGCCGGTCGAGCCAGAGCCGGCGGACGAGGAACGGCGGTGCCGTGCGCAATCCGGCCACACTGGCTCGCCACTCCGGCGTGCCGAGGCCGGGTGACGCGGCGACGATCTCGCGCAGTCCCCGCACGTCACAGGCGAGCACCACGGAGTCGAACCGCCCGGTGTCCTCGGCCGTCGTGACCGCGAACCCGTCGGAGGTGCGGTCGAGCGAGGCCACCGGCGTGCCGGTCCGGATGGTGACGCGGCGGCCGGCCAGGTAGCCGGCGAGGGGGTCCCACAGCGCCTGCGGGAACGGCTCGGCCGGCACGTCGAACACGAGACCTTCGCTGGAGCCCAGGAAGTACAGGTGGAACATGGTCGCCAGCTCCGCCGCGGACAGCTCGCGGGGATCGGCGAAGAAGCTCCGCGAGAACACCTCGAACGCCAGGTGCTTGGCCGCTTCGGGGAAGTTGATCGCGTCGAGGAAGCTCGCGGCGTCGGTGCCGTCGAGCCGGTGGTAGGTCTCCGGGACGCTGACCGTCGCCAGCGGCAGGGCGCCGCGGCCGTTGATGCGCACCAGGTCCCGCGGGGTGAACGTCGGACTGCGCCAGGCGAACGCCAGCGCGTTCCACGGCGGTGTCCGGGGGAGCCCCGCGAAGGTGTCCGTCCGGCCCTGGGCGTCCAGCAGCGGGTAGTCGGCCAGCGGGGTCAGCCGGTCGAGCCGGGGATCGGTGCGCATGAGCAGCGACCGCAGGTTGTAGTACTGGCGGAAGAAGGCGTGGAAGCCCCGGCTCATCGTCACCGCGGTGCCGTCCGGCAGCCGGTCGGCCCAGCCGCCGACCCGCCCGCCGAGGTGGCCGTCGCGCTCGAAGAGCGTCACCGTGACGCCTCGCTCGGCCAGCCCGGTGGCCGCGGTGAGGCCCGCGATGCCGCCGCCGACGACCGCCGCCGTGGGGCGCCGGCCGAGCAGCCCGGCGTCGGCCAGGCCGGGTGGGGCCGGGCGCGTCTCGATCCGGCGGTCGGTGCCGAGGGGGCGGGTCACGGGTGCTCCTGCGGGTTGGTGCCGAGGACGGTGTGGACGACGCCGTTCTGCCAGCCGGGCATCGAGGCGGTGCGGACGTCGGTGAAGCCGGCGTCGGTGAGCCGGCGGGCGAGCGCGGCGATCCCGTCGAATTCCAGGACGCTGCGGCGCAGGTGGCGGTAGAGGGTCGCGTCGCCGGTGGTGACCTTCCCGAGCGGGATGATCACGCCCGCGCAGACCGCGTTCCACACCCACCGGGCGCGCCGTGAGTCGTGGACGGAGTACTCGTGGACCGCGATGCGGCCGCCGGGGCGCAGCAGCCCGCGCAGCCGCCGCAGCTGCCGGGTCGGTTCGGTGAGGTTCCGCAGCAGGTACGCGGCGAGGATCGCGTCGAACGGGCCCGAGATGCCGTCGAGGTCCTCGACCGGCGTGTGGACGAACGAGACGCCGTCCGGCCACTCCTTCGCCCGGGCCTGCGCGAGCATCTCGCCGGAGGCGTCGAACGCGCTGACCTGCGCGCCGGGCGCGACGGACACGAGCGCGGCCGTCGACGCGCCGGTGCCGCAGCCGGCGTCCAGCAGCCGCAGGCCCGTCCCGTCCGCCGGCAGCTCCAGCCGCTGGGCCGAGAGCCGGAGGTGCTCGTGGTAGCCCGGATTGGCACCCACCAGCCGGTCGTACCACCGCGCTTCGGTGTCGAAAGCCGACGGCACCGCGCCGCGGGGGAGACCGTCCTTGGCCATCGCGTTCATGCTCGCTCCTCCCGGGGGCCGGTTCGTTCCCACACGAGCAGCACCGCGGTCACCAGCGCGAAGCCGAAGAGGAAGTCCTCGACCGGGATGTCCCAGGGCACGCGCCAGTTCGTGATGTGCTGCGGGGCGTAGCGCACGATCGGGTCGGAGAGCTTGGTCAGCCAGCCGTCCACCGGGATCTGGAACGCCGTCACGATGGCGATGGTGATCCAGTACGCGGGCCGGCGGAACAACCCCGTGCGCAGCAGGAACAGTTCGGCCAGCACGACCGCGGCCACCGCGGCGGCCGCGGGCACGGTGTAGCCCCACGGGATCACCGGCGGACCTCCTGCCTGCCGGACCGCCGGAGCACCGCGAGGGTGAGCTGGACGATTTCGTAGGTCAGCACGCCGCAGATGGGGATCACCACGAAGAACAGGATTTCCTCCAGCGGCACGGCGAAGGGGGCCCGGAGCCCGGTGACGTGCTCGGGTGCGTAGTCCCAGACCCCGGCGGCGATCGCCAGCGCGTCCCAGACGAGGAACACCAGCGCGACCGGCAGCACCGCGCGCGCGAGCCGCCGGGGCTGCCGGTAGACGCGTGCCCCGGCGAGTTCCAGCGGCAGGGTGACCAGGACGCACGCGGCCAGCACGAGGAGGTATTCGGCCTTGCCCACTCAGCCCACCGCCACCGGGAGCGCCGGCGCGGGGTGGCGCCGCCGGGCCCACTGCGTCCGCGCGACCGCCCCGCACGCCACCGCCAGCCGCTGTCCGCGGGAAACCGCCGCGCGCCCGGCGAAGACGTCGTGGCCGGCGTCCTCGATGCGGTCGAGGATGCCGCCGTACAACCTCGCCGCCGTGGCCACGCACGGGCGGGAGATCGGGTGCAGCATGGCGATGCCCGGCCCGGCCTCGGCGTAGATGTCGCGGGTGACGGCGATCTGGTTGCGGATCGCGGCCCGGACCGGCTGATCGGCCCGGCCCTGCGCCGCGCACCAGTGCAGCCGGTCACGGTCGACTCCGTGCACGGCCAGTTCGTCGGCCGGCAGGTAGACGCGGCCGCGGTCCAGGTCCTCGGCGACGTCGCGCAGGAAGTTGGTGAGCTGGAAGGCCTTGCCGAGCGCGGCGGCCCTCGGCTCGGCCTCTTCGCGCGGGGCGACGGTGCCGAGCACCGGCAGCACCTGCAGGCCGATCACCTCGGCCGAACCGTGCACGTACGTGTCGAGCTCCTCGCGGGTGGCGTAGCCGGTGACGGTGAGGTCCATCCGCATCGAGGTGAAGAACGCCTCGAAGTACGCCTTGGCGAGCGTGTACCGGGCCGCCGTGTCGATCACCGCGGTGAGCAGCGGGTCGTCGCTCGCGCCGGCGTCGAGGTCGGCGAGGAAGCGCTTCTCGACCTCCTGCAGCCGGGCGTCGAGCATTTCGGGCGTGGCGTCGTCCTCCGGTTCGTCGACGATGTCGTCGAGCCAGCGGGCGAAGCCGTAGAGCGCGTGGATCGCCGGCCGCTGCGCCGGGGTCAGCAACCGCGTCGCGAGGAAGTACGTGCGGCCGTGCCGGGCGTTGAGCTCGCGGCACCACGTGTAGGCCGCGCGCAGCCCGGGCTCGCGGATGCCGGCGGCGTCGAGTTCACGTCGGGTCATCGCGTCCCTCCGGTGATCCGGTCGGCAGCCAGTCTGCCCGAGATGAGCACGGTCGGCACCCCCACGCCGGGCACCGTGGCCCCACCGGCCAGGACGACGTTGTCCGTCCCGCGGGGGAGGTTCCGCGGCCGGAACGGCCCGGTCTGGCCGAACGAATGGGCGTAGCTGAACGGCGTCCCGGCGACCAGGCCCCGCTCCGCCCACTCGGCCGGGCCGATGACGTGCGTGAAGTCCGGGGTGAAACCGGGGAGGAGCCGGGCACGGGCCACGTCGAGGACCTCTTCCGCGTAGGAGCCCGTCTCGGTCGCCCAGTCCGCGGGGCCGCGGTCGAGGTTGGGCACCGGGGCGAGCACGGAGTAGAGCTGGCGCCCGGGCGGGGCGAGCCGGGGATCGGACGCGGTCGGCCGGGTGATCAGCAGCGACGGATCGCTCATCCGCCGGCCCTGGGAGATGAGCTCGTCGAAGGTCGACCGCCACCCGTGCCCGAAGGAGATGGTGTGGTGCGCCACCTCGGGGTGCGTGGCGGGGCCGCCGGCGTGCACGACGAGCGCGGACGGCGCGGCCCGCAGCGGGACCGGCCGCCGCGGGCGCCGGCCGAGCAGCCGGTAGCTCTCGGGCAGTTCGGTGGTGAGGACGACGGCATCGCACGGGTAGCGGGCCCCGGAAGCGGTGCGGACCGCGGTGACCCGGGACCCGGCGCGTTCGAGTTCGCCGACGGCTTCGCCGTAGCCGAACTTGACCCCGGCGTCGGCCGCGACGCGGGCGAGCGCCTGCGGCAGGGCCGCGATGCCGCCGGGCGGGAAGTACACCCCGCCGACGGTGTCCATGTACGAGATCACCGCGTACAGGGCCAGCGCCCGCATGGGGGATTCGCCCGCGTAGAGCGCCTGGAAGGTGAAGACCCGCTTCAGCCGCTCGTCGCTCAGGAACTCCCCGATCCGGCCGTCGAGCCGCCGGAACCCGCCCAGGGCCACGAGCCGGGCCAGTTCCGGCCGGAGCATGCCGAGCGGGGAGTCGATGTTCGCGTCGATGAACCGGCCGAATTCGGCTCGGTAGAGCCGGGTCAGCCACTCGCGCAGCCGGGTGTAGCCCGCGGCTTCGGCGGGGCCGGCGAAGTCGCGGACCGCCTCGGTCATCGCGGCCGCGTCGGTGTGCACGGGCAGCGTGCTGCCGTCGGCGAACCGGGCGACGTACGCCGGGTCGAGCCGAGTCAGCGGCAGTTCGGTGGCGAGGTCGGCGCCGACCGCGCCGAAGGTGTCGCTCAGGATCGACGGCATGGTGAGCACGGTCGGGCCGGTGTCGAGCAGGTAGCCGTTCCGTTCGACGCGCCCCGCGCGGCCGCCGGGCCCGGGATCGCGTTCGAGAACGGTGACTTCCCGGCCGCGCCCGGCCAGGTGCAGGGCGGCGGCGAGGCCGGACAGGCCGGCACCCACGACGACGACGCGGTCCGTCGGTCCGGGCACGGTCTTCATCGGTCCCGCTCCGTGCAGCGGGCCGCCAGTGCCGCGAGCAGGTCACCGGCGTGCCGGGGGACCACCGCCGGGTCGATCGCCGCCAGGGCCTTGTCGGCGCGTTCGCGGATCAGCTCGCCCATGCGCTCCCGGGCGCCGGTGGCCACGATGAGTTCCCGCCAGCGCGCGACCGCTTCGTCGTCCACCGTTTCCAGCTCCAGCAGCTCGGCGAACTCGGCCTGCCGGCGTCGATCGGCCATCGCCGCGGCGAGCACCACCACGCTGGACGCCTTGCGCTCGCGCAGGTCCTGCCCGGCCGGCTTGCCCGTGACGACCGGGTCGCCGAACACGCCCAGCAGGTCGTCGCGGAGCTGGAACGCCTCGCCCACCAGGCTGCCGAACTCGCTCAGCCCGGCCATCAGCTCCGGGCCACAGCCGGCCAGCGCCGCCCCGAACTCCAGCGGCCGCCGGACCGTGTAGTTGCCGGACTTGCGGCGCAGGACGTCGAGCAGGGTGTCCCAGCTGGGCAGCGCCCGCGCGTCGTTCACCAGGTCCGCGAGCTGGCCGACGGCCAGCTCGGCCCGCATCGCGTCGTAGTGCGCCCAGCCCCGTGCCAGTTGCTCCGCCGCCAGCCCGCTTTCGCGCAGCATCTGCTCGGACCACACCAGGAACAGATCGCCGAACAGGATCGCGGCGGACTCGCCGAACCGCGGCGCCGAGCCGGCCCAGCCCTGTTCCTCGTGCCAGCGGGCGAACCGGACGTGCAGTGCGGTGCGGCCGCGGCGCAGCGCCGAGCCGTCCATCACGTCGTCCTGGACGAGGGCGAAGCAGTGCAGCAGTTCCAGTGCGGCGGCCGCGCGGATCGCCGCTTCGGATTCCGGTTGCCCGCACCGCCAGCCGACGTAGGCGAAAAGCGGGCGGAGGCATTTCCCGCCCGCGACGAACTCCGGCACCGCGGTTTCGGCAAGTGCTCCCTCGCTGCGTCCGGCGAAATGTTCGTTGGCCCGCTCGGTCACGAATCCGTGCGCCTCGGCGAGGCAGCGGCGGCCCAGCGCGTCCAGCCGCTCGGCGGGCGCGTCGTGCGCGCGAGCCGTCCCCGTCGTCATGGTCGCGGTCATCCGGCGCCCCTCCCGCTCTCGGCCTATTCGATTCGCAACCGTTTCACATCTGGTGTAGCTTGTCTACTTGAACCCGGTGAACACCGGGCAACTCCCCACATCCGCTTGGTTCGGCCCGCGGTCGCCGAGCGTTGCGCGGCGGGGTGCATCGGTGTTGCAGCGGAAGCGACTTCCCTGTGGACGGGATGGCGATGCCACACGCCGTCCCGGCGGGCCCGCCGTGCCACCCTCGGCCGCGGGCCCCGCACCCGGCGGCGCCCCGCCCACACCCGGGCGCCGCCGGGTGCTCGTCGTGCATTGTCGTGCCCATTTCCCGTCGATTCAAACATCGATTGTCGGAGTGTTCGGAAAAATCGAGGCCAAGTGGCACGCGGCTTTCGTCGCCGGTCTATTCTGCTTTCGTGATGGTTTCGCGGACTGCCGCATTCACCCGGCGTCACCCCGCCCCGCCCGCACTGACCGCTTGGCTCTGCGCCGCGGCGACGGTGCTCTGCCAGATCCTCTACTCGGTGACCGACCCCGGCGGCCGTACGCCGCTCACCGTGCTCACGGTGCTGTGCTTCGCGGCGGCGTCCCTCGCCGACGCGTGGTCCCGCTGCGGCGCCCGGGCGGCGGTCACGCTGGCGGCCGTCGCGGGCGGTGGTGGATTGCTGGCCGAGGTGACCGGGCTGCACACGGGAGTTCCGTTCGGCCGCTACGAATACACCGACCTGCTCGGCTGGCCGGTCGCCGGCGTGCCGGGCATCGTCCCGCTCGCCTGGCTGATGATGGCGTGGCCGGCGCTGCTGGCCGGCCGGGCGCTGGCCGTGAAGCCGGCCGGCGTGGTCGCGGTGGCCGCGTGCGCGCTGGCGGCGTGGGACGTCTTCCTCGACCCGCAGATGGTGGACGAGGGGTACTGGATCTGGTCGTCGCCCGAGCCGTCGCTGCCGCTGGTGGCCGGAATCCCGGTCACCAACTTCGCGGGCTGGCTGCTGGTCGCCGTCCTGATCCAGGCCGCGCTGCACCGCTGGGTGCCCCGGCCGTCCGACCCGATCCCGGGCCCGGCCGCCGGTCCGGCGCCCGCGTTGTACCTCTGGACGTGGTTTTCGTCGGTGTGGGCGCACTTCGCGTTCTTCGGCCGGCCGTGGGTGGCCGTCGCCGGGGGCGTTCTCATGGGTGCGGTGGCCGTGCCGTTCGCGATCCGGCTGGGGAGGGGACTCCGATGGGCTCGCGTGGCCGCCTGATCGTGCGCGCCGCCGCCTGCGCCGCGGTGGCCGGTGCCGCGCACGCGGCGTACAACGCGCGGATCGTCCGGGCGCCGCGCGAGGGGCCGGCCCGGTGCCGCGAAGCCGTGTCGATCCTGCTGCCGCTGCGCGACGAGGCCGACCGCGTCACCCCGGCCCTGCGGTCCCTGCTGGCGCAGCGCGGCCTCGACGACGCCGAAATCCTGGTGCTGGACGACTGTTCCAGTGACGGGACAGCGGACGTCGTCCGCCGGGTCGCCGGGCCGCGGGTGACGCTGCTGACCGGCGCCGAGCCACCGCCGGGGATGCTGGGCAAACCGCACGCGTGTCACCAGCTGGCCCAGCGGGCGCGGGGCAGCGTGCTGGTCTGCGTCGACGCGGACGTCGTGCTGGCTCCCCACGCCGTCGCGGCCGCGGTTTCCCTGCTGCGCGAGGCGGATCTCGACGCGGTGTCGCCGTTTCCGCGCCAGCGCGCGGAGGGGCTCGGGGCCAGGTTGGTGCAGCCGTTGCTGCAGTGGTCGTGGCTGGTGCTGCTGCCGCTGCGGCTCGCCGAGACGTCGCCGCGGCCATCGCTTTCCGCGGCCAACGGCCAGTTCTTCGTCATCGACGCCGCGATGCTGCGCAGGTGCGGCGGGTTCACCGCGGTCGCCGGCGAGGTGCTGGACGACATCGCGCTGATGCGCGCGGTGAAGCGCGCGGGCGGCCGCGGCGTGGTCGCGGACGGCAGCCGGGTCGCGGAGTGCCGGATGTACGCGACGTGGCCGCAGCTGCGGGAGGGCTACACGAAGTCCCTGTGGTCGGCGACCGGTCCGGCCCCGGCGGCGGTGGCGATCGCGGGGCTGCTCCTCGTGGTATGGGTGCTCCCCGCCGTGGCGGCCTTGGGCGGCTCGCGGGCGGGACTGGTGGGGTACGCGGCGGGCGTCGCCGGGCGCGTCGTGGCGGCTCGGCGCACCGGCGGTCGCGGGTGGCCGGACAGCCTGGCTCATCCCGTGTCGGTGCTCGCACTGGCCGGGCTGATCGGGCGGTCGTGGCGGGCGCGGGCCGCGGGCCGGCTGGTCTGGAAGGGCCGGTCGGTGTGAGCGCCGTCGTCGTGGTGGGCGGCGGCATGGGCGGCCTCGCGTCCGCGGCCCGGCTCGCCGCGGCCGGGCACCGGGTCACCGTGCTGGAGCGCTCGGCGTCGTGCGGGGGCAAGCTCGGCACCTTCACCCGGGACGGCTTCACCTTCGACACCGGGCCCTCCCTGCTCACCCTGCCCTCGGTCTACCGAGAACTCTTCGCGGCCACCGGCGCCGATCTGGACGAGCTGGTCGACCTCGTCCCGGTCGACCCCGCCTGCCACTACCGGTTCGCCGACGGCACCGAACTGGCCGTTCCCCACGAGCGTGCGGCGGTCCCCGACGCGCTCGAGGCGGCTTTCGGCGGCGGCGCCGGCGAAGAGTGGCGCGAGCTGATGCGCGACGCGGAGCGGCTTTGGGGCCTGGTCGGCGAACCCGTGCTGCGCCGTCCGCTGAACGGCACCCGCGACCTGCTCCAGCACGCCAGGAGCCTCCGGGACCTGGCGGCGATCGCCCCGTGGCGCACCCTGCGCGGGCTCGGCCGCCGCCTGAGCGATCCGCGCGCCCGGATGCTGCTGGACCGCTACGCGACCTACACCGGCTCGGACCCGCGGCGGCTGCCCGCCGTGCTGAGCGTCGTCCCGTTCGTGGAGCAGGAATTCGGCGCGTGGCACGTTCGCGGTGGCCTGCGCCGGCTGGGGGAGGCCCTCGTGGGCCGGCTCGCCGCGCTGGGCGCCGAAGTCCGGACGGGGGCGGAGGTCACCGCGATCGAGACCGGCCCGGCCGGCGTCCGCGGCGTCCGGCTGGCGGACGGCGAGCGGCTCGCGGCTTCGGTCGTCGTGGCCAACGCGGACGCGACGCACGTCTACGACGACCTGCTCGACGACCCCCGCACCCGCCGGCCGCGGCGGGCCCTGCGGCGGACGCAGCCGTCGCTGGCCGGGTTCGTGCTGCTGCTCGCGTTGCGCGGCACGACAGCGGCACCCAGTCACCACCGCGTGCTCTTCCCGGCCGCCTACGACGCCGAATTCGACGCGATCTTCGGCCGCGCGCCCCGGCCGGTCGACGACCCGGCGGTCTACCTCTGCGCGCCCGCCGACCCGCAGCTGCACCCACCCGGCTGCGAAGCCTGGTTCGTGCTGGTGAACGCCCCGCGGCACGATCCGGCGGCCGGGGTCGACTGGACGGCTCCGGGGCGGGCGGAGCGGTACGCGGACCGCGTGCTCGAGGTCCTCGCCGCACGCGGCCTGGACGTGCGCGATCGGCTGCTGTGGCGGGAAATCCGCACGCCGGCGGACCTGGAACGCGACACGGGCGCACCGGGCGGGGCGATCTACGGCTCCTCGTCGAACGGCCCGCGGGCGGCGCTTCTCCGGCCGGCGAACGCGACGCCGGTGCCCGGGCTGTACCTGGCCGGCGGGTCGGCTCATCCCGGCGGCGGGCTGCCGCTGGTGGCGATGTCGGCGGAGATCGTCGCGGGGCTGGTCGGGCCGGCCGGGCGACCCGCAAGCAGCGGCGGCCGGGGCCGATGAGGGCGAGCGGCGGACGCCAACCCCCGCTCACGCCCGGCCTCGACGGCGCCACCCCAGCCGGCGCCCCTTGTGGCGGACTGCGCCACCCCAAGCGGGGCCCCGGAACCCCAGGCGCGCCCTCAGCCGGGGTCGTGGCCGCGCTCCCCGGTCCGCCCGAACGCCCGCACGACACCCACCCCGAGATGGGCCAAGCCGATGAGTGACAGTCCGGTCCCCAGCACCGCGCAGGTCGTGCCCCACGGCCAGCCCGTCCACGGCGTCCCGCCCGGAGCCAGCGCCGCCCCGGTGACCGCGACCGCCGGCACGACCAGCCGGGTCGGGCGCTCGGCCACCGTGATCGCCCCCGCGCCGCGCAGGCCCGCCGCCTGGGCCCGGGCCCGGACGTACTCGTGCAGCAGGAGCAGCACCGCCAGCGCCGCGCACCACGCCGCCGGTGCGCCGAGCACGAGCAACACCGCCACGAAACACAGTTCCGTCACGCGGTCCGAGGTCGCGTCGAGGACCGCGCCCAGCGGGCGGGCCCGGCCGGTGCGCAGCGCCACCGCGCCGTCCAGGCCGTCGAACACCCCCGTGGCCACGATCGCCGCCAGGGCGAGCCACAGCGCGTCACCCCCCAGCGAGGTCAGCCAGACCGCCGCCAGCGCGCTCAGCACCCCGCACCCGGTGAGCACGTCGGGCGGCACGCCCAGCACCGGACGGGCCAGCAGGTGGATCGCCCGCAGCCAGCCGACGGCGAGCGCGCTGCCCGACACGTCGTGCTCGTGCACCCGGGACCAGCCCGCGACCCCGTCGTCCTCCTCGCGCGCCGGCGCGTCGACGTGAGCGCCCGGGAAGCGGCCCGCCGCGCGGCCGTCGTCCTGCGGGACGCCGGCCGGGAACTCCGCGGCCGGGACCTGTCCCTGTGGGCGGCCGGGGTCACGTTCTTCGCCGTGCTGGCCGTCGTCCCGCTGGCGCTCGTCGCCCTGCGGGGTGCCGCGGTCCTCGGGTCGCCGGCGTTCGTCCGGCACGGCGTTTCGCGCTGGGTCGACGCGCTGCCGCCCGGCCACGGGCCGGGGCCGGCGCTCGAAGCCCTCGCCACGGCCGCCCTCGGCACGCCGTGGACCGCGCTGCTCGTGACGCTGCTGCCGGCCACCTTCTACGGCGAAGGCCTGCTGCGCGGCCTGGTCCAGGTCGCCGGGCAGCCCGCCGGGGCCCTCGTCGGCTGGCGCGGGCGCCTGATGTTCGTGCCCGTCCTCGTCCTCAGCCCGACCCTGGCGATCGCGCCGCTGGCCACCGCCGACACGGTGGCCGGCTTCTACACCCGCGGCGGCTGGGCGACGTTCTGGGGCATCACGCTGTCGTTCCACATCGACTGGCTGATCATCGCCGCGGTGACCGCGATCGTGTTCGCCGGCGGTGCCCCGCGCGGCGTGCGCCGCGGGCCGCTGGTGGTGGGCGCCTTCGCCGTGGCCGCCGTGCTCGCCGGGTTCTTCCACGGGTTCCTCCTGTTCCTGGCCATCCCGCTGGACTGGAGCGTGCCGTTCGGCGGCCTCGTGGTCGTCGGCGCGGTGTCGGCGTTGATCCTGTGGCTCTACCTGCTCCACGTGCTGCTCCTGCTCGGGTACCGGGTGACCCTCAGCGCCGAGCGCACCCGCCTCGGCGCCGCACCCGAAACCGATGCGGAAGCAAGCGGGACGCCGAGACATTCGCGCAGATCCGGCTGAGCCGCTCGAGGTGACCGAGCACTGTCACCCCAAAGCGTTGCACAAGCGATTCGATGGGGCCATCATCGGTAGTACCGCGGCCGGCCCCAGAGGTCGGCGCGTGCCGGACCGGGAACGGGGGGGCGAGTGACGACCGGACTGGAACCGCGGGGCACCGAGCGGGCCTCGTGGTGGACGACGGGACAGATCGCCACCGCGCTCGGGGTGTCGCCCGTCCTCCTGCGCGCGTGGGACAGCCGTTACGGTCTCGGGCCGGCTCGTCGCGGGCCGGGCGGCCAGCGGCTCTACGGGCCGCGGGAGCTGCAGCGGCTGCGGCGCATGAGCGTCCTGGTGAACCAGGGCGTCCGGGCCGGGACCGCGGCCGGTCTGGTGCTCTCCGAAGCCGTCACCCCCGCGTGGTCCCGCCTCCGGGCCGACGAGATCGACCGGGCCGCGGCGGCCGTCGACCTCCACGCACTGGCCGGCTTGCTCGACGAACTGCTGGCCGGGCACGGCACGATCGCGGCCTGGGTCGACGTGCTGGCTCCCGTACTGCGTCGGCAGGGAGAGCGGTGGCAGGCCGGGGAAAGCGCCTTCGCGGCCGAATGGGCGCTGGCCGGGGCGGTCTCGGCGGCGCTCGAGCGTCAGGTGGCCCGGCTCCCGCCCCCGCCGCGGGACCCCCCGGTGCTGCTGGCCTGTTGCGCGGCCGAGCGGCATCCCCTGCCGCTGCAGGTGCTGGCCGCGGTGCTGCGGGAAGCCGGCGTCCCGGTGGTGTTCCTCGGCGAGATGGTGGCACCCGGCGTGGTCGTGCGGACCGCGGTCCGGCTCGACCCGGCGCTGGTGCTGCTCTGGTCCATGACGCCGTACACCGCCGACGCCCCGCTGCTGGCCGAGCTCGCCTGCCGGGAGGTGCCGGTGCGCGCGGCCGGGCCGGGCTGGTACCCGGTCGGCGGCCGCGTCGGCCCGGTGCTCGACGGGTTGCCGGCCGCGCTGCGGGTGATTTCCTCGCACGTCGGGCGGGACCTCCTCGGATAAACTGTGACTTGAGTAACAAAGAGTCCTCCGGGGGGTGCTTCTGGGGTGCCGGGAGTGTCGGACGGGCACCGGATGCCGTATCCGTTGAAGCGGACACAGCCGGTCGCAGGCTGTTCCGCCGGGGCGTCACCGCGTGGTGGCCGCACCGGCGGACGTCCCTGGCGTGTGGGAACGTGGTGTTGATGGACGTCGACGGGGTGAGTGGCCGGGACGGGCCCCGGGCCGGGGGTTCGTGGACGCCCGGCAAGGTCGCCGAACTGCTCGGCGTCTCGCCGGTGACGCTGCGCACCTGGGCCGCGCGCTACGGGGTCGGCCCGACGCTGCGTGACGACGGGCGGCACCGGCGGTACTCCGACGCCGACGTCCGCCGGCTGCAGTACATGCAGCGGCTCATCGACCGCGGTATGCGCGCCAGGGAAGCTGCCGCGGCGGCGTTCTCGGGTGTCGGCGAAGTGGTCACCGAGGTGTCGGTCGACCGGTACATCGAGGAGCTCGAGCGCGCCGCGGAGGACGTCGAATTCGCTTCGCTGGCCGCGTTGCTCGACGAGACGCTGGACGCGCTCGGCCCGGCCGCGGCGTGGACCGAGGTGCTCGTCCCCGTGCTGCGCCACCTCGGCGGCCGCTGGCTGCGCGGTGACGTCTGCTTCGAGTCCGAATGGGCGCTGACCGGCGAAATCTCGCTGGCGCTCCAGCGCTACGGCGCCGGGTTCGCGAACACCCCGCCCGGCCGGGTGGTGCTGCTGGCCTGCTGCCCGGAGGAGCGGCACAGCCTGCCGCTGGAGGTGCTGCGGGCCGCCATGGTCGAGGTCGGCATCCCGGCGGTCCACCTGGGCCAGATGGTGCCCGCCGAGACGACGATCGCGATCGCCGCCAAGCTCGACCCGGTCGTGGTGTTCCTGTGGTCGATCTCCGCCAACACCATCGACGACCTGCTTCTGCAGCGGCTGCGGCGGCACGGTTTCGACATCGCCACGGCGGGCCCGGGCTGGGAGAACCGCACCGAGCGGGACATCCCCTGGGTCAACGACCTGGCCGCCGCCCTCGAGCTGGCCACCGAACGCCTGAAGGCGTGAACCCACGCCCGGGGACCGGCGAAAGCGTTGCGCAATCGCTCCAGATGGCCGAGGATGGCTCGCGTGCCGGCCGCCTCGGCCGGCCGTGGCGAGCGGGAGCGTGTCCGGTGGACCTCAAGCGGCAGGTGATCGAGCGCTGGCCGGCGCGGTGGCCGGTGCAGCCGTTCCGGGAGCCGGCCTGGGCCCGGCAGGAGCCCACCTACGCCGGTTGCAGCCCCGCGCTGATCGAGGCCGCGGTCAAGCGGGCGGGTGCCCGGCCGTCGGGCAACTGGTTCGTCTTCGCCGCCGGCCGCGAAATCCGCGCCGACCGGCCGTTCGGCGTGCGCGTGGGCGGCCGCGAGCTGGTCGCGTGGCGCGAGCCGGACGGCGCGCTGCTCGTCGGCCCGGGCGCGTGCCCCCACCTCGGCGCGCCGCTGGCGCAGGCGCGCGTGCACGGCGGCGAGCTGGTCTGCCGCTGGCACGGGCTGCGCGTGGGCGCGGACCGTCCCGGGTGGACGGCACTGCCGGCCTACGACGACGGGGTGCTGGCGTGGGTCCGCCTCGACCGGATCGGCGGCGAGCAGCCCACGGAACGGCCGATCGTGCCGGTCCGCCCGCCCGGGACCACGGTCGACGCCGTGGCGACGCTGGCCGGGGTCTGCGAGCCCGAAGACGTCGTCGCCAACCGCCTCGACCCGTGGCACGGCGCGTGGTTCCACCCGTACTCGTTCGCCAAGCTGCGGGTGCTGTCGGCGCCGGAGGGCGTCGACGTCCCGGAGGCCGAAGACCGGTTCGTCGTCGAGGTGACGTTCCGGCTCGCGGGGAAGATCGGCGTCCCGGTGGTCGCCGAGTTCACCTGCCCGGGCCCCCGGACCGTGCTGATGACCATTGTGGACGGTGAGGGCGCGGGCAGCGTGGTGGAAACGCACGCGACCCCGCTCGGCCCCGGCCCCGACGGCCGCCCGCGCACGGCGGTGATCGAGGCGACGATCGCCGCCTCCGACCGGCCGGGTTTCGCCAAGGCGGCCCGCATGGCGCCGGTGCTGCGGCCGCTCATGCGCCGCGCGGCCGCCCGGTTGTGGCGGGACGACCTCGCGTACGCCGAGCGGCGTTACGCACTGCGGACGCACCTCGCGTGATCGGGGGCGGAACTCGCGTGACGGGGGGCGGATCTCGCGTGATCGGGGACGGATCTCGCGGGACCGCGGTCAGTCCTTGACCGCGCCCGCGGCGAGCCCGGTGCGCCAGAAGCGCTGCAGCGCCAGGAAAGCCAGTATCAACGGGATGATGGACAGCAGGGAGCCGGTGACCACGATGGCCTTGAGGTCGGGGTCGCGGGTGATCTGGGTGTTGAGGGTGTACAGCCCGAGGGTCACCGGGTACAGCCGGTCGCTGGTCAGCATGACCAGCGGGAGCAGGAAGTTGTTCCAGATCGCCACGAACTGGAACAGGAAGATCGTGATCAGCGCCGGGGCCATCAGGCGCAGGCTGACGGTGTAGAACATGCGCACGTCGCCCGCGCCGTCGATGCGGCCGGCTTCCAGGAGCTCGTCCGGGACCGACGCCGCCGCGTAGACCCGGGCCAGGTAGACCCCGAACGGGCTGATCGTGCTCGGCAGCAGCACCGACCACACCGTGTTCGTCATCCCGGCCCCGGCGAGCATCAGGAACAGCGGGACGGCGAGCGCGGTCGGCGGGACGAGCACCCCGGCGAGGACGGCGGAGAAGGTGACGGCCCGCCCGCGGAAGGTGAACTTGGCGAGGGCGTACCCCGCCATCGCCGACAGCAGCGTGGCCGCCGCCGCACCCACCACGGAGTACAGCGCGCTGTTGGCCAGCCACCGCAGGTACAGGCCGTCGCCGAAGGTCACCGTGTCGTGCAGGTTGCGGCCGAGGTGGTTGCCGGAGAACCAGAGGCCGAACGTCGTCGAGAGGTCGGAGGCGGACTTGGTGGCGGAGATCGCCAGCCAGATGACCGGCAGCAGGAAGTAGACCGCGGCGACGAACATCGCCGTGGTCACCACGACGGATGAAGTCCGGGTACTCGGATGGGTGGTCACAGGGCGGCCCTCGCGCGGGTGATCCGGAAGAACAGCCACGACAGGAGAGCGATGAGCAGCGTGACGAGCACGCTCATCGCGGCGCCGAGGCCGTGGTTCTGGGCGGAAATCTGGGCGTAGGCGGCCATCGACGGGGTGTAGGACGACGAGACCGCACTCGAAACGCCCGCCATGACCTGGGGTTCGGTGAACAGCTGGAAGGTGCCGATGATGGAGAAGACCCCGGTCAGCACCAGCGACGGCGCGATGACCGGCACCTTGATCCGCCACGCGATCGCCCAGCCGGACGCGCCGTCGAGCCGGGCCGCCTCGTAGAGCTGGGGCGGGATCGCCTGCAGCGACGAGTAGAGGATCAGCATGTTGTAGCCGGTGAACGTCCAGGTGACGATGTTCGCGATCGAGTACAGGATCACGTTGCCGGACAACAGGTCCGGGTGGATCCCGATCGGGTCCAGGAGCTGGTTGACCGGCGAAAGGTTCGGGGCGTAGAAGAAGCCCCACATCACCGCGGCGATCACGCCGGGCACCGCGTACGGCAGGAAGAACGCCAGCCGGAAGAACCGCCGCAGCCGCACGACCGCCGAGTCGAGGGCCAGCGCCAGGATCAGCGCGAGGCCGAGCATGACCGGGATCTGGATCACGCCGAACAGCAGGACCCGCCCGACCGAGCCGACGAACCCGGCGTCGCCGAGCGCCGCGGTGTAGTTGCCGAGGCCGGCGAACACCTCGACGGGACGGCCGTAGGTGGAGGTCCGGGTGACGGCGGTGAAGCTCTTCACCACGGCCACGACGATCGGGGCCACGTAGAACACCGCGAACCCGAGCAGGAACGGGGCGAGCAGGAGCCAGGCGGCGCGGGCGCTGCTGCTCGCCCGTCGCCGGCGCGCCACCCGGGGGCGGGCCGGCGCGCCGACGACGGTCCGGGACGCTGCGGCAACCATCGCCGGCCCTACTTCGCCACGGGGATGGACTGGCGTTGCAGGTCGGTGATCGTCGCGGCGCCGGCGTCGGAGAGCGCCTTGCCGAGCGTCCCGGAACCGGACAGCGCGGCACCGAAGCCGTCACGGACGTGGGCGTAGGTCTGCTCCATCGACGGCCCCCAGGTGAAGTCCTGGCTGACGCCCTTGCCGGCGTCGCGGAACACCGCGTCGACGTCCTGGCCGCCGAAGAACTGCGTGTTCTCCGGCGACGCCTTCGCCGACTCCTGGGCGGCGACGGTGGCGGGGTAGATGCCGCCCTGGGCGGTCAAGATGGCCAGGGCCTGCGGGTCGCTGTCGAGCCACAGGGCGAATTGCGCCGCTTCGGCCGGGTGCTTGGTCCCGGCGAACACCGCGGTGGTCGAGCCACCCCAGTTGCCGGAGCGCCGCTCGCCCTTGGTCCACTGCGGCAGCGGCGCCACGGCCCACTTCCCGGCGGTCGAGGGCGCGGCTTTCGCGATGGTGCCGACGCCCCAGACGGCTCCGGTCCAGGTGGCGATCTGCCCGGAGTCCAGCGCCTTGTTCCAGGATTCGGAGAAGCCCTGGTAGTTCGAGACCAGGCCCTGCGAAAGCAGGTTCTGCCAGTAGCCGGCGACCTTGGTGGACGCGGGGTCGGTCAGGTTCACCTTCCACTGCTGGCCGTCTTGGGTGAACCAGTGCCCGCCGGCCTGCCAGACGAGACCGGCGAACCAGTTGACGTCCTTCTGCGGGAAGTGCGTGATCGTGAGGCCGGGGTCCGCGGCGTGCAGGGTCTTCGCGGCCTCGGCGTACTCGTCCCAGGTCGCCGGCACCGGCACGTGGTACTTCTCGAAGAGGTCCTTGCGGTAGAACAGGCCCATCGGACCGGTGTCCTGCGGGATGGCGAAGACGCCGTCGCCGCCCACCGAGGCCTGCGCCCAGGTCCAGTCCACGAACTTCGACTTGGCGTCCGCGACGCCCGGGCAGGCCGAGATGTCCCGCAGGCCCTGCTGGACGCGGAAGCCGGGAAGGGTGTCGAACTCGACCTGTCCGAGGTCCGGCGCCTGGTTCGCCTTCAGCGCGGTGAACATCTTGTTGTAGGTGCCCTGGTTTCCCTGCGGCGTCTGTTCGACGGTGACGTGGATGTCGGGGTGCCCCTGGTTCCAGAGGGCGACGGCCTGGTCGATGCCGGGCAGCCAGGACCAGAACGACAGCTCGACCTTCCCGCCCGAAGGCGCACAGGCCGCGGCGGCCGGGGCGGCGGAATCGGCGGCGCCGCACCCGGAGGTCACCAGGGCGAGCACGGCCACGGCGGCGCCCAGCCGGCGGAGCCGTTTCGTCGGGGGAGAGGTACGCACCATTGCGTTCGGTCCTTTCGGGATGGCGGCGGCTTCAGCCGAGGCCCGGTGTGCCGGTGAGCCGGACATCGGGGACGGGAGTGCGGTTCAGCGGAGGTCTTCCGGCCCCGGGGGGCAGGAGTCCGCTGTGGACCGGTGCTCGGTGGCGGCCGGCGGGGCGGGCTCTCGGGCGGCAGCCCACCGCCGGAAAGCCCGCGAACCGGCGGGACCTGCGACGGCAACCCAGCCCATCAGCCTTCGAGGAGCCTGCGCCCATGCCGCTGTCTCCTCTCCGCCGCGCTGTCGGGAACGTTCCCGGGAATGTTCCCGGGGAGTATGCGCACCTCGGCGGGACCCCGTCAAGGGGCGTTTCTCGACGGATTCGACTCAGGCGGTCGCGCGGGTGATCAACGAAACCGGCAGCGAGATCCGGTCGGCGGTGTCCGCCAGCAGGGCCCGGACCAGGGCCTGGCCGTGGTCGTACTTGTCGATCCGGACCGTGCTGAGCGGCGGGTTCAGGTACGCCGACATCTCCAGGTCGTCGAAGCCGACCACCGCGCAGTCCCGGGGCACCGCGCCGCCGCGGGCGAGGACCGCCTGGACCGCGCCGATGCCCATCAGGTCGTTGAAGGCGAAGATGCCGTTGACCTCCGGCCACGCCGAAAGGAGCCGGCGGGTCGCTTCCGTGCCGCCCGGGATGGTCGGCGGTCCCTGGATGATCCGCGCCGAGACGTCGCCGAAGCCCAGCGCCGCGCACGCCGTGACGAACGTCAGGCGCCGCTCGTCGACCGCGACGCCGACCGAGCTGTCCAGCATGCCGAGGCACGCGTGCGGCCTGCGGGCGAGCAGTTCGACGGCGGCCGCGGTGCCGCTCGCGAAGTCGTTGCTCACCGAGGCCGCCACCTCCGTCGGCAGCTCCCGGTCGGCGACCACCAGCGGGACCGAGCGCGCGTAGTCGGCCAGGACGTCGTCGGGGGTGCCGTAGAAGAAGCCGACGACGCCGCGCGCGGAGCGGGCCAGCGCGTCCTCGATGGCGTCGTGTTCCCGGCCCGGGTCGGCGTCGGTGTTGTACAGCACGACGCTGCAGCCGGCCGCCTCCGCCGCGTCGTACACCCCGCGTGCCACGGCCGGGTAGAACGGGTTCGCGATGTCGGAAACGATCAGGGCGATGACGTCCGACCGCTGGGTGCGCATCCCCTTCGCCAGCGCGCTCGGCCGGTAGCCCAGCCGGGTCGCCGCCGCCAGCACGCGCTCGCGGGTGTCCGGGGCGATCTCCGGCAGATCGCGCAGGGCACGCGACACCGTCTGCCGCCCCACGCCGGCTTCCCGGGCCACGTCCTCGATCGTCACGCGCTTGACGCGCGGCAGCCGCCCGCGTTCGGTCACGCCGTCACCTCCCTCCGCGTAAGACGCCGAGCCTAAGGGGTCAGGACGCGGCGCCACTGGCCGGTGACGCTCCGGCGCAGCGCCTCGGTGTCGACGCTCCCCGGATCGAGCAGCCGCTGCAGCGCGATCCCGCGCAGCTGCCCGACGACGGCGGTCGCGACCTCGCCGGCACCGACGCCCCGGTCGATGCTGCCGTCGGCGATGCCGGCTTCGACGTCTTCCCGCAGGTCGGCGCGGAAGGCGGCGTCCCGCTCGCGGAAGATCGGGGCCAGCTCCGGCTGGGTGGCGGCTTCGGCCCACAGCAGCAGGAAAGCCTGGTTGAACACGCCGATCCGGCCGAGCTCGCCGAGGTAGCCGTCGATCAGCCGCAGCAGGCGGTCGAGACCGGGCGGCAGGTCTTCGAGGCCCGGGACGAACCCGGCCTGCGTGGCCCGCGCCAGCCGTTCGACCAGCGCCTGCTTCCCGCCGAAGTGGTGGGTGACGATGCCGCGGCTGTACCCGGCGCGTTCGCCGACGCGGGCGAGCGTCAGCGACCGCACGCCCTGCTCGACGACGAGCTCGGCAGCGGCGGTCAGGAGCGCGGCCTCGGCCTGGTCGCGGCGTTCCTGCTGGGTGCGGCGTGCGGTGGGCATGAGTGCAGCCTAGCAAAGTAACTTGCGTGTCACCCAACAAGTATGTGTAGGGTGGGTTCCAGGAGGTTCTGATGATCGAAATCGAAGACCATTCCCTCGACGCCCTGCTCGCCGACGACCCGGGTGGCCCGGTCGTGATGCTCAACCTGCTGCGGTTCCGCCCGGACGGCGGCCGCGAAAGCTACCAGCGCTACGCCGAAGCCGTCGGTGCCGAACTCAACCCCCGCTACGGCCTGCAGGTGGTGTACCTCGGCAACGGCGGCCCGGCGCTCGTCGCCGAGGAGGGGCAGACCTGGGACATGGTGGTCCTGGTGCGCTACCCGGATCGGCGGGCGTTCGCGGCCATGATCCGCGACCCCGAGTACCAGGCCATCACCCACCTGCGCACCGAGGCGCTGCTGGAATCGGTCCTGCAGCCGACCACGCCGGTGGCGGCCTGATGCCCGCGGTGTTCGTCCACGGCAACCCGGAGACGGCGGCGGTCTGGGACCGGCTGCTGGCCGAGCTCGCCCCGTCGCGGTCCGACCTGGTCTGCTTGTCCCCGCCCGGTTTCGGCGCGCCCCTGCCCGCCGGGTTCGCCGCCACCCCGGCCGGCTACCGGGACTGGCTGGCCGGCGAACTGGCGGCCTTCGGTGAGCCGGTGGACCTGGTGGGCCACGACTTCGGGGGCAGTCACGTCGTCAACGTCGTGCTGAGCCACCCGCACCTGGTCCGCAGCTGGGTCAGCGACACGATCGGGACCTTCGACCCGGACTACGAGTGGCACGAACTCGCCCGCCGCTGGCAGACCCCGGCCGTCGGCGAGGCCGACGTCGCCGCGCGGTTCGGTGCCGCGCCCGAAGAGCGCACGGCGGTGCTGGTGGAACGCGGGATGGACCGGGCGGTCGCGGCCCGCGTCGCGGCGGGGCAGAACGAAGCGATGGGCCGCGCGGTGCTCAGCCTGTACCGGTCCGCCGCCGCGGCCGGTGCGCCCGGCCTCGGGTTGCCGCTGGAACGCGCGGCGGCCCGGCCGGGGCTCGCCGTCCTGGCCACCGCCGACCACGTCGTCGGCACGGAGGAGCAACGCCGCCGGGCGGCCGCCCGCGCCGGTGCCCGCGTCGCCGTCCTCGACGGACTGGGCCACTGGTGGATGACCCACGACCCGGCCCGCGCCGCCGCGGCGCTGACCGGGTTCTGGGCGACGCTCGGCTGAGGATCAGCGGGCGGTGCAGGCCAACGCGGTCAGGGGCTGGGCGGTACCGGTCACGACGGCGCCCCAGGTCGTCGTCGCCCCGGCGGCCAGGGTCCCGTTGTAGTTCGCGTTGGCCGCCCGCACCTGCTGGCCGGTCTGGGTGGGCACGGCGTTCCACGAGTTCGTCACCTGCTGGGTGCCCGCGAACGAGAACGTCGTCGTCCAGCCGGCCAGCGCGGTGGAGCCGGTGTTCTTGACGGTGAACTCGAGCTGGTGGCCGCCGTTCCACGAAGACGTGACCGCGGAGGTCGCCGTGCAGGACGCCCCGGCCGGGGTGGTCGGCGTGGTGGGCGTCGTCGGGGTGGTCGATGTGGTGGGGGTGCTGGTCCCGGTCGTGTAGCTGATGCCGGTGTAGGCGGCCGCGCAGCCCGAAAGGCATTGGTCCGGCAGCGTGAAGCGGTAGACGCGGCCGTCGTTGACGAACGCGTCACTCGCGTCCCGGACCCGGATCGCGTACGCGGTGCCCGCCGTGGCGGTCGGGCCGATGATGAAGGCCTGCCCCAAGTCGCTGTCCGGCTGCGCCTGCTGCCAGCTGCCGTCCGCGCCGAGGAACTCCACGCCGTGGACGCCGTTGGGCAGGTGCGAAACGGCGATGGCCGTCCAATACCGCTGCGCGCCTTGGAGGAAGCCGAGTTTCAGGTCGCCGGTGTAGTTCGGGGCGGCCACGTAGGACCACGAGACGCGCCGGTTGTTCCAGTGCGCGGGGTTCATGTCCCCGACCGGGGCGCCGTTCTTCACGAACCGGTTGAGCGACGCGGTCGACAGGTCGAGGTGCCCGGGATCGTCGCGGCACCAGGCGTTCGAGTCGCCGCAGCTGTCGGCCACGACCATGGTCAGCTGGGCGCCGGCGTAACCGTCGGTCACCCAGGACCCGTTGCGGCAGAACGGTTGTCCGGGTGCGCCGTCGTTGACGCCGGTGCAGTAGTCGCCGATGGTGACCTGCACGAACCGCCCGCAGTTGCGGCCGTTGTCCCAGAGGCCGATCTTCGCGGCCTGGGACGGGGGGATCGGCCGCGGGTAGAAGCTGTAGTCGCCGGGGGTGTTGTAGACGTTGAGGGCGACGAAATCGGGCGAATCGAGCACGTCCTGCGGCAGGCCGCAGCCGCCGTAGGGGGCGCCGAGCGCGTCGAAGTGGGTGGCGTTGCCGGTCACGGGGGTCGCCGGCGCGGCACCCGACTTCCACGGCCACAGCACGGAAACGGCCACGACGAGGACGGCGATCACGGCGAGCACACCCGGGCGCGCGGCCATCCGGCGGGAGGCGGATCCCATGGGCTCTCCTTCCGCCTTCGGTGCCGTGGCAGGCGGAAGCGGCCCCGGCGGCGTTGTCTGGAAGCGCTCCCAGAGTCCCCCGCGCACCCGCCGTTTGTCAATCGCCTCCTCGTCGTCAGGCGGGCCCGCGCGCCACGACGGTCAGCCGGTCGAGGGTGAGCCGGCCCGTGGTCAGCCGCAGCCCGATCGCGGGCGGCCAATCGGCGAGGACTGCTGTGCTGAAACCGGGGCTCCGCCCCGGGCCGGGGGCTCCGCCACCCGGATCCCCCGGAAAGCCGGGTGAGCCGGCCGGGATCGTGCGCAGCAGCTGCCACCGGCCCTGGTGGCCGAGCCAGCTCGTCAGGCCGCCCCGGTGGTCGGCCACGACGGCGAACCGGTCGCCCGGGGACCAGGTGACCGCGGCGCAGCACCCGCCGGTCACGTCGTCGCCGTAGTCGCGGCCGCCCGCGCGCACGTCCGCGCCGGAGGTGCCGAAGTGATTGTTGTACCAGGCCAGGGCGAGGTCGTCGGGCCCGTCGGCGCGGCCGAGGAGCACGCTGTCCTCCGGCGCGCCCCCGGCGAAGGCGCGGGGTTCGAGGAGCACCGCGAAGTCGCCGGCCGGGGCGGCCACCGGCGCCACGAGCACGGCCGAGGACTGCCGGCTCGCGGACGCGACCAGGGCGCCGTCGGCCTGGCTCAGTTCGGGCACCGGTTCCCCGAATCGCGCGCCGATCCGGTACGGCTTCAGCGCTCCGCCGAAGTCGTCGTCCCAGACCGGCGTGCCGAAGTCGGCGGGATCGAAGACGACCTCCGCCCGCGCGAGGTCCGCGGTGCTGCGCACCGGGGTGCCGTGGTCGAGCGTGGTGACCAGCAGCCGCACCGGGGCCTGGGTGCCGACCGGCGCATCGGCGGGGGGCGTCACCCGCCACCGCAGCGGCACGGGCCGTCCCGGGGTGAGCCGGAGGTCGCCGTCCGGGCCGATCGGCTGGGCCGTCCAGCCGCGGGGCAGTGTGAGCGCGGGCCGGACGGTCATCGCCTGCGAGCTGCTCACCGAGCCGCTGATCTCGGCCGGCTGCCCGGGCCGCACGCTCACGGGGCCGTCTCGGAGCCGGACGTCGAGCCGCTCGTCCTCGGCGCGCCACGCCTGCACCGCCGTGATCCCGACGGCGCCACCGTCCACTCTGGACGGCAGGACGCGGAGCCCGTCGGTGCGGACCGGCGGCTGGACGAGGACGCGGTTCGGCCTGCCCCGCACCGGTGTGCCGGGTTCTCGTTGCTGGCCGGGGAGATCGGCCCACGAGCCATCCGCCGCGCGGTACTGCAGTGCGTAGGCGTCCGGGGTGCGGACGCCGCCACCGTCGTCGTAGAAGGAGAGCCGGACGTCGGAGACGTCGGTGGCCGCGCCGAGGTCGACGGCGAGCCAGTCGCCGCGGTTCGGGCTGCCGTAGCTCGTCCAGCGCGTCGACGGGACGTCGAGGGCGAAGTCCTGGCCGTCGATCGCGTTCGCCGGGCTGTCCGCGGGCCAGGTGTAGGACGCGGACGCCGCCGGATAGCCGGCGCGGGCGGGGTTCGCCAGGTCGTCGACGACGGGCGTGGCGTCGGCCACCTTGCCCGGGCGCACCGGTACGTCGACCGCCGTCAGGCCGGTCTGGCGGTGCACGAGCTTGCCGTCCAGCCAGACGCTCAGCCCGGCCCCCTGCCGGTAGACGTGGCCGTCACGGTCCCAGGCGACGGTCAGGTTCCGGCCGTGGTAGGGCACGTTCTCGACGGCGAAGTGGTCCCAAGCGGACGGAACGAGCGGCGCGAGCCGCACGTGGTCGCCCTGCTGGGGCCGGATGCCGAGCAGCCCGGACAGCACGAGGTCGTCGAACGTCGAGTGGTTGTAGTCCTCGCTGTGCCCGGGGGAGTCGTAGAGCCAGCGGTCTTCGTCCGGCTGGTGCGCCTCGGCGACGTAGGGCACACCGTTCTTGCGCTGGGTGAGGGCGTACCCGCGCAGCAGGGCGTAGTAGTCCTGCGCGGAGACGTAGGGCTGCGGGGGATAGTCGGTGAGCAGGTTCGCCAGCGCGGTGAGGGTCTGGCTCGTCGCGTAGGGCCAGCTCGGACCCGACCAGCGGCAGCACCCCTGCAGGGCGTCGTGCATGAACCACGGGCTCCGCCGTTCGACGGTGGTGGGCCCGAAGGGGGCCGCGAAGCCCGCGGGGTCGGTCACCTGCGCCCACGCGGCGGAGGCACCGGCCGGGGCCATGTGGAAGTACCAGGGCACGTACCCCATTTCTTCCCGGTCCGCGATCTTGGTGCGCGCGGGGTTGCCGTCCCGCATGACGTGCTTGTAGAACCGGTCGCCGCCGTCCCACAGAACGCGGTCCTGGTTCGCTTGCAGGGCAACGGCATCCCGGTCGTACCGCTCGGCGAGCTGCCGGTCGCCGGGTGCGCCGCGCCGGCGCAGCAGGCTCGCGATGGCCCGCGCGTCACCGTACTGGTAGGCGTTGAGCGTCGGGCGGAAGCCGGCGCCGCCGTGGTAGGGATCCGGGCTCTGGTAGGAACTCGCGGTGTACTCCATGGCGTCCCAGACCGGAACCTGCCAGTAGAGGCCGAGCTGCGGGTCGAACTGCGGCGACCAGGCGGCCCACTGCCGTTGCAGTTCGGGGAGCCGGTCGACGGCGAAGTCCCACCGGCCGTCGACCGCGGCCCGGGCGAGCACGGCGTCGGCGGCCCAGAACGAGTATTCGTGGGCCCAGTCGGTGGTGTTCTCGTTGAGGCCGTCGGTCGCCGGCTTGGCGCCCGCGCCGCTGCCGCGCAGCCAGTAGTCGACGTAGTCGTCGAGGTACCGGTGGTCGCGCAGCCACCGTCCTTCGTAGAGGTGGTGCCCGGCGGCGGCGTCGATCCCGCCGCCGGGAGCGGAGTACCCGACCGGGCCGAGGAATTCGGAGACGATCCAGCCGTCCTCAGGGCCGGTGTACTTGAGGGCTTCCTGGTAGGTGCGCCACCGGTAGTAGTAGGTGTCTTCGATCGCCTTGTCCGGCAGGTCGACGAACGGGATGTTGGCTTCGTACCAGCCGGGATCGCCGAAGCCGGCGAGCTTCCCGGCGTGGTCGAGCAGGTGCGTCCCGGGCCCGGCGTCGGGGTACACCGGCGGTGGGCCGGCCCGGCCGGCCGCCGCGGGGACGACCGCGGCGGCCAGGGCGAGGACAGTGGTGGTCAGGACCGTGCACAGACGTCGAAGCGAGCGCATGCTGACGCTCCTCATGCTCCTGGGGGACCCGGCACGGAGACGGTAACCGGTCGGATACAACGTTGTAAATAAGCTTTACAACGTTGTATCGATCCCGGCCGCCCGGACGGCCGGCCATCGGCCGCCCGGGTGATCCGCCGCCCCCGGCGCGGCCGGTCCGCCGCGCCGGGGGCTCCGGGAAGGCTCAGGGGCGCCAGGCCGGGTCGCGGCCGAGGAAGCCCATCAGCCGGTCCTGCGCCGGAGCCTCGTCGGCGACCGGCACCGCCGGCCCGAACTGCCCGCTGTCGCGCAGCAAGGACTCCATCGGCTTCATCCCGGCCAGCGTGGCGGCGCAGCGCTCCTCGCCCAGGTCCGGCTCGCGGCCCAGCGCCTTGGCGAGATCCCAGGAGTGCATCCAGATGTCGTTGGTGTAGAACTGGTCGATCGCCTCGTCGACCGGCCGGTCGCCGGTGTGCGGGTTGCTGAGCACCCGCCCGGCGGGGTCGTCGAGGATGGCCTGGATGTCGGCGACGTGCTGCTTCCAGGCGCCGGCCGGATCGGCGTCGACGGTCAGCGCCGGCAGCTCGATCCCGGCGCCCCGCAGGAACCCGCGCGGCCACTCGACCAGGTGGCGCACCACGTCGAGCGCCGTCCACTCCGCGACCGGGCTGGGGCGCGTCCAATCGCCGGCCGAGGCCGACTCCGTCAGCTCCGTGAAGCGGGCCGCGTCCTGCGCGTGCCGCTGGGCGGGTCCCGTGGATGTCATTTCACGCCTCCTTGGCGAGCAGTTCGTCGAGCTTGGCGTACCCCTCGTTGACCCCGACGTCCATGCCGCTGGCCAGCATGCCGTCCCGGGTGGCGAAGTCCGGCACCACGCTCAGCACCCGCAGCCGGGTGCGGCCGCCCTCGATTTCCTCCAGGGTCAGCGTTTCCAGGGCGACGCCGTCGGGCTCGCCGTCGTAGGTGAACGTCCACACGATCCGCTCGTTCGGCCGCACTTCGTGGAAGCTGCCGTGGAACGCGGCGATCTCCTCGCCCCCGCGGTCGTTGGCGAAGGCCCACTCGCCGCCCGTGCGCGCGTCCCACCGCGTGATCCTCGTGGTGACCGAGTGCGGTCCGACCCACTGCGCGTACAGCTCGGGGTCGATGTGGGCGCGGAACACCTGCTCGGGTGCGGCGTCGAAGTCCCGGACGAGCCGGATGGTCGGGACCTTGTCGTCGGCCAGGATCTCGGTTTCGTGCCTTGTCACGGTCATGACGCGTCCTTTCGCGGCCGGGCTTCTTCGCCGCCCATGCGGCCCAGCAGGGCGTCGAGGCGCCGGTAGCGCTCCTCGGCCTGCCGCCGGTACCGCTCGATCCACTTGGTCATCAGGTCGAACACCTCGGCATCCAGGTGGACCGGACGGCGCTGGGCGTCCTTGCTGCGCGTGACCAGCCCGGCTTCCTCCAGCACCTTCACGTGCTTGGAAACCGCCTGGAGGCTCATGTCGTACGGCTCGGCCAGCTCGCCCACGGTCGCGTCCGCGCCGGCCAGCCGCGCCACCAGATCGCGCCGCGTCGGGTCGGCCAGTGCCGCGAACACCCGGTTGAGCCGTTCGCTGTCTTCGTCCACCGGTTCGTCCTCAACTCTTCGGTTGAGCAAGACGGTAGAGCGGTCCCGGCGCGTTGTCAACCTGGTGGTTGAGAAAGGGGCGGGACTCCGCGTGCGGAGCCCCGCCCGGGGGGTCAGAAGTGGTCGGGAGTGCTGATGCGGCTCCGGACCAGGGCGCCGGACGCGGTCAACCGGCCGGTGCCGTAGTCGCCGCCCGCGCAGGTGCCCGGTTGCAGTGCGGCACTGCTTTCGTCCGCGTCGGAGTACGTCCAGTTCGCGTAGCTGATCTGCAACTGGTCGAGCAGGTCCAGCCAGGCCGTGGTGCTGGACTGGTCCAGGGTGCCGCCGCCGGTGGCGGTCACCGTGCCGAACTCCGTGACGAACAGCGGCAGCTTCGCCGCCGCCCGGCTCACCGTGGCGCGGTAGTTGTCCTTGTGGCTGGCGGCGTAGAAGTGGAACGTGTACATGATGTTCGTGGCGTTGACGGGGTTGTTGACGATCTCGGTTTCATTGGAGCCGTCGGAGACGCCGAGCGACGACCACCCGCGGGTGCCGACGATCACGACGGCGTCCGGGTCGGCGGCGCGGATCACCGGGATGACCTGCTCGGCGTAGCTCTTGATGGCGCCCCAGCTGACGCCGTTGGGCTCGTTGGCGATCTCGTAGATCACGTTCTTCCTGGCCGCGTTGCGCGCGGCCACCGCCGCGAAGAACGTCTTGGCGCGGTCGAGGTTGTAGTTCGGATCGCCCGGGGTGAGGGTGTGGAAGTCGACGATCGCGTACATCCCGCGTTCCTCGGCCTCGCCGACGAGGCTGTTGACCCGGTCGGTGAACCAGGCCGGGTTGGTCTCGTAGCCCTTTTCCTGCACGTACATGGCGATGCGGAGCAGGTCGGCGTGCCAGTCGTTCGCGAGGGCGTTCAGGGACGCGTCGTTGTAGCAGGAGTCGAACCACTGGAGGCCGTGCGTACTCATGCCGCGCAGCTGGATCGCCCGGTTGGCCTCGTTGCACAGGTGGACACCGCAGACGTGCAGCTGCCCGTTGGCGGCGAGCGGCGTGCCACCGGGGGAGGGCGTGGTTGTCGTCGTGGGCGTGGTGGTGGGCGTGGTGGGCGTGGTGGTGGTTGTCGTCGACCCGGTACAGGTGACGCCGTTCAGGGTGAACGACGTCGGAATCGGGTTGGCGCCGGTCGTGGTGCCCGTGAAGCCGAGATCGGTGGCGGCACCCGTGGCGAGGGTCCGGTTCCACTCGGCGTTGGCCGCGGTGGCGGTCGCGCCGGACTGCGTCCACGTGGCGTTCCAGCCCTGGGCGACTTTCTGGCCGGCGTCGGGGAAGGTGAACCGGAGTGACCAGCCGGTGATCGCGTCGCCCAGGTTGGTGACCTTGACCCCGGCCTGGAACCCGCCCTGCCACTGGTTGGTGACGGTGTAGTCGACGCGGCAGCCTTGCGCGGCGGCCGAGGCCTCGGGCATGGCCAGCACGGCGGTGCCGCCGAGAACCGTCGCGCCGGCGGCCGCCAGCGCAGCGATGGAGCGCTTCATTGAACTCCCTTTGGTCCGGTGTTCGATTGTTTCACCAGGCTGGGAGCGCTCCCAGGAATAAGAACATCCGGCGCCGGTCGACGTCAAGGGTCCCCGCGCTGATGCCCGGCGGGTATCACTGGCGCCGGAAGAGGTCTTGGACGGGGCCCTCCGGCCGGCGCGAAGGTGGGGGAGTACTCGAAAGGAGCAGGCATGAAGGTCTTTCTGACCGGCGGGTCCGGCTACATCGGCCGGGCCACGATCGCGGAGCTGGTGCGGACGGGCCACGCCGTCGAGGCGCTCGCCCGCAGCGACCGCGCCGAGGCGGCTGTCGCGGCGGCCGGAGCCACCGCGGTCCGCGGCGGGCTCGCCGACCTCGACGTCCTCGCCGGCGCCTCCGCCCGGGCGGAGGCGGTGATCCACCTCGCCCAGGCGACCTCCGGGGAGGAGGACCTCGCCGCGGCCACGGCGATGGGTGGCGGCGGCCCGTACGTGCACACCGGCGGTACGTGGGTGTACGGCGACACCGGCGGGCTGCGGGACGAAACCGCGCCGTGGAACCCGCCGGATGTGGTGGCCTGGCGCCAGGCGGTGGAGGACGCAGTGCTCGCCAGGGCGGCCCACCCGGTGATCGTGCGGCCCGGCCTGCTGTACGGCGGCGAAAACCGGCTGATCGACGCGTTCTTCGTCGAGCCGGGCCGGAAAAGCGGTGCGGTCCCGTACATCGGCGAAGGGGACAACCACTGGGCACTGGTCCACGTCGACGACCTCGCGCGGTTGTACGTGGCGGCGTTGTCGGCCGAGCCGAGGTCGGTCTACGTCGGGGTGGGCGGGGTGAACCCGGCCGCGAAGGAGGTGGCCGAAGCGTGCGCGCACGCGGCGGGCCTGGCCGGGAAGACGACGTCGATCTCGCTGGAGCGGGCCCGGGCCGAGATGGGCCCGATCGCCGACGCGTTCGCCCTCGACCAGGAGTTCACCCCGGCCAAGGCGCGCCGCGAGCTGGGCTGGGAGCCGCGGTACCCGGATCCGTTGCGGGTGCTCGCCGGAGGCTGAGGGCCGGCACCCGTCATGACAGGTTGCCTCCGGCCGGCCGAAAAGCGTGGCGAAGGCGGAGAAGCCACCGGCCGGACGCGACCACCAGATCGCCCCGGCAGCCGGCGGGGCCGCTGCAGCCCGGCTGCCGGAGTACGCCCGGCTCCTGCGGGCTTCCGGCGGCGTACACCGGCCCGAGCGCGTCGAGCTGCCGCCCGGTGGCCAGCCAGAGGTAGGCGGCCACGGCGGCGAGCTCGGCCGGGACGCCGTCGGCGAACGCGGTGCCGCCGGCCCGGTCGCCGAGCAGGCAGGCACCGTGGCCGACCGGCGCCGCGGCCACGGTGAGCCCGGGCAGCCGGTCGAAGGCGGCGGCCAGGTTCGCGCGCCCGTCGGCGACGCACGGCCGGGCTGGGGTGACCGCGATGTCGGCCAGCGCGGCCCGGCCGCCCGGCGTTCCTCGAGCGCCACCCCGGGCTTCGAGAGGCGGGGTCCCGAGGTCGAGGGCGTCGGCCAGGCACGTGCTGAACGCCGTGGCGCACCGGGATTCGCGGCGGTAGCGCCAGCAGGTGAGCGGCGGCCGCGGGGTACCGGTCGCGGCGATCCGGTGCGCGTGGACGGTCACGCCGCCACCGGCACCGGGAGCGGGACCGGCGAAACGGGGACGGCGCGGGCCGGTTCCGCCAGGTCGAGCAGCCGGTACATCGTGCGGCGCAGGAGCTGCCCGGATTCCCCGGGCCGCGAACTGAGCAACCCGCGGATCAGCTCGGGAATTCCGTTGCGGTCACGAGCTTTCCGCGCGGCCGCCAGCTGCGGCGGCAGTGGCCGGTCGTGCCGCCGGTGCGGAGCGCGGCGGGCGAGGACCGCGGCCGGCGTGCCGTCCAGGAGTGGCTGGCCCGGGGTGTCCTCGAGCAGGACGGCGGCACCGGCGGCCGCCGCGTAGCCGGTGACCGACCCGTAGTCGCCGATCGCGTAGTCGGCGGCCGCGAGCGCCGCGCGCCAGCCGTCTTCGGGTGGCACGAGCACGAGCCCGGCACGCAGGGCGTCGGCGAGCCAGGACCGGACCTGCCAGGCGCCGTGATGGGCCCAGACGTTCGGTGCAGCGCCCCCACGACCCGGAAGCGGTCGCCCGGAAGCTCGGCGAGGACGCCGTCGAACAGACCGGGGTGGCGGCCGAACGCCGAGCGCGGCGACCAGGTGGAGGTGACCACGACGACCTCCTGGCCGGCGGCCGCGCCGAGCGCCCGCCGGTAGTGGTCGCGGTGGGGGAGGCTGGCGGTGAGCCGGTCGAGGGCGATGTCGCCGGTCACGACCGCGGCGGGCAGCGCCTGCGGGCACTCCCGGGCGAGCAGGGTGCGCTCGCGGTCGTGGACCAGCGCGAGCGCGTCGGCCCGAAGCCGGCCCTCCCGCATCAGCTGATCGGGACTCAGGCCGGTGCCGTGGCGCCGCGCCCGCGGCACGGCGGTGTCCGGCGGGCGCCAGGGCCGGTACTGGCCGAACCCGCCGCCGTGGGGTACCAGCAGGGTGGGTGCGGCGAGGTCGTCGAGGCCCCGGGTGCTGCCGGCGAGCACGAGGTCGAACTCGCTGCGCCGGGCCTGCGGCCAGGGCAGCACGACGCGGCCGTGCGCACGCAGGAACGCCGGCCCCGCCTGCCAGTTGTCGCCCGCTTCGGGGTCGGCGAAGACGACCTGGATGCGGTGGTCGGCTTCGAGCAGCGGCAGCAGGTCGAACAGCCGGGTGCCCGCGACCGGGTGCGGAACCAGCACCAGAACGGATTTCGTGCCGCGCCGCGTGGCGTAATGCCGGTCGGCGCGACCGACGGGACTGCGGACCCAGGCGGTCTCGATCATGTGTTCCTCCCTCGCTGTCCGAAAACTGTCACCAGACTGCGCGACGAGCTCGAAAAGCGGGTTTGGCCTGCTGCTCCGCATCTTGACAATGGATCGACAAAGATCGTCATCAACGGACACTTGTGCCTGTGACCTGGTAGTTCATGGTGGGGAATGCGAAAATAACCTGGGCGGAGAGGGGCGGCGTCACGGCTCGCCGCGGGGAGGGGATCTGATGGAAATCGGGTTCGGAATTCTCGGGCAAACGGCTCTGCTTCTGCACGGGAACATGGACGTAAAGCCCGTACCCGGCCGGCCGGGCGCCTCGGCGTTCCGCTCGATGATTCAGAAATCGGTGAAGTCGGATCCGGTGGACGGCGACCTCGGTGGCCGTCCCCGGCCGCGAAGTTCCACGCCGGCTTCGAGCAACATGCGTTTGGTGATGTCCCGGCCGAGCCCGAAAGCCTTCCCCGTTTCGGCGATCGACTTGCCGCTGTAATAGGTCTCGACCATTCCCGGCGGCGCGGGCGGCGTCATCGGCTGCGGCGCCCGGAACGTGACCCCCTGATCCTGCAGGACGGCGCGCAGCGTCCGGTAACTGCCGTCGAAATCCGCCAGCAGGGCGCTCAACGTGGCACCGGCCAGATAGCGGCGCTTCAGTTCGGCCGCTTCCTCGGCCGGTACCTCGGCGGGAAGCCGGTGCGCCCGCCGGTTCGGCCCGTGTTCATCCTCGGCCTCGTTCACGAGATCATCGCCGCCCCGAACAGCAGATCCGGTATCGCCGTGGCGTGCGGCGCCGTCGGCGCCGTCCCCGGCGATCTGAGGTGTTCCTCCAGGCAAAGGGATGGACGAGGAGGCGTACACCGCCAGAGGTGTTCTACCGGCTCGCCCGTACGAGCGAGGTTTGTGCTTGCCCTGGTCACCGTGGGGTCACCCCTCGGCTCGTGGTGCCTGGCTGCGGGGCCGTCGGAGGGCCGGGACGGGGAGGAGACGGGCGACCTTCCGGTTCGTGACGGGGTTCGTCGGGGCGAGGTGCTGTCGATCTTGACTGTCCCGGAGAAGCGACACCAAAGCTCCGCCGAATGAACGTTTCCGGCGGCCCGGTTTCTGGCAAAGTGGCGGCATGGGGGATGACCTCGCCGTCGCCGTGGCCGCCGTCGTGCCGGCCGTCCGTGCCGTGATCCCGCCCGCGCCGGCCGCGGCGCTGGGGCGGCTGCGGCTCGAACCGGAACCCCGGCGGTTCCCGGACGCACCCGAGTCCGAGGTGCTGTGGTCGCTCCGGTCCCTGCCGTCGTGGGTGGTCGAGCGGGTGCACGGCGCGGTGGAGCTCACGGTGGCCGGGCTCGACGTTCCGGCGCCTTCGGTGACCGCCGCCCTGCGGCCGCCGCCGTCAGGGGCCTTCGGCTTCTTCGCTTCCGAAAGCGAAGCGGAAGCGGTGCGGGAGACGCGGTTGCTGCACCACGCCCGGCCCGGTCTCCTGGACCTGGTGGCGGATCTGACCGCCGGCCTGGTGGCCGAAGACCGGCTGTTGCCCACCGTCGAAGGCGGCGAAGCCGAAATCGCGGCCGCGCACGGCGCCGACCACCTCGCGATCGCCCTGGTGACCGCGACGATCGCCGCCCGCGAAGCCGGCCGGCCCGAAACCGCGGGCATCGTCGGGACGGCGCTCGGGGTGGCGGCGAACCTGCTGCGCGCACGACCGATGCCCGAGGGCTACGGAGCGGCGTTGCGGGAGAAGCAGCGTGCCGAGTACCGGCTGCCGCAGTCCGGGAGCACGTTCGTGACCGTCCGCGACCACGTCTTCGCGTTGACCGAGGGCGAGTTCCCGGCCTACGGCGGCTTCGCCGAAAACGGCCTCGCGGAAGCCGCCGAGGGTGGCGTGGTCGTCCGCACCGGCACGGAGAACGGCTCGGTGCAGGTCGGCGTCCGGGTGCTGGCCGAGCCGCCCGCCGCGGCGGACACCCTCGGCTGGGACGAGGTCGTCGACCTCGGCTGGCACGCGGAGCACGGTTCGGCGAGCGTGGGCGGGGGAGTGGCGTCACCGCCGTGGCCCGGCGACTACCGCGTCCGCGTGCACGCCTACGGCCGCGACGACCCGGAAACCGAAAGCTTCAGCCTCTGGGTCTGGGCGGCGCCGCCCGCGCCACCGGTGGTGCACGCCCGGGCCGACCGCCTCGGTCACCGCCTGCGCGGCGAGCCGGAGCCGCCGGTGGTGGACCGGCCCGAGGTGCGCTACCGCTGGATCGGGCGGTCCCGGCTGGCGGTGGCGGCGACGGTCACGGTGGTCACCGGCCTCCCGGCGGACGACGTCATCCGCGCGTTCGGCGCGGACCCCGGCCGGCCCGAGCCGCTGGAGGAGCTGCGCGAGGCGTACGCGGATCCGTGGCTGGCGGTACTGGATCTCGACGGCGTGGTGGTGGCGATCGAGGAAAACGGCTTCTCCGGCTCCCACTCGCCCGTGCTCACCGCAGCTTCGCGGGCCGGCCGGGCGGCGAGCATGTTCTGGAACGTCAACGGCATGACGCGCCTGTCCTTCGCCCGCGGCGGCGAGCTCGTGTCGGCGTTCGAGCCGGGGCTGGGCGAGCCGTCCGCGGACGAGGAAGTCACCGCGGCGCTGGCCGGCCTCGACCTGGAGAACTACCGCGACCGCACCGAGAAGGGCCTGGTCGCGGTCGAGCGGTTCACCGGACGGGGGCTCTACCCGGAAGACCTGGAGGACATCGACCGGCGCGGGGTGGCGTACCTGCTCAGCGACCCCGGTTGACCGCGCTGATGTCGTCCTGAAGCCGTTCGCGGACAGTCGAACGGGCGTCCCGCGGCGCGGGCGCCGTCGGCCGGGACGGCTCGCCCGCCGGGCCCGCCACCGGGAACACCTGGTGCTCCCCGGGCAGCGGGACACCGGGGCAGATGGTGGCCGCGGGTCGTCCGGCGCCGAGGAAGAAGCCGTTCACCAGATCGTCCACACAGGAATTCCCGCTGACGGCGTACTGGCCGTGGAACGGGGACTCCGCCACCGAGATCATCGGGATCCCGGCCGCCCGCGCCGCTGCCTCCGCCTGCTCGTAGCCGGTCTGCGGATCGAACTCGCCCTGGACGACCAGGATGTTCTTCGCGGCCCGCGGCGAGAGCGTCGGCAGCTCGTGCTGGGGCGCGTCGGACCAGAAGCCGCAGGCTTCGCTGAGGCCGTACGCCCAGCCGAACAGCGGGTAGGCCGGCCCCTGCAGGTCGCTGAGCAGCTTGTACCAGCTCGCGGTCCGGGTCGGCTGGTCGCCGCACGCCACGGCCAGCCGGGTACCCGGGACGTCGGCGTAGTCGGGCTCCGGCGGGTCCGCCGCCACGTCGGCGGCGGTCAGCCGGTCCGCCGGACGGCCGAAGACGGCGCGCGACGCCCGGTCGAGGTCGCTGCGCAACGTGGCGGGCGGTGGCGTGGTCTTGCCGTCGAGCGCCGCCGCGCCCTTGGTGAGGACCAGGGCGCCGGTCATCCACTGCCGGGTGCTGCCGTTGCCGACGAAGACCGAGTCGAAATCATCGGGCGGGATGCCCTTGGTCTTGAAGAAGGCCCGCAGTTTCTCCCACTTGGCCCGGACCTCCGTGCCGGTCTTGCCGAGCTGCTCCGGGAACCGGCGGGCCAGCCACGGCGCGTAGACGCGGTCGAACTGGCGCTGGTCGATCTTCGGGAACGCTTCGAACGCGGCCTGGAGGCGGCCTTCGAAGTTCACGCTGGAGTCGAGGACCATCTTCCCGGCGCGGTCCGGGAACAGCGAGGCGTACTTCGCCCCGAGCCAGGTGCCGTAGGAGAAGCCGAGGTAGTTCAGCTTCTCGTCGCCCAGCAGGGCGCGGATCAGGTCCATGTCGTGCGCGGTCTGCCAGGTGGTGACGAAGGGCGCGAGCGCGTCGTTCTGGCACGCCTCGGCCAGCACGCGCGGCGTCCGCTGGTGCAGCGCGATGCTGGCCGCCGAGCGGTCCCGCGCGTCGAGGTCGTCGGCGTCCTGGGGCAGCCGCGCCAGCGGCACCCGGCACACGTACCCCTCGTCCGTGCCGCCTTCCTGGCCGGTGCCCCGGGGGTCCATCCCGATGATGTCGTAGTGCTCGTTCACCGACGGTTCCAGCCCGGCCAGCGCGCCCGCGAGCGAAGTGCCGCGGCCACCGGGGCCGCCCGGGTTCACCAGGATCGCGCCTTGCCTGCTGCCGGTCGCGGCCGCCCGGCTGATCGCCACCTGCAGGTCGGTGCCGGCCGACGGCGCCGACCAGTCCCGCGGGACGGTGATGCGGGCGCACTCTGCCGTCCGGGTCTGGTTCCGCTGCTTGAACGGGCAGGCGCCCCAGGAAACCTGCTGGTCCCGGTACGGCGCGAGCGGGTCGGGCGTGGTCGCGGCGGCGGGCGCCGTGGCCGCCACCAGGACCGAGACGGCCACCGCCAGCCCTGCTCGGGACGTTCGCACCGCAGTTTCCTTCCTCGCGCACCGGCCGTGAAGATCCAATCACAGCCGGTGCCGACGAGGCAGCACGAAGAGCGTGGACCGCCCGATCCGGTGAACGCAGCGGGCAGCTCAGGTGCGGTACGGGCCGTGGTTGCCGAGATCGGGGGCCACGCGCGGGTGCGGGCCGTCCTGGCCGGGCACCGGGGTGACGGTGGGGCGCCACGCCGGGTCCGTCGCGGCCGGCTCGACGACGACCTCGGTGGCCGGCCGGACGTAGGTTTCGGTGACGCGGGGCTCGGTCTCGCGCTCCTGGAAGTGCTCTTCGACGATCCGGTCCTGACGGCGGCGGGCGAGGACGGCCAGCGTCAGCACGTGGGCCACGGCCATCAGCAGCAGGAAGATGCCGATCCGCCCGACCAGCGCGGCCGTCGAGCCCGACCACTGCGGGCCGACCACCGAGAGCAGGGCGAGCACGCCGAACGAGACGAGGTGGAAGACGGTCACCACCATCCACGCCATCGAGCCGGTTCCCTCCCCGCCGTCCGGCCCGCTGAGGTAGCGCCGGCCGCCGCGGTAGAGCACCTGGCCGTCGGCCACCACGATGACCAGGCCGATGATCAGGAATCCGGTGAGGTCGTTGTCGGGCATGCGTCTCCTCCTCGTTTCCGGCGGAGTACCCGGCCGGGCGGGGACCGGGCGCCGGTTCACCGGAACGAGCGACGGTCGGTCCGCTCACACCGGGGAATCAATCCCCGCCGCCGGACGTCTGAGGTCGTGTGAAGAAGATTGGCTTCCTCTCGTTCGGCCACTGGTCGGCGAGCGCGCACTCCGAGACCCGGTCGGCCGCCGACTTCCTGCACCAGTCGATCGACCTGGCGATCGCCGCCGAGGAGCTCGGCGTGGACGGCGCCTACTTCCGCGTGCACCACTTCGCGCGGCAGGCGGCGAGCCCGTTCCCGCTGCTGGCGGCGATCGGCGCGCGGACGTCGAAGATCGAGATCGGCACCGGCGTGATCGACATGCGCTACGAGAACCCGCTGTACATGATCGAGGACGCGGGGGCGGCCGACCTCATCTCCGGTGGCCGGCTGCAGCTCGGCATCAGCCGGGGATCCCCCGAACAGGTGATCGACGGCTGGCGGTACTTCGGGTACGCCCCCGGCGAGGGCGAGACGGACGCCGACATGGCCCGGCAGCACACCGAGGTGTTCCTGAAGCTCCTGGAAGGCGAAGGCTTCGCGCAGCCGAACCCGCGGCCGATGTTCGCCAACCCGCCGGGGCTGCTGCGGCTCGAGCCGCACTCGGCGGGCCTGCGCGACCGCATCTGGTGGGGCTCCGGTTCGAACGCGACGAGCGTGTGGGCGGCGAAGCTGGGCATGAACCTGCAGAGCTCCACGCTCAAGGACGACGAGACGGGCGAGCCGCTGCACGTCCAGCAGCGCAAGCAGATCGAGGCCTACCGCGAGGCGTGGACGGAAGCCGGCCACGAGCGGGAGCCGCGGGTTTCGGTCAGCCGCAGCATCTTCGCGCTGACGAACGACCAGGACCGCGCGTACTTCGGCGGCGACCGCCACTCGCGCGACCAGGTCGGCATGATCGACGAGAACACCCGGGCGATCTTCGGCCGGTCCTACGCCGGGGAGCCCGACGAGCTCGTGCGGCAGCTCAAGGAGGACGAGGCCGTCCAGGCCGCGGACACCCTGCTGCTCACCATCCCTAACCAGCTCGGCGTCGACTACAACGCGCACGTGCTGGAGAGCATCCTCACCCACGTGGCCCCGGAGCTGGGCTGGCGCTGAGGGAAGGCGGCCCGGTGGCGGCCGGGCCGCTCTTCGTCAGCCGTGGGTGACCTTCAGGCCGTAGAACGCGACCCTGGCGCCCTTCGTCGTGCTGCTCGAAGAGGACTGGTTGTACGAGCCGGCCTTGAAGTACTGCTTGTACGGCTTGAACGACGACGGGATGCCGTAGTGCGTGGTGCTCCCGTTGACCGTGAGGTCGATCGTGTTGCCGCCGGAGATGCCGATCGTGTAGGTCCACGTCTTGCCGACCGCGACGTGGCCGACGGTGTGGGACGTCTGGCCGCCGTCGGGGGAGTTCTCCGTGCCGAGCACGATGTCGCCGCTCGCCCGGTAGTACAGCTCCAGCAGCGGTTTCGTCGACGAGCCGCCGGTGCCGAGGTGCACCTGGCCGACGCACACGTTCGAAGTCACCGAAACCACGCGCAGCGTCGCGTTCAGCTTGTGCGACCCGCTCAGCGACCAGTTCGCGGCGGAGCCGTCGCGGTTCATCTCGCGCAGCTCCGACCGGGCGTAGTTCGAATTCGGCGTCGTGACGCCCTTCTCCGGCGCCCAGAAGGTCATCGCGCCGTCACGGGTGTCGGTGTAGAAGTAGCTGTCCTGGAAGCCGTTCGGGCCCTGCAGCCGGGACGACGAGATGGTCGTCGGACTGCCCGGCGAGCCGACCGGCTCCTGCAGCTGCCAGACCGAGAGGTCGAAGTTGCCACCCGGCGCCACGGACGGATCCGCCGCCAGAGCGGGTGACGCGGTCGCCGCGGCCAGGGCTGGGACCGCCAGGAGGACGAGCAAGGCACGCACACGCATCGTTGGGTGTCCTTTCGCGGTGGGGACACTGCACCATTCGTTCACGGACGTGAAATAAATGGTCTGGACAACCCGGCGGCGTGGAACTCACGGTAGGTCGGCCCTCACCCGATGTCAAGATCGCCGCGCACGCGAACGGGCCCGGCCGATCGCGAGGATCGGCCGGGCCCGTGCGGTGGTGGATCAGGCGAGGTCGAAGCGGTCGAGCTCCATGACCTTCGTCCACGCCGCGACGAAGTCGGCCACGAACTTCTCGCGGGCGTCTTCGCTGGCGTAGACCTCGGCCAGCGCCCGCAGCTGCGAGTTCGAGCCGAAGATCAGGTCGACCGCGGTGGCGGTCCACTTGAGCTCGTCCGTCGCGACGTCCCGGATCTCGTAGACGTTCTCGCCGGACTCCGCCGCCTTCCACCGGGTGCCCGGCGCGAGCAGGTTGGCGAAGAAGTCGTTGGTGAGCACGCCCGGCCGGTCGGTGAGGACACCGTGCGCGGCACCGCCGTGGTTGGTCCCGAGGGAGCGCAGGCCGCCGACGAGGACGGTCATCTCGGGTGCGGACAGGCCGAGCATGTAGGCGCGCTCGACGAGCAGCACCTCCGGCTGCAGCTTCTCGCCGGAGCGCAGGTAGTTGCGGAACCCGTCGGCGCGCGGCTCCATCACCTTGAACGCGTCGGTGTCGGTCTGCTCCTGCGAGGCGTCGGTGCGGCCCGGGTGGAACGGCACGGTCGTCTCGACGCCGGCGTCGCGCGCCGCCTTCTCGACGGCGGCCGAGCCGGCCAGCACGATCAGGTCGGCGAGCGAGATCTTCGCGCCGCCGTCCTCGTTGAACTCGCGCTGGATGCCCTCGAGGATCTCCAGGACCTTGCCGAGCTGCTCGGGCTGGTTGACCTCCCAGTTGCGCTGCGGCTCGAGCCGGATCCGGGCGCCGTTCGCGCCACCGCGCTTGTCGGTGGAGCGGAAGCTGGCGGCCGACGCCCACGCCGTGGAAACCAGTTCCGCGGTGGTGAGTCCCGAGTCGAGGACCTTCGCCTTGAGGGAGGCGATGTCGGCGTCGTCCACGAGGTCGCCCTCGACGGCCGGCACCGGGTCCTGCCACAGCTGCGGCTCGGCGACCCACGGGCCGAGGAACCGGCTGACCGGGCCCATGTCGCGGTGCAGCAGCTTGTACCAGGCCTTGGCGAAGGCCAGCGCGAACTCGTCCGGGTGCTCCAGGAACCGGCGCGAGATCGGGCCGTAGACCGGGTCGAAGCGCAGCGACAGGTCGGTCGTGAGCATCGTCGGCTTGTGCTTCTTGTTCGGGTCGTACGGGTCCGGGATGATCTCCGGCGCGTCCTTGGCGACGTACTGCTTGGCGCCGCCGGGGCTCGTGGTGAGTTCCCACTCGTAGCCGAACAGGATCTCGAAGAAGCGGTTGCTCCACTCGGTCGGCTTGTCGGTCCACGTCACCTCGAGGCCACTGGTGATCGTGTCCGGGCCCTTGCCGCTGCCGTGGGTGCTCAGCCAGCCGAGGCCCTGCGTCTCCAGGTTCGCGCCCTCGGGCTCCGGGCCCACGTGGTCGTCGGCCACGCCGGCGCCGTGGGTCTTGCCGAAGGTGTGGCCGCCGGCGATGAGGGCGACGGTTTCCTCGTCGTTCATCGCCATCCGGGCGAAGGTCTCGCGGATGAAGTGGGCCGCCGCCTCGAAGTCCGCGCTGCCGCGGGGGCCTTCGGGGTTGACGTAGATGAGGCCCATCTCGGTCGCGCCGACCTCGGGGGCCATCTCCGAGTCGCTGACGTAGCGCTCGTCGCCCAGCCAGTCGTCTTCCGGGCCCCAGATGATTTCCTCGGGCTCCCAGACGTCTTCGCGGCCGAAGCCGAAGCCGAAGGTCTTGAAGCCCATCGACTCCAGAGCGACGTTGCCGGCGAGGACGAGCAAGTCGGCCCACGAGATCTTCTGGCCGTACTTCTGCTTGACCGGCCACAGCAGGCGGCGTGCCTTGTCCAGGTTGGCGTTGTCGGGCCAGCTGTTGAGCGGGGCGAAGCGCTGGCTTCCGTCACCGGCGCCGCCGCGGCCGTCGTGGATGCGGTAGGTGCCCGCGGCGTGCCAGCTCATCCGGATCATCAGGCCGCCGTAGTGGCCGAAGTCGGCCGGCCACCAGTCCTGCGAGGTGGTGAGCACCTCGGTGATGTCCCGCTTGAGGGCCTCGACGTCGAGCTTCGCGAACTCCTTGGCGTAGCTGAAGTTCTCGCCGAGCGGGTTGCCCTTGGGGGAGTGCGCGTGCAGCACCGACAGGTCGAGCTGGTTGGGCCACCAGTCCTTGTTGGTGCGCGGACGTCCGCCCGTCTTCGGCTCCGGCGCGTCGATCGCCGGGTTCTCGCTCTCGCTGCCGTGCGAGGTCACCGAGTCGTGCGCGACCGGGCAACCGGCCGCCGCCTTCTTGTCCACGCCCTGCGCGCTGGACGGGGTGTCCTGGGTGGAGCTCATTTACTTCCTTCCGGGAGCGGCGAATCATTTCGGGGACGGTCGGCCGCGCAGCCGGGGCAGGTGCCCCAGTAGACGACCTCCGCCTGGTCGATCACGAAACCGTGATCGTCCGAAGCGGTGAGACAGGGGGTGTGGCCGACGGCGCAGTCGACATCGGCTATCGCCCCGCACGAACGGCACACGACGTGGTGGTGGTTGTCACCCACCCGGGCCTCGTAGCGGGCGTTCGCCCCGGCCGGCTGGATGCGCCGGATCAGCCCGGTGTCGGTGAGGGCCCGCAGCACGTCGTAGATCGTCTGGTGCGACACCGTCGGTTGCTCGGCGCGCACCAGGTCGATCACCGTTTCGGTGTCGACGTGGGGATGGTCGCGCAGCGCGGCCAGCACGGCCAGCCGGGGCCGGGTGACCCGCAGCGAGACCGCCCGCAGCTGTGCTTCGAAGTCCGACATCGCCGCCGACCCTAGGGGCTTTTCTGGAATGGGTCAAGTTATGGCCTCGCTCGTGTCGGCCGTCCGGGGTTCACGCTGAGTCAGCGGCACGGCTAGGCTCCCCGGCATGCCGGACACGCAGTACGAAGACCTCCTCCGCCACGTCCTCGACACGGGCACCCGCAAGGGCGACCGTACCGGCACGGGCACGCGGTCGATCTTCGGGCATCAGCTGCGGTACCGCCTGTCCGAGGGCTTTCCCCTGATCACCACGAAGAAAGTCCACTTCCGCTCGATCGCCTACGAGCTGCTGTGGTTCCTGCGCGGCGACGCGAACGTCTCGTGGCTGAGGGAACACGGCGTCACGATCTGGGACGAGTGGGCGGCCGACGACGGTGATCTGGGCCCCGTCTACGGCGTGCAGTGGCGCTCGTGGCCGACCCCGGACGGCGGACACGTCGACCAGATCGCCGAGGTCCTGCGCACGCTGCGTGAGAACCCCGACTCGCGGCGGATCATCGTGTCCGCGTGGAACGTCGCCGACATCCCGCGCATGGCGCTGCCGCCGTGCCACGCGTTCTTCCAGTTCCACGTCGCCGACGGCAAGCTGTCCTGCCAGCTGTACCAGCGCAGCGCGGACCTGTTCCTCGGCGTGCCGTTCAACATCGCGAGCTACGCGCTGCTGACGCACATGATCGCCGCCCAGGTCGGGCTCGGCGTCGGCGACTTCATCTGGACCGGCGGCGACTGCCACATCTACGACAACCACGTCGAGCAGGTCCGCACGCAGCTGGCCCGGTCGGCGCGGCCGTTCCCGACGCTGGGGCTGAAGCCGGCGGACAGCCTGTTCGAGTACACCTACGAGCACTTCTCGGTCGAGGGCTACGACCCGCACCCGGGCATCAAGGCGCCGGTGGCGGTGTGATCGGGCTGGTCTGGGCGCAGGCGGCGAACGGGGTCATCGGGCGGGACGGCGAGCTGCCGTGGCACCTGCCGGAGGACCTGCGGCACTTCAAGGCGCTGACGGCGGGGGCGGCGGTGGTGATGGGCCGCCGCACGTGGGCGTCGCTGCCGCCGCGGTTCCGGCCGCTGCCGGGGCGGCGCAACCTCGTGCTGTCGGGGACCCCGCAGGACGGCGCCGAGACGTTCGCGGACCTGCCGTCGGCGCTCGCCGCGGTGACCGGCGACCTGTGGGTGATCGGCGGCGCGGCGGTGTACCGGGCGGCGCTGCCGTTCGCGGACCGGGTCGTGGTCACGGAGATCCGCGAGTCCTTCGAGGGGGACACGTACGCGCCGGAGGTGGGGCGCCCGGCGGACTCCGCGGGGGAGTGGCTGGAGTCTTCGACCGGCCTGCACTACCGCTTCCTGACCTGGGGCTGAAGCCCGCTCCGCCGCCCGGGCCGTTGCGCTCTCCGGGGTCGGCGCTATACGGTTGGCTCGAACTAGAACACGTTACAGTTCTAACGGCCGGTCGTACCGAGGAGCGAGTATGGCGAAAAGGGCGGCGCGCGGCGACGAGGCCGACTACGTCGTCGTCGGGTCGGGGAGCTCGGGCGCGACGATCGCGGGACGGCTCGCCCAGGCCGGGGCCAGCGTGATCGTCCTCGAAGCCGGGAAGAGCGACGAGCAGCTGCTCATCAAGAAACCCGGGCTCGTCGGGCCGATGCACGCCGTGCCGCAGCTCAAGAAGCCACTCGACTGGGGCTTCTACGGCATTCCGCAGAAACATGTTCTCGATCGGCGGATGCCGGTGCCGCGCGGCCGGGTCGTCGGCGGCTCCAGCTCCATCAACGGCATGGTCTACGTCCGCGGCAACCGGGCCAACTTCGACTCCTGGGCCGCCGAGGGCAACACCGGCTGGGACGCCGACAGCGTCAACGCGGCCTACAAGCGCATGGAGGACTTCGAAGACGGCGAGAACGCCTTCCGCGGCGCGGGCGGCCCGATCCGGGTCACCCGCGCGAAGAACCCGCAGGAAGGCTCGCTGCAGTTCGTCGACGCCACCGCCGACGCGCTCGGCTGCAAGATCCTCGACGACTACAACGCCGAGTCCCAAGAAGGCGTCAGCCGGATGCAGCAGAACGCCGCCGACGGCCTGCGCTACAGCGCTTCGCGTGGCTACCTCCACAACCTCGCGTCCCCGACGCTGCAGCTGCAGTCCGGCGTGCTGGTCGAGAAGGTGCTGATCGAGAACGGCCGCGCCGTCGGCGTCGAGGTCGTCGACGGGCGCCGCCGGCGCACCATCCGCGCCGGCAAGGAGGTCATCCTCTCCGCCGGCGTCATCGGCTCGGCGCAGCTGCTCATGCTGTCCGGCATCGGCCACGCCGAACACCTCAGGGAACACGGCATCGCCGTCGTCGCCGACCTGCCCGTCGGCGACAACATGCACGACCACATGTTCCACGCCCTGACCTTCCACGTGACCACCAGCAAGAACAAGGGCACGGCGCCGTACTTCGCCCGCGGGCTGGCCCGGGAGCTGCTGCGCCCCGGCACGACGTTCCTGGCGAACTCGGTCTTCGAGGCGGTCGCCTTCCTGCGGACCTCGCAGGCCGGCGCGATCCCCGACCTGCAGTTACACCTGCTGCCGTGGGCGTACGTGTCACCCAACCAGGACGCGCCGATCCGGCACGACGTCGACAAGCGCCCCGCGCTCACCGTGCTGACGACGCTCATCTACCCGAAGAGCCGCGGCACGCTGCGGCTCGCCTCCGCCGATCCCGGCGCGGCACCGGTCATCGACTTCCGGTACCTGTCCGACCCGGCCGACCTCGAGCTGCTCGGCGAAGGCTCGGAGATGGTGCGCGAGATCTTCGCGTCCAAGGCGTTCAAGGGCGCGGTCAAGGAGGAGATCCACCCGGGCAAGGACCTCACAGGCCACGAACTGCGCGACGCGATCCTCAACCGCGCGACGTCGGTCTACCACGGCGTCGGCACCTGCCGGATGGGCGTCGACGAGCTCGCCGTCGTCGGCCCCGACCTGCGCGTGCGCGGCGTCGAGGGCCTGCGGGTCTGCGACGCTTCGATCATGCCGTCGATCACCGGCGGCAACACCAACGCGCCCTGCATCATGATCGGGGAAATGGGCGCCCAGCTCGTCCTCGGGAGCCGGTCATGACCCTCACACCGCTCGGACTCACCCGCCCCGCGTCGGTCACCGACGCCTTCCTGCAGCAGCTCGTGGCCCGGGTGCCCGGCTCGTCCGGCGCGACCTGGAAGCTCACCGAGGTCTACACCGGCGACGTGCTCGCCGAGCTGCCGCAGTCGACGACCGACGACATCGAGCGGGCGTTCGCCGTGGCGCGCGAGGCCCAGCGGAAGTGGGCGGCCACACCGGTCAAGCAGCGGCTGGCGGTGTTCCGGCGGGCGCACGCGCTGTTCGTCGAGCACGCGCGGACCGTCGCCGACCTCATCCAGGTCGAGAGCGGCAAGAACCGGCGGATGGCGATCGAGGAGACCTGCGACCCGCCGATGGTGATGAGCCACTACCTGAAGCGGGCGGCTCGCTTGCTCGCGCCGACCAAACGCGGCGGGCCGGTCCCGCTGCTCACGACGTCGACCGAGGTCCGGCTGCCCAAGGGGGTCGTCGGGATCATCGCGCCGTGGAACTTCCCGTTCGCCACCGGCGTTTCCGACGCCGTGCCGGCGTTGATGGCCGGCAACGCGGTGGTGCTGAAACCCGACAACAAGACCGCGCTGTCGCCGCTCTACGGCGTCCGGCTGCTGGAGCAAGCGGGCCTGCCGGAGGGGCTGTTCCAGGTGGTGTGCGGCGAGGGCCCGGACGTCGGCCCCACGCTGATCGACCACGCCGACTACGTGATGTTCACCGGTTCGACGGCGACCGGCCGGGTGATCGGCGAGCGGGCGGGCCGCAACCTCATCGGCTGCTGCCTCGAACTCGGCGGCAAGAACCCGATGATCGTGCTGCCGGACGCCGATCTTCCGGAGGCCGTCCAGGGCGCGATCTTCGGCGCGTTCGGCAACACCGGCCAGATCTGCATGCACATCGAGCGGATCTACCTGCCGGAATCCCGGTACGAGGAGTTCAAGACGGCGTTCGTGGCGGCGGCTTCGGCCCTCGACGTCCGCGCGGCGTACGACTTCGGACCCGACATGGGCTCGCTGGTCTCGGTCGACCACATGCGCCGCGTCAAGTCCCATGTGGACGACGCAGTCGCCAAGGGTGCCACCGTGTTGTGCGGCGGCAAGCCCCGCCCCGACCTCGGCCCGGCGTTCTTCGAGCCGACGATCCTCGAGGGCGTCACCCCGGACATGCTCTGCGGTGTCACGGAGACGTTCGGACCGGTGGTGGCGCTGCACAAGTACCGCACGGTCGACGAAGCGGTGGCGCTGGCCAACGACACGGACTACGGCCTGAACGCCTCGGTCTGGAGCACCGACGTCACCGCGGCGCGCGCGGTGGCGGCCCGGATCGAGTCCGGCAACGTGAACGTGAACGACGTCCTCGCGACCGCGTACGCGGCGAAGGGAACGCCGTCGGGCGGGGTGAAGAACTCCGGCGTCGGCGCCCGGCACGGCGATCAGGGGCTGCTGAAGTACACGGACGTGCAGAACCTGGCCGTGCTGAAGAAGCAGGTGATGGGACCGCGGCCGGGGCAGGGGTACGAGAAGTACGTCGAGAGCATGCTTTCCGGGCTGAAGCTGATGCGGAAGCTGCGGATCCGGTAGCGGCCGGGCTTCGGTAGGTTCACCGGAATGGCTGAGATCGACGTGACCTACGACGAAACCGTGGATGCGGCTTACCTCCGGCTCCTCGAACCCGGAATCCCGCTGGTCGCCGCCCGGACGTACCCCTGCGATCCGGCCGCGGTGTGCGGCATGATCAATCTCGACCTCGACGAGCAGGGCCGGCTGGTCGGGATCGAAGTGCTGGGGGCGCGGAACAAGCTCCCGCCATCCGTCCTCGACGCGGCGAGGCCGATCTAGAGCCTGTATCTACACGATCGTCATAGCCCGACTTCGTGGGGATCTTCGCGCCCGCGCCTACGTCGACCGACGCATCTGTGAAGGCAAGACCCGGCGCGAAGCGTTCCGCTGTCTCAAACGCTACGTCGCACGCGAACTCTACGAACTGATCGCTCGAACACCACGCCACAGCCCGCAATCGACCACTTGACATCGATAGGGGCATCAAGCTCGCCGTCCTCATCGCCGCCATCAACGAATGGCTCTGACCCAGTTCGATACACGCCCTGGCGCGTGGCCCGATGAACCTCGGCGAAGGAGTTCATCGGGCTCGGCTCAGCCGTCCACCAGCAGCCCCCGCAACGGCCCCTGCAGCCGGGCCGCGCGGCGCGAGGCCCCCGGCAGCAGCACCAGCCGGTGGGTCCGCTGCTCACCGCGGCGTTCCCGCTCGGCCTGCTCTTCGGCCAGCGGCCGCCACAGGTTGTCCACGATGTCGGCGGGGTCTCTCTCTTCCAGCTCCGAAACCGGACGCCCCAGGTGCTCGGCCCACAACCGCAACCGGGCGGTCCGGGCCACTTCGGGGTCGTCGGTCGCGATGTTGACTTCCGTGTCGTTGAACAGCGAATGCTCGTTCAGGTTCGCCGAGCCCACCGTCAGCCATTCGTCGTCGACGATGCCGAGCTTCGCGTGCACGTACACCGGGGCCGACGAGTCGTCGTCGTGCGCGCTGATCGTCGTCGCCAGCAGGCGGTGGTGGCCGTCGTCCGCGTCCAGCAGCCGGCCCAGCTGGCCGCGCGTGGTGTCCGAACCGTTGCTCGGCTTGCGCGGCAGCAGGAGGACGACGCGGAACTCCTCGGCCGGTGGGTTCCGCAGCTTGTCGAGCAGCACTTCGGCGATCTCCGGCGACCACAGGAACTGGTTCTCCAGGTAGACCAGCCGCCGCGCCGAGCGCAGGGCGCGCAGGTAGCCGTCGAGGATCGTGAACTCGCCCTTGGGCAGGAAGTCGTACGTGTCGTTCGGGACCGTCTTCTGCAGCTGGACGCGGCTGGTGCCGGCCGGCTCCGGGACCGCCGGTTCGGGCAGGGTCTCGCCCGCCACCTCGGTCCACCGCCGGCGGAAGTGGTCGGCGACATCGGCGACGATCGGGCCCTCCAGCCGGGACATCAGGTCGTGCCAGCCGATCGGCCGCGGCGGGTGGTCCGGGCTGTCGTGCCGGTCACCCTCCAGCGCGGTGAGGTCCACCCCGCCGACGAAGGCGACGGCGTCGTCGACGATCACCAGCTTCTCGTGGTGGCAGTGCAGGGTCCGTTCGCGGGCGTCCAGCACGCAGCGCACGTCGGTGCCCTCGGTGAACTTCCGCCGTTCGGACCGCGCCAGCTTCCGCGACGGCTGGAACGCGGGAAAGGGCGGCCCCGCCCACAGCAGGACGCGGACTTCGACCCCCCGTGCGGCGGTCTCGGCCAGCAGTTCACGCAGGGTGGGCGAACCGGGCTCCCGCGTCAGCCGGAAGTCGGCGCTGGCGTGCCAGTTGGCGATGTGCACGTGGGACTTCGCCTGCCGGATGGCCTCGGCAACGGCCGGCAGCGACTCTTCGCCGTCGATCAGCACCTCGACGCGGTTGCCGTCGCGCACCGGAGCCCGGCCGCCGAGCGGGTCATCGGCCCCGCCGGGTTCGAGAACGGCACCCCAGCCGAGCCCGCGCAGCCGCCGCCGGTGGTGGGCACACAGAACGCGCTCGAGCCCGTCGCCCACCCGCTCGTCCACCTTGTCCAGGAAAGACTGAAACGTCGTCACCCGCCAATACCACTACAGATCGGCCCGGTTCGCCGTGCAGTGACGCTGTGTCAGAGGTCGAGCACCAGCCGCGGCGAGCAGGACCGCGACACACACAGCATCATCACCTCGTTCTCCAGCCGCTCGTCCGCGGTGAGCACCGAATCCCGGTGGTCCGGGGTTCCGCCGAGCACGCCCGTCTCGCAGGTGCCGCACGTGCCCTCGCGGCACGACGACAGCACCGTCACCCCGGCTTCCTCGACGACCTCCAGGATCGACCGGTCCGCGGGCACCCGCAGCACCCGGCCCGAGCCGGCGAGCTCGACCTCGAACGCCGTGCGCGGACCCTCGTCCGGCTGAGCCGTGAAGCGCTCGACGTGCAGGTCGGCCGGTTCGAGCGCCTCCACCGCGGCCAGCAGCGGTTCCGGGCCGCAGCAGTACACCGCCGTGCCCGGCTTCACCCCGGCCAGCAGCGTCGGAAGGTCCAGCAGGCCGTGCTCGTCCTGGGGCCGGAACACGACCCGGTCGCCGTGGGAAGAAAGTTCCTCCATGAACGCCATCGACGCGCGGGTCCGGCCGCCGTAGACCAGCTGCCAGTCGCGGCCGGCCGCGGTGGCGCGGTCGAGCATCGGCAGGATCGGCGTGATGCCGATGCCGCCCGCGATGAACACGTACCGCTCGGCGTCCGCCAGCGCGAAGTGGTTGCGGGGGCCGTCCACCTCGATCCGGTCCCCGGCGGACAGCGAATCGTGCACGTACGCCGAGCCGCCGCGGCCGCCGGTCTCCCGCAGCACCGCGACCTGGTACGCCGACCTGTCCTCGGGGCTGCCGCACAGCGAGTACTGCCGCCGGAAACCGGGCAGCACGAGGTCGATGTGCGCTCCCGGCTCCCACGGCGGCAGTGGCTCGCCGCCGGGCGCGCGGAGCGTCAGCCGGACGACGCCGTCGGCGAGCTTTTCCTTGCGGTCCACCAGGAGTTCGCGGGTCATGAGTGTCCTTCGGGGTGGGCGAGCAGCCAGTCCCACAGCTGCACGGGGTCTTCGAACTCGCGCTCGGCGCCGCAGTGGCAGACCGCGTGCAGGCGGTCGGTGCCGAGGACCCAGTGGATCCGGTAGACGCGGTCGCCGGTGAGCATCGGCCGGGTCACGACGTCACCGGCGCGGCCATCCGCTGCAGCATCCGGCGGGCCGCGAGACCGCCGGTGTCGATGTTGATCGACAGCTCCTGGTACCCCGCCGATTCCGCGGCGATCACCCGCTCCAGGACGTCGAGGGCTTCGACGTCCTGCAGCACCACCGTGCGGTTGTTCTCCGCGAGGAACGCCGAAACACCTTCGTCGTCGAGGGCGAAGTCCCGCGCCACGGCCCAGAAGTCGTGCGTGGAGTGTTCGGTCTCGGGCGTGATCGCGTAAACGACCTCGACGTGGAAGGCGTCCGGGTCGCTGCCGTCCGGGTTCGGCACGGACCCCACCGGCGCGATGCGGCTGTGCAGCTTGTACAGGCACGGCGGGGTGTACTCGATGTCCTGCCAGCGCGTGATGCGGCCCTCCAGCCCGGTCGACTTGGCGTAGAAGGGCGGGCACGCCGCGTCGGCCATGTGCCGTGAGACGTAGACGATGCCGGCCTCGTCGTCGACCTCGGTCGTGATCGGCGTTTCGGCGACCTCCGGCGTGCCGATGTAGCCGCCGTGCAGGTAGGTCTCGTGGGACAGGTCCAGCAGGTTGTCCACCAGCAGCGAGTACCGCGCCTTGAGCGGCTCCATCCCGCAAACCGTGGTGTAGTCCGGGGAGTCGAGCCAGGGCGCCCGCGGAATCAAAGCAGCGTCGGCTTTCGCCGGGTCGCCGATGAACACCCAGACGAAGGAGTCCTGCTCCACCAGCGGATAGCGCGTCAACCGCGCGGACCGCGGCACCCGGGTCTGCCCCGGCACGGCCACGCACTTGCCGTCCACGCCGTAGGTGAACCCGTGGTAGCCGCAAACGACCTGGTCGTCGACCAGCCGCGAAGGCGCCTGCGACAACGGGAACCGCCGGTGCACGCACCGGTCGGCCATCGCGGTGACGCTCCCGTCGCGGGTCCGCCAGAACAGGATGGGCTCGCCGCAGATCGTGCGGCTGAACAGCTCGGTGCCGATCTCGGAGCCGTAGGCGGCGACGTACCACTGGTCGCGGGGGATGGCGCTCATCGGAGTCCTCTCGTGGCGGGAGCCGTGTCCGGGCTCACAGACTCCGCCGGAGACGACGCCGTCACGAAGGGCTATTTCATAAGATGGAAAGCGCTCGTGAGATCGCGCGGGCGCTGGTCATCACCAGCGGGGCCAGCGCGTGCGGCGAGACGCTCCCGTACCGCACGACCAGCGACACCGCGGCCACCACGCGGCCCCGCGCGTCGTGGATCGGCGCGCCGACCGACAGCGCGTCCAGGGTGACCTGGCGCTCGCTGATGGAGAACCCGTGCGTCCGGACGTCGGCCAGCAGGTGCCGCACCCGGTCCGGGTCGGTCACGGTCTCGCTGGTGTACCGGTCGATCGGGCGGCCGAGGACGTCCTCCTGCACCTCGGCGGGGGCGTGGGCGAGCAGGACCAGCCCGACGCCGGTCGCGGTCAGCGCGAACCGGCCGCCGACGCGGGTCAGCACCGGCACCGCCCCGGTTCCGGCGATCCGCTCGATGTACACCACCTCGGTGCCTTCGCGGACGGCCAGCTGGACGTTTTCGCGGGTGATCTGGGAGAGGTCCTCCAGGAACGGCAGGGCGAGTTCCCGCAGGCCCAGGCCCCGCGGGGCGAGCGAGCCCAGCTCCCACAGCCGCAGCCCGACCCGGTAGACGCCGGTTTCGTCGCGCTCCAGCGCGCCCCACTCGCAGAACTCCCGCAGCAGCCGGTGCACGGTCGCGGCCGGCAGCCCGGTCCGGCGCGCGACCTCGCTCAGCCGCAGCGCCGGCCGGTCCGGTGAGAACGCCTCGAGCACCCGCAGCGCGCGTCCCAGCACCGGTCCGGTGGCACCGGGAAGGCGACCTCGGTGCGGCACGGCGACCTCCGGCGGGTGTGGCTCAGAGGTCCACTATGCCCCGCGCCGCCCGGCGCGCGGCGGTGGCGTCCCGGCGTTCCTCGAACCGGGACGCCTGGGTGTCGAGCCCCTTGATGAACGTGGCCAGTTCCTCCCGCGCGGCCTCGCCGACCGCGCCGAGGCCGGTCAGGTCGAAGACCTTCCAGTACCGCAGCAGCGGCTGGACGACGTCGTCGTGGTGGATGCGCAGGTCGTAGATGCCGGCCTTGGCCATCAGCGCGGCCTTGCGCTGGAAGCTCGGGATCACCGCGCCCGGCATCGCGAAGTTCAGCACCTCGTCGGTGATCGCGCGCATCATCGCGTCGGGCGAGATCTCCAGCGCCGCCTTGACGAGGTTGCGGTAGAAGACCATGTGCAGGTTCTCGTCCGTGGACACCCGGGCGAGCAGCCGCTCGGCCAGCGGGTCCTGGGTGTAGCGGCCGGTGTTGCGGTGCGAAAGCCGGGTCGCCAGCTCCTGGAACGAGACGTACGCGCAGACGTTCAGCAGCGGCTTGTCGCCGGTGTCGTAGCCCGCCTGCATGGTCTCCATCCGCATCCGCTCCAGCTCGACGGGGTCGACGGCGCGGGTGACCAGCAGGTAGTCGCGGATGCAGATGCCGTGGCGGCCCTCTTCGGCCGTCCACCGGTGCACCCAGGTGCCCCACGCGCCGTCGCGGCCGAAGGCGCGCTCGATCTCGCGGTGGTAGCTGGGCAGGTTGTCCTCGGTGAGGAGGTTGACCTCCAGGGCGGTCCGGGCGATCGGGGTCACCCGGGACTGCTCCGGATCCCACGCTTCCCCGCCCAGCTCGGCGAAGTCGCGTCCCTGGCTCCAGGGGACGTACTCGTGCGGCATCCACTCCTGGGCGGCGGCGAGGTGCCGGTTCAGGTTCTCTTCGACCGTGCCTTCCAGCTCGTGCAGCAGGCGGGTGGTTTCGGGGACCGGCATGGGACGTCCTTCCGTACCTACGCAACCGTAACTTACGGAGCCGTAGGATACGACAACGGAGCCGGGCGTCGCGTGGTTCCCGGAGCTCAGTGCGTGGCTACCACCAGGTCGAAGACATAGTCCTTGAGGAGGGGCCCGAAGAAACTGTGCGCGGTGATTCGCACCACAGATCGCCCGGGCACCCCGTGAGCCTGGCGGAGGATCTCGCACTTCGCGCCCGCGTCGGCGGGCACGACCTTCGTGATTTCCGGTGACGTACCGGCCGCCATCGGGATGGTGTACGACGGCGCGCCGGCGTCGAAGCCGCCGAACGTCCGGCCGCCGACCACGATCTTGATCGAGAGCGGCCCGTCCGTCGGGACGGGAAGGCCGTTGAACTCCTGCCAATAGCGCACGCAGGTGTCGCGCCAGGTGCCCGCGTCGGCCTCGTGGGCGGCGAGCTTGGCCTTCACCTCGGCGAAGCGCCGCGCGTCGACGTGGGGTTCGAGCGAGTCCCAGGCCTGGCGCATCCACGACACGTAGTGGACGCCCGTCTGGTAGCGGTACACCAGTTCGTCCCAGAAGATCCGGCCGTTGCGCAGCCGCCGGTCCCACGGCACGTGGTGGAACCACATCAGCAGGTTTTCGGGGACGGTCTCGATGTCGGCGTACCGGGCCGCGAGCACCGGGAAGTACTGCGCGGTGAAGCCGCTGCCGGTGGGGGAGCGGTCGTAGCCGAGGCCGGTGCGGTCGGCCCGGTTGTAGTACACCGGGCTCCAGTCGTCCCGCGCCAGCCGTTCGGCGGGGTTGGGGCCGTAGTGGTCGCTGGACCGGAACTGGTGCGCGACGCCGAGCGGGGTCTGGTAGCTGACCAGCGCCTCCCGGGAGCCCATCATCATCGTCACGATCGTCCGGACGGCGAAGTCGCGGTTGCTCCAGGTCAGCCGGACCCAGTCTTCGGCGATGCCGCGGGCGTCCAGGGTCCAGTCCCACGCCAGCCTGCCGAAGGCGTACAGGTTCGCCTGCGCGAAGTGGTGCCCGGTCAGGTTGCCCGCATTCCCGAAGTTGGCCACGCCGACGATGGCGCTGTCCGGGTGGCCCTGGGCCGTGCCGTCCACGACGTGGCCCACCAGGCGCTTCTTCAGCAGCCGGCCGTGTTCGTCGGTGGCGAACGTGTCGGACTTGAGGACCTCTTCCCACAGCGGGCCGAGGTAGCACAGCATCGTGTTCTGCCCGGTGTACTCCTGGGTGACCTGCAGTTCCAGGGCCTGGTTGGTGTGTTCCATCCGGCCGAAGAGCGGATTGGCCGGCTCCCGGGCCTGGTAGTCGAGCGGGCCGTTCTTGGTCTGCAGGAACACGTTCCCGGCGAACCGGCCCTTCGTGCCGTCGGGCTGGGGCTCCTCGTCGATGGGGCCGAACTCCAGGTAGGCGCGCTTCAGCCGGTCCGCGTCCACGTCGGCGTTGTAGACGAAGGTCCGCCAGAAGATCCGCATCCCGAGCGGCGCCACCGCCGCCGCCATCCCGTTGGCGCCGTCACCGTGGTCGTAGCCCAGGTCCTGGGGACCCGGCTGGCCCTCGGAATTGGCTTTGACGGTGAACCCCATGAAGTCGGGGATCGCGGCCTGCAGCTGCCGGGCCCGGCGGTTCCACCAGCCCTGGAACTGCGCGCTGTAGGGATCCAGCTGTTCGCGGGTAAGGGTGTCGGGCGCGAACCGGGCGTCCGTCGGGGCCGCGTAGTTGATGGAGACGGCCAGCTTGATCCCGTACGGGCGCAGCGCGTCCGCCAGCGCGGCTTCCTGCTCGATGGCGGCCGGGGTGAGGTAGAAGCTGTTGGCGTTGACGTTGTTGATCGTGATGCCGTTGATGCCGACGGATGCCATCGCTCGCGCCGCCACCAGGTACCGGTCGAGGATCACCGGCAGGTTCAGCCCGGCGGACGCGCCGGTGGCGGTGAAGTCGAAGATCGCGCCGGTTTCGCCGTTCAGCCCGCCGGTTCCGGCCGGGTTGTTCCCGGCGTAGAGGCGCTCGGTCTCCCAGTAGTTCAGGTACCGGTGGTTGATCCGGGGGACCGACGAAACGTCCAGGCCGGTGACGGGCTGCTGGGCCTGCAGCCGCCGGAGGAAGGCGAACGTCCCGTACAACGCGGCGACATCGGTGTTGCCGGCGATGACGACGGCCCGGTGCCCGCCCCGCGACAGCGAGCGGATGAGGTACCCGTCGCTACCGAGCGGCGCCAGGTCGCGCGGGGGAACGAGCCGGCGCACCAGTGACGAGCTGTCCGGGGTGCCCACGACCACCGCGTGGTCGGGAAACCCGCCCTGCACCGGCACGGGCCGTCCCAGCAGCCCGCCGAGGCCACGGGCGAGTTCGTCCCGCGCCGCTTCCAGGGTGCTTCGCACCAGGTGCTCGGTGGAGCCGGGGGCCATGCTCAGGTTCGCGGTGTGGCGGTGGACCGGGGTCCGGCCGGCGTTCTCGACGACGATCGCGCCGAGCGCGGCCCGGTACCGGGCGAGGAGACCGGGATCGGCGACCCGCTCGTAGCGCAGCCACAGGTCCGAGCCGTCGTAGTCGCCCGGGAACGGGCCCGGGGGACTCGCCTGCGCCGGAACGGCACCGAACATCGAGGTGGCCACGGCAGCTCCGCTGCCGATCAGGAAGGAACGCCGGCGCAACCGGCTCTGCTCGTTCTCGTCGCTGGAAGACACCGCGCCCCCATCGTGTTCACGAGTATTTAGTTCGGTTCTCGCACTATTGCGGGCGTGGTCCGCGCTGTCAAGAATTGGCGATATACCAGGGAATTCTCGAAAGTTTCGGCGAACGTCCGGCGTGTCGGGGACGGCGTGCTCCGGCCCGGATGATCGGCCGTGTCAGACTTCGCGGCGATGCTCACCCCAGCCGATCTCGCCGACCTGCTCGACTGCGAGCACCGCAGCATCCTCGTCCAGGCGCTGGCGGCGGGCCTGCCGGGCGCGCCGCGGCCCGCGCCCGCCGAGCCGGACACGCGGCGCGGGCACGCCACGGCGATGCTCGCCGGATTCCGCGCCGGCGGCCGCGAGGTCGCCGAGATCGACGTCCAGGACACCGCCCTCGCCGCGAAGGCGACGGAAGAGGCGTTGCGGACCGGCGTCCCGGTGATCCACCGGGCCGTCTTCCTCGACGGCGAGTTTTCGGCGCAGGCGGACTTCCTGGTCCAGGACGGCGAAGGCCGCTACGAGGTCTACGACGCGAAGCCGGTCCGGCAGGCGACGCCGGCGGCGGTGGTCCAGCTGACGGCGTGCGCCGACGCGATCGCCCGCGCCGGCCGGCCGGCCGGGCCGCACCTGCACCTCCGGCTGACCGACGGCGGCACCCGGACGCTGCGCGTCGAGGACTTCCGGCCGCTGGTGGACCGGCTGCGGACCCGGCTGGCGCACCGGCCGCCGCGGCTGCCGGTGCCGCTGTGGGCCGACGAACGCCCGGCCTGTGCCGGCTGCGGGTTCGCCCGGCACTGCGCGGCCGGGCGGGAAGCCGACCGGGACCTCTCGCTGGTGGCCGGGATGCGCGGCGACCAGCGCCGCAAGCTGGTCGCCGCCGGGCTCGGCTCGATCGACGCGCTGGCCGCGGCCGGCCCGGCCGACCGGCCGCGGGACCTGTCCGTGACGGCGTTCGCGACCTTGCGGGCCCAGGCCGCGCTGCAGGTCCGCCAGGACACCACCGGCGAGGTCGCCTACGAGGTCGTCGACCCGGACGAGCTGGCCGCCCTGCCGGCCCCCGCGCCGGGCGACGTGTTCGTGGAGCTGGCGGGCGATCCGCACGCCCTCGCCGGCGAGGGGCTCGAGTACCTGTTCGGCGCGGTCGGCGACCGCGAGTTCACGCCGTTCTGGGCGCACAGCCGCGCCCAGGAACGGCGGGCGTTCGAGGAGTTCGTCGATTTCGCCGCGGCGCGCGTCGCCGAACACCCGGGCTCGCACGTCTACCACTACGCGCCCTACGAGGTCACCGCGATCAAGCGGCTCGCGGCGGTGCACGGCACCCGCGAGGAGACCGTCGACCACCTGCTGCGCAGCGGCGCGGTGGTGGACCTGCACGCGGTCGTGCGCAAGGCGCTGCGCGTCTCGCAGCGGTCGTACTCGATCCGCCACCTCGAGCCGCTCTACCAGCCCGGCGCCCGCGCGAAGACCGCCGTGTCCGACGTCGAGGTCTACGAGGAGTACCTGGCGCTGGCGCAGTCCGGCGAGCCGGAACGCGCCGACGAAGTCCTGCGCCGCATCGGCGAGAACACCGAGGACGACTGCGTCTCCGCGCAGCGGCTGTTCGCGTTCCTGCACCGGGTCCGCGCCGGCGCGGGCATCGAGGTGCCGGAGCCGGCGGAGGAATCCGCCGAAGACGCGCTGCTGCGCGCGGCCGAGGAGGACGTCGCCGCCGAGCGCCGCGCCGAACGGGCCGCGCAGCTGGCCGCGCTGGTCGACCCCCTGCTCGACGGGCTGCCGGACGACCCGGGCCACTTCACCGCCGACGAGCGGGCCCGTGCGCTGCTGGCGGCGTCCGTGGGCTACCACCGCCGCGAGACGAACCCAGCGTGGTGGGAGTACTTCCGCCAGCTGGCCGCCCCGCTCGGCGACCTCGAGGTGGACACCGCCTGCGCCGTGCCGGTCTCGCTGGAAGCGGGGGAGTGGGTGCCTCCGGCCGGGCGGGCGCGCACCGCGAAGCGGACGCTGCTGCTCGCGTGCGACCCCGACCGGCCGCACCCGTTCGCCCCCGGTGACGACGTGCGGCTGCGCTACGGCGACACCGCCCGCGACGCGAAGGTCGTCGCCGCGTCGGCCGTCGAGCTGACGCTGGAGGAGAGCAGCCCGCCGGACGCCACCACGAACGACCGGCCGAGCGCGGTGCTGCCGGGCAGCCCGGTGCGTCCGGCACCCAAGGACGAGGCGGTCGCCGACCTCGCGCGCCTGGTCGTCGACGCCCTCCCGGAGCTGCCGCGGCACCCCGGCGTCGACCTGCTCCGGCGCACGCCGCCCCGGCTGCGCGGCGGCGCGGCGCTGCCGGAGCCGGGCGAGGACCTGGTCGCCACGGTGATCGAAGCGGTCGACGCGCTCGACGGTTCGGCGCTCGCCGTCCAGGGACCGCCGGGGGCGGGCAAGACCTACCTCGCCGGCCGGCTCATTGCCCGTCTCGTGCGGGCGGGGCGGACCGTCGCGGTCACCTCGACCAGCCACAAGGCCGTGGAAAACGTGCTGAGCGCGGCCAAGAAGAGCGCGCCGGAGCTGCCGTGCGCCAAGCGCGCGAAGAAGACGGCGGACTCGGCCGCGCCGTGGGACCAGCCGAAGAGCAACCCGGCGCTGGTGAAGTGGCGCGAGGAGCACGACACCGGGCACCTGGTCGGCGGGACGGCGTGGACGTTCGCCAACGCCGCGGTCCGCGAGGAGCCCTTCGACCTGCTGATCATCGACGAGGCCGGCCAGTTCGCCCTCGCCGACGCGCTCGCGGTGTCGATGTGCGCGAAGAACGTCCTGCTGCTCGGCGACCCGCAGCAGCTGCCCCAGGTGGTGCAGGGCACGCACCCGGCGGGCGCCGAGGCCTCGGCGCTGGGTCACCTGATCGGGGACGCCGACATCATGCCGGCGTCGCTCGGGTACTTCCTCGACGAGACGCGGCGCATGCACCCGGCCGTCTGCGAACCGGTGTCGAACCTGTCCTACGCCGGCCGGCTGCACGCCCACCCGTCGGCCGCGGACCGCGCCCTCGACGGTGTCGCGGCGGGGCTGTACCTGGCCGAGGTGGAGCACCAGGGCAACACGACCCGCTCGGTGGCGGAAGCCGCCGAGGTGGTGCGGCTCGTGTCCGAAGTGCACGGTCGCCTGTGGACGGACCACGGCCCGGCGCGGCCTTTGGGCGACCACGACATCCTCGTCGTCGCGCCCTACAACCTGCAGGCGCGCACGGTGACCCGGGCGCTGGAGGAGGCCGGGTTCCCGGGGGTCCGGGTGGGCACGGTCGACCGCTTCCAGGGCCAGGAGGCACCGGTGGTGATCGCGACGATGACGTCGTCGTCGGCGGTCGACCTGCCGCGCGGCCTCGACTTCCTGCTGTCGCGCAACCGGCTGAACGTGGCGCTGTCGCGGGCGCAGGCGCTGGCCGTCCTGGTGTGTTCGCCCAGGCTCGTCGAGGCGGACATCCGGACGGTGGACCAGATGCGCCTGGTCGCGGGCATGATCGGCCTGATGACGGCGGCGCGGCCGTGGCCGGCCGGTCAGCTGGGTGGTTCGATTTCCCCGGCGTCCTCGTCGACGTCCTGAGAGCCGGGCTGCTTCCGCTGCCGATCGGCTTCGGGGATTTCCACGTCGAGGTCGAGCTCCGGGGTACCGGGCGGGGCCGGCGCGTCGGGGGTCAGGGGGCGGTTCTCGGATTCGCTCATGGGACGCGGTTACCCCGGCGGGCGGTGATCGAAGCCCGCGGTCCTCAGGCGGGGTTGCGGGGTGCGGCCGGGTCTTCGCCCGCGAGTTCGGCGGGGGCCAGGTCGTCCAGGGGCTCCCAGCGGAACACCCCGGCACCCTGGGCGTAGGTCAGGTGGCCGCCGAGCGCGCCACCCACGCTCGTCACGGCCAAGCCCAGCGCGCCGAGGAGCCGCCCGTCGTGGCCACCGCGGCGGGCCAGGTAGGACGCGCCGAACAGCGCCGTCGCCGCGGCGTTGGCGGCCGCGTGCACCAAGCCGACCCGGCGTTGCCGCACGTTCAGGCCCGAATAGTCGGCCAGGCCCGGCACCATCGCCGCCGGGGCGGCCAGCAGGCCGATCGCGATCAGGCGGCGCGCCGCGTCCCGGCCGTCCGGGAGCACGTCGAACACCGCCGAGCACAGCCAGGCGCCGAGGGGAACCGTCACCGCGAGCGGGTGCAGCGGGTGACCGAGCCCCTGGCCGCGCAGCTGCCGTGCCACGGCGCCTTCGGCGAATCCGGCCACCCACCGCTCGAGCCCGGTGGCCGGAGCGTCGAGCACCTGGGCGTCCTCGGCTTTCCGCAGCACCCGGTGCGCCCACGCGGGCTTCGACCGGGCGTGACCGTCGCGCGAGGGATCCATACCGCTGCGGCTACCCCGCCGCGCGCCGGTCAACCCTCAGCCGGTCGTGCGGTGCCGCCGGGACACCGCCGCGGTGAGCAGGTCGCCCGGCCGGGGCAGCGCGGCGGCCAGCCGGGTGAACGCGCTGCCCCGGAGCACCTTGCCGGGGTGGCTGCCGTGGACCCGGCCCGGTTCGTCCACCGCGGAGTCGACGTTGTCGGTTCCGTTGTCCGGCAAGGTGTTGCGGAAGCTGCGCGAACCAACCCGGCGCAGCGAAAGCAGGGCGTCGGTCAGCGCCGGGGAGAGCCGCTGCCCGAGGAAGAACCCGGCTGCGGCGCCGCCGACGGGGATTTCGCGGCGGGGGTGCGTGGAGGCGAACACGATGGTGTCGGCGACCGTCTCGGGCGCGTACACCGGCGGCGGGGGCTTCGGCAGCGCGCCGAGCTTGCTGCGCGCGTGTTCGAAGAACGGGGTGTCGATGGCGCCGGGGAGCACGGTGGTGACGGCGATCGGGGCGCCTTCCTGGGCGAGCTCGATGCGGAGGCAGTCGTAGAAGCCGCGCAGCGCGAACTTGCTGGCGGTGTAGGGCGCGTGCAGCGGCACCGCCCGCACGCCCTCGACCGAGGCCACGCCGATCACCGACCCGCCACCCGCGCGGCGCAAGGCGGGCAGCACCGCCCGCACGCCGTGGACGTGGCCCAGGAAGTTCACCCGCAGGACGCGGTCGAACTCTTCGTCGGTGATGTCTTCGACGCGGCCGAACACCGAAACGCCGGCGAGGTTCACCCAGGTGTCGATTCGCCCGAACTTCGCCTCGGTGGTGCGCACCAGCGCGCGCACGGCGTCCGGATCGGCGATGTCGGTGGGCACGGCCACGGCCGTCCCGCCCGCGCTCGCGATCTCCTCGACCAGCGTGTCGAGCGCCCGCGCGGTACGCCCGGCGCACACGACACGCGCTCCCCGGGCGGCGAAGGCGAGTGCCGTCGCGCGGCCGATCCCGCTCGACGCACCCATGAGCACGACCACCTGGTCGGCCACCGGTCGGGGCATGACGCCTCCTCGTGTTCGGGGTTCCGGAAGCACCGGGATACCGCCGCGGCCGGCGGACAAACGCGGGATGGCCGCCGCCGGGCGGTGTTTCGCCGTCGCGTCAGCGGGAAGCCCGGGGAACATGACCGAACCCGACCAGAGCTACGACCCGCCGCAGGACACCGGCGCCCCGGACGCCGTCGAGACGGACCCGGCCGCGCTGAACAGCGCCGAGGACCTCGACGAGGACCGGATCCGCGCCGACCCGCTCGAGGAGGGCATGGATCCCCCGGAACACTGGTCGGGCGTGACGAAGTACGGGATGACCCCGTGGGAGCAGGCCCACCCGCGGGGACTGGGCGACCGCATCGGCGAGGAAAACCCGGACCCGGCCGCGGAGATCCCGGCCGGCATCGACTCCCGCGCGGGAGCGCCGGAGGACCCGGACACGGGCGCGGAACCCGAGCAGCCGATCCAGCTGGAACCGGTCGAGGGCGACGGCCCGCCGGTCGACAGGGAGGCGGACGAGGTGGCCGTCGACGCGGGTTCGGCCGTGGCCGCCGGACCGGAGCAGGCCGCCTTGCACGTCGAAGAAGAACGCTGAACCGCCGGTCGCGGGGACGAATTCGGGCTCGCGCTGATCGTCGAGGTCCGGAGTAGCCGCCGAACGGGGGTGCCCCGCGCCGCCCGATGGTGATAAGCCTCTGCGCGTGACCATGGACACGATCGACCTGCACAGCATCAACCCGTGGGAGGTGTCCTTCCTGCGCGAGGAGGTCGGCGCCTACTTCGCCCACGGCGTCGAGCTCGCCCCGGGTGCGACCGTCCTCGACGTCGGCGCCAACATCGGCGTCTTCTCCGCGGCCGTGTACGAGCGGCTGGACGGCGACGTGCGGATCTACGCGTTCGAGCCGCTCCCGCCGCTGCACGCGACGCTGGAGCGCAACGGCCGCGACTTCTTCGGCGGCCGGCTGACCGCGTTGCCCTACGGGCTGGCGGCCGCCGAAGCCGAGCTCGACTTCAGCTACTTCCCGGCGGCGACCATCTTCTCGTCGTCGTGGCGGGACGCGGCGAACGTCGAGGACGAGCGGCGGCGGGTCACGGCCAGCGTCGTCGAGATGATCCGCCGCGGCGGGCTGGGTGCCGGGCTCCGCCGCGTGCCCGCGCCGATCCTGCGGGGGATCGTCGGGCGCAAGCTGAAGGTGATGCGGGAACTCGAGACCCACCGCGTCCGGGTCCGGCCACTGTCGGCGGTGCTCGACGAGCAGGGCATCGAGCACGTCGACCTGCTGAAGGTCGACGTCGAGGGCGCCGAGCTCGACGTGTTGCGCGGACTCGAAGACCGGCACTGGCCGCTGGTCCGCCAGGCGGTCGTCGAGGTCGAAGGGTGGCGGCGCCACCGCGACACCGTGCGCGAGGTCTTCACGACGCGGGGGTTCGCGGTCGAGGCCGTGCAGGACCCGGTTCAGGAGGCCGCCGACATCGGGATGGTGTTCGCGGTCCGCTAGACGAGTAGCGCCTGGGTCGGGGTGAGACCAGAGGTGTCCAAGATCGGTTTGTGACGACCGACCTGAACACCCTTGTCACCGCACTCTACGTCAAGATCGCCGACCATCTGGCCGGCAGGGGACGGATGGGCAGACCCCCTGGCTGACCGATTCGGAACTGGTGACTCTCGCGGTGGCCCACCCCTGCTCGGGATCGTCGACTCCACCCCGGCGGAATGCGGCCCGGTCCCGGCCCACAGTCAAACGCTCGGAGCTGGCCGGCTGGGCCAAATACGGCTTCTGCCGTTCACACTCCCGCTGGTTCTGGGGCCTGCGCCTGCCCTGATCTGCACCCGGCCGGGCGACCCGTCGCCTGGGCCCTAGCCGACCCGAAATCGACCAGCGGCCAGTACTCATGGCCATCGGCGACCACGAACCCCATCTGCTCGCCGACCGCCCCCGACTGCTGATCATCGCCGACAAAGGCCACGTCTCCCGCCAACTCGACCACTACCTCACCGAACGCGGGATCCGGCTGATCCGCCCGTCCTACCGCAACCGCGAACCCCATCCCGGCGAACCGCTGCTCAAGTCCATCCCCAGCTCTTCGAGTCGGTCAACGACACCCTCAAAGGCCAACTCGACCTGGAACAGCACGGGGGGACGCACCATCGAAGGCGTCGGAGCCCGCATCGCCCAACGCCTCCTGGTCCTCACCGCAGCCATCTGGCACAACCGCGCCACCAGCCAACCCATCACCCGGTCACTGACCGCCTACGACCACTGACCGGGGTTTCGCGGTCCGCTAGCGGCGGAGTTCGAGCCAGTCGAGGTTGATCGCGCCGGTGTCGCCCGGAGCGTAGGAAAGGGTCACCACCGGGTCCCGGCCGGTGAGCGGGATGTCGGCGAAGGTCGTGGTGCCCCAGGCGTCCCAGCTGTCGGAGACCTTCGGGAAGCCGACCTGCCGTACCGGCTGCCCGTCCACCGACAGGGTCATCGTCCGGGTGTCGTTGTTGGCGTTGGCGTACCGCACGGTGAAGGCCGCGCGTTCCGGCGCCGTCGTGGTGCGGTGCACGGTGAAGGACGACGACGCGCCCTGTGCCCAGAGGCCGTCGAGGAACGCGCGGCCCGAGTAGCCCGTGTGGTTCACGTTCGTCTTCACGCGGCCGGTGTTGCGGGCGTCCTCGGCTTCGAGGTGCGCCGGGTCGGGGCAGCCGCTCAGCGCGGCGGTCCCCGCGGTGTCCGCACAGCGGTCCTGGGCGTCGGGCACGCCGTCGCCGTCCCGGTCGCCGGCGGGCGCTCCGGTGAGGGCGATGTCGATCGTGTGGTCGCCGGTGAGCGTGTCCGGGATCGCGGCCGGGGCGGCCTGGCCGTCGACCTGGAACGACCGGATCGCGGAGCCCGCGCCGTGCAGGGCGATGGTGAGGTTCGCGCCGCGGTAGCGCAGGTGCCGCAGCGTGACGTCACCCCAGCCCGCCGGGAGGTGGGGCGCGAAGGACAGCCCGCGGTCGGTGAACGTCAGCCCGAACAGGCCGGTGTGGACCATGTCGAGGAACGCGGTGGCCGACCAGGTCTGGTCGGGTTCGGAACCCCAGTGGAACTTCACGGTGTCGCCCAGCCGCTGCCAGCCGCCGTCGACGACGCCGGTGGTCCCGTTGTGGATTTCCCAGAAGCCGCTGTTGTTGCCGGCCAGCTTGGCCAGGCGCGCGGTTTCCGAGGCGAACGCGTTCTGCTCGCCCTGCCCGGCCAGCGCTTTCGCCCACAGGCCCTGGACGAGCGGCCAGACGATGGCGTTGTGCCGACCGGGTTGCGCGTCGCTGTAGCGCGCCCAGGCCGGGAAGGTGTCGGGCATGCCCCAGGGCAGCTCTTGGGCGTGGCCGAGGATCGACCGCGCCTGCGCCGGGTTCGCGATGCCGAAGATCAGGGCGAACGCCAGCCCGGTGCCTTCCTGGAAGGCACCGCGGGAGCCGTCGGCGAGGAGCTGGTAGTCGTACCGGCCGGTGGCGGGGTTCCAGAACCGCTGGTTGATCGCCGCCCGCAGCGCGGCGGCCTTGTCCCGGTACCCGGCGATCTCCGCGGCCGGACGGCCCAGGTTCCCGGCCATGTTCGCGGCGTTGACGTAGGCGGCGTAGTAGAGCTCGTTGGTGCTGAGGTACATCCCGCTCGCCACCCCGGGCCACGGCATGCTCCCGGTGCTGACCGACTCGGTCGCGTCGGCCGGTGGCGCGGGGTAGCCGGCGATGCCGTCGTTGAAGAAGGACGCGCCGGTGAACAGGCCGTAGGTCGCGTTGAAGCCGGCCGTGGTGGCGTGTTCGCGGATCGTCAGCGTGCTCGTCGCCGTGCGGTAGGCGTTCCGGAGGAACTCCCGGTCGCCGGTGACGAGGTAGTGGTGCCAGGCGGCCGTGACCCAGACCACCTGGTCCCACTGCTGGTCGTCCTGCTGCACGCGCAGGGCGCCGCCGGCGTCCTTGTCGACCACCGCCCACAGCGTGTTCTTCGCCAGGGCCGGATCGAGCAGGCTGGTGGCGTTCCAGCTGTTGATCGACGCGTCGCGCGTCCACGGCTGGGCGTAGCCGCCGCCCGCGCGGACGATGCCGGTCGCCGGATCCAGCAGACCGCTCCGGTCGTAGCGTGCGTCGAAACCGATCGTGTTGGTGCGCAACAGGTTCTGCAGAGCGGCGGCGTAGGCGCCGCCGAACAGCGCTTGACTGTCCGGGTTGGCGAATTCGAGGGAAGGCGGTGCCGGGCTCGCCGTGGCCGGGGCGGCGCCGGCGAGGGTGCCGCACGCCGTCACCAGGGCGAGAAAGGCGTAGCCGATCCGCTGCGGGAAGCCGTTTTTCATGCGCGTACCCCTTTCGGCGCGGCCATTGCACCACGGAACGGCCGGTCCCTCTCCGGATACGGCCGGATCCTGTCCGGTTCTGTCCGCCACGGGGACGGGTGGCATCGTCACGCGCGGTGATCGGCAAATCCGGCCGTGCGCCATCCAGGTGGCAGGGCCCGGCTCCGCCGTTGCATACTGCTGCAATGGCGCGCAGGAACCCGGAGACCGCACGGTGAGTCCCCGTGAGGGGTCCCCACGCCCGAAATTCGGCCGGATCGACCCGTTCTGCCTGTTGGCGGTGTTGCCGGTACTGCTGGTCGCCGGCATTCTCGGCGCGCTCGTCCACATCGCGCTCGGCATCGGCTTCGCCGTGTTCGCGGGGTTGATCCTCCTGTTCGACTCCTGGGTCAACCGGCCCCGCCCGGTGCCCCAGGCCGACCGGCCGGCCCGGCCGGCCCGCCAGGCGCCCCCGCCGCCGCCCCGCGGACCTGCGCGAGCACCGGGCCGAGCACCGGCTCGGGCACCTCGCCCCCAGGACGGCCGCGGTCCGGCTCGTGCCCCGGTCCGGCGGGCGGGCCCGCCGCCCGCGGGACGGTGAGGCCCGGGTTGCCCGCCTGGCGGTGAAGGCCCGCTTGCGCGCCGGGCGGTGAGCCACCCAGGTCCGGACCGGCCGCCAGGGGCGCATGCCGCCGCGTCGCGCGCGGCAGGCTCGAATCACCGTGCGCACCGGGTTTCGTCGCGGACCCGAATCGCGCGACGGTCGCCATCGCTGCTTCGGCGCGTGCGCTGAGGTCGGTCGTGCGCGCGTTGCGGCCGAAGGCGAGGTCCGGCACCTCGAGCGTTTCGCCGGCGGTGGGGCCGCCTTCGCGGTGGGGCACCGCGAGTTCGCCGACTGCATCCGGGCCCGGCGGCGCGCCGCAGGCGCCTACCTGCCCCCTCGCCGTCACCGAACGCGGCGAGGGGTACGGCGACTTCCCGCAGCCCCGTTCCGGACCTGCGGGAAGTCCGGCCGGCCCCTCAGCCGCCGACGTGAATGCCGGGGCGGCGGGCCGGGTCCTTCTCGCTGCTGCGGATGATCTCCCGGACGACCGGTGCCGTGTCGCCGCGGCCGAGGAGCAGGTAGCGGAACAGGTGCCCGAGCGGATTGCCTTCGGACCACTCGAAGTAGCAGCGGGGACGGACGCCCGTCACATCGCGCAAGGTGAGCAGGATCGCGGCGATCGCGTTGGGCGCCGCGGGGCTGTTCGCGCGGAGGATCCGGTAGCCGTCGATCTCCACGCCGCGCACCTGGAGCACGTTGCTGAACTCCGACGGGTCCACGACGTCGATCTCGAGGAACAGGATGTCGGCGGCGCCGGGCACGGGGTTCATCCCGCGCTGTTCGGCTTCCTTCGCGGAATACTCGGCCTCGTCGCCGCCCTGCCGCTTGTTCGCGACGATGTTCAGGGCGCCGTCGTGGGCGAGTGAATCGGCGATGAACCGGCGCGCCTCGTCGTCGAACTCGATGCGGTCGGCGCGCAGCTCCGTCGTCCGCGAAACCCGGGAAACCAGCGAGACGACGATGATCCCGAGGATGAACAGGCCCGAAATGGCGATGCCGTCGGGCTTTTCGATGACGTTTTCGACGAGCGCGTACAGGAGGACGAGTGTGAGGACGACGAAGCCCGCGGCCGCGCCGCGCTGGCGCCGCCGGATCGCCGAGATGCTGACCGCGACCGCGCCGGAGACCATCATCGCCAGGATGCCGGTCGCGTAGGCGCCGGCCTGGGCGTTGACGTCGGCGCCGAACGCGATCGTGATGAGGATGCTGATCACCGTGTAGACGATGACGACCGGCCGGACGGCGCGCCCCCACTCCGGCGCCATGCCGTAGGACGGCAGGTACCGCGGGACGATGTTGATCAGCCCGGCCATCGCCGAGGCACCGGCGAACCACAGGATCAGCACGCTGCTGACGTCGTAGACGGTCCCGAAGAGCTCGCCGAGTTCGCGGTGGGCGAGGTAGGCCATCGCGCGGCCGTTGGCCTCGCCACCGTCCTTGAACGCCTCGGCGGGGATCAGCACGGTGGTGACGAAGCTCGTCGCGATCAGGAACACCGACATGATGAGCGCGGCGGCGGTCAGCAGCTTCCGCGTGTTGCGGATCCGGGATTCCAGCTTCTCCTCGCCGGTCTTCCCGTCCGCCGCAACCAGCGGCATCATGCTGACGCCCGTCTCGAACCCGGAGAGCCCCAGCACCAGCATCGGGAACGCGATGACGGCCGGGCCGAGGATCCCGCCGAACCCGCCACCGCCGGCGGTCAGCGCGTCGGTCCAGTGGGAGAGGGCGGTGGAATCGCCGAGCAGGTCGATCACGCCCGCCACCGTCACCACGGCGTTGAGCAGCAGGAAGACCGCGACCAGCGGGATGGCGACCCCGACGGCCTCGCTGAAGCCGAGCAGGAACACCCCGCCGAGGATCAGCAGCAGCACGACGGTGATCAACACGGCGTGGCCGTGCAGGAAGCCCGGCAGGTACGGGTTCTCCAGCATGTGCACGGTGGCATCCGCCGAGGACAGCGTGATCGTGATGATCCACGACGTGGCGACGAACCCGAGCAGGGTCAGGACGAAGAGCTTGCCGCGCCAGAACGGCAGCAGGTTCTCCAGCATCGCGACCGAGCCCTGGCCGTGCGGGCTTTCCCGGGCCACCCGGCGGTACATGGGCAGCATCCCGAACAGCGTCAGCGCGACGATCAGCAGCGTCGCCAGCGGCGAGAGCGCCCCGGCGGCGAGCGCGGCGATGCCGGGCAGGTAGGAGAGGGTGGAGAAGTAGTCGACGCCGGTCAGGCACATGACCTTCCACCAGGCCTGCGGCGTGCCGTGGTCCTCGCCGCCGGCGCGCCCGACCGGCGCGACCCGGTGCTCCAGCAGCCACCGCGCCACGGGCGAGGAGGGTGCCTGCGGCGGCGCCGGGCTGTCGACGCTCGCCGGAATGGTCAAATCGGGTGAAGCACCCATATTTCCCTCTCGTCCCCTCGGCTCGGAAAACACCGGTCATCAGCATGCCCGACCCCGGAATACCACCCCGCACGAGGTTCCACCCGGCCGCTCCGGTCCTCTTCGGACGCCGGCGACCTTCGGGGCGGGCGGCACCCGGAAGCCGGACGCGTGCCGGGTGGGTCGGTTCGGGCATCTCGCGTGATCGGGCGGTCATCTCGCGTGATCGGAGGGCCATCTCGCGTGATTGAAGGGGCGACACGGGAGGCGGGCCGGCTCGCCGTTTCGGTGAGCCCGAGCCCGGGTAGCCGAGGCGACATGCCCGGACGCGAAGACTTGCCCAGCACCCTGCTGCGGTCGCCGCGCAAGGCCCAGGACACTTGGGTCGCCGCGCACGACTCCGCGCTCGATACCTACGGTCCCGGGCGGCGGGCGCAGCAGACCGCCTACTCGGCCCTGAAGCACACCTTCGAGAAGGTCGGCGACCACTGGGAGCCCAAGCCCGAACGCGGCCCGTCGGACGAGCAGGCCGCCGGGGGAGCGGGGCAGGCCGAAAAGCCGACCCACGGCGGCGTCAACGCCACCGCGAGCCGGCAGCACCTCTACGAGCGCGCCAAGCAGCTCGGCATCCCCGGGCGGTCGTGGATGTCCAAAGAGGAGCTCGTCACCGCGCTGGAGAAGGAGAACCGGCGCCGGACCGACCGGGCCCGGCGGTCCGGCTGACCCGTCCGATGTGGACGATGTGGACGGCGCGGAACGCGGGGACGGTCAGAACTCGTCGGCGTCGGTGAGTTCGTGCTCGAAGGCGTCCGCGCGGGCGACGACCGCCTTGAGCGGGCGCTCGAACTCCTCCTGGATGCTGAGGTCCTCCAGCGGCACGGTGTGCTTGAGCAGCGCGACGCCGTCCACCACCGCCGCGCCGCCGACCGCCGAACCGCCGGCCAGCTCGAGCAGCCGCCGGAGGTCGATCTTGTCGGCCCAGCCGACGGGGGAGGAGATCTCGATCCACGAGCCGCCGTCGAGTTCGGCGAGGTGGTGCACGGCCACCTGCTGGGTCCGCTCCCGCGGGCCCTCCAGCCGGAACCGGAGCCAGCCCTCCGACTCCTCGAGGACCTCGTACCGCGTCCGGACAAAGTTGATCACGTCGATCCAGGTGGTCACCCGCTACGCCTCCCGCCTTCGGCCTGCCTGCGCGGACGAGCATCTCACGTCCGCCCCGGGGCCGGCACCGAGGACCGGCTGGTGACCCGCGCGGATCGGTGACAGGATGCCGCCCATGCGCGGCCGCCGAGAAGTGCGCGTCCGGCGGCGGGGGGAGCCGGTGACGCCGGACTTCCCGCTGCGGTTCCCGGTCGTCGCCCTGGTCACCTCCGCCGGCGGCCTCGAGGCGCTCACCCGGGTGCTCGCCCCGCTGCCCGCGGACTTCCCCGCGGCGGTGCTCGTCGCGCAGCACCTGGAGCCGGCCCGGACGAGCCACCTCACCGAAATCCTCGCCGCCCGCACCGCGCTGCGGGTCGGCGAGGCCGCGGACGGGGACGTGCTCGTGGCCGGTGCGGCGCTGGTCGTCCCCGCGGGGCGGCACCTGCTGGTCACCTCGGCGGCGCGGATCGGGCTGCTGGACACGGCGAGCTGCCGCCGGCGGAAGGGCACCGACGCCCAGGCCGGGATCCGGGCGATCGCGCACTGCGGAGGCACCGTGTTCGCCCAGGACGAGGGGACGTCCGCGCACTTCGGCATGCCGGGCGCCGCGATCGGCACCGGGCTCGTCCACGCCGTGCTCCCGCTGTCCGGGATCGGCGCGGCCATCCTGGACCACGTCGCCCGGCACGCCTGATGCCCGTCCGGCGGCCGGGCGGGGTTTAGCTCGCGCGAAGGGGGCTACTCGCAGTGCGGACGGCCTCGGCTACCGTGGAGCCGAAGGTGAGGAGGTGGACGCCGTGCCGCCTTTCCGGCGTGACCTCGTGGCCGTCGGTGCCTCTGCCGGTGGGGTCGAGGCCCTGCGGGCCCTGGTCGTCGGGCTGCCCGCCGACTTCCCCGCCACCCTCGTGGCACCATGCACCTGGGCGCCGGGACGCACAGCGCACTGGCCCGGATCCTCGACCGCGTGAGCCCGCTGCCGGTCACGAGCGCTCGCCACGGAGCGGCCCTCGAGCCGGGGACGGTGCAGGTCGCGCCCCCCGACCGCCACCTGCTCACCGAAGACGGAACGCTGGTCCTGACGCAGGGGCCGACCGAGAACGGGCACCGGCCGGCGGTCAACGCGACCTTCCGGTCGGCCGCGCTGACCGGCGGGCCGCGCGTCATCGGCGTCGTCCTTCCGGGTGCGTTGGACGACGGGACCGCCGGGTTGCGGGCGATCGTGGACCGGGGCGGCCTGGCCGAGGTCCAGGACCCGGCCGACGCGCTGTACAGCGGCATGCCGGAGAGCGCGCTGTCCGTCGTGGACACCGAGTACGTGGCGCGGGCCGTCGAGATCGGCGCCGTGCTCGACAAGCTGGTCCGGATGCCGGTGAAGCCCTTCGGAGGACCGCCGCCGTCGGACGCCCTGCTGCTGGAGGACCGCATCGCCCGTGAGTCGGTGTGGTTCGGCGCGCTCACCCCCGCCGAACGGAGCGCGGGCTACACCTGCCCGGACCGCCAGGGTTCGCTCACCGAAGTCGGCCCGGGCCGCTGCCGGTGCCGGATCGGCCACGCCTGGTCGGCTCCGGCTCTGCTCGACGCCCACAGCGCGGAGTTCCAGCTCGCGCTGATGAAGGCGCTGCGCGCGCTGGACGAAAAGGCGGCGCTCGTCCGGAAGCTGGCCGCGCAGGCCGGCGCCACGAAGCCGCGGGGGCTGGCGGAGCGTTATGCCGCCTCCGCCAGGGAAGCCGCCGACGCCGCCGAGACCCTGCGGCGATTCCTGCTCGACGCGAACCGCGAGGTCGCGGCCGAGCCGGCGCCGGGGTGAACACCGATCCGGTCCACCTCGCCGTCGCCCGCCTTGAGAAGGCGACCGTCGTCACGGTCACGGGCGACCTGAACCTCGCTTCGTACCCCTCACTGCGCGACGGCTTGCTCAAGATCGCGACGGATGCCCCGGACGGCCTGGTGGCCGACATCAGCGGGCTGGTGATCGACGACTCGTCGCTGGTGAGCGTGTTCTCCCTGGTCGCCATGCGGATCGGCGACTGGCCGGGGATCCCGTTCACGATCGTGGCCGCCGGGGCCGTCCACCAGCTGCTGCTGGGCCGCCACGTGGTCGACCGCTACGTCCCGATCCGCCCCGACCTGGCGGCGGCGACCGCGGCACTGGACCAGCCGGTGCGCCGGCGGTCCGAACGCACCTTCGCGCGCTTTGACGGAGCATCGGCTCGTGCTCGGGACTTCGTCACCGGCAAGCTGGCCGAGTGGGAGGTGCCCGAGCTCGCCGAGGATGCCCGCTTGATCGCCACCGAACTGGTCGAGAACGTGCTGAAGCACACCACTTCGGAGCCGCGGTTGCGGCTCGACCTGCGCCGGGGTGTGTGCACGGTGGCGGTGGCCGACCAGGACACGCGGCCGGCCATGCTGCTCGAACGGCTGACCCCGGTCGAGCCCGGCCTGGGGCTGAAGCTGGTCGCGCAGATCGCCCGGGTGTGGGGCTGCAGCCGGTCGTGGGCGGGCGGGAAGGTCGTCTGGGCCGTTCTCGTCCACCGTCCCCGCACGGTCGGTCACCGTTCCGCCGAGGAGTGTGTCGGATCGTGACCGAGCCCAAGGAACCCCACGGCGAGTTCGAGTCGGTGCTGGCCTACTTGAAGGAGTCGCGGGGTTTCGACTTCACCGGGTACAAGCGGAGCAGCCTGATGCGGCGGGTGCGCCGCCGGATGAGCCAGGTGGGGATCGAGAGCTACGCGGACTACATCGACCAGCTGCAGGTCAACGCCGACGAGTTCGTGGCGCTGTTCAACACCATCCTGATCAACGTGACCGGGTTCTTCCGCGATCCGGACGCGTGGGACTACCTCCGGGAGGAGGTGCTCCCCGCTCTGCTCGCCGAGCGGACCCCGGAGGAGCCGTTCCGGGTGTGGAGCGCCGGCTGCGCGGCCGGGCAGGAGGCCTACAGCCTGGCGATGCTGCTTGCCGAGGCGCTCGGCGTCGAGGCGTTCCGGCAGCGGGTGAAGATCTACGCCACCGACGTCGACGACGAGGCGCTGGCGCAGGCCCGCCACGCGGCCTACACCCCGGCGGAGGTCGAAGGGCTCACCGAGGCACAGCTGGAGAAGTACTTCGAGCTGGTGGGCAGCCGGTACTGCTTCCGCAAGGACCTGCGCCGGTCGATCATCTTCGGGCGCAACGACCTGGTGCAGGACGCGCCGCTCTCCCGGATCGACCTGCTGCTCTGCCGCAACACGTTGATGTACTTCAACGCCGAGACGCAGAGCAAGATCCTCGAGCGGTTCCACTTCGCCCTCGCGCCCCGCGGGGTGCTGTTCCTCGGCAAGGCCGAGATGCTGCTGTCGCACGCCCGGATCTTCGAGCCGCTGGACCTCAAGCGCCGGGTCTTCCGCAAGGCGGTGAACGGGCCCACCACTTTCGCCCACCTGGTTTCGCACGGCTTCCCGCAGCGGCGCACCCAGGACATCTCCGGGCTCGAAGAACTGCGCGAGCACGCGTTTTCGGCGAGCCCGGTCGCCCAGATCGTGGTCACCGAAGGGGAGACGACGGCCCTGATCAACTCCCCGGCGGAGGTGGCGTTCGGGTTGTCCGAACGCGACATCGGCCGGCCGCTGCGCGACCTGGACGTCTCCTACCGAGCTCGAGCACACGAACCGGCAACTGGAGTCCGCCTACGAGGAGCTCCAGTCGACCAACGAGGAACTCGAGACCACCAACGAGGCACTCCAGTCCACTGTGGAGGAACTGGAGACGACCAACGAAGAGCTCCAGTCCACCAACGAGGAACTGGAGACGATGAACGAGGAGCTGCAGTCCACCAACGACGAGCTGCAGACGATCAACGACGCGCTGCGTGAGCGCAGTCTCGACCTCGACGAGGTGAACGAGTTCCTCGAGTCGGTGCTCACCTCGATCCACGCCGGGATCGTCGTGATCGACTCCGAGATGCGGATCAAGGCGTGGAACCGCGGTGCCGAGGACCTCTGGGGGGTGCGGCGGGAAGAGGCCGAAGGCACCCACCTGCTCAACCTGGACATCGGCCTGCCGGTCGCGGACCTGCGCCCCGTGGTGCGCGAGGCGCCGGCCGACTCCGGCTACTACGCCGAGCAGACGTTCGAAGCGGTCAACCGGCGCGGCCGCACCACGGTCATCCGGCTGCTCTGCGGTTCCCTGCGCAGCTCGAACGGCGAAAGCCACGGCGCACTGCTGATGACGGAAGAGACGAAGGCCGGCCAATCCGAGTGAACCCACCGGGGGATTGCGGCAACGGGGCGCGGCTGTTATCCGTTGATCCATGGGGTTGACCAACGTGTGGATCGCGACGCTCAGTGACGGCCTGCTCCGCGCCGACCAGGTCGTCGGCCTGACGGCCCATGCGACACCGGCGCTGACCGGAAAGCCACCGCGGTGGCTGCTCGACGCGACCCTCCGGGTGCCGGCGGGCAGCGGCCGCGCGGACGGCTGGGACGTCGGGATCCTCCACCGCACGCTGATCCAGACGCCGGCGGAACCGGTGGGGGCGCCGGAAGCGCTGGCCCGCCTCCTGGCCCGGCTGGACCGCGAGGACACAGCCGGGCTGATCGCCGCCGTGCCCGCCAGCGGGGCCAAGGCCGGGCCGGCGAGCGTGGTGCGCTTCGCCTTCCGCCCCTTCGAGGACGACGAGCGCGCCTGAGGCGGCCGCCGCGCTACTTGGTGAGCGCGGCGATCCGGCCGAGGACCTCGTCCTGGCCCAGCGCCTGCGTGATCGCGTGCAGGTCGGGGCTGCGCGTCGACCCGGTGAGGGCGATGCGGATGATCTGCGAGGCCTCGCGGATGGAGCCGGGGAAGCCCTCGGGGTTCTTCTTGAACTCCTTGGCGTTGCGGGCGAAGCCGTGCTTGGCCGCGACCGCGCGGATCTGGTCGAACCACTCCTGGCCGTCGTCGAGCTGGCGGTAGTCGGCGGCGAAGTCGCGGGCCACCGCCTGGACGACCGCGCGGTCGACGCCCAGCGCCGCGATGCGCTCGTCGTCGGGCCCGGTGACGGCCGCGTGGAGCTGCGGGAAGAAGAAGCCGTAGACCGCGCGGAACTCGCTCCACTTCTTCAGGTCCTTGCGCGGGTTCTCGGCGCCTTCGCGCTCCACGGCCAGCGCGCGCAGGGCGAGGTCGGGCTCCTCGTCGAGGACCCGGCGCAGCTCGGGGTCGAACCGCCCGGCCCAGTCGCGCACGGCGTCGAGGATCTCGGCGCCGGACAGGGTGGCGATGTGATCGGCGGCGATGTCGTCGAGCTTGACCAGGTCCACCAGCGGACCGGCGACGCCACACTCGTCGAGGTTGATCGGCTCGGTCAGGGCCTGTTCGAGCGGCATTTCCGCGAGCCGGCCGTTGGCGAGGCCGCGCAGGTAGTACAGGACGGCGTCGGCGGGGTAGCCGGCTTCGATGAAGAAGTCGACGGACGCTTCCGGGTCCTTGCGCTTGGACAGCTTGCGCTTGCTGCCGCCCTCCTGCTTCATCAGCGGCGCGATGTGCGCGTAGGCGATCGGCTCGAAGCCGAGCGCGTCGAACAGCTGCTGGTGCACCGGGACCGACGAGATCCACTCGTCGCCGCGGATCACCAGGTTCACCCGCATGAGGTGGTCGTCGACGGCGTGCGCGAAGTGGTAGGTCGGCAGCCGGGGGCTCTGGTCGGAGCTCTTGAGGATGACGACGTCGTTGCGGTTGGCCTCGGCTTCCAGCGGCCCGCGGATGGCGTCGGTGAAGCGGGCGCGCGCGCCCGTGTCGTCCGGGGCGCGGAACCGCACGACGTACGGGGCGCCGGCGTCGAGCTTGGCCTGGACGTCGGCCGGGTCGGCGTCGCGCCAGATCGCCCAGCTGCCGTAGTAGCCGGTCGGCAGCTTGGTGGCCTGCTGCCGCTGGGTGATGGCGGCCAGCTCTTCCTTGGTGGCGAAGTCGAGGTACGCCTTGCCCTGGCGGAGCAGGTCGCGGACGTAGGTGAGGTAGATGCGCTCGCGGGCCGACTGCCGGTAGGGGCCGTAGTCCCCGCCGCGGTCGGTGTCCTCGTCGGCGGCGAGGCGGAAGTAGCGGAAGCCGCGTTCGAACTGCTCGAGGGCGCCTTCGACCTCGCGGGACTGGTCGGTGTCCTCGATGCGGACGAGGTAGCGGCCGCCGGAGCGGCGGGCGACGTCCTGGTCGATGGTGCCGACGTAGATGCCACCGATGTGCACGAACCCGGTCGGCGACGGGCCCAGGCGCGTGACCAGCGCGCCCTCGGGGAGGTCGCGGGCGGGGTACTGCTGCTCCCAGTGCTCGGGCTCCGGCAGGTCGGCAGGGAAGAGTGCGTCGATGACCGCTCGGTCCAGCATGGGTTGTTCTCCCGCGTCGTGGTGCGCTTGCCTCGGCGAAAATGGTCGTTTTCGCCGACGACGAGCCTAGCCGTGCGGCCTGCCGGCCCGCCCGGGCAGGTGGTGCTCGGCGGGCCGCGGTGCTAGCTTGCCGGGAATGCGCGGTCGGTTTCCTTTCGCCAGAACGCTTTCGGCCTTGGCTGCCCTGCTGGTGCTCCCGCTGTCCGCCCCGGCCACCGCGTCCGCCCGGACGGGCCACGAATGCGCGACACCGTCGATCGACCGGTTGCAGCAGTGGCTGGCCAGCGGCGAAGGGGCGACCGTCCCGGCCACCGGGAGCCTGCTCGTGCCCCGGGGACGCCGGTACGCGGCCGAGGTGGCGTTCCTCGGCGCGGAGTGGCACGTGGCCGTGGTGTGGCTGGGCAACCGGTTCGAGGCGCAGGCCGACCTGTCCCGTTCGGCGGGATTCCTGCTGACCTACCGCGCGACCGACGACCTGTACGTCCAGCTGCGTCCGGCGTCCCACTGGAGCGGCGGCGACAAGTGGCTCACGCCGGTCCCGTCGACCGGGGGCCGGCTGGTGACGAAGTTCTTCGGGTTCTCGCCGCGCCGGTGGACGTCGCTGCCGGAGCTGGGGACGCCCTCGTACTCGTTCGCCTCGGCGCTGCGCGAGGCGCGGGGGTTGGTGTTCGTCGGGAAGACGCCGAACGAGCTGGAGTTCCGCGGCCTGCGCATCGACGGCTACCGGCCGCCATGCCTCTGACGGGAGCCGGCGGAAACTGTCGGTGCCCTGTGTGACACTGCGCGCGTGATCATCGTCTTCGAGGCCGAGCTGTGGGAATGGGACGCCCGGCGCGCCGACAGCTGGGTCTTCGTCAGCCTGCCCGCCGAGGCGTCGGACGACATCCGCGAGCTCGCCGCCGAGCCGCGGCGCGGCTTCGGTTCGGTGCGCGTCCGGGTGACGATCGGCGTCACGAGCTGGAAGACCTCGATCTTCCCGGACGGTGCGCGCGAGGCCTACGTCCTGCCCCTCAAACGGGCGGTCCGGCAGGCCGAAGGCCTCGGCGTGGGGGACACCTGCACGGTGACCGTGGAGCTCGTCGACTTCTGAGGCGCCCGATCCGGCGAAACGCGATCGGCCGCGGAACGGATCTGTCATGATGCGGACACAGGGCCCCGAACCGCGCAAAGGGAGACACGATGTCCGCCCAGATGGACGAGCTGATCGCCCAGTTCCAGCACTTCCAGAACAAGGTACGGCAGGCCGAGGCCCGCTTCGCCGGCGTCGGTGACATGCAGGAGCGGATCGCCCGGCTGGAGACCACGGTCACCTCGCCCGACGGGACCGTGACCGTCACCGCGGGCGCCGGCGGCACCATCACCGACCTGCGGCTCACCGCCGGGGCCACCCGCGTCGAAGCCGGGCAGCTGGCCGCGACGATCATGCACACCATCCGCCGGGCGGCGGCCGGGGCCGCGCAGCAGCAGGCCGGCATCGTGGACGAGACCTTCGGCGACGCGTTCGGCGTGGACGTCTCGGCGCAGGTGCGCGAAGCCCAGGCGGAGGCGTTCGGAACCGTGGCGGCCGGACCCGCGTCGGAGCAGGAGCCGCGGCAGCCGTCGCGGCCCGCCCGCCGGCCCGCCGCCGGGGACGACGACGACTTCGACCAGGGCCCCATCCTCCGCCGATCCTAGGGAAACCCGCGATGCCAGACGGAATTCAGACGAACATCGGCGCGATCTCCGCCTACGCCAAGCAGCTGCCGTTCTACGAGCAGGAGGCGGACAAGTTCGGCGCGAAGATCGACGCCGCCGACGTCACGAACGAAGCATGGGGCCTCGTCGGCCTCTTCGCGAAGCAGGGCTACACCGACCGCCTCGCCGAGCTGCGTTCGCTGCTCACCGACCTCAAGGACGGCGTGGACGGGTTCACCACGAAGCTCACCAAGGCCGCGGAGATGTACCAGGGCGCCGAAGACGCCGGGAAGGTCACCTTCGGCCGGTACGAGGCGGAAATCGACGCGATCGGGCAGGGCGAATGACCGAGCCGAAGAAGAGCATCGCCGACGCGCTGGACGTCGGGGCCTACGACGAGAGCACGGGCGCGAACCTCGACCGCGCGGCGGGCTACGTGCCGGTGGCCGGCACCGCCTACAAGGCGGGCAAGAAGATCGGCGAGCACGCCCGGCAGGCCGCGGAGGCCGACGGCCCGGGCGAGCTGGCGTCCGCGGGGGCCGCGCTGGTCGGCGACGGCGCGGCGTTCGTCGGAGCCGCCGCCGGCGACATGGTCACCTTCGCCATGGACCCGATCGGCTGGCTGGTCAGTCACGGCCTGAACATGCTGCTCGAGCTGGTCCAGCCCCTGCAGGACGCGCTGCACCAGGTCACCGGGGACGGCCCGGCCATCGGTCACGCCTCGGAGAACTTCGTCACGATCGCCCAGGGCTTCGTCGCGCTCGCCGACGACTTCGAGCGCACCGGCGACGCCGCGCTGGCCGAGTGGGTGGACGAGGCGGGCGACGCGGCGAAGGAAGCGCTCGGCGACTTCTCCTCCGGCATCCGCGGCATCGGCTCGGCCGCCGGCTCGGTGGCCGAGGTGCTGCAGATGTGGTCGATGGTCATGGTGGTCATCGAAGAGGTGATCAAGGGGATCATCACCGAGCTGGTGTCCTGGCTGATCACCCTGTGGCTGCCGGCGCTGGCGGCGTCGGTGATCAGCTTCGGCGGCTCGGTCGCGGCCGCGATGACCGCGTCGATCGCCAAGGCGGCCAGCGTGCTGCAGAAGGTGACGCGCTACCTCGGCAAGTTCGGCAAGCTGCTCGACAAGTTCATGGAGTTCCTGGTCAAGTACTCCGGGAAGCTCGAGGTGTTCACCCGCAAGCTGCGCATCGGCGTGATGCCCGGCGAGACGAAGTTCGGCTTCGGCGCGGTCGCCCAGGGCTGGCAGCCGAGCAACCGGGCGCTCACGACGATGTTCGGCACTTCGGCGGGCGTCAAGCCGCTCCTCGCCGGCGCGGGCGTGAAGGCGGGCATCGGAGCGGGCAAGGGGGCGTTCGCCGAAGGCAAGGAAGCCGTCACACCCGAGGGGGACGAACCGTGGTTCGACAAGAGCGAGATCGGCGGGGACCGGAGCCCGGAGGACACGCGCAAGGACCTGGACATTTGAGCGGGATCGCCGAGGGCGTCGAGCGCTGGTCCGAGCAGACCCGGGTCCGGCCCGGGCACCGCGAGCGCGTCGAGGCGCTGATGCGGGACCGGTGGCGCGAGCCGGTCATCGTGCTGCACTTCGGCGACACCGACGTGGGCTACGACGTCCCCGGCCGCCGCCGGGACGGCACCGTCGAGGGCAAGCGGCTCGTCCGCCGGTTCTTCTGGAACATCCTGCGCGGGATCGGCGCCGCGGTGTTCGGCGTCTTCGCCCTGGCGCACGGCGAACGACCGGGACTGCCGTTCCAGCGGGTGATCGGCGTTTCGGGCCCGGAGAACGCGATGGCGCTCGACCTGGCCGACCGGCTCCGGTCCGTGAAGGGCGCGTGGCTGGCGTGCTCGCCGTCGTGCCTGGCGGTGGTGGACACCGGGCCGACCACCACCGACCCGGCCGACGCGCCCCCACCGCGGATCGTCTGGGAGGCACGCAAGCCGCAGGCACCGGAGCTCAGCTTCCGCAAGAGCACGCTGACCTGGCCGGACGGCTCGATCTTCCGGCTCCCGGTGCAGGGCCGCACCGAGCAGCAGCACCTGCGGAAGTTCGTCGAGTTCCCGGACGTCATCCACTGGAACGGCCGCTAGAACCACCAGCGGCCGGCCTCAACGCTTGTCAGACGCGGACTAGTCCTCGCAGGCGAGGCGGGCCCAGACGACCTTCCCGTCGTCGTGGTGGCTCACGCCCCAGGCGAGGGCGAGTTCGTCGACGAGCAGCAGGCCCCGGCCACCGGAGCGGCCCGGCACCCGCAGCCGCGGTTCGCCGGTACCGGTGTCGGCGACGGCCACGGTCACCTGGCACGGGTCGTGCGTGAGGTGGATCCGCAGCTGCCGGGGGCCGGTGGCGTGGACGTAGGCGTTCTCCAGCAGCTCGCCGACCACGATCACAGCGTCGACCCGGCTGGCGTCGGCGAGCGAAGCCAGCTTGGCCTGGGCCCACCGGCGCGCGGCGGCCAGCCCCGAGGGGTCCGCTCCGGCGACGTCCAGCACCTGCCATCCCGGCTCGTGTGACGCGCCCCAGTTCACTTGCACCGTGCGACCCCTCCTTCACGGAGGGCGTACCCGGGAAACCGGCCGTTACTCCTCCGGCCGCCGGAAAAAGGGGTGCTACGGAAGCCCGATCCGCCAGAGGAACGCCGCGCGCAGAGCCTCGATGAGGGCTTCGTCGTCGAATTCGCTGGGGCGGTCGCCCATCGGCAGCCAGACGCGTTCGTCCGGGATGCCGGCGGTGACGCGCGTGAGCGTGACACCCGGATAGGTGAGCGTCTCACGACCGCCGTCGACATCGGAGACGACGACCTGCCGGGACTCCGCCCGGACGAGCACCTGCCGCTGGTCGTTCATGTCGCGCGTCTTCCCGGAACCGAAAGTCTTGCCGCCGTCCAGCATAGACACGCGAAGCGGCGAGCACCTTCGGTCGAACAGCGGATTCTCGTTCACGTCAGCTCGAGAACCACTGCGCACCAACATCTCCGCTGGCGGGCACGGCGCGCTCCGAGGGGGAGGAGAGCACGCCGTGTCCGTGCCTCGAACGGTACGCCGTGGGCCGGCCGGCGGCGGTGGAACCACTCGTACGCCGGAGCAGCTCGCGGTGGCCTGCCGTTGGTCGGTGCCCGCCCATGCGCCTGGCCCCGAGGTGTCCTGGCCGGCGTACGTTCGGGGTAATTCCGCCGTGTTTCCGTGCGTCGGCGAGCGGGCGCCCGGTAGACAGGGGAGTTCGGGATCTGGCGGGAGTTCTCGGATGACGTTTCGGAGCGAGGCCACCTCACCATCCGGAGTCCACAATTCCCTCGGCGGCGACGCGGCCGGCACGGTGCTGCAGGCCGGGACGATCACCGGCGACGTGTGGATCGCCGGCCCCCGCCGGGCGGAGCCCGCCCCGGTGCCCCGGCAGCTGCCGGCGGCGCCGTCGCACTTCACGAGCCGGGCCGGCGAACTCGCGGCCTTGGACGACGTCGCCGGGGAAGACACCGGTGGACGGCCGGCGGTGGCCGTGCTGGTCGGGCCGGGCGGCGTCGGCAAGACCGCCCTCGCCGTCACCTGGGGTGCCCGGCACGCCGGCAGCTACCCCGACGGTCAGCTCTACGCCGACCTGCGGGGGTTCTCGCCGGGGACCGCGGTCGTCCCGGAAGAGGCGCTCAGCGCGTTCCTGCGTGCGCTGGGGGTCGCGCCCGAGCGCGTGCCGCCCGACTTGGCCGAGCAGGCGGCCCTGTTCCGGACGACGACGGCGGGCCGGCGGTTGCTGGTCGTGCTGGACAACGCGTTCTCGGCGGCCCAGGTCCGCCCGCTGGTGCCCGCGTCTGCCGGCTGCCTGGTGCTGGTGACCAGCCGCCTGCGGCTGGACGGGCTCGGGTCCGAAGGTGCGCGATTCCTCGACGTGGCGCCCCTTTCCCAGCCGAAGGCCGTCGAGCTGGTCGTGCAGGCGGTTGGCCGGTCGAGAGTCGCCGGTGAAATGGCCGCGGTCGCCGAGCTGGCGGTCCTTTGCGGACGGTTGCCGATCGCGCTGCGCGTGGCGTCGGCCCGGCTGGCGTCCCGGCCGCGGTGGCCGGTCGCGCGGGTGGTGGCCGAACTCGGCGACGAACGATCCCGGCTGAGCCGGCTTTCGGCGGAGGGCGACGCCCCGGTGGCGGCGATGTTCGACTGGTCGTACCGGGCGTTGCCGCCGACGGCCGCGACGCTGTACCGGCTGCTGAGCGAGTTCCCGGGCGCTTCGTTCGGCGTCGACGTGGCGGTGGCGGCGACCGGCCTGACCGAACCGGCGACCAGCGACGGGCTGGAGCTGCTCGTCGACGCGAGCCTCCTGGAAGAGGTCGGCGAGCTCCGCTTCCGGTTCCACGACCTCGTCCGCCTGCACGCCCGCGCGCAGCGTGATTCCGGCCGGGCCGAGGTGCTCCCGCGGCTGGCGACCTGGTTCCTGCACGAGATGACGCGGGCGAACATGGTCGTCATCCCGCTGCGCTGGCGGATCAGCCCGGTGTGCGAGCAGTACCGCACCGCGCCGCCCGCGTTCGGCTCGGGACGGGAAGCGCTCGACTGGCTCGACGGACAGCTGCCGAACGTGCTGGCGGTGCTGGAAGCGGCCGCCGAACAGCAGCACGACCGGCTGGCGTGGCAGCTGTGCGAGGCCCTGTGGGAGCTGTTCCTGCACCGGAAGCACTTCCCCCGCTGGCTGCGTTCGCACGAGATCGGCATCGCGGCGGCGCAGCGCTGCCGGGACGCGGTCGCGGAGTCGCGGCTGCGCTGCCAGCTCGGCCGCGCGTACCTGGACCTGGGCCGGTTCGAGGCCGCGGAGCGCGAATGCGGTCACGCACTGGAGCTGGCGCGCGCGGCCGGGAGCCGGCACAACGAATCGGTGGCGCTCGACCAGCTGGGAACGGCGGCGCAGGGCCGCGGCGACGTTCCGGCGGCGATCTCGTTCTACACCGGCAGCCTGGAGATCGAACGCGAGCTGGGCATCGACCGCGGCGTCGCCCAGCGGCACCGCCGCATCGGCGAGGTACTGGCCAAGGCGGACCGGCCGGCCGAAGCGGCGGAGCACCTCCAGCGCGCCCGCCGGATGTTCGCCGACCTGGGAGACGAGAAGGACGAGGCGAAGGTCCTGGTCGGGCTGGCTCGCCTGGACGCTCGCGGCGGCGACATCGCCTCGGCGAAGCGTCGCCTGGAGCGGGCGCGGACGGTACTGGCGGAGGCGGGCTCAGCGGTCTACCAGGCGGACGTCCTGGTCGGTTTCGCCGACGTGGCGGAGTGCGAGAACGACCCGAGGGCGGCCCGCGGCCACCTCGTCGAGGCATTGGAGCTGTACGAGCAGGTCGGCGGGCCGCAGGTGGAGCGGGTCCGCGCCCGGCTGCGGCGATACGACGCCGAGATCGCGGAGGCGCCGGCCGCCGAGAACCCAGACGTAACCGGCGACGGCGGCGAGCTCGCCCCGCACGATGCCGAGGTCACCGCGGCGGTGCCCGACCACGCACCGGCACCCCGCCAGCCGGACGGCCGCGATGGTCAACCCCGGCAGCTCGATGAATGACCGCGCGATGACGGCGCGGGCGTCGGCGAAGACGTGGGTCCCAGGGTGGACGAGGACGTCCGCCAGCGCCGGGCGCTGTCCACGCCCGGCGGTGACGAAGCTGCCCTCCGCGCCGGAGGGCAGCGCGTAGCTCCACCGGAGGGGGCCGGTCACCCGCCCGGCCGGCTTCGCGGCCGCGGGATGACCGGCCGGGACACGAGCTGGGGGAGGGGCGCGGGGGAGAGCGGAACCGCTCGCGCCGGTTCGGGGAGACCGAGCAGTTCGTACATCTCCTTCCGGAAGGCCTTCCCGGCCTCCCCGGGGCGCGAGGTCAGCAAGCCGGCGATCCGGGCGCCGAGCCCACGGCCCTGCGCGTCGGCGGCGGCGTGGAGTTGGGGGAGCAGCGGGCGCGTGGCGTCCCACCGCGGGGTGTGCTCGGCCAGGACGGCGGTCGGGCTCCCGGCCAGCAGCGGCTGAGGGCCGTGCGGAAGCCGCAGGACGGGAGTCCCGAGGCCGGCTGCGAAAGTGCCGACTGACGTGTAGTCGGCCATCACGTAGTCGGCGGCGGCGACCGCACCGCGCCAGTCGGTGTGCGGAGCCAGCACGCCGAGCCCGGCTTCGATGGCGTCGGAGAGCCAGCCGAGCACCTGGCCGACGCCGTGCTGCGAAAAGATCTGCGGGTGGAGGGAGGCGACCACCCGGAACCGATCGCGCGGCGCCGCTTCGACGATCTGCCGGAAGAGTTCCGGATTGCGGCCGAAGCCCGATCGAGGTGACCAGGTGGAGGTGACCAGCAGGATTTCCCGGTCGTCCTTGACGCCGAGGGCACGCCGGTGCTGGTCACGGTATTCCGCGGTGGCGACGAGCCGGTCGAAGGCGATGTCACCGCCGACGAAGGCGTGCGGCAGAGCCTCCGGGCAGAACTGGGCGAGGAGATCCCGTTCCCGTTCGTGCGTCAGCGCGATCCGGTCGGGGCGTACCCGGCCGTTCCGCATCAGCTGCGCGGGGTGGAGGCCGGTGACGAGCGCGGCGTCGGTGTCGGTGCGGTGGGGGCGGTACTGCCCGAGCCCGCCACCGTGGGGAACCAGGAGCAGGGGCCCCAGCACGTCGTGGATGCCGCGAGTGCTCCCGGCGAGCACCAGCCCGTGGGTGACCCGCCGGACCTGCGGCATGGTCAGCAGAACCCCGCCGTCGGCACGGATGAGTTCGGCGGTATCGGGCCGGTCCTCACCGTTGTCCGGCACGGCGTAGACGCGCATCACCCGGTGGTCGGCGTCGATGAGGGGGACGAGGTCGTTGAGCCTGAGCAACGCGACCACGTGCGGGGCGAAGAAGAGGGCCGGCAGGCCGAGCAGGGTGGCCCAGTGCTCTTGTATTCCGTTTTCGTCGTTCACCGTGGCCACCCCTCCCGGCGTGAGGCGTACCGCAGCGCGCCGGCTCGGCTGGCCAGCGCCGGTAAGGGACGGGGGAACGGTCTGCGGTCGGCGGGGACGGCGACTTTCACGGTGCCTCCTGGAACGGAATCGGCGACATCGCCGATTCGCCGGACATGGGTCGGGCGGTCGCGGGGCGCGGGTGCGCGGGCCGGCGCCGAGGCCGGCGGTGTCGCGGACAACCCTGTCCTGGGGAGAGGCACTGGCAGGCCGGACGGCGGGTTCGTGGCCCGGTTCCCGGTCTGGGTGGCTCTGAGTCACCCGATATAGGTGAATTCACGTTCCCGGAGAGATGATCTCGGGTCTCCAACCGGACGGCGGCACCAACCCCCGGTCGGGGAGTCGTATGCTGTCGCCTTCGGCAGTAAGTCCGCGCTCGTGTCACGTGGGGCGGAGGTTATTGCCTTGCGGAAGCGGTCCCTGGTGGCAGCCGGGGGCCGCTTCTTCACGCTTGTCTCATCAGTCGTCCAGCCTTTCCAGCATGCGGTCGATCAGCTCAGGTGTTTCGTCGGCGGAATGCGCTGCCTCTTCGAGGCCGAAGAAGAGCTGGATGAACTCGGCGGCCTTGACGGCGCCGGTGACGTCGTCGAAGAACTGATCTCCGTCGGGCTGCTCCACGTCGAGGAACAAATCGTTCGACTGTTCGGACAACTGGAGTAGCTCGAAGGAGCTCTGCATCCCCCGGACCCAGCCCGCCTTGTAGGGCAGGACTCGCAGGGTCACGTTGGGTTGCAGGGCGATGTCGCGGAGGTGCTGCAGTTGCTGCCGCCACACGTCGGCGTCGGTGATGCGGCGGTGCAGCACCGATTCGTCGAGGATGAAGAAGTTCTCCAGGTCCGGGTCCGCCAGCCGCTGTTGACGATCCCGGCGCAACCTGACGTGCAGATCGGCGAGTTCCGGCTTTCCCGATGCCGTCAAAGCCAGCGAACTCGTGTAGGCCGGTATCTGGAGCAGGCCCGGGACCACCAGCAGCTGGTACTGGCGCAGGACCACGGCGGCCGACTCCAGACCGAGGAATTTCACGAACTCCGGGCTGTTGGTCCGCTTGTACTGGTCCCACCAGCCGGGTTCCCTTCCCGCTTTGGCCATCGCGACATATTTTTCGACGCGATCCCGGTCGGTGATGCCGTAGTGCAGCAGGAGGGCCTTCAGATCGGTGATGGACAGGCCGACCGTGCCGCCTTCGATGCGGATCAGCTTCGAGACGGACCAGTCGAGTGCCTCCGCGACCTCCTTTTGCGTCAACTGCAGGGCTTCTCGCGCCTCCTTCATTTCGGCCAGCACCCGCCGCTGGCTGGCCACTGGGGAGTGCGCCTTAGTCATGATCTGCTTACTCTCCTCTCAAGAGTGGCAGTCTGTCGATCTGCCACATAGCAGAACGATAGCACCCTGTGTGGTGTGTGTCACTTTGGAGGCAGGCGACTCGCCGGTTGGACAGCGGACAGGTGGCGGTCCGGCTGGAGGCTCCGGGATGGGCGCCGAAACTGGTGCCTGAGCGGATCGCGGGCCGTTTCGTGGGGTGGCTGCGAAGTCCGAGCTGATCGCTGATCTGCTCGCCCGGGCGTGGCGGCGGCTGTCGGTCGGGGCCGGCGCGCACGGCCACGCGAGTACGACTGGGCGCGGGTGCCGATCCGGATCGGCCGGCAGCCGGGGCGCCGGCTGTTGCCGTACTGGCCGTCAGGCCCGGTTCTTTGCGATGTTGCGGATCTTACGGGTGTGCCCGGATTCGGCGAGCAGCGCGAGGACCGGCCGCGACGTCGATTCCTCGGCCAGGAGCCGCTGCATCCAGGGGGTGACAGCGGCCAGTTCGGCCTCGGTCGGCACGGCACCGGCCTTGACCGACAGGGAGAGCAGCCAGTCGCCGACGCGGCGGCGGACGAAGGCGCGGTTGCCCTCGGCCGGGAGCCGGTCCGTCACCGGCAGGATCCCGTCCGCCCACTGCCGGAACGCGTCGGGGCTCGCCGCCTTTGCCGCGATCCGGTCGACGAGTTCGACCACCGCCGACTTGGCCGCCAGCTGGTCGGGGTCGCGCACGAGCGCGGCCACGAGCTCGCGATCGGCGTCACGGCTCTCACCGGCGGCGGCGACCGCGACGACGCGCCGGTAGGCGGCCGACCGCACGTGCTCGTCCGCCAAGGCCTCGTCGATGTCCACGTCGACGAGGCCGGCGTTCGCCAGCAAGGTGGTCAGATCGCTGCGCAGGGTCATGGTGGGTTCACGTGTCACAGGGTTTGGCCTTCGCTTCGCGCTGCGCCTTCTGCTCGCGCTCCTGCGCCTGGTTGCGCCGGCCGAGCCTCCGGACGGCCTTCCGGATCTCGTTCTTGAAGTTTTCTACCACCTGCCGCTCCACGCTGCTGAGCTCCGGCTCGTCTTCCATCGGATGGCCGTTCGGGCCGATCCGGATGTTCCGCCTGCCGTTGAAGACGTGGGCGTGCGCGGGCCAGTCGTCGTCGTACTCGTGGACGACGATCCGGACGCCGTTCTTGATGACGTCGAGCAGGGAAAGCCCGAGCGGGTCGAGCCACACGAACGGGTTCGGCACGTAGCTGTGCGGCGCGTACCCGCCGGCCAGGCCGATCGGGTCGGCACTGAGGTACCGGGCGGATTCCGGGTCGTAGTACCGGAAGTAGTTGTAGCTGAGCCCGGATTCCGGATCGGCGTACTGGCCGGGGAACCGCAGCGGGGTCGACGCGCCGCCACCGTGGGCGACCGGCCGTCCCCACACCGTGGTCTGGGAGAACCATGCCACGTTCCCGTGCTCGTCCAGCAGTTCGGTCGGGGTGCCGACCAGGTCGGTGACGATCGCGTAGAACTTCTCGTCGGTGCTCCGCTGGTCGTCTTCCGTGCGCTCCACCTGGACGAGCGGCCGGTGGGACGCGGGGTCGTAGTCCCAGGTCACCGATCGCCGGTGGGTGAGCTGCTCGGCCAGCGTCGTCTCGTCCCAGACGAAGTCGACCCGCTCCACGACCTGGCCGCGGGCGTGCCGCTCCTTCGCGATCCGCCGGCCGAGCGCGTCGTAGCGGTAACGCCATTCGCTGCCGTCCGGGGTGCTCAGGCCGACCAGCTGGTCGGCGGCGTTCCAGGAGTACTGCCAGACGTCGGTGCCGTGGTGCTTGCGGACGACCCGGCCCTGGGGGTCGTACTCGTACCGGAGGGCGCCCGCCTCGTGCAGCAGGGTTCCGGTGTAGCGCCACGGCGGGTCCGGTGCCTCGCCCTGCCGCGCCGCGCCGGCCAGGTTGCCGGCCACGTCGTACCGGTAGTGCTCGGACCACCGCCGGCCGTGCACCTGCTCGATCCGGCCGGACGCGTCGAGATCGAACCGGCGGGGCCCGGCGAGCCGGTCGGTGACGGCGGTGAGGTTGCCGTCCGGGCGGTAGCGGAAAGTGCGGTGCTGCACCGGTTCTTTCCCGCCCCCGCCCAGCACGGTCTGGCTGAGCAGCTGATCGTTCGGGCTCCAGGCCTGGGCGAGGCGCAGCCCGGCCGGGCTCGTCCGCGCGGTCTCCCGGCCCGCGGCGTCGTAGCCGAACGCCAGCGTCCGGCTGCCGCTGTGCAGGGTGACCGCCGAGCCGGCGGCGTCGAACTCCCACGCCGACACCGTGCCGCCCGGCGTCCGCCGCCGGATGCGCCGGCCGAGCAGGTCGTATTCCGACGTGACCGTCCGGCCGTTCACGCTCTCGGCCACCACCCGGCCGAGCGCGTCCCGCGTCAGCGTGATGGCCGAGTCGCGGCTCGACGCGGAGACGAGCCGTCCGGCGGCGTCGTAGGAGAAGCTCATCGTGTCCGCCGGGGACTGCGTCGAAACCACGCGGCCGGCCAGGTCGCGGTGGTAGGTGGTGGTCTCCCCGGCGCCGTTGGTCCGGCTGACGAGCCGGCCGGCCGCGTCCCGTTGGTAGCTGGTCACGCGGCCGTTGAAGTCGGTTTCGCGCACCAGGAAGCCGGCCGCGTCGTACTCGTACCGCCACACCAGACCCTGCGCGTTGGTGACCGTGGTCAGGTTCAGTTCCGTGTCGTAGCCGAACTCGACGCGGCTGCCGTCGGCGTTGACCTGGGCCACGGGCAGGGCGAAATGGGTCGTGGCGATCGACAGCAGCGGACGGCCGCCGACGGAGTACTCGGCGAAGTTGCCTTCCGGGTCGTGCCGCCACCGTTCGACCGTCCCGTCCGGACGCGTCCTGGTCAGCGGCTTGCCCTCCACCGTCCAGGTCGTCCTGGTCGTGTTGCCGAGCGGGCCGGTCTCTTCGGTGATCCGGCCGAGCTCGTCCCGGCGGAGCCGCGTCGCGTGGCCGAGCGGGTTGACCACCGCGGTGGGCAGGCCGAGGGCGTCCGTCTCGACCCGGTGCACGTTGCCCAGCGCGTCGGTTTCGCTGCGGCGGTGACCGCGGTCGTCGTATTCGTAGCGGGTGACAGCGCCGGCCGGATCGGTTTCCTCGACGACGTTGCCGCGTTCGTCGCGCCGGTAACTCCAGCGCGCGCCGTCGGGGTCGATGATCGCGACGGTCGAGCCGAGTTCGTCCTCGATCCTGGTGGTGCTCGTGCCGTCCGGGTGGACGACGAGCGTGGGCTCCCCGGTCCGGCCGTACTCGTACCGCGTGGTGCGGCCCAGCGGATCGGTTTCCGCGGTGACCCGGCCGTAGGCGTCGCGTCGGTACCGGGTGGTCGCGCCGAGCGGATCGACTTCGCGGACCAGCTGCCAGCCGTCGTCGAAGTGGTACGTGGTCACCGCGCCGAGCGAATTGCGGTAGGTGGTGATCCGGTTCCGCTCGTCGTACTCGATGGCGCAGGCGAGCGCGCCGCCGCTGCCGTCGGTCCGGACCACCCGGCCCGCGTGGTCGTAGTGGTAGGAGTACCAGTGGCCGTTCCGGTCGAGCCAGCGCGTGATTCGGGCGTTGCCGTCGTACTCGAAGCGCATGGCCCGGCCGGAGGAGTTGGCGACGGCGGTCAGCCGGCCGGCGTCGTCGTACTCGTAGCCGGCGAGGACGATGTCGCCGCCGGACGCGCGCTTCAGGCGCAGGCCCGTGATCCGGCCGTCCACCGAGTCGACGGCGACGTGGTAGCCGCCGGAATGGTCGATGGCCGTCGGCGTGCCGGCCGCGTCCCGGAGAACGGCGACGCGGTTGCCGTTGCGGTCGGTGATCGCGGAGAGCAGTCCGCGCGCGGCCGGCCCGGTTCCCGCCGGAGCCGCGAAGTGGCGGATCTGCCCGTCGTCCGGGCTGGTGACGGTGAACTCCCCGGTCTCGGTCACGCGCAACGGCCAGCGGGCGCCGTGCGAAGGGAGCACCGGGGTGCCGTCGGCCGCGGGCAGCGGATAGGTCAACCGGACGCCGTCCGCCCCGACGTAGCAGACGCCGTCGGCGTCGACCTCGATCCGCTGGTCCACTGTCGACGCCCACGACCGGCCGAACGACCGGCCGAGGCGGTATGTCGAGATGTGGGTCCGGCGCAGCACCAGGGGAAGCACGCCGGGCAGGTCGACGTCCGTCTGCGACATCAGCATCTCGCCCGTGGCGAGGTCGACCGGGTCGCCGCCGGTGCACTTCTCTTCGTTGGGACGGCCGTCCTTGGCCGGGTCGGTGTTCTCGCGGGCGTCGGGTTCCTTCGGTTCGCTCGTCCGGTCGCCGGAGGGGGTGGTGCCGTCGTCGCCGGCTTCGGTCGGGTGGGTGTCCTCGCCGGCGGGGGTCCGCGGTTCCTCCCCACCCGGCTTGCCGTGGGGTTCCTCGGCGGCCGAGGACACGTGCGTGGAGCCCTCACCGTCGAGGTGGGGTTCGGCTTCGCCGGGACGGCCGTGCAGCTCGGCCATGATCTTCTTGACGGCGGCGAAGATCTCTTCCAGCTTGTTCATCAGCGGCCGCAGCTTCTCGACCGAGTTGATGAGTTTCTTGATGGCCGCGCCGATCTTCTCCATCCACGCCGAGACCTGCTCGACCACCTGCGCCACCACGACCGGCGTGCCCAGTCCGAGCGAGCAAACTTCCTCCAGCGCGTCCTGGATGAAGTCGCCGATGGCCTGGGTGACCATGTCCCGGACCAGGCCGCGCACCATGCCGGTGAGCACCCCGACGATCTCGACCACGGTGCTGATCGCGTTGGCGCAGGTGGCCGCCGCGGTGATGTGGTCGAGCTTCTTCTTGATGCCGGCGCGGTAGGTGTCCGCCGCCGCGCCCGCCCAGTTCGCGGTGTCCTGCTGCACCGTCGCGGCCAGGTCCTGAGCAGCCTTGCCCACCGCCGCGCCGACGTTCTTCCAGGTCTGCGCGTACGCGGCGATTTGGTCGGCGTCCCCGGCCAGGTGGTTCAGCGCGTCCTGCAGTGGCTTCACGTGCTCGATCAGCCAGTTCAGCCCGTAGGAGATCAGCGTGCCGACGGGGTTCATCGCCATCGTCAGCAGGTCCATCCCGGCACCGATGGCCGCGATCCCGCCTTCGATCCAGTTCCCCGACGAAATCCCGTCGTAGGCGCCGACAGCGTCGTCCACGACGCTGATGCCGGTGTGCCAGGTCGTGGAGTCCTGCTTCTGCGCGACCAGCGGGTTGCTCACGACAGCCCCTTGCCGAGGTCGGTCAGGGTCTTCGCGTGTGCCTGCTCGGCGGTCCGGTACTTCTCCGCGGCCTGGTCCACGGCCTCGGACACCGAGCCCATCGCCTCCTTGGCCGCGCCGAGCGCGAGCAGCCCGGGCGCGCTCACCGCGAGCACCATCGGCACGAAGAGCGGACCGCAGATCAAGCCGTAGGCCTGGACGCCCATGGTCACCTGCTCGGCCGCGGACAGCGCCTGCCCCAGCGTCCGGGAGACCTGATCCACGGCTTTCGCGTGCTTCGCCAGTTCGTCCGGGTGGACCTGGTAGCCCTCGCCTGTCATCGTGCCCCCTCGATCACTCGCGCACCATGAACGATCCGCCGAAGTCTTCGCCGCCGCCGCCGCCGTCGTCGTCCGGCGGGCGGCGGACCGGGCGCGGTGACTTCGGTTCGGCCGGGTTCTCCTCGATCGCGCCGAGGCGCCGCACGTTTTCCGCTGCCGGTTCCGGTTCCTCCGGTTCCGGTTCCGGGAATTTCGCCCGGTAATTGCCCACGATCGTGTCCACCGTCTGCTGGTCATCCCCGATCGTGCCCGCCATGACTTCGGCCAGCCGGTCCGGCAACCGCGCCTGGGCGCGGCGCAAGGTGGTCAGCACGGCGGTGGCCACCTGCGTGCCGGACAGTTCCCGGACCCGGTCGGTGATCTGCAGATCGGTCACGTTCCCGGCGGAATCCACAGTCACGGTGACCATGCCGTCCCGGCCCGACTCGGTCACCGACACCTGGCCGACCGCCGCCTGCATGGCCTGGTAGCGCTGCGCCTTCTCCTTCGCCTGCGCCACCCAGCGATCCACCTGCGCGGCCGGATCGCCCGTCGCGTCCGAAAACGGACCACTCATCGCCGCCCCCTGTTCGCTCCGGTCGTTCGACGCGACGAGCAAACCACCGGGTTCCGGCCGCGTGGCCCGGACGGCGTGAATTACCCCGAACAGGGCAAGCGATTTTTCCCGGATCGACGGAATGTCTGGTTTCCCATTCCCCGAGCCACTCCATGCGGGACCGGCGGAGTCCTGGAGGTGACCGAGGCCAGCTAGAGGTGCCTGGTCAGGAAGGCTCGCCAAGTGCTGTGCGTGAGCGGCAGGTGGACGCCGGGGTCTTTCGAGTCTCGCACCAGGATGCCGTGCGACGTCGCGGCCACTTCGACGCAGTCGTTCGTGGTGCCTTGACTGTTGCTGGCCGAACTCTTGACCCACACCAGGCATCGGGTGCCGGTTTCGGTGGGTTGCTGCCCGAACGGCTCGGCCACGTGCGTCCCCCGGTTCTCGAAAGGCGCGTACCGGCCAGCCGGGCGGCGTTGGGCCGGAGCATCGCGTGAAAGTGTTCGGAGCCTGACTGCGGAACGTGACGGTTCGACACCGCCGAGACAAGGATAGCTCATGGTCCACAGGTTTGTTGTGGAGCGGTTCCGGGTCAAATCCCTGACATTTCCGGGACATCGCCGATCGCCTGCACATGCACAATTCCATGCAGATGAACGTTCGTCGCAGTCCGCCTGGAGTGCGGATGGATGACTTGGTGTGCCTGGGAATCCGAAGCCGACGTGGGCTATAACCACGAATTCCGGGTCGACTGAGAACGCCGCCGAAAGGCGATCTAGAACTCCAGCTGCTCCGTCTTCCGCGGCATCAGCAACAACGCCCCCACCGACAGGACGGCCACCGCCAACAACCCCAGAAACACGTAGTGCGTGGCATCCGCCAATGCGCCGCGCACGAACACCGCGGCCGGTGAATCGTCCGCGTGGCCACCCAGCACCAGGCTCGTCGCGTCGACCGATGGCGGCAGCTGACCCACCCCCGCCGGCGGGTTCGCGAACCGGGACGCCAGCGTCGCGTTGGCGATCGCCCCGAACGCCGCCGCTCCCACCGCGCTGCCCAGCGACCGGCTGAACAGGTTGGTCGCCGTCACCACTCCGCGGCGGTCCCAGCCCACCACCGACTGGATCGCCACCAACGTCGGGCTCGCCGCCAGCCCCAGGCCCACCCCGAGGACGAACGCCGCGAACGCCGCCGCCCACAGTGACGAACCCGCGCCCAGCAGCGCCACCAGCACGCCGCCGGCGATGATGAACACGCTGCCGATCAGCGCCGTGTCGCGGAAGCCGATGCGCAGGTAGATCTTGCCCGCCAGGGACGCCGAAATCGGCCAGCCCACCGTCAACGCCGCCACCGCGAAGCCCGCCACCAGCGCGCCCGCGCCCAGCACACCCTGCGCGTACGTCGGCAGGTACGACGTCAGGCCCATCAGGACCGCGCCGACCACCACCGCCACCAGGTTGCCGCCCACCAGGACCCGCCGGGTGAACACCCACAGCGGCAGCACCGGTTCGGCCGCGCGCTTCTCCGCCAGCACGAACGCCACCAGCAGCAGCGCGCCCGCGACGAAGGTCCCCACGCTCGGCAGCGACCCCCATGCCCACGCGACGCCGCCTTCGAGCAGGCCGAGGATGATCAGGGAACAGCCGATGGTGAGCAGGGTCGCGCCCAGGTAGTCGACCTTGTGCGGCTTGCGTTCCACGCGCTCGGCGAAGCCGCGGAACAGCATCAGCGCCGCGATCGCGCCCAGCGGCAGGTTGATGAAGAAGATCCAGCGCCAGTCCAGGTACTCGGCGAACACGCCGCCGAGCGTCGGGCCGACCACCGAAGCCACGCCCCAGACACTGGCCACGTAGCCCTGCACCCGCGCGCGTTCCTCCACCGTGTACAGGTCGCCGATGATCGTCATCGACATCGGCTGGATCGCCCCCGCGCCGATGCCCTGGACCGCCCGGGCGGCGATCAGCACCGGCATGCTCCACGCCGCACCGCAGAGCACCGAGCCGACCAGGAACGCCGCGATCCCGAAGAACATCACCGGCCGTCGGCCGAGGACGTCGGCGAACTTGCCGTACAGCGGCACCGTCACGGCCTGGGTGAGCAGGTAGATCGAGAACAGCCACGGGAACTGCGCGAAGCCGCCGAGGTCGCGCACCACCGACGGGACGGCGGTCGCGATGATCGTGCTGTCCAGCGCGACCAGCGCCGTGCTGAGCATGACCGCGATCAGCACCGGGCCGCGTTCGGACCGGAAGCCGACCCCCCTCGTGGCGGCGGGTGTCGTCATCGGCGGGGTGCTCCTCGGGACGGTCATGACCGGAGTCAACTGCTTTGCAGTCCTAAGCATTCCATCCCGGTGGCACCGGCCCCAGCGAATTTCCCGGCGCCCGTGGCGCAAGATGGACAGGATGAGCGACTGGATCCGGCCGATCGGGCGGGGCTGGGTGGTCCGCGACGCGGTCCCCGGCCCCGACGTCGACGAGTTCGCCGAGCCCGAGCGCGTGATCGAGGCGCTGGCCGCGCCCGGTGCCGCCGACAGCCTGCTGGCCGTGCAGCACCCCGCCCGCACGCCCGCGGCGCTGGCCCGCGGGCTCGGCCTGACCGCCGCGGTCCCCATCGCCCGCGCCGTGCTGGAACGGCTCCGCAAGCGGTCCTACCGGCCGGTCCGCGACGTCGTCGCGCCCTACCGGATCGAAGGGCCGGACGGGGTGGCGCTCGGCCTGCTCTGCCTGGTCGACCCGGCGGCGGTGACCGACGACGGCGCCGCGCGCGTCCGCCACACCGAGGACGTCTACCCCGATGTCGTCGCCGAACGGGCCGCGGTGCTCGCCGGGCTGGGCTGCGCGACCAGCGCGGCGCTGCTCGTCCCGGCCGGCGGCGGAGCGGAGCTGACCGAGCAGGTCGAACAGGCCTGCGCCGGCCTCGGCCTGCCCGACCTGTCCACTTCGGACGCGGCGGGGCGGCGGCACGACCTGTGGGTGGTGCCCGAAGGGCCGCTGCAGAGCCGGCTGCTGGCCGTGGTCGCCGGCACGGACCTGCTGGTCGCCGACGGCAACCACCGCGTGGCCGCCGCGGCGGCGGCCGGCCACGGCGCGCTGCTCGCCCTGGTCACCGCGGGACCGGCGCTGGAGATCGGCGCGATCCACCGCGTCCTCACCGGCACCGGTTTCGGCCCCGAAGACCTGGTGTCCCGCTGGTGCGAGGCCGGCCTGGACGTCCGCTACGACGAGCACGCCGTGCCGGTCACCGGCGAGGTCGTGGTGCGCGCCGGCGCGGCCGTGCTGCGGATCCCGCTCCCGGCCGCGGACGGACCCGGGCCCGTGATCGACCACGAGATCGTCGAGCAGGTCCTGTTCGCCCGCGCGCTCGGCGTCGATCCCGACGGGCCGTGCGTCCGCCCGCTCCCGGCCGGCCGGCCGCTGCCACCGGACGCCGACGCGGTGGTGCTGCTGGCCCCGGTGAGCTACGCCGACGTCCTCGCGGTGCACGCGGCCGGCCGCCGGATGCCGCGGAAGGCCACGTACTTCACGCCGAAGCCGCGCAGCGGGCTCGTGCTGACAGAGCTCTAGCGGGCGTCCCACCAGTTCAGGACCCGGGTGGCGAACAGCGTCAGCCACTTCGACGGCTGCCCGGCCGGGACGTCCACCGCGAACCACACCCGGCCGGAATCGGTCCGCTGCTGCAGCCACGTCCCGTCGGCCTGCCGGGCCGCGCGGACCAGGGCGATCGCCTCGGCCAGCCGCTCGTCAGGTCGGCCCGCGTCGCGGAAGTAGGACGCCGCGTTGAGCACGTCGTAGCGCCAGCGGAAGGGGTAGCCGAACTCCGTCACCCACGGTCCGATCGGCTCACCCGTGGACAGGCGGCGGAAGAGCCTGCGCTCCAGCAGGTATTCCTCGCCCGCGAGGCGTGCCGCCCGCGACGCCGGAGTCCCGCCCGTCGCGGTTTCGAACGCGAGCAGGCCCTTGAGCGCGTTGAGCGTCGAGTGGACGGACGAGCGCGTCGATCCTTCGACCCACGCGCAGTTCCAGCCGCCATCGGGCATCCGGTGCTCGACGAACCACTGGGCGATCCCGGCGACGTCCGCGCCGAGCCACACCCCGTTGGCGAGGGTCCAGGCGTTGATGCAGCAGTCGACTTCACCGCCCCAGTACGGCAGGTCGTCGTACTCCCAGCGGCAGTGCCGGTCGAGCAGTTCGGCCGTGCCGCGCAGGACGGCGGCGTCGAGGCCCCATTCCCGGAGGGCGTTCAACGTCCACGTCGTCGCCGTCCACGGCTGGTCCTCGTCGCCGTGGTGGCCGGCGGGGAAGAACGCGCCGCCCGCCCAACGGCCGTCGGGGTCCTGCGCCGCCAGCAGGCGGGCACCGAAGCCCTCCGACGCGATCCGCGCCCGCGTCGCTTCCCAGACCGCCGGTGGCTCGCCCGCCAGGTCGCGCTCCACCTGCCAGCGCAGGGCCGGGTCGGTGTCACGCAGCCGGGCGAGCAGCTCCATCAGGCTCCCGTGACGCCGTCGATGGCCTCGCGCAGGAAGTCCGCGTGGCCGTTGTGCCGGGCGTACTCGTGGATCATGTGCAGCATCACCAGCCGCAGCGAGACGTCTTCGCCCCAGCGTGGCTGGTGGCCGGTGACGTCCAGCGACTCGGCCGCTTCTTCGATCTTGCGCGACTGTTCGACCTCGGCTTGCCACACATCGAAGGCTTCGGAGCGCGTCGAGGAACTCGCGTCGTAAGCGGCCTGGTAGTCGCCCTCGTCCGACCACACCAGCGGGATGTCCTCGGCGTTGATCACCCGCCGGAACCAGGTGCGCTCGACCTCGGCCATGTGCCGGACCAGGCCGAGCAGCGACAGCGTCGACGGCGGGCTCGACGCCCGGCGGAGGTCCTCGTCGGACAGTCCGTCGCACTTCATCGCGAGGGTGGCGCGGTGGAAGTCGAGGAAGGTGCGGAGCATTTCGCGCTCGCCCCCGGTCAGGGGCGGTGCTGGGCGTTCGGTGGTCACGAGGGAGTGTCTATCACGCCGGGAAGTGTCGTACCCGTGATTTAAGCTCGCGCGGTGGACTTGCCCGTGATGCCGCCCGTGCGGCCGATGCTCGCGAAAGCCGTGCACGAGGTGCCTCGTGACGCGGGGCTGCTGTACGAGCCCAAGTGGGACGGCTTCCGCTGCGTCGTGTTCCGCGACGGCGACGAGATCGAGCTCGGCTCCCGCAACGACCGCCCGCTCACCCGCTACTTCCCGGAGCTGGTGGAGCTGCTGGCCGCCGCGCTGCCGCCCCGCTGCGTCGTGGACGGCGAGATCGTGCTGGTCACGCCGGCCGGGCTCGACTTCGAGGTGCTGCAGCTGCGGCTGCACCCGGCGGCTTCGCGCGTGCGCAAGCTCGCCGAGGAGACGCCGGCCAGCTTCATCGCCTTCGACCTGCTCGCCCTGGGCGACAACGACCTCACCGAGCAGCCGTTCCGCGAGCGGCGCAAGCAGCTCGAAAGCGTGCTCGCCACGAACGCCGAAGGGCTGCAGCGCGTCCACCTGACCCCGCTGAGCGACGATCCGGCGCAGGCGGAGGACTGGTTCACCCGGTTCGAGGGCGCGGGCTTCGACGGCGTCATGGCCAAGCCCGGCGACCTGCCGTACGAGCAGGACAAGCGCGTCATGCTGAAGGTCAAGCACGAGCGCACGGCCGACTGCGTCGTCACCGGCTTCCGCTGGCACAAGGACGGCGTCGGCGTCGGCTCGCTGCTGCTCGGGCTGTTCGACGACGAGGGCGTCCTCCACCACGTCGGGGTGGCCAGCAGTTTCACCAAGGCCCGGCGGGCCGAGCTGGTCGAGGAGCTGGCGCCGCTGCGCGAAAACGCGCTCGAGAACCACCCGTGGCGGTCCTGGGCCGAATATGAGCCCGAGCCGGGGCGGCAACCCGGCGCGAACAGCCGGTGGGCCCCGCAGAAGGACCTCTCGTGGGAGCCGCTGCGCCCGGAGTGGGTGGCGGAGGTCCGCTACGAGCACCTGCAGGGCGGCCGGTTCCGCCACGGCGGGCGGCTGGTCCGCTTCCGGCCTGACCGCACGCCGGAGTCCTGCACGTACGCCCAGCTCGACGAGGCACCACCCGCCGAGCTCGCGAAGCTGTTCGGGGAGGCGCGATGAGCGCGGCGGTCCTGCTGGACGTCGACGGCGTCGAGGTCAAGATCAGCAGCCCGGACAAGGTCTACTTCCCGGAACGCGGCGAGACGAAGCTCGACCTCGTCGAGTACTACCGGGCGGTGTCCGGGCCGCTGCTGGCCCGGCTCGGCGGGCGTCCGCTGCTGCTGGAGCGCTACCCGGACGGCGCCGGCGGCAAGAACTGGTTCCAGAAGCGCGTCCCCCAGGGCGCGCCGCCGTGGCTGACCACCACGGTCGTCTCGACGCCGAACGGCACGACCAGTGACGCGCTGGTGGCCAAGGACCTCGCCCACATCCTCTGGGCGGTAAACCTCGGCTGCCTCGGCTTCCACGTCTGGCCCTACCTCGCCGACACGCCCGAGGTCACCGACGAACTGCGCGTCGACCTCGATCCGTCGCCCGGCATCGGCTTCGACGAGCTGCGCGAAGCCGCGGTGCTGACCCGGGAGTTCCTGGCCGAGCACGGCATCGAGGGCCACCTGAAGACGTCGGGTTCGCGCGGGCTGCACCTGTACGTGATGCTCGAGCCGCGCTGGGACGGCTTCCAGGTGCGGGCGGCCGCGGTCGCGCTGGCGCGGGCTCTCGAACGCCGGCACCCGGAGAAGATCACCGCGCAGTGGTGGAAGGAAGAACGCGGCACGCGCGTGTTCGTCGACTTCAACCAGAACGCCCCGCACAAGACCGTGTTCGGCACCTGGTGCGTGCGGCCGCGGGTCGGCGGCCAGGTGTCCACCCCGATCGGCTGGGACGAGCTGGACACCGTCGAACCCGGCGCGCTGACGCTGAGCACGGTGCCCGCGCGCGTGGCCGAGCGCGGCGATCCGTGGGCCGGCGCGGGGGAGCGGCCGCAGTCGATCGAGCCGCTGCTGGCGATGTCCGAACGCGACATGGCGGACGGGCTGATGGACGCGCCGTGGCCGCCGGTGTACCCGAAGATGCCCAACGAGCCACCGCGGGTGGCGCCGAGCCGCGCGAAGAAGGCGTGATCAGGGCGGCCCGAGGCGCCGGTGGAGCTGGCTCCACGCGGTGAGCGCCACCAGGGCGGTCAGCCCGAACACCGCCGCGGACCCGAGGCCCGCGGCCGCCGCGCCGGCCAGCGGTGAGGCGACGGTCTGGCCGACGCCGAGCCCGGCGAACGACCACGTGATGCCCCGGGCGGCCCGCGCCGGGAACAGGCGGGCCGCCCAGAGGATGCACAGCCCGGTCAGCGCCATGTAGGTGCTGCCGAACAGCGCGCCGGAAAGCAGGGCGACGGGCACGCCCGGGTCCGGCAGCGCGAGGAGCGCGATGCCCGTCGCCGCCAGTGTCCACGTCACGAGGTTGACCGTTCGCAGGCCCACGCGCCCGGCGGCCCGGCCCGCCAGGCCGCCCAGCAGCCCGGCCACGCCGATCGCGGCCCAGCACCAGGTCGCGGCCACCGGGCTCAGCCCGGCGTCGGCGAGCCGGGAGCTGGAAAACGTCCAGTACGGCGCGCTCGTCACGCCGATGAGGACGGAGTTGACCACGAGCGGGACCACGCCGTCGACGGGACCGGTCACCGGGGCGTCGGCGGGCCCGGGTGACCGCGGCAACGTCCGCCACGCGATCAGCGTCACGGCCACGCCGAGGGCGGCGAACGCCGACCAGATCACCGGCCAGCCGAACGCGAGCAGGGGAGTGAACGCCGACGCGGCCAGACCCAGACCGGTTCCGGTGTTGGCCCAGGTCTGCGCCCGGTCGCGGGTGCGTGCCCCGGCCGTTTCGCCGATCAGCTGGGCGACACCCGGCGAGACGAGGCCCGCGCCGGCCCCCGCGACGGCGATCCCGGCGCCGAACACCGCGACGTGCGGCGCGAAGGCCATGAGGCCGAGCCCGAGCGTCGCCGCCGCCGCGGCCAGCAGCACGGTGCCGCGCGCCGACCGCGCGGACGTTCCCGGGGCGAGCAGCAACCCGAGGCCGTACCCCGCGGTGGACAGGCCGCCGAGCACGCCGACGCCGACCGTCGTGAGCCCGAACGTCTCGCTGAACCGCGGCACGAACGGCCCGAACGCGTAGCGCGCGAAGCCGTAGCAGAGGGCGATCACGACCGCCCCGAGCGCGGCCGTGGCCCCCCAGCTGTCCGTCTTCGTCTGCGTCCCCACTCCATCCACCAAACAGACAGGTCTGTCTGGTGTCAAGTGATGGTAGGATCACCGCAGGTAAAGACCGATACCGATCTGTTCGGAGGACTGCGGTGGCACGGACCCGTCCCGGTGATGCGGGCGCGAAGGTGCTCAAGGCCGCGTCGACGCTGTTCTACCGCGACGGCATCCACGCCGTCGGGGTCGACACGGTGGCGGCCGAAGCCGGGGTGACGAAGGCGGCCCTCTACGGCAACTTCGGCTCCAAGAGCGGACTCGTCGTCGCCTACCTGCGGGAGCGTGACCGGCGGTGGCAGGAAGAGGTCGACCGGATCACCGCCGCGCACGCCGATCCGCGGGAGCGGGTGCTGGCGGTGTTCGGCGCCTACGAGGCCTGGTTGGCGCGCGACGGCTACCGCGGCTGCGCCTTCCTGAACGCGACTTCGGAGTTCCCCGACCCCGCCGACCCGGTCCGCGAAGTGGTCCGCCACCACAAGACCGCGTTGCACGGCTACCTGCGGGCGCAGCTCCGGCGCGCCGACCCGGAGCGCGCCGACGGCCTGGCCGACGAGCTGATGCTCCTGCTGGAGGGGGCCGCGGTCACGTCGGTGGTCGCCGAGGGCCCGCAGCCGTTCGAGACCGCGAAGCGGCTCGCACGGGCGTTGACCGCCTAGACCCCCAAGTCGAGGGTGAGCTGGCTCCGGTCCTCGCCGACGCCGGACAGCGTCGCGACGCACGCCGGGCACGGCGCGAGCTCGGAAGTGGTCAGGTCCACGGGCTTCCAGCTGCGGGACTCCCGCTCCCCGCAGGCCGAGCGCCGGTAGCGGAGGTCGCCGGAGCGGGTCATCAGGTGGGCCAGGGGGACGTCTTCGGGCAGCACGCCGACCAGGTACCAGCGTGGTGCGCTCACCGCGGTGGTCGTCATGGCCGTCAGTGTCCGTCGGGGCGACCGGGATCCGAGGGCATTTGCCGCTCTTCGGCGTGGCGGTGGGTCAGGCCTCGTCGGGCAGGTAGCGCAGGACGTGCAGCAGGCCGCGCTCGTCCACGGTGTCCGGATCCTCGGCCAGGCAGCGGTCCAGGTCGGCGAGAACGGCGCCGGTGTCGATGCCGGCGCCGATCAGCACCAGCTCGGTCCGCCGCGGCTCGCCCGGCGGCCAGGCGGACCGTTCCAGCTGCACGAAGCCGCCGACGGTGTGCAGGCGGAAGCGCGATTTCTGGCCGATGGGGCCGAAATCGGCCTGGCCCTTCATCCGGTAGAGCCCGGCCGGCCGCCGCTCCAGGAACTCGACGAAGGCGCGCGGCGCGAGCGGCGTTTCGGCGGTGAACGTGACCGTCTGGTACTCGGCGTGCAGGTGCTGCGCGTGGTCGTGGTCGTCCTCGCGCAGGTCGTCGAACGACAGCTGGCCGGCCCGCTCGCCGCGGGGTTCCGGGTCGAAGAACAGCCGCGGGTCGACCCGGCCGTGCTCGGTGACGAGCAGCGGGCGGCCCGGCGCCAGCTCTTCGACGGTCGAGGTGAGCTTCGCGAGCGCCTCGGCGGGCACCCGGTCGGCCTTGTTGAGCACCACGAGGTCGGCCAGCCGCAGGTGGTCGGCCAGTTCGGGGTGGCGCTCGCGGGCCGCCTCGAACTCGGCGGCGTCGACGACCTCGGCCAGCCCGCCGTAGCGGATGTCCGGGTTTTCGCTGGCGATCATCAACCGGATGAGGTCGCGGGGTTCGGCGATGCCGCTGGCTTCGACGACGATGACGTCGATGCCCGCTTCGGCGCTCGACAGCTTCGCGAGCATCGCGTCCAAGCCGCTCGCGTCGACCGCGCAGCACAGGCAGCCGTTGCCGAGGGAGACCATCGTGTCGACCTGGCCCGCGACGGCAAGTGCGTCGACGTTCACCCGGCCGAAGTCGTTGACCACGACACCGACCCGGGCGCCTTCGCGGTTGGCGAGCAGGTGGTTGAGCAGCGTCGTCTTGCCCGCGCCGAGGAACCCGGCGACGAGGACCACGGGGATGCGCCTGGTCGTCACGAAACATCCTTCCTCTGCCGAACACCGCGACTCTAACGCCGGGGCCCGGGCCGCTCATACACGGGTGACCGCCACCGGAGAAGGCCGTTCGGCGAATGCCCACGAAAAGACGCAGGCGGCTGTGCGGGAAAGGATCACGTGAATTTTGCCGCCCGGAGTGATCGATTGACGGAAAATGCGCTGTGCCATGTCCGAATAACGCTTGGTAGCAGTCATTTTTTCCGGAACGGACCGGTGTTCGCTGGTATTTCCGTGATCGCGCGACGTTGTTCCCGAGTGGCGGAGCCCGCCTCGCGGAACGTGGGGTATCCTCCCCCGCCTGACCGGGTTCCCAGGGCGGTGGGGACTTCCGGCCGGCAGTGTCGTCGGCGACTCTCGGAGGAACGGTGAACTTTTTCGTCGGGCTGCAGATCGCGATTTCGGAGAGTGGGGAACCGAGGTGACCGTTACGCCCGAGCGGGTGACGCCCTCACTGCCGCTTTACCCACAGCGCGTCTCGCAGGAGCAGAGTGTCAATTCCGCGGAAGCGGAGGAATTCCTGGACCGGATGTTCGCCGAAGGTGCCGCGGACGAGGGTGAGCGGTTCGAGACCCGGCTGGCCGCGGTTCGCGCGGAAATCCAGGAAACCGGCACCTACCGGCACACCCCGGCCGAGCTGGCGTACGGCGCGCGCGTCGCGTGGCGCAACTCGGCGCGCTGCATCGGCCGGCTGTACTGGCGCAGCCTGCGCATCCGGGACCGGCGCCGGGCCACCGACCCCGCCGCGATCGCCGGCGAGTGCGTCGCCCACCTCCGCCAGGCCACCCGGGACGGCAGGATCCGGCCGACGATCACCGTCTTCGCGCCGGACACGCCGGACGCGCCGGGCCCGCGCATCCACAACGAGCAGCTCATCCGCTACGCCGGATACCGCTTCGAAGACGGCTCGGTCCTCGGCGACCCGCGCTACGCCGAATTCACCGAGCAGGTGCGAAGACTCGGCTGGCGGCCACCGGAGCGAAGAGGCTCCTTCGACGTCCTGCCCCTGCTGATCGAGGCCGCGCCCGGCGAGCCGCGGCTGTTCACCCTGCCGCCGGACGCCGTCCTGGAGGTCCCGCTGACCCACCCCGACCACCGCTGGTTCGCCGGGCTGGGGCTGCGCTGGCACGCCGTGCCCGCGATCAGCAACATGCCGCTGGAGATCGGTGGCGTCACCTACCCGGCCGCGCCGTTCAACGGCTGGTACCTCGGCACCGAGGTCGGCGCCCGGAACCTCGCCGACGAGCAGCGCTACGACCTGCTGCCGGTCGTCGCCGAGCTGATGGGCCTGGACACCGCGTCCGAGCGCACGCTGTGGCGCGACCGGGCGCTGGTGGAGCTGACGCTGGCGGTGCAGCATTCCTTCGACGCCGCCGGCGTCACGATGGCCGACCACCACACCGAATCGCACCGGTTCCTGTCCCACCTGGAACGCGAAGAGCGGGCCGGGCGCCGGTGCCCCGCCGAGTGGAGCTGGATCGTGCCGCCGTTGTCCGGTGGGCAAACCGCGGTTTTCCACCGCTACTACGACGAACCGGACCCGACGGAGCGACCGGCGTTCCTGCCGCCGCGGTGAGGGCTGCGGAGAGTAGCGTGCGAGCGCCCGTTCGGCGGATCGTGTGTCGCCCGCGGGGCAGTCCGGTCCGCGAGGGCCGACAATGGGGCGCATGACCGCAGTCCTCGTCGCCTACGCCGGGCGTCACGGCGGAACCCGGCAGATCGCCGAGGTCATCGCCGCCGAGCTCGGTGAAGCGGGCTTGACCGTCGACGTGCGCGACGCCGCCGACGTGGCCGGCGTCGAGCACTACGCCGCGGTCGTCGTCGGCAGTGCCCTGTACTACCACCGGTGGCGGCCGGAGGCCGTGCGGCTGCTGGAACGCAACGCGCGGGCGCTCGCCGAGCGTCCGGTGTGGTTGTTCCACAGCGGACCGTGCGGCCCCGGCGCGGCCACGCACCAGGTCAGCCTGCCGGCGAACGTGGCGCTGCTGGCCGCGCGCATCGACGCGGAGCGCACGGCCACCTTCGGCGGCCGGCTGGACCCGGCGACCGTGCACGGCCTGATCCCCAAACTGCTGGCGTCCGGCCGGCGTGCCGGCGACTTCCGCGACTGGGACCGGATCAAGGCGTGGGCCCGGGACGTCGGCCGCCGGGTCCGCATCCGCGTCGCGCACTGATCCCCTTGCCCACCCGGCGTGGTGGGTGCTACACCCGTCCTGAGGTCTTCCGGTGGGAAACCGACGGAACGGGGCGAACGTGACGGATCGACCGGCCAAGAAAGCGCTTACCTCGGACCAGCGCAACGCGTTCCTCGCGGCGCTGCTCGGCTGGAGCATGGACTCGTTCGACTACTTCCTCGTCGTCTTCGTCCTGGCGGACATCGCGAAGGACGCCTCGTTCGGAGCGACGGCCACGCAGCTGGCGTTCATCACGACGGCGACCTTGGTGATGCGCCCGGTCGGCGCGCTCCTGTTCGGCCTGTGGGCCGACCGGGTGGGCCGCCGGATCCCGCTGATGGCCGACGTCGTGCTTTACTCGGCAGCCGGCCTGCTGTGCGCGTTCGCCCCGAACTACACGGTGCTGCTGGTGCTGCGGTTCGTCTACGGCATCGGCATGGGCGGCGAGTGGGGCCTCGGCGCGGCGCTGGCGATGGAGAAGATCCCGGTGGCGCGCCGCGGGTTCTTTTCGGGTCTGCTGCAGGTCGGCTATTCGATCGGCTACCTGCTGGCGGCGCTGGCGTACCTGCTGTTCCATTCGGCGCTGGAGCTGCCGTGGCGCTGGATCTTCGTGCTGAGCATCTTCCCGGCGCTGATCAGCCTGCTGATCCGCGCGCGCGTCCGCGAGTCGGAGGTGTGGGAGACCGCGCGCGAGAAGCTGAAGGTGACCCGGACGTCGGTGAAGGACATCCTGCTGAACCCGAAGGTGATCCGCCGCTTCGGCTACCTGATCCTGCTGATGACGGCGTTCAACTGGATGAGCCACGGAACCCAGGACGTCTACCCGAGCTTCTTGAAGGCCCACGACAACGGCGGCGCCGGCCTGAGCGCGGCGACGAGCACGTGGATAGCGGTGCTGTACAACATCGGAGCCATCATCGGCGGCCTGACGTTCGGGACGCTGTCGGAGAAGCTGGGCCGCCGCCGCACCATCGTGGCGGCGGCGGTGCTGGGGCTGCCGGTGATCCCGATCTTCGCGGTCGACCACGGCGCGGGGATGCTGGCGCTGGGGTCGTTCCTGATGCAGATCATGGTCCAGGGAGCGTGGGGAGTGATCCCGGCGCACCTGACGGAGATGTCCCCGGACGCGATCCGCGGCTTCTACCCCGGGGTGACGTACCAGCTGGGGAATCTGCTGGCGGCGTTGAACCTGCCGATCCAGCAGGCGATCGCGGAGTCCCACGGGTACACGTCGGCTCTGGTGTGGACGGTGGTGCCGGGGTTGATCGCGGTGGCGGTGCTGACGGCGATCGGGAAGGAGGCGAAGGGCATCATGTTCGGCGAGTCCGCGGTGGCGACCGCGCCGGCGGGTTCGAAGTGACGGGAACTCACGGCGTCACGAGTGCCGCTTCATAAGCGAAGATCGTCAACTGCACCCGGTTCGAAACATCCAGCTTCGCGAACGTCCGCGTGATGTGCGTCTTCACCGTGGCCTCGCTCAGAAACAGCTCCCCGGCGATCTCCGCGTTCGGCTTGCCCTGCGCCACCGCCGTCACGATCTGGCGCTCCCGGTCGCTCAGCAGTTCCAGCTTCGCCTGGGCCCGGCTCCGCCGCGGGTTGGCCCGCGCCGCCACGAACTGGCCGATCAGCTGCTTCGTCGTCCGTGGGGACAACATCGCGTCGCCGTTCGCCACCACCCGGACGCCCTCGATGATCTCCTGGGGCGAGCCCTCCTTCAGCAGGAAGCCGCTCGCTCCGGCCGCCAATGCCTCGAACACGTACTCGTCCAGGTCGAACGTCGTCAGGATCAGCACCTTCGGCGGGCGGGGCCGGGCCAGCACGGCCGCCGTGGCGACCAGGCCGTTCATGCGGCGCATGCGGATGTCCATGATGACCACGTCCGGCGCGTGCCGGGCGACCTGCTGGACCGCTTCGTCGCCGTCGCCCGCCTCGGCCACCACCGTCAGATCGGGCGCGCTGCCCAGGATCATGGACAGTCCGGTGCGGACCAGCGGGTCGTCGTCGACGAGCAGTACGCGCACGCTCACCCGCTCATGCTAGGGCGCCGGTACCGCCCACGGCAGCCAGGCCCGCAGTGCGAACGTCCGCTCGTCGACCGGGCCCGCCGTGAGGGTGCCGCCCAGCAGGGAAATCCGCTCGTTGACGCCGGTGAGCCCGGTGCCCGACCCGGGTGATGGCACCGGGTGCGGCGGCAGCGGGTTGACGACCTCCAGGGACAACCCGGCGCCCGGGCCGCCGCGCACCAGCACCTCCGCCGGCACCCCCGGTGCGTGCCGCAGCACGTTGGTCAGGGCCTCCTGGAGGATCCGGTACGCCGCGGTGGCGAGCGGGACCGGAGCCGCCGACACCTGGTCGAGCAGGATCGTCACGTTGACGGTCAGGCCCGCTTGCCGGGCGCCGGCGACCAGGTCGGGGATGTCGGCCAGCGTCGGCGGGGGAGCCTCCGCCGGCCCGCCGGGTGCCCGGTCGGCGAAGCCGGGGCCGCGCAGCACGCCGATCACCTGACGCAGGTCGTCGAGCGACTGCCGGGCGGTGGTCCGCACGGTCTTGGCCGCCGCGACGGCGTCCGGCGTCGTGGCGGCGGTGACCTCCAACGCGCCCGCCTGCAACGAAAGCAGGGACAGCCGGTGCCCGAGGACGTCGTGCATCTCGCGGGCGATCCGCGCCTGCTCCTCCTTGCGGGCCATCTGCTCGCGCAGCGCCTCCTGCTCGGCGATCCGGCGGCGCGTCTCGGCGAGGCTGTGCCGGACGATCCCGAGGGTGAGGGGCACCGCGGTGTACACCACCGCCGTCAGCACCACCCCGGTGAGCTTGGCGGCGGTCGTGCCGGTCGACATCCAGGCCTCGGCCAGCGACGACTCCACGACCCGGCTCGCGTCACGCCAGACCGCCAGCCCGGTCGCCGCGAACACCAGCGTCGCCGCGCTCCACCGCCACCAGCCCACGTACCGGGTGGTGAGCGCGGCGAGGGCGATCAGCGCCGCCATCGAGTCGCCGGCCAGCAGCAGCGGCGGCACCACCGCGATGCCGGTGACGAGCAGCGGCCAGCGGTGCCGCCAGACCAGCATGACCGCCGCGCCGATCCCGGCGAGCCAGCCGAGCATCCCCAGCGCCGTGGGCAACGCGTCCGGGTCGTCCGGCAGCGAGCTTTCCAGCGCGAAGTTGACGGTGCTCGTCAGCACGCCTGCCGCGACCGCGAGCACGGTGCACACCACCCGAAGCACGGACCGTCCCATGAGGAAAGCCTACGAGGCGCCCCCCGCCGGACCATCAGCCCTTCCGCTTGTCCGCCCGGCTGCCGGTGACGACTTTAGTCGTAACGGGTCGAGGCCTGCGGATGACGCGGGACGCCCCGCGGCGCTGGTTTCCTGCTCGCCGTCAAGCAGTGGTGAAAGGAACCCCGATGACCGACTACACCCCGATCCAGCAGCACCCGGCCCCGCCGGCGACGCCGCCGCGCAACGGCCTGGGCACGGCCGGATTCGTCCTCGGCCTGATCGGGCTGGTGATCGCGCCGATCCCGCTCGTCGGCGTGGTCGCCTGGCCCCTGTCGGTGCTCGGCCTGATCCTGTCGGCGGTGGGCGTGGCCAGAGTGCGCGCCAAGAAGGCCACCAACAAGGGCCTTTCGATCGCCGGCGTCGTCGTGTCGCTGCTCGGGCTGGTCGTCAGCATCCTGTGGGTGGTGGTGATCGGCAAGGCGGTCAGCGACGTCAACGACCAGGCCACCCAGCACCACACCATCGTCTACGAGGTGAGCGGGGACGCGAAGGCCGTCGACATCGACTACAGCACCTTCGACCGGAACACGATCCTGGTCAACACCGAGACGTCGGCCGCGGTGCCGTGGACGAAGACCGTAGAAGCCACCGGGTTCCTCGCGGGGGCCCAGTTCACCGCGACCGCCGGGCCCGACGGCGGCTCCGTGACCTGCAAGGTGATCGTCGACGGCAAGGAGGCGAAGACCGCGACCGCGGCCGGACCCGGGGCCGTCGCCGGCTGCACCGGCTTCTGAACGACCCGTGCGGCCCGGACGGCGCGGGAAGGTGGGACCCGGCCAGGGGGCGGGTCCCACCTCGGTTCAGCTGCAGTGCACGAACTGGCTGTCGTAGGCCTGGCCGCCGGCCGAGCCGCCCCACTTCACGCACTTGTCCGCCGCGGCCGCCGAGACCGGGCCGGCGAAGTAGGAGAACGAGCCGGAGTCGGTGACCCGTGCCGAGCCCTCGACCTCCAGGTAGGCCGAGGTCGCCGTGGCCGTCCCGGTGGACGCGCTCTTCATCGTGCTGACGCAGTTCTTGCCGTTGGCGGCGTTGTACGACAGGTAAACCGTGCCCGCCGTGCCGAGCGGCTTCGATTCCAGCACGCCGTAACCGCCGCCGCAGGCCGGGGCGCCGAGTGCGGTATCGGTGATCGTGGCGTAGCGGATCGAGTTGCGGTATTCACCCCCCGTTCCTGCTTCGAAGATCACTCCGGCCGACGACTCGGACAGCGGCACCATGTCGGAGTACGCCGCGTCCTGGCCCCACACGAGCAAGCTGCCGGCGGTGCCGGTCCAGTTGGCGCCCTCGTCGAACGACGAGTGGATCCGGAGTTCCTTGCGTGCGCCGCAGAGGGACGGCGCGGCGAACAGGAGACGGTTGTACTTGCCGCCGGTGTCGGTGGCGCTCATGCGGCCCGTCGACCCCTCGACGACCGAGGTGACGAGGTCGGTGGCGAAGGTGAAGTTCTGGCTGAAGGTCTCGGCGCCGTCCGAGCTGATCGCGAACGCCCGGTTGCGCGTTCCGTCGGCCAGGCACTTGTTGCCGTCGTTCGCCTGGTTGCGGGCGGCGGCGTAGACCCGGCCGTCGTTGAGCTCGGTGACACTGATCTCCTGCGGGTTCATCGCGCTCGACGTCGGCTTGCCCTCGGCGCCGAGGTGCCAGGTGCTGCCCTTGTCGTCGCTGTAGATCAGAGCGCCGATGTTCGAGTAGCTCATCCCGGCGACGAGCCGGCCCGCGTGCTCGCCACGCGTCAGCACGATCCCGTGGGACGGCCCGGTGGCCAGCCAGTCCGGCGCGGTCGAGAAGCCGAGTTCCGTGGTCAGCGTCTTCGGCGCGCCCCACGTCTTCCCGTTGTCGTCGCTGATGGACACGCGCGGGACACGGTTGCAGTCGGGACTGGTGAAGCACTGCATGGTCGACAGCAGCACGATCCGGTTGCTGCCCGGGATGACGATCGGGGCGGGGTTGCCCTTCACGTCGCCGAATGCGGTGATGACGGTCTTCAGCTCTCCCCAGGACTTGCCGCCGTCGGTGGAGCGCTTCATCACGAGGTCGATCTTGCCGAGGTCGTTGCACCAGCTGGCGCCGCCGTTGCGGCCCTCGGCGAAGGCGAGCAGGTCGCCGTTGTTCGCCTTGACGATGGTGGGGATGCGATAGCAGTCATGGTCGTCGGTGTTCCTGGCGAACACCACCGAGCTGGCCACGTCGGCCTGGGCGGTCGCGGCGCCGACAGCGGCCGGGACGGCGACGGCGGCGCACCCCAGGAGCCCGGCCAGCAAGCCCTGGGCGATTCGGGTGATCTTCACGGTTCGAGCTCCCTACGGATTCGTTTCACGTCTCGGCAGCAGCTTCGGCGCAATCCGTACAAGACCCGTACAACCTCGCGTATAACGAACTATACGTGTCGGGAAGGCGAACTTCAGGTGAACGCGGCCAGGGCGCCGAATCCGGTCGCCAGCACCAAAAGCGTGGCGAGGAGCCCCAGGAGCAGGGCTCGTCCGCCGCCGCGCAGCAACGCGCCGAGCCGGACGGCGCAGCCGAGGCCGAACAGTGCGCCCGCGAGCAGGAGCGTCGACGCCGTCTTCGCGACGTCCAGCACGAACGCCGGGACCAGGCCGGTGCTCCGGAGCGCCACCATCGCGAGGAAGCCCAGGACGAACAGGGGCACCAGCGGAGTGTGCCCGTCGCGGCGGCCGCGTTCGGTGGCGCCGACGAGCGCGACCACCGGGGCGAGCAGGACGACGCGGCTGAGCTTCACCACGACGGCGACCCCGACCGCGGCCGCGCCCGCCGGTCCGGCCGCCGCGACCACCTGGGCGACCTCGTGCACCGAGATCCCGGCCCAGCTGCCGGTCCGGGTCGCGTCCAGGCCGAGAGCGCGAGCCAGCAGGGGCAGAACGGCCAAGGCGAAGCTGCCGTAGCAGGTGACGAGCGCGACAGCGGTGGCGACGTCTTCGTCGTCGCGCTCGATCACGCCTTCCACCGCGGCGATCGCCGACGCGCCGCAGATCGAGAAGCCGGTGGCGACCAGCAGGGCGAGACTGCGCGGCACCCGGACCAGCCGGGCCAGGCCGAGCGTGCCGAGGAAGGTGACGGCGACCGTCAGCACGACCGCGGCCAGTGTGCCGGGGCCCAGCGCCAGCACGGTGGGGACGGCGAGCTGGAGCCCGAGCAGGACGACGCCCGCGCGCAGCAGGCGTTTCGTCAGGCGGCCGACGGCCTGGCGCTGCTCGTCGGCCAGGACGGGCGTGCTCCCGACCGTGACGCCCAGCACCACCGCGACGGTGAGCGCGCCCACCACCGGCCAGGCCGAGCTGAGGGCGTAGGCCGCGGCGACGCCGGACCCGGTGATCGCGAGGCCGGAGGTCTTCGCCGTCGTCAGTGCCATGCCGTCAGCGTCGTCGCCCGCGGGCGTGCGCGGTAGCCGGCGGTTCGCGCCGAGGTCATAGACTGAAGCTATGACCGGACCGGATCTGGACTCGCTGCGCCTGCTGGTGCTCGTCGACGACCTCGGCAGCATCGGCCAGGCGGCCGGCGCCCTCGGCATCGCCCAGCCGTCGGCGAGCAAGCGGCTGTCCACTTTGGAACGCCAGCTGGGACTGTCCCTGGTGGACCGGACCCGGCGCGGCTCGGCGCTGACCCCGGACGGCCGGGTGATCGCGGGCTGGGCCCACCGCGTGCTGGCCGAAGTGGACGGACTGCGCACCGGCGCGGAAGCCCTGCGCACCCAGCGTGGCGCGCAGTTGCGCGTCGCGGCGAGCATGACGCTCGCCGAGCACTTCGTGCCGGCCTGGATCGGTGAGGTCAAGCGGAGCGGGCCGGACACCTACGTCGGGCTCGAGGTGGTGAACTCCGAGCAGGTCGCCGACCTGGTCGCCCGCGGCCGGGTGGACCTGGGGTTCGTCGAGTCGCCGGGGCCGTGGCCGGGCCTGGCCACGCGCCGCGTCGCGGCGGACCGGCTCGTCGTGGTGGTCCCGGCCGGGCACGCCTGGGCGCGGCGCCGCCGTCCGCTGCGGGCCGAGGAGCTGGCCGCGACACCGCTGGTGGTGCGGGAGCCGGGCTCGGGAACGCGCGAGACGGTCGAGGCGGCGCTGCGCCGGGCGGGGGTGGGGGCGGTGCAACCGCTGCTGGAGCTGGGTTCGGCTTCGGCGGTGCGCAACGCGGTGATCGCCGGAGCCGGGCCGGCCGTCATCAGCGACCTCGACATGGTGCGCGAAGTGGCGGGCCGCCGGCTGGTGCCGGTACCGGTGGCGGACATGGAGCTGGGCCGGGTGTTGCGCGCGGTGTGGCCGGCGGGCCGCCGCCTGACCGGCCCGGCGGCGGAACTGCTGACGCTGGCGGTGAAGTCCGGTCCCAGCGTGCCGAAAGCCTGAGGCCGGCCGCCTCCGGGCTGGTCAGGCGCGCCTCCAGCGGAACGATCGTGACGTCGCGCCGGAGCCGGGTGAACCGGACCCTGGCCGGGACGCCGGGTAATGCTTCGGCTGACATCCTTGCCGTCGATCGAGCGGCGATATATCGTGTGAATGTCGCCGATACGACTTGGAGGGTTCATGATGGAGATGGGCGCGGGACGGATCTTCGCCGGGTTCGGGGGGCACTTCGAGCAGCACCACCTGGGGCACCACGGGGACCTGCGGCATGCCGGGGACCCGAGGCACGCTGGGTTCGGGCACCCACGTCCCGGGCCGGCCGAGCACGCTGGGGGTGAGCACGCTGGTCTTGGGCACACCGGGTTCGGGCACGGTGAGTTCGGGCACGGCCACCCGGGGCCGGGCCACCCGGAGCCGGGGCACGCGGAGCCGGGGCACGCGGTGCCGGGGCAGGAGGACTGGGACAGTGGCCCGGAGCTGGCCCGCGGGTTCCCGCCGCCGCCACCGCACCCACCCCAGCCCCCGGGCGGGCCGGGCTTCCCCGGATTCCCGGGCTTCCCGGGCGGCCCGGGCTCGTTCGGTGGGCCGGGCGGCTGGGGCGGCGGGGCCGGGCCGTTCCAGCGGGTCCGCGAGTTCCGCGGCGGCGGCCGCCCGCCGGCCCGCCCGGTGCGGCCGGCCGTGCTGGCGCTGCTGGCCGAGGAGCCGAGGCACGGCTACCAGCTGATGCAGGAGATCCGGCGCCGCACGCACGACCGCTGGCGGCCCAGCCCGGGATCGGTGTACCCGATCCTGCAGCAGCTGGAGGACGAGGGTCTGGTCCACACGGTCGAGACGGCCGGTCGCCGGGTGGCGGAGCTGACCGACGCCGGGCGCGAGCACGTGGCGGGCCGCGAGGAGGAGTTCGCGGCGCTGTGGGAGGAGCCGGAGGAGGAACCGGGCGCCGACCGGTTCGCGGCGCTGTGGCACGCATTGGGCGAACTGTCCGGCGCGGCTGCCCAGGTGGGGTACAGCGGGAACGAAGCCCAGGTCGCGGAGGTGAAGAAGATCCTCGCGGACGCGCGGCGCCGGGTGTACGCGGTACTGGCCGACGCGGGCCTGGAGGACGAGGACGCCTGACGGTGCCGCGAGGTGATCCCGTTGGCCGCGGACGGGGTGATCGGCGGGCCGCGGGCCCGGCGGGGCAGGGTGCTTGACGCCCGCTGTGCCTCGGCCCGCCACCGTGCTGCTCCGGCCGGGCAAACGGCTCGCCCCAGGCCGGTCACCGGCCCACCCCGCCGGCCGGATCGTCCACATCGGACGATCCCGCCGGCGGGTAGGCTCCACCCCATGGAGGAGCAGGACTTCGCCGCGCACCTGACCGCGACCATGACCGGCAGCGCCCTCACCATGCTCATCGGCGTCGGCCACCGGACCGGCCTTCTCGCCGCCGCCGCGCGGGGGCCCGCCACCAGTGCCGGGCTCGCCGAGCGCGCCGGGCTGCAGGAACGCTACGTCCGCGAGTGGCTCGGTGCCATGGTCACCGGCGGGATCTTCACCTACGACGGCCGGGAGTACACCCTCCCGCCGGAGCACGCCAAGTTCCTGCTCGGCGAGACCGCGTCGAACCTGATGCCGGCACTGCTGACCCTGTCGGCGTTCACCGGCATCCTCCCGGATCTGGAACGGGCGTTCGCCGAAGGCGGCGGTGTCCCGAGGGCGGCCTACGGGCCCCACCTCGAAACCCTCGGCGCCAAAACCGGCGACAGCTGGAAGCACATCTACCGCGAGCACCTCGTGGACGGCTTCTTCGGCGCGGTTCCCGGCCTCACGGAACGGCTCACGGCGGGCGCCCGCGTGCTCGACCTCGGCTGTGGCACCGGGAACGCGATCGCCGTCGCCGCCCGGGCGTTTCCCGCCTCCCGCTTCGCCGGCCTGGACATCAACGCCGGGGTCATCGAGCAGGCGAAAGAACACCGCCTCCCGAACGCCGATTTCGCCGTCGGGGACGCCGCCGAGCTGACCGCCGATCCGCCCTACGACGTCATCACCGCGTTCGATGCCATCCACGACCAGGACCGCCCGGACGTCGTGCTGCGCCGGATCCGCCACGCGCTCGCCCCGGACGGCCTGTTCTTCATGGTGGACACCAACTTCTCCAGCCACCTGGAGAAGAACATCGGCAACCCGCTGGCGGCCCTCACCTACTCGATCAGCCTGATGTACTGCACGACGACGTCACTGGCCGAGGGCGGCGCCGCGCTCGGCGCCGTGTGGGGGACCGAGAAGGCGTCGGAAATGCTCGCGGACGCGGGGTTCCGGCACGTCGAAGTGCTCGGCTCCCCGCGCCCGCAGAACTGCATCTACGCCTGCCGCCCGTGAATCACTGCTGGTACGGCGCCGCCGCTGCCTTGGCGGCAGTGACCAGCGCGCCCTTGTTCTTCGGCCAGAACGTGCTGTCCACGCAGGTGTAGCGCGGCAGGAAGCCGCCGCAGGAGCCGCTCGAACCGCCGACCTCGAACGTCACGCTGGCGACGCCCAGCTCGCCGTAGGTGAAGTCGTCGGTGGTGCCGGTCGTGTCGTAGCCGACGGTCTCCTCGTTGGTGCCGACGAGGTAGCCGTTGGACGCGGAGTACTTCGCGCCGAGCCTGCGGTACTGGGCGTCGTTCGGCGAGGTGGCCTGGGTGAAGCCCCACGGGATGATGATGTCGTTGCCGTAGCTGTGCAGCGTGATCATCGTGCCCTTGGCGGTCGCGGGTGCCGGGTCGTTGTTCCCGGTGCCGCGCTGGTCCGGGTAGATCGCGCGGGCGAGCTTCTCCAGCGCCTGCACCTCGGGCTCGGAACCCGCGCTCACGCCCTGGTAGGTCTCCGAACAGGCGGAGTTGGAGTCGCCGCCCCACTTGAACGTCGAGTTGCGGTTGAGGTCGACGCCGATGTTCGTGCCGCTGCAGCCGCCACGGGAGTTGTTCGCGTTCTTGCGCTGCAGCTTCGGCGAGTTCCCGCCGGAAGCGACGATGTCGACGCCGTCGGGGTTGGCGATCGGCACCACCCACACCTCGGTGGTGTCCAGAATGGACTTCGCGGTGGCGTCGGTGGCGTACCCGTCGGCGAGGTAGTCGATCCAGCGCCAGGCGAGCTCGCCGGTCGACAGCTCGCGCGCGTGGATCTGGGCCATCAGGAAGAACTTCGGCTTCGTCGACGTCGTCGACAGCGTGCAGTCGCCGGTCTGCTTCTTGGTCAGGCAGATCGCCTGGATGTCGTGGCCGCCCTGGCCCTTGGCCTTCTTCCACGACTGGCCGATCGTGTACTTCGTCGCCAGGTCGGGGTGCGCCGAAGCGACCTGCGCGAGGTGGTTCTCGTGCGCGGTGACGGTCCGGTACCCGCCGTAGTAGGTGTCCGCCGCCAGGCTGTCGGTCCGCGCGGGCAGTTCCTTGTAGACGGTGTCGAAGAACGAGGGCCGGTAGCCGAGCGCCCGCAGCTTCGCGGCGACGGCCTGGCCGCCGACGACGTTGACGCTGCCGGCATCCCCCTCTTCGACGTCGAAACCGGCGGCGGCCAGCGCCTGCGCCTGGGTCGCGGTGGCCGGGACGCGCCAGAACACCGGCGTGTCCGCCGCCTGCGCGGTGGCGGTGCCGCCGAGCAGGGAGGTGAGCAGGACCCCGGACGCCGCGAGGGCGAGCCGGGACAAGGACCTTGACGCCATCGGGGGATCTCCTCACGCCGCACGGATGGAGGTCCGGTCGGAACCCGTGGTCACCGTACCGGCACGCACAGTGTGTCGGCCCGGTGCAAAGGGGTCATACCCCCGAAAGTCGCGAAACCGGGGAAACGCCGAGGGCGGCACTTTCGCAAGGAAAGTGCCGCCCTCGGGCCGCTGGGGGGCGGCACTTTCGCAGGGAAAGTGCCGCCCTTCGCCGAGCTGGGTCAGCGCTTGAGGCCGTGTTCGATCGCTTCGATGATCCGCGGGCGCAGCTCGGCCGCCGAGATGATCGCGTCCACCGAGCCGACCTCGACCGCGCGCTGGATGCTGTGCACGCGGTCGAACTCCGCCGCCACCTCGCTCACCTTCTCCGCGCGGACCGCCGACTGGACCTCGGCCAGCTGGGCGCTCAGCGCCGCGCGGGCCGCGCCGCCGGCCGCCGCCACCTGGGCCTGCAGCTCCGTCACGCGCGGGTCGTTCGCCGTGCGGTTGTTGACGTCGCCGGCGAACACCACCGCCGCCGCCGGGGCGCCGCCCAGCACCGAGGCGAACGAGCCCTCCAAGGCCAGCACCGTCATGTTCGGGTTGAGCGCCTTGGAGAACACCACGAACGCGCCGCCGTGGTAGCGCGAAATCACGCAGAACACGATCGGGCCCTCGAAGTTGACGATCGCCCGGCCGATCTCCGCGCCGTACTCCAGCTGCAGCTTGCGCAGCGACTCCGGCGAGCCGTCGAAGCCCGACAGGTTCGCCAGCACCACCAGCGGCCGGTTGCCCGAGGCCGCGTTGATCGCCCGCGCCGTCTTCTTCGACGACCGCGGGAACAGCGTGCCCGCGGTGTAGGTGTCCGGCCCGTCGGTGGGCGGGAAGCCGCGGCGGGGCACCGAACGCGACTCGATGCCGACCAGGCAGACCGGGCGGCCGCCGATGTGCACGTCCTGCACCGCCGCGGTGTCCGCGTCGGCCATGCCCGCCCAGCGCTCCAGCACCGGGTGGTCCTGGTCGGACAGCGCGCGCATCACCGTGCGGATGTCGAACGGCTTCTTGCGGTCCGGGTTGTGCTCGGCGGAGAAGATCTGGCCGACGGTCGTGAAGTCGCTGCCGACGATCGCGTGCGGGAACGACGAGACGTCCCGGTCGACCGGGTCGCTCGTGCCCACCTTGCGCGGGCCGGCCTCACCCGGCACCACGTACGTGTGGTCGTAGTGCGACATCAGCACTTCGCGCGCGGCGGGCAGGTTCGGCGCCCAGTACTGCGCCTGGCCGTTCGGGCCCATCACGCGGTCGTAGCCGCCGATGCCGAAGTTGTCCTCGGCCGACACGCCACCGGAGAAGTCGAGCGCTTGCTTGCCGGTCAGCACCATCGCCGAGTCCGGCGTCATCACCAGGATGCCCTTGGTGTGCATGAGCATCGTGGCTTCGGCGTTCCAGTACGGCTGGGCGCCGACGTTGATGCCGTTGACCACGATGTTGATCTCGCCGCCGTCCTGGGTGAACGTGACGATCCGCTTGAGCGCGGCGGCGACCCAGTCCATGTTCTCGGTGCCCGAAGACATCGAGATCCGCGCGCCCGACGACAGCGCGAACCACTCCAGCGGAACCTGCATCCGCTCGGCCAGGTCGAGCGCCGCGATGACGCGCGAGCACTCCGGTTCCGAGAGGGCGCCGAGCGACTTCGTCGGGTCGCCGAGGAGCACGACCCGGGTGACGCCCTCGGGGTGCCGCTCGGTCGGGGTCGTGACGACGCCGGCGATGATCGCCGCGGCGTTCTTGCCCTTCGGCCGGTCCACCGGGACCAGGACACCCGCGTCGTCGAGGTCGTGTTCGGTGAAGGTGCCCTGCGGGCCGGAGAGCAGGCCGGTCAGCTCGTACGGGTAGACAGTCCCGCGCCGCGCCGCGCGCAGCACCTTCAGGCGGTAGTCGTCCAGGGGCTTCACCGGCTCGGTCGACGGCGGCTCGACGTGCAGCCGCGCGCCGTGGCCGGGGTCGAGGGTGATCCGGACCGCGAGCTCGGTCAGCTTGCCCGCGTCCGTGCGCCGCCGCGCGAGGAACTGGACCTCCTCCAGCCCGGCGCCCACCGAGGTCGGCAGGATGCGCTGGACCAGCGTGTTGAGTTCCTCGGTGGTCAGGTCGGTCGGCGGCCAGACGTACATCATGATGCGGTTCGTGTCGAACCGCTTGTTCTGCGGCCGCTGCGCCTGGATGTTGCGGATCGCGTCGAGGCAGGCGGTGACCGCGTCCTCGAGCGCCGGCAGCGCGACCAGCCGTCCGTCGGCCTCCCGCAGCGGCGTCAGGTCGCGGACCTGGCCCATCGCGATCAGCCGCTCGTCGGCCGGGTTGGTCTTCGCCGCGGCCTTGAACAGGTAGATCTCCTCGTCCGCCGAGGGCAGCCGGGTGAGGTCGAACTCGCGCAGCCGCTGCAGCTGCAGGCGCTGGGCGATCTGCGGGTGCAGGCCGCGGATCAGCCTGTCCTCGGTGAAGGCGGTGGAGCCACTGCCATCGCGTTCGAAGGTGAAGTGGTGGTGCATCACCGCGCCGCCGGTGCCGGCGACGGTGACCACGACCCGGCGCACCCCGGCCGGCAGCGGGTTCTCGGCGAGCAGCGCGCCGAGCCGTTCCGCGGCCGCGTCGGCCTCCGGCTGGTCTTCCCAGCGCAGGTACAGGTCGGCGACGACGCCTTCGGTGGCCACCTCGCCGAGCGTGCGGAGGGCGTCGGGGAGGGCGGCGATGTCGACGGCGGTGGTGACCAGCGGCAGCGCGCCTTCGGGGGCGTTCAGCTCGGCGGTCAGCCAGCGGTGCCCGCCGGCTTCGCGCACGGCGACGCCGGAGAGCCGGCGGTTGCCGTAGTACCGGCGGGTCAGCACCTCCAGCAGCGGCGCGTGGTCGCGGCCCGGTCGCCCGATCCGCTGCCCGATCAGCCGGACCAGCGGCTGCGAGCCGGTGATCATGGCCTGGATCCGCTCGGCGCGGTCCGGCGCGTCCGGGTGCTGGTCGAGGTAGCTCAGCTCGGTGCGGACGGCGGCGTAGACGCGGGCGCGGTTGCGGCGCAGCAGCGGCTGGGCGAACCAGCGGAAGACCACGCCGCGGGCGAGGTCGGACACCGCGGGGAAGCGCACCTGGGTGGCCTCGACCAGGTGCTCCAGGGTGAGCCCGGCGCGTTCGCTGAGCGTCTCGGCCGGCGGCGCCCCGGTCAGCCACTGCCGCAGCAGCTCCGAGACGACCGCGACGTCGGCCGCCGTCCGCTGCTGGGCCAGGAAGATCCGGAAGACCGCGGCCTCCAGCTCCGGCGTGCGCTCCAAGTCGGTGACGCCGTAGTGCGCGAGGACGCGCTTCAGCTTCGCCTGGAAGCCCTCGGTGACACCCGCGCGTTCGACGTCGAGGCTCTGCAGGTAGCTGTGGAAGAACTCGCGCGAGCTGTGCACCGGGCTGCCCGGTTCGGTGTCGAGCTCGCCGCCCGGGGTGTTGCGGCTGAGCTCGGACAGGTCGGCGAAGACGGTGAGCAGCTCCAGTTCGCCCTCGACCGGCCGGTTTCCCAGCTCGGCACGGGCCTCCAGGTAGGTCGCGACGAGCCGCTTGCGCTCGGCCGGGTCGACGTCGAAGCCGAGCAGCAGGCTGCGCAGGTCGTTCAGGCCGCGTGCGACGCGCTCGGCCGCGGACACGCCGTCCGGCACCGAAGGCAGCTCGATCTCGACGTTCTCGGTCTCGTCGGCCGCTGCGTCCTCGGCGCCGTCGGCCAGCGGTTCCAGGCGCATCAGCGGGGCGCCGGTCTCGACCTGGCTGCCGACGGACACCGGGCATTCGCGGACCCGAGCGCGGAACGGCGCGCGCAGCACCGTCTCCATCTTCATGCTCTCCAGCACGAGGATCGGCGCGTTCGCCTCGACCTCGTCACCGACGGACAGCGGCGTGGCGACGACCAGCGCGGGTGCGGGGGAGCGGACGACGCCGCCTTCGTCGCGGCTGATGCGGTGGGTGACGCCGTCGACCTCGACGAGGTGGATCGGGCCGTGGGTGGCCGAAACCAGCCGGAAGCGCCGCCCGTTGACCAGGATCCGGCCGCTGTGGGCGTCGAACCGGTCGATCTCGATGTCGGCGTGGTGCACGTCGGACGAGCCGGCCGAGATGCCGACGCGGAAGCGGCTCCGCCCGGCCCTGGCGACGGACACGCGATAGCCGACGCCGCGGAGCTTGAGGTCGAGCGGGCGGCCGCTCTCGTGCTGCACCTGCGGGCGGCCGCCGTGCGCGGTGGACAGCAGCCGCTGGACGGAGACCTCTTCTTCGTCCTGGTAGGCCTCGATGGCGGCCGCGGCGAGCGCGATCGCGGAGTGCCGGTGGGTGACCAGGCGGCCCTCGGCGCGGACGCGGTCGATCCAGCCGGTGTCGGCGCTGGCGTCGATGACCTCGGGCTGGTCGAGCAGGTCGAGCACGAAGCTCTTGTTGGTCGCGCCACCCTCGATGATCACGGTGGTCTCGGCCATCGCGCGGCGCAGCCGGCCGAGGGCCTCGTCGCGGTCGCGGCCGTAGGCGATGATCTTGGCGATCATCGAGTCGAAGTCGGCCGGGATGGTGTCGCCCTCGCTGACGCCGGTGTCGACGCGGATGCCGGGTCCGGCCGGCAGGGCCAGCCGCGCGATGCGGCCGGGGGAGGGGGCGAAGTCGCGGTCCGGGTCTTCGGCGTTGAGGCGCGCCTCGACGGCGTGCCCGCTCTCGGCCGGCTGATCGCCCTCGAGCTTGCCGCCGCCGGCGACGTGCAGCTGCAGCTTGACCAGGTCGGTGCCGGTGGTGATCTCGGTGATCGGGTGCTCGACCTGCAGGCGGGTGTTGACCTCGAGGAAGGCGAACAGCTTCTCGCCCGGGTGGTAGAGGAACTCGACGGTGCACGCGCCCCGGTAGCCCACGGCCACCGCGAGCCGTTCCGCCGACGTCTTCAGCTCGGCCGTCTGCGCCGGGGCGAGTACCGGCGACGCGGACTCCTCGATGATCTTCTGGTTGCGCCGCTGCACCGAGCAGTCGCGGACGCCGAGCGCCCACGCCGTCGTGCCGTCGGAGATGACCTGGACCTCCACGTGCCGGGCACCGGTGACCAGGCGCTCCAGGAAGACGACGCCGGAGCCGAACGCGCGCAGGGCTTCGGAGCTGGTGCGCTCGTAGGCGTCGGCGAGGTCCTCGCCGGAGGCGACCATGCGGATGCCGCGCCCGCCGCCGCCCGCGGTGGCCTTGAGCATCAGCGGGTAGCCGATCCGCTCGCCGGCCGCCAGCGCGTCTTCGAGCGTGGCGACCTCGCCGCGGCTCCACGGCGCGACCGGCACGCCGACCTCTTCGGCGATCAGCTTCGCGCCGATCTTGTCGCCGAGCTTGCGCATCGCGTCCGCGCTCGGCCCGACGAAGGTGACGCCGACCTTCTCGCACAGCTCCGCGAACGCCGGGTCCTCGGCCACGAAGCCCCAGCCGACCCAGGCGGCGTCGGCCTTCGTCTCGACCAGCGCCTTCTCCAGCTTGGCCAGGTCGAGGTAGGGCCGGGCCGAGGCCGGGCCCAGGTCGTAGGCCAGGTCGGCCTCGCGGACGAACGTGGCGGTGCGATCGGCGTCGGTGTAGAGGGCGACCGTCTCGATCCGCGTCCCGGTTTCCGCCGACAGATCCCGGACGGCGTGGATGAGCCGCATCGCGGCCTCTCCGCGGTTGACGATGGCGACACGACTGAACACCGGCTGAGCCTCCCAAGTACGCACGCGCAGAAGGCGACGTACCTGTCCTGGAACGTCGCCTGCACTTGTCTACACCCTGGTGGATGACCGGGGGTCAGACCAATGTCCGCCATGGCGCATGCCGAGGCGGCTGGGTTGTGGGAACCCCACAAAAAGCGACCCGGACCACACCGCCGGGACCCGCATTCACGCGAGGTTCGCGACAAAGCACCCCACGGGCGCGCGAACGGCGGGTGGCGCGGAAGCGATCAGGAGGCGAGCAGGACGTCGGACTCCAGGACCTGGCCCAGCTCGCGGCGCTCGGCCTCCGACAAGGGGACGGCGGCGACGTCGCACCGGCCGTCCGGCCCCGGCGCGGTGGTGACCACCAGCACGGGCCGCCCGTCGATCTCACGCAGTGTGACGCGGCCACCGCACGCCAGGTCGACGGTGACGCCGGGGCGGTCGCGATGCCTGCCCAGCCAGCGGCTGACGAAATCGAAGGTCATCGCGGTCTCCCCTCGGTACGGCGCGCTCCCCCTGGAGCACAGGTGTTGCTGACGGGTGCCCCGGATACCGCGGATCTACACCCGATCGTGCGAAACGGCGGGCCGGCACCCCCCGACGTGTGCCGGCCCGCCCGGTCCGGCGCCGGTCAGCGCAGGGGTGCCTCCAGGACGTACCGCTTCGCGAGTCCCGCACCGCAGTCGACCTCGACGGTCCGCCGGACGACCGGGGTGCCGTCGTCGCCGCGCAACGCGTAGCCCACCGCGGTCGAGTCCGGGATCGTGCGGACCTCGGCGGGCACGCGGCCGCCGGCGGCGAGCCGGCGCAGCAGCCGCTGCAGCGGCGCGTCGAGCGCCTCGTCCACAGTGGACGGCTCGCGGGTGGCCGCGCCGGCCGACGGCGGCGCGGCGGGCGCGCCTTCGCGCAGCCGCTCGACCTCGCGGGTGGCGTCGACGATCGTCGTCACCGTGCCGCTGCCGTCGATGCCGACCCGCACCTCGCCGAGGCCCGGCGTGACGACCGGGTGGCCGTCGACCAGCTGCGTGAACACCACGTGGGTCTCGCGCACCCGCGGGTCGGCGACGTCGTCGGCGGTGCCGCCGGCGTGGTACTGGTGGCGCACCTTGTCGGCGACCAGGTCGACGCGGTCGGCCAGGCCGAACGTCTCGACGGCGTCCTGGGCGATCCGGACGGCCTCGTCCGCGCTCGGCGCGTCCCGGCCGCTGCCGTCGGCGTCGGCGAAGGTGATCTCGCGGACGCCGCGGTGGTCGACGCTCAGCCGTGGGCCGCCCTGGCCGTCACCCAGCACGACGCCGTGCGGGCCCAGCGCGTCGTCCGGTACCCCGCCGCCGAGCCGGACGCCGTAGTGGCCGGCCAGCTCGGCCAGCCGGGACGGGGAAAGCCGCGCCGGGGCGAACCGGGCGGTCTGCGCCGAGCCGGGCAGCTCCAGCCGCGGTGCCCGGATGCTCTTGGCGGCGTCGTACCAGGTCCACCACCACCAGTTCTTCGACGCGGCGGCGGTCAAGAAGGCCCCCTCGTTCCACAGCCGGTCCTGCGCTTCGGCCTGCGTGGCCCCGCACGCGACGGCCGACGGCGCCTGGTGGTGGTCGATGTCCCACGACGCGTCCAGCCACGCCTTGCTGAACTTGTGGCCGTTGCCGTTCCACTTGTCGAAGAAGTAGGCGCCGTAGTGCGGGCTGTCGACGCTGGTCGTCTCGAAGCCGAAGATCATCCGCAGGCCGAGGTTGGCGGCGTCCCACGTGCGGATCGGGCTGTTGCCGTCGCCGATGCGCAGCGAGAGGCAGGTGGAGAAGAACAGGTAGCGCGCGACCTCGTTGCCCAGCCGCATGTCGGCCGAGCTCGCCCAGGCCGACCCGCCCCAGGTGCCGCCCATCGGCATCCAGAAGACACCGCCCGAGTCCATCGTGCCGTGCCCGGAGTGGTACTCGGCGACGCAGGCGTCGAAGCCGTAGGTGCCCTGCCAGTCGTCGTACTGTTCGCCGTAGATCCACGACAGCACGCCGCTGTCGGTGTACCAGTAGTTCGGCGCGGCGAACTGCTTGATGTAATTGTAGAAACCACCGGCGTCGTCGTGGGTGTAGGAAAGGTCGTTCATCCCGGGCGGGAAGTCCTCGATCGAGCAGACGCCGTACCGGTTCGCACCCCGATCGGCGGCAACGCCGGTTCCGGAGCCGAACGGATCGGCCGAGGTCAGCGCCCGTGCGCCGGCGGCCGCGCCCGGTGGCGCGGTGACCACGCCGTTCTTGAGCAGTGCCATGATTCCTCCCCGTGGGTGGCAGAATGCAGGAATCGGACAGTAGCTGTCGACACGGTGAAAACGATCGGATACATCTTTTTGCCACACCTTCAGCGCAACTATTTCAGGGCTGCACCGATTCCGTGGACCATTTTTGCGCGGGGCCGGGAACCGGTCGGCGCGCACCGGCCACAGTGGACAGCTCGACGGGAGGCGCGCCCGCCCGGCCGGCCGGGTCAGGATGGCGGGATGAAACTGGGACAGCTGGCCGCGACGGCACGGGACCTCTTCTCCGCGAAGCTCGTCTACGGCGCGCCGGTCGAGTACGACGGTGCCACCGTGATCCCGGCCGCGACCGTGTTCGGCGGTGGCGGCGGAGGCGGCGGCGACACGGACGGCCTTCCCGTGCGGGAGGGCGCCGGCTTCGGCGTGTTCGCCCGGCCGGTCGGCGCGTTCGTCGTGCGGGGCGGTTCGGTCACCTGGGTTCCCGCCGTCGATGTCACCCGGCTCGGCCTGGCCGCCGCCGTCACCGTCGTCGCCCTCGCGAAGATCCTGGGGAAGCGCACCGGAGGCTGACCGGCGTCCGGCGAAAGTTCACCGCCGGTTCGTGTCCGCGTTCGCCCGGCGCGCCTAGCCTCGGGTGCGGAGGTGCGCATGGATTCCGGGGACTTCAGCCGGCGGACGCTGCTGCGGGCCGGTGGGGTGGCGGCGACCACCGGGATGCTGCCCGGTGTGGCGTTCGCCGATCAGCCGGGCGGCTCGGGCAGCCGGACCCGGACCGTCACCGGCACGCTGAAACCGGACGTGCCGGACTGGTACTACCTGCCCGTCGACGTCCCGCGCGGGGTGCGGCAGATCGACGTCGGGTACTCCTACGACCGGCCGCCCGTTCCGGCCGGCACCCGCGGGAACGCCTGCGACATCGGCATCTTCGGCCCCGAAGGCCACGACCTCGGCAACGCGCGCGGCTTCCGCGGCTGGTCCGGCGGCTTCCGCGACCGGTTCTCGATCAGCGCGTCCGAAGCCACCCCCGGCTACCTCGCCGGCCCGATCGAACCCGGCCGGTGGCACGTCGTCCTCGGCCCGTACACCGTCGCGCCGCAGGGGCTCGGCTACCGGGTCGACATCACGCTCACCTTCGGCCCGGACGGCACCCCGTTCCGGCCGAACCCGGCCCCGGAGACCGCGCCCGCACGCGAGCGCGGCCGCGCCTGGTACCGCGGTGACAGCCACCTGCACACCGTCCACTCCGACGGCCGCCGCACGCCGGCGCAGCTCGTCGCCGACGCCCGGGCCGCCGGCCTCGACTTCATCGTCTCCACCGACCACAACACCTCCAGCTCGCAGCTGGTCTGGGGCGACCACGCCACCGACGACCTGCTGATCCTCAACGGCGAAGAGGTGACGACCCGGTCCGGGCACTGGCCCGCGATCGGCCTGCCCGCCGGCACCTGGATCGACTGGCGCTACCGCGCGGCCGACCCGCGGGACTTCCGGCGCTTCACCGGCCAGGTGCACCGCGCCGGCGGCCTGGTCACCGCGGCGCACCCGTTCGCCGGCTGCTTCGGCTGCACCTACGAATTCGCCTACGAGCTCGCCGACCTCGTCGAGGTGTGGAACGGCCCGTGGACGCAGGACGACGAGGCGAGCGTCATCCACTGGGACGGCCTGCTGCGCGGCGGCCGCTTCATCCCGGCGATCGGCGACTCCGACGCGCACAACCCGGACCAGCGCGTCGCCCTGCCGCACACCGTCGTGCTCGCCGACCGGCTGCGCCGAAGGGAGCTCCTGGCCGGGCTCGCGGCCGGGCGTTCGTGGCTGGCGGAATCGGCGTCGGTGCAGCTGGACTTCACCGTCTCGGGCGGCGGCACGAGCGCGGGCATCGGTGAGCGGCTCGCCGCGGGCACCGGGACACCCGTGACCGTGAAGGCCGTGGTCGCCGGCGTGCCGGGGACGACGGTGACGTTCCTCGACCAGCTCGGTCCGGAACACAGCGAGCCCATCGGCGACTCCGGTGCGGCCACGGTCACCTGGACGACCTATCCCCGCTACAGCCGCTGGGTGCGGGTCGAGGTCCGTCGCCCGTCCGGTGGCCCGAACACCACGGTGCCGAACGCCATGGTGGCGATGTCCAACCCGATCTTCCTCGGCACCGGCCACTGAACCCCGCCCGGCGCACCGCGTCCTCCTCTTGGGCAGACTGGTGCGAACGGGTGATGGGGAGGCAGTGTGCGCGGATGTGGCCTGAAGCTGGCCATGGTCCTGGTGGCGGTCATCGTGCTGGCCGCCGGGATCGTCGTGGTGGTGGCGTTCACCCGCGGCTCGATCCGGACGCCGGGGTGCACGGTGGCGCGGCCGGGGGACAAGGCGTCCACCTACACGTTCACCCCGGAGCAGATGAACAACGCGGCGACGATCGCGGCGGTCGGCACCAAGCTGGGGCTGCCCGCCCACGCGGCGACGGTCGCGCTGGCGACGGCGTTGCAGGAGTCCACGCTGCGCAACCTCGAGGGCGGTGACCGCGACTCGGTCGGGCTGTTCCAGCAGCGGCCGAGCCAGGGCTGGGGCACCATCGCCCAGCTGCGCGACCCGGTCTATGCGGCGACGGAGTTCTACGAGAAGCTCGTGAAGCTGCCGAACTGGGAGACGTTGCCGATCACCGAGGCGGCGCAGGCGGTCCAGCGGTCGGGCGTCCCGGACGCGTACGCGCAGTGGGAGCCGCAGTCCCGCACCATGGCGGCGGCGTTCAACGGCCAGTTCCCGGCCGCGCTGACCTGTCGCGACCTGACCCTGGCGGCGCCGGCGGACCTCGCCGGGACGGCGACGGAAGAACTGGGCACGGCCGGCCTCAGCGGGCCCCACCCGGCGGCCCAGGGCTGGACGTACGCGACCTGGCTGGTCGGCCGTGCCGAGGCGCTGGGCGTGGACAAGGTGAGCTTCGCGGGTCAGACGTGGACGGCGGAATCGGGCGCGTGGGCCCCGGACCCGGCGGCTGGTCAGGACCTCTCGCTGCACCAGACCGCGGCGGCCCAGGTCAGCGAGTAGCACCCGGCTCGGGCGCCCCAAGGCCACTGGGGGCGCCCGGGGTCAGCGAGCAGCCGGGCGGGTCGTGGCCGCCCAGCGGACCGCCGGGCCCATCGCCCAGCCCGCCGCCGCGAACACCGCCCCCAGCAGCAGCCAGCCCGCGAAGCCCCCGCCGATCACCACCGTGCTCAGCAGGACCGGACCGACCGCACGGGCCGCCGACACGCCCGTGCCGAAGAAGCCCTGGTACTCGCCCTGCTTGTCCGCCGGGGCCAGCGCGAAGCCGATCTCCCACGAGCCCGCCGACTGGAGCATCTCGCCGAGCACCTGCACCAGCGCCCCGGCGACCAGCACCGCGAACGCCACCGCCGGTGCCGTCCCCAGCGCCGACAGCGCGAACGCCACGCAGGAGGCCAGGAGCACCACGCCCGACCGGCGCACCATCCGCGCCGCCGAGCCGAGGGTCGTCAGGCGACCCGCGACGCGGACCTGCAGGACCACCACCACGACCGTGTTGAGCACGAACAACGCCGACACCGTCCAACCCGGCGCCGCGGTGCGCTCGACGATCCACAGCGGGATCGCGACGCTCAGCAGCGGCATGCGCAGCAGCAGGATCGCGTTGAGCAGCGTCACCAGCGCGTAAGGCCGGTCGCGCAGCACGGCGGACTTCGGTGCCCCCGTGCGCGGCGACGCCGTCCGCGGGACCGCGGGGAGAGCGTGCAGCAGCGCCGCCGTCACGACGAAGGCCGCCGCGTCGAGGACGAAGACCGTCAGGTACGCCGAAGCCGTGTCGGCCGAGAGGGCGAGGCCGCCCAGCCCGGCGCCGACGGCGAGCCCCGCGTTGCCCGCGGACTGCAGGTGGGCCCGGATGCGCGTCCGCCGCTGCGGGTCGGCGAGCGCGGCCAGCAGTGCCTGGCGGACCGCGGCCAGCCCGGTCTGGCAGCTGCCGTAGAGGCACGCGGCCAGCACGAACATCACCGGCGAGCGCACGACGAGGAACGCCAGGATCGACGTGCCCGTCGCCAGCGCCAGCAGCACCGCCGAACCGCGGGCCCCGTGGCGGTCGGCGAGGCGCCCGAGCGGCGCACCCGCGACCGAGCCCACCGCCCAGCCGAGCGAGAGCCCGAGCCCCACCTGCGCCGGCGTCAGCCCGGCGATCCGCGTGAAGAACAGCACCGAGCAGGTCAGGAACGCGCCGTCGCCGAGCGAGCCGGCCAGCTGGGCGGCGGCGAGCAGACGGCCGGGCCGCCGGGTCTTCGGCCGTTCGAGAAGCACTGTCATGGGAAGCACGTTAGAGCGCGGTTTGGCCCGATCCCAGATCCAATTCCACTCAACCGGATTGGGCCAATGTAGGCTCCCGGGATGGACTTCCACGTCAGCCTGGCCGGCCGTGGCGACCTCAGCGTCCGCATCTACCGCCAGCTGCGCGACGCCGTCCTGGACGGGAGGCTGCGGGCGGGGGAGCGGCTGCCGCCGACCCGGGAGCTCGCGCGGCGCCTGGCCGTCTCGCGCAACACCGTCGCCGTCGCCTACGACCGCCTCACCGCCGACGGCTTCCTCACCGGCCGCGTCGGCGCCGGGACGTACGTCAGCGGGGAACTCCCGGCGCCGAAACCGCGCGCCGCGCCGTCGCAGAACGGGCCGCGGCCGAGGGCGGTGTGGCGGTCACTGCCGGCCCCGGCCGCCGTGGCCCCCGCCCCGGTGTTCGACTTCCGCGTGGGCATCCCCGACGCCACGCTGTTCCCCCTGGACACCTGGCGGCGGCTGCTCGCGCGGGAACTGCGTGACAGTGCCGGGTTCGCGCACTACGCCGAGCCCGGCGGCCACCCCGGGCTGCGCGCGGCGATCGCCCGGCACGTCGGCGTTTCGCGTTCGGTCCGCGCCGACGCCGACGACGTGCTCGTCACCCAAGGCGCGCAGCAGGCCCTGGACCTGCTCTGCCGGGTGCTGCTCGAACCCGGCGACCGCGTCGCGATCGAGGAACCCGGCTACCGGATGGCGAAGCTGCTCTTCGCCTCGCACGGCGCCGACGTCGTCGGAGTGCCGGTGGACGGCGAAGGCCTCGACGTCGCCGCGCTGCCGCCGCGCACGAAACTGGTGTACGTCACGCCGTCGCACCAGTTCCCGCTCGGCACCCCGATGTCCCTCGCCCGCCGCACGGCGCTGCTGGCGTGGGCGGCCCGCGCCGGCGCGGTCGTCGTCGAGGACGACTACGACAGCGAATTCCGGTTCTCCGACCGGCCCCTGGAACCGTTGCAGAGCCTGGACCGCGACGGCCGGGTGGCTTACGTCGGCTCGTTCTCGAAGACCCTGCTTCCCATGCTGCGCCTGGGTTTCCTGATCGCCCCGGCATCGCTGCGCGACGCGCTGCACCACGCCCGGCAGCTGTCGGGCTGGCACGGCGACCTGCCCGCACAGGCCGCGCTGGCCGGGTTCATCGACGAAGGCCTGTTCGCCCGCCACCTCCGCCGCGCGACGAAGGTCTACGCGGACCGCCACGAGCGCATCACGACGACTCTGGAACGGGTTTTCGCGGGACGTCTCAGCGCGGTGCCGTCGGCGGCGGGCCTGCACCTGTGTGCCCTGGGCGAGGACGGCACCGACCTGGAGCCGATCGCGGCCCGCGCGGCCGCGGCCGGGGCAGCGATCCAGACGCTTTCCGATCTGTGCGGTGGTTTCCCGCGCCAAGGCGTGGTCCTCGGCTACGGCTCGATCCCCTTGGCGAGCATCGACGCCGGGCTCGCGGTGCTGGACGCGGCCTGGGGTTCGGCGTAGTGGTCCGTGCGCCGCCGCGCGGCGATCAGCAGGCCGCCGGCGCACGTCATCGCCGCCGTGGCCAGGATCATCAGCCAGCCCCGCCGGAAGTCCGCCAGGTCCGGCGTCCCGGCGAAGACCGCGACCAGCACCGCCGTGCCCAGGACCGTGCCGATCTGCCGGGCCGTGTTGACCATCGACGAGCCCGCGCCCCAGCGGGCCGCCGGCAGGACCGTGCCGACCACCCCCGACAGGCTCGGCAGGATCAGCCCGACGCCGAGGCCCGTCAGCAGCTGGCCCGGCAGCATCGACCCCGCGTAGCCGGGTTCGGATCCCATGCGCAGCAACCAGACCAGCACCCCGGCCCCGAACGCGACGCCGCCGAGGGCGACCACCGGGCCCGGCCCGAAGCGGTGCACGAACCGGCCGCCGAGGATCGACACCGGGACCACCACCAGCGGGCCCGGCGCCAGGGACAGCCCGGCCACCAGGATCGAGTCGTGCCAGATCGACGTCAGGAACAGCACGTTGCCGAACAGCATCGCCGCGAACCCGGCGGCGAACACCCCGGTGGTCAGGCAGGCCAGCCACAACGTCGGGACGCGCAGGGCCGGCAGGTCCAGCACCGGCACCGGGTGCCGCGCCGAGCGCAGCGGGACCCAGGCCAGCGCGACGGCGGCCACCGCGAACGCCAGCAGCACCGGCCGCGCGCCCCAGCCGCGGTCGGACGCCTCGACCAGCGCGTACGCCGAAGCGCCGACGCCCACCAGCAGCCCGGCGGCACCGAGGAGGTCCGGGACGCCGGTCGAGGTGTCCCGGGACTCGCGCAGCACCCGCGGCCCGGCCAGCAGTGTCACCGCGCAGATCGGCAGGTTCACCAGGAACACCCAGCGCCAGGACGCCTCGACGAGCAGGCCGCCGACCGGGGGGCCGAGGGCCGCGGCCGCCGCGCCCACCGACGCCCAGACCCCGACCGCCATCGGCCGCCGGTGCGGCGGGAACGCCGTCAGCAGCAGCGCCAGTGACGTCGGCATGACCAGCGCGGCGCCGATCGCCTGGACCGCGCGGAAGGCGATCAGCACGTCGATCGTCGGCGCGGCCGCGCAGGCCGCCGAGGCGAGGGTGAACACCGCGACGCCGGCGAGGAACAGCCGGCGGCGGCCGTAGCGGTCGGCCAGCCGCCCGGCCGGGGCGAGGCAGGCGGCGAACAGCACCGTGTAGCCGTTGAGCACCCACGACATGGTCGCCAGGTCGTCGCCGGGGAACGCCGCCCGGATGCCGGGGAAGGCGATCGTGACGATGAAGGTGTCCAGGCTGGCCAGGAACGCGGCCGTCGAGACGACCAGCAGCACGAGGCCGGGCTTCGGCGCGGTGTCGGTCATGGTCCTCCTAGGTTCGAAAAAGCAACCTAGCTGGACAAGGTGAGTCCCAACAAGAGACCGACTCGTCCGAAGCGACTCAGGTCACGCGGCCGCGCGCTCCTCGGCGCGGGCCTTCAGGGCCGCGAGGGTGTGCTCGATCGACCGGACGTTGTACCCCGGCCGGTCGGCGCGGCCGGTGACGCGCGGCCCCATGAACTTCCGCACCACCCAGCTGCCGATCCGGTACCAGTTCTCGGTGACCACGCAGCCGCCCGCGACCGGCGCCAGCACGTACTCCCACCGCGAAACCCGCGAGCCGAACGGCGTGCGCACGTCGAAGGCGAACCGGCGGTCCGGCTCGAACACGACCACCCGCACCCGCGTCCACCACTGCAGCTCGCCGTTGCGGTTGCGGCCGCGGAACCGCGCGCCGAGAGCCGGGCCGGTGCCGTCCAGCCAGCGGCCGCCGACGTTCTCCGGGCTCAGCTCGCCCATCCGCGGCAGGTCGGTGACCCACGACCACACCGTGCCCGGGTCGGCGGAGACGGTCACACTGCGCGAAATCGTCGGTTCCACGCCCCGACGGTGACAGCGGTCGCCGCCGCCGGGCAAGGCGCCGGCACGGAGTCCGCAACCGGGAAGAGCCCGGTCCGGGAAACCCCGGCCGCCGGATCGGGTTGTGAACCGCTCGTTGTGGGTACTTCGCGCGCGGAGGAGCCCCACGACACGGAGGGTGCGGTGGTCAGCGTGATTCCGATCGAAGTGGTGGGAATGGCCGTTCCCGTGCCCGGCGAGGCGCCCCTGATGCTGCTGCGCGAGCCGGAGGGCGCGCGCCGATGGCTGGCGATCATGATCGGGTACGGCGAAGCCGAGGCCCTCGTTCGCGCGCGCGAACAGATCGCACAGCCGCGTCCGGGGACGATCGAGCTGCTCGGTGACGTGCTCGCCGCGTTCGGCCAGGGCCTCGCCGCGGTCGAGCTGACCGAGGTGCGGGACGGCATCTTCTACGCCGACCTCGTGCTCGCCTCCGGCACCCGCGTCTCGGCCCGCCCGAGCGACGCGGTCGCGCTCGGCCTGCGCCAGGGCGCGCCCATCCGGGTCGCCGAAGAAGTGCTGGACGTCGCGTCCGTGCAGCTCGAGCTTCGAGCAGGAGACCGAAGGGCCGGCCGCCGACGTGCTGGACGCCGAAGCCGAAGTGGCCCGGTTCCGCGCCGAGCTCGACGGCCTGCGGCCGGAGGACTTCGACGACCTGTAGAAAGTTTTCTCCCGGGCGATGAATCCGGGCGGCGGCACCGGTACACCCACCGAAGCCGTCCGGACGGGAGAACGATGCAGGACTTCGCGACGCGCACCGAACCGCACCGGCGCGAGCTGCTGGCGCACTGCTACCGCCTGCTCGGCTCGGTCCACGAGGCCGAGGACCTGGTGCAGGAGACGCTGGTCCGCGCGTGGAAGGCGTGGGCGGGCTACGACCCGGCCCGCGCCTCGGTGCGCACCTGGCTCTACCGGATCGCCACCAACGCCTGCCTCACCGCGCTCGAAGGACGGGCTCGGCGGCCGCTGCCGTCCGGGCTCGGCGGCCCGAGCGACGACCCGGGCGCGCCGCTGACGCCGTCGTTCGAAATCCCCTGGCTGCAGCCGTTCCCGGACGCCCGCCTCGACGACCCGGGCCTGCGCCTGGCCCGTCGCGGCACGCTCCGGCTGGCGCTGCTGGCGGCGCTGCAGACCCTCCCGCCGAAGCAGCGCGCGGTGCTGATCCTGCGGGACGTCCTGGAGTTCAGCGCGGCGGAAGTGGCCGGGTTCCTCGACACGACCCCCGCCGCGGTCAACAGCGCCCTGCAGCGCGCCCGCGCGGGACTGGGCGGCCTGTCGGCGGACGAGGTGCCCGAACCGGACGACACCGCGGTCGAAGCGGTCGTGGACCGCTATCTGCGCGCGTTCGAACGCGCCGACGTCGCCGGGCTCGTCGCGCTGCTCACCGACGACGTCGTGATGGAGATGCCGCCGGTGCCGCTGTGGTTCCGGGGCCGCGGCGACTACGGCCGGTTCCTCGAGCGGCTGTTCGGGATGCGCGGCCCGCAGTGGCGGATGACCCGCGCCGCCGCCAACGGACGGCCCGCGCTCGCGGCCTACTGCCGTGACGACGCCGGGGTGTTCCGGTTGCACACCCTGCAGGTGCTCACCGTGCGGGAAGGGCGGGTCGCGCACAACGTCGTGTTCGCCGATCCGGCGGTCCTCGCGCTGTTCGACCTGCCGGCGACTCAGCCGGCGGCGCGCGCTTCCGACGGACGGCCGTAGGCGCCGCCGTCGTTGCTGCGCTGCAGGAGGCCTTCGTCGACGAGGTAGCGGCGCAGCGTCGCGTGGTCGTCGTGGACCATCGTGAGCTTCTCGCGGACGTCCTGCTCGCTGTAGAGCCGGCCGGGCTCGAAGCGCTCGACGAGGTACGCGAGCAGCAGCTGCCGCCGCTTGCCCGAGTGCGGGATGGAGACGAGCCGTCCGTGGCGGAAGAGCCCGTCGAGCGGATCGACCGGGGCCTTGGCGAGCGCGTCGCGGAACACCGGCGGCACGGCCCGGTAGCGGCCCTCGGCCACGGTGACGAGTCCCGCGTCGACGAGCCGCTTCGCGAGCTTGGCCGAAGCGGGGGACGCCTCGAGCCCGTCGGGAGCGGTGCAGATGCGGGCGAAGAGCTGGAGCCGGTCCGGGTCCGCGAGAGCGGAGACCAGCGCTTCCGGGGAGGCCATGGTCAGCGACCGTACCCGCCCTCGGCCCGGGGGTGAACCGCGTTTCGGCGGGCCGGTAGGTTGCGGAGCGTGCCTCGTCCGACCGCACCGGCGACCGTGCCCGAGGCCGTGCTGCGCACGTCGATCGTGGCGTGCCTGTTCGCCCGCGCCGATGACGAACGTCCCCTGTTCACCCACCAGGACCACGTTCGCGGCGTGGAGCACACGCTGACGTGGGCGGAGTTCGCCGCCCGGGTCCGGGTGGTGGCGGGCGAGCTGCGCCGGGTCGCCGGGCCGGGGGAGCGCGTCGCCGTCCTCGCGGGTCAGGAGCTCGCCTACCCGCTGGCGTTCTTCGGCGCGCTGGCCGCCGGCCTGGTCGCCGTCCCGCTGATGGCGCCGTCGAGCCCCGCGCAGGCCGGGCGGCTCGCCGGGGTCCTCGCCGACAGCGGCGCGCGGGTGTGGCTGACGTCGTCGGCCGCGGCGCCGGGACTGCCCGCGCACGAGAGCGTCGTGGTGGTCGACGAGCTCACCGGGCCCGGCGCGGATCCGGTGCCGGTGCCGCCGGACAGCCCGGCCTACCTGCAGTACACGTCCGGCTCGACGCGCGAGCCGGCCGGCGCGGTGATCCCGCACCGCGCGATCGCCGCCGCGTGCTGGCAGGGCAGCCTCGCGTACGGCGTCGACGAGGGCACCACCTGCGCCGGCTGGATCCCGTTCTTCCACGACATGGGCCTGATCCAGCTGCTCTGCCTGCCCGTCTTCGCCGGCGGGCGGTCGGTGTTCATGGCGCCGGCCGAATTCGTGCACCGGCCGGCCCGCTGGCTTCGGCAGCTCGCGGAGTACCCCGCGGTGTTCACCGCCGCGCCGAATTTCGCCTACGACCTCGCCGCCGACGCGGACACCGGCGAGGACCTCGACCTGTCGGACGTCCGGGTCGCGCTGAACGGCAGCGAACCGGTCCGGCCGCGCACGATCGAGCGCTTCCACGAGGTGTTCGGGCCACGCGGGTTCCGGCGGGAAGCGCACCGGCCGTCGTACGGGCTCGCCGAAGCCACCGTGTACGTCGCGAGCGCGGGCGAAGAAGGGCCGCGTGGCGCGGTGCTCGACCGCGAAGCCCTCGCTCAGGGCCGGGCCGTCGAAACCGACGGCGGGCAGGAACTCGTGTCCGTCGGGCGTCCCGTCGGGCAGCTGGTCCGGATCGTCCAGGACGGCCGGGAACAGCCCGACGGCCTGGTCGGCGAGATCTGGGTGCACGGCCCGAACGTCGCGGACGGCTACTGGGGCCGCGGCGACGCCACGGCGTTCGGTGCCGAGCTCGACGGCCTCGCCGGCTGGCTGCGCACCGGCGACCTCGGTGTCGTGCACCGCGGCGACCTGTACGTCACCGGCCGGCTCAAGGACCTCATCGTGATCGACGGCCGCAATTTCCACCCGCAGGACATCGAAGCGGTGGCCGGGGAGGCCCACCCCGCGGTCCGCCGCGACCGCGTCGCCGCGTTCGGCGTCTCCGACGAGGCCGGAGAGGGCGCGGTGGTGGTGGCGGAGCGGGCACGCGGCGCCGACGCCGACGACCGGGAGGTGACCCGGGCGGTGCTGCGCGCGGTGTCGCGCGAACACGGTCTCACGTTGCGGGCGGTACGTCTGGTCCCTTCCGGTGGACTTCCGCGCACATCGAGCGGCAAGGTCGCCCGGTCGGCCGCGAAGGCACGTTATGGTGGCGACCGTGGGTGATCACCGCGCCGAGGTCACGAAGGTCGTCTGCGACACCTTCCGGCTGGACCCGGCTCTCGTCGAGCCCGACGCGCCCCTGGAGGAGCTGGGCATCGACTCGAAGGGGCGGATCAAGCTGCTGGCGGCGCTGGAGATCTATTACGGGGTGACGATCGACCTGGACCGGCTCGACCGGTTCACCGACGTGGGGTCCGTGGCCGGCGTGCTCGCGGAAGCACTGGGAACTCGAGGATCTTCAGGAGAGGCGCTGAAATGAGCGGCGGGGGGTACACCGCGACGACCGAGGCGTTGTCGGCGGCGTCCAAGACCATCGGCGACCTGGCGGAAAACCTGCTGGACGACAACCCGGACCTGCAGACACCGCAGGTGACGGCGGAGAAGTTCGGCCGGGCGCACGGCGCCCACGCGGCCAAGTACACCGCCGGCGCGCAGGCGCTGTGGGCCGCGGTTTCCGGCTACAGCAGCACGCTCGGCTCGTTCGGCACGAACCTCGGGACCGCCGGCTCGAGCTACGGCGCCAATGAAGACAGCCAGGCGGGCGCGATCACGAACGCCGGGGGCTCGCTCTGATGGCCGAGAAGAAGAAGTGGTCCGACGTCAAGGCGCTGCTCGACGACCCGAGCGTGCCGCCGGGGCAGAAGAGCGCGCTGATCAGCAGCTGGCTGCGGGAAAACCCGCCCCCGCCGCCGTTCCTGGCCGACCAGGAGCCGGACGAGATCAAGCAGAAGCGGGCCGAAGCCGGCAAGTACGCGCAGGCGTACAACGCGAACCCGCTGTTCGCCGGCCAGTCGGTCGACGAGGCCTTCGACAAGGCCAAGGCGAGCGGCGACCGGAACAGCTACAACGAGGACCAGGAAAAGAAAGCCGTCGACGACGGCAAGAAGAAGCTCGACGACACGAAGCCGCCCGCCGCCGACGACGCGGCCGGCGCCACCGGGACGAAGACGTCCGACGAGATCTTCGACGCCGCGGCGCCCGCGCTGAAGCTGTTCGAGACGTTCGGTTCGCTGCTGGCGAAGATCCCGGCCGACTGCCGCGGCAACACCCGCGCGCTCGACCTCGACAAGGACATCCGCACACCGTTCGACGAGCAGCGCGGGATCAGCTTCGCCGACTTCGTCGCGGACGCCGGGCACTTCAAGCGCGGCTCGGAGACGGTGGACCGGACGGAGCAGGACACCGGCTCGCAGCTGGGCACCCTGTTCGGCAGCTGGAGCGGCGCGGGTGCCGATGCCGCGTCGGACACCTACAGCGACAAGATCCAGCCGAAGGCGGCGAAGCTGTCCCAGACGCTCGGCAACGCGAGCGAGGCGACGCTGAGCACCGCCACGACGGTGTTCCAGCTGTGCAAGGGCAAGGCCGACGCGGTCATCGGGATGTACACCGACCTGGTCGGCAAGGCCGACTACACGATGGCGCAGAAGGTCGTCGCCGTCGCCAACGGCGAGCACGGCAACGAAAAGGACCTCGCCCAGATCGCGGGCTGGATGGACCTGAACTTCGGGACGAACCTGGTCAAGACGCTCAACGACCAGGGCTGCTGCGACGGCGACGAGATCAAGAAGCACGGCCAGGACCTGGCCAAGCAGTGGGTGCAGAACCAGTTCAACCCCGACATGTGGGACCGGCTGTACCAGGGGTTCGTCAAGACCTGCAAGGACACGAAGGACCTGGTCGACCAGGCGTATGACGCGCTCGACAAGGTGATGGGCGGGATCCGCAACGAGTTCGAGGGGGTGTCGCTGCCGGGAGGGAGCGGCGGTTCCGGCGCGCCGGGTGGCGCGGGCTCTGGTTCTGGGTCGGGCTCCGGTTCGGGTTCGGGTTCGGGTTCGGGTGGCGCCGGTGCGGCCGGCGGCTCCGGCGGCGGTCCCGGTGGTTCGGGTTCGGGCGGTTCGGGCTCGGGTGGTTCGGGTTCGGGCGGCTCGGGTTCGGGCTCGGGTGGTTCGGGTTCGGGCGGCTCGGGTTCGGGCTCGGGTGGTTCCGGTTCGGGCGGCTCGGGTTCCGGGTCCGGTGGCTCGGGGTCCGGTGGTGGCGGTGCGGTGCCGCCGATTCCCGAAACGGGATCAGGGTCCGGTGCACCGGGCGGGGGCTCGGGTGCCGGTGGCGGCTCGGGGACCGACCTGCCGAGCGGCGCGGGCTCCGGGGCCGGTGGCTCGGGGTCGGGTGGCTCGGGGTCCGGTGGTGGCGGTGCGGTGCCGCCGATCCCGGACGGGTCCTCGGCGTCCGGTGGCGGGTCCGCCGGCGGGGGTTCAGGCTCGCCGAGCGGCCAGGACGACGGCGCGGCCGCGGCGGAAGCGGCCAAACAGCAGGAGGCGGAAGCAGCCAAGCAGCAGGCCGCGCAGGCCGCCGAGGCGGCGAAGCAGAAGGCCGCGGACGCGCTGAAGGAGTTCAGCGGCCCGGGAATCCCGACGGATTCCGGCGCCGGAGCGGGCCTCGGCTCGGGTGGTGGTTCAGGCTCCGGCGGTGGTTCGGGCCCGGGATCCGACGGCACGACGCCGTCGTCGATGACGCCGCCGTCCGACAGCGGCCAGGACGCCGCCGCCGCGGCTGCCGAAGCGGCCAAGAAGAAGGCCGCGGACGCCCTGAAGGAGTTCAGCGGTCCGGGGATCGAGACGGATTCCGGGGGCGGCGCGGGTGGTGGTTCGGGCTCGGGTGGCAGCGACACGGGTTCGGGCGAGGATGGCAAGGACGCGGCCGAGCAGGCCGGGGAGGATGCGAAGAAGAAGGCCGCGGATGCGCTGAAGGAGTTCGGCGGTCCGGGGATCGAGACGGATTCCGGCGGCGGTACGGGCTCGGGTGGCAGCGACACGGGCTCGGGTGAAGACGGCAAGGACGCGGCCGAGCAGGCCGGGGAGGATGCGAAGAAGAAGGCCGCGGATGCGCTGAAGGAGTTCGGCGGCCCGGGCATCGAGACCGATCCCGGCGGCAAGCCCGACAGCCTGCTCGGCGACGACGAGCCGGAGGTCCTGAAGGTCAAGCAGGGCGACAAGACCTTCGAAATGACCGAGCCGGACCACGACGGCAAGATGGACATCAAGGTCGGCGACGGCCCCGGCGAGCCGAAGGACTTCAAGCTCGACTGGTCCGATGGGGGCAAGCCCGCTGACGGTCCACAAGGGACGGACGCGGACACCTACCGCCCCGGCCCGGACGGCAAGATCCACATCCGCGACGGCGGCCTCGAGATCACCGCCGAGCGCCCCGACGGGCCGGACGGCCCGACGACGGTGACCGTCGACGACGGCAAGGGCACCCCGACGGCCTACACCCTCGGCGAGGAAGACAAGGCGGAAAGCGCCCTCGGTGACACTCCCGAGAAGCGCCTCGACGACCTGCCCACCCACCGAGGCACTCTCGAGGACCTCGCGCCGACCGACAGCGGCGCTCCCGGCGGCGACGGCTCCCACCACGGCGGCCCGGACCACGGCAGTGGGGACGACTCACACGACACCGCAGCCGGCTCGCACCACGACACCACGGCCGGTTCGCACGGCGGGGACGGTTCGCCCGGCGACACTGGTGGCTCGCACCACGACACCGCGGCCGGTTCGCACGACACCGCGGCCGGTCCGCACGGCGACACCGGCGGCTCGCACCACGGCACCGGAGACGGTTCGCCCGGCGGTTCGCACGCCGGCGGCGGTGGCGGCGCACACCCCGGCGCCGCGGCGGCCGGGATCGGCGGAGGCTCACACGCCGGCTTCTCGAGCGCGGGCTTCGACCCGGCCGGCGGGCTCGGTGACAGCCCCGTCTCCGGCGGTGCGCATTCCGGCGCCGCCCCCGCCCAGCCGCAGCCCGCGGCCGCCTTCGCGTCGGCGTCCGGTGGGCCCGGGTCGCCCGGCTCTTCCGGCTCGTCGATGTCCGGGATGCCCGGCATGGGGGCCATGGGCGGCGGCCAGGGCGGTGGCGGCGACACCGAGCGCCGCTCGCCCGCCTACCGCATCGAAGGCGCCGTCTTCGACAACCTCGGTGAGCCGGGGCGGCGGATCATCGGCTCCCTGGACGACGAAGACCCGTCGTCCGCCCGGACCTGGTAGGAGGACGCATGAGCGACATCGCCGGGATGAAGGCCGAGCTCGACGGCCTCGTCCGCGAACAGGCCGATCGCCGGGCCCTGCGCGAACAGCAGGGCGAAGAGATCAAGGCCCGGTCCCACGAGTACATGACCAAGCAGGTCCAGGCGGCGGAGCGGTACGTCCAGCACGTCCGCGAGATGGCCCAGCGCAAGACCAAGTCCGGCTGGAGCACCGACCGGTCGCACGCCGAACCGGCCTCCGCCTTCGACGCGGAGGCCTACCCGGGCCCCGGTGGGTTCGAACCGGCGCCGCGGCCCGTGCGGGACGAGCCGCGGGCCGCCCGCCGGCCCCGCGCCGCCGTCGAAGAGGACGAGGACTTCAACAACCCCTGGTGAACCACAGGTCGACGGCGATCTCGCGCAGCCGCACGGTGAACGTCTCCGCCGGGGCCAGCCGCCGCCGCAGGTCCGCCTCGAACGCGGGCCGCCGTTCGCCGAACAGGTGCGGTGCCGAACTCGACAGCGAAAACACCCCGGCGACGACCTCGTCGGCCGTCCGGGTCACGACCCGCCCCGGCAGCTCGAACCGCCGCGGGCCGTGGAAGCCCGCCGCGCGGTAGACCGCCGCCTCGCCGCCGGCCGTGCCGTCCGGCAGCGAACCGCGTCCCGCGCGCCGCACCGGGCCGAGGTAGGCACGCACCAGCTCCGCGATCGCGGGGTGCACGGTCTCGTGCGTCGACGCGTGCACGTGGGCGCAGACCCCGTCCGGCACCAGCATTCCGCGCACCGCGGCGGCGACGCGGGGCCGGTCGAACCAGTGGAACGACTGCGCGAACGTGGCCACCCGGAACCGCCCCAGCCCCGCCGGCAGTTCCTCCGCGCGCCGGTGCACCCACCGGCAGTTCCCGATTCCGGCGTCCGCCGCCAGCCGGGCTGCCTCGGCGAGCATGTCCCCGTCGGCGTCGAGCCCGACCGCTTCCTCGAACGATCCGGCGAGCGGCAGCGTCAGCGACCCGGGTCCGCAGCCGACGTCGAGCAGCCGTCCCGATCCGTCCAGCCCGAGCTCGGTGGCGAAGGCCGTGGCGAAATCCGCGGGATACGCCACGCGGCCCCGCGCGTAGTACCGCGCGCTGCCCGAGTAGAGGGACGGGTCCCATTCCCACGCGCCGGTCACGTCGCCAGCGTAGATGCCCGGGTGCTGTGCGGAGGGGTACCGGCCGGAAAGGCTCGCCGGGAGTTGAACCGCCACCACTCCACCCGGTTCGGTTGAGGGGTGTGAAACCCGGCGCGGCGGGGTACCCGGTCGCGTTCGTTTCGCCGCCGAATGAGCCGGAGGTCTTCCGATGCCCGTGCGCACCGCCGCCCCGCCCGCCACTGATGTCGTCGGCCTGGCGCTGGAAGTCCTTGCCGCGCAAGGACTCAGCCGTCCGGCCGCGCAGGCCGCACTCGTCTCGATGGCCCAGGAAAGAGGCGTGACCGTGGCGCGGTGCGCCGCGCTCGTCGTGGCCGCCGTCGACGGGCGGGTGGGCTGATGGCGTTCACCGCCCGCACCGGCCGCGATGACACCGCCTCGGTCGGCGGGGGCGTCCTGCTCGCCGTCGGGCTCGTCGTCGCCTTCTTCGGCGGGTGGTCCTGGTGGACCATCGCCGGCCTCGTCGTGGCCGTCGCCGGCGCGCTGTGGCTCACAGTCGCCCCTCGCGACGAGTAACCCGTCCGCGACGGGGAACGCCGCTTCCGACCGAGCATCGAGCGAGGAAGGGGCCGTTCATGGCCGAGCACGACGAGGACGTCATCGAGTTCCTGCAGCGCCAGCACCGGGAAATCCGCGAGCTGTTCACCGCGTTGGAGACCGCGGAGGACGACCGGCGGCGGGACCTGTTCCACGACCTCGTGCGGCTGCTCGCCGTGCACGAGACCGCCGAGGAACTGGTCGTGCACCCCGAGATCCGCGACCTCGAGCCCGCGGCGGAGCCCGTGGTCGACGCGCGGCTGGGCGAGGAGCACCGGGCCAAGGAACTGCTGACCACCCTGCAGAAGATGGGCCCGGAAGCCGACGGCTTCGACACCCTGCTCGTCCAGCTGCGCGAGGACGTGCTCGCGCACGCCGAGCACGAAGAGCGCGACGAGTTCCCGCTGCTGCGGGCGCACCGCCCGCCGGAGCGGCTGCGCGCGATGGCCGCGACCGCCAAGGTGGCCGAAGCGGCGGCGCCGACCCGGCCGCACCCCGGTGTCGAGAGCGCGAAGGCGAACCTGCTGCTGGGCCCGCCCGCGGCGATCATGGACCGGGCGCGCGACCTCATCCGTGGCGCGCTGGGAGGCTGAGCATGACCGAACCCGACGACGACGTCACCGATCCGGAGGAATTCGCCGAGGAAGCCGGCATCGACCCGACCCCGCAGGAGGTCGCCGAATACGAGGAGCTGGCGAAGAAGAACCCGCCCTGGTCGTCGCCGGACTGAGTGGGTACTCCCCGGGCATGGCAGCAGACCCGGCCCGCAAACTGCGGCGCTACCAGGAGATGCGCGACTTCGACCGGACCGCGGAGCCGGCCGGCGGGGCCGCCGGCCCGGACGGGGACGGCCACCGGTTCGTGGTGCAGCGGCACCGCGCACGCCGGCTGCACTACGACTTCCGCCTCGAACTCGGCGGCGTGCTGGTCAGCTGGGCGGTCCCGAAGGGCCCGACGCTGGACCCGAAGGCCCGCCGGCTGGCCGTGCACGTCGAGGATCACCCGATCGAGTACGCCGGGTTCGAGGGCGTCATCCCGCGCGGCGAGTACGGCGGCGGGGACGTCATCGTCTGGGACCGTGGCGTCTGGCGGCCGGTCGAACCCGACCCGGCCCAGGCGATCGAGGCCGGGACGCTGCACTTCGACCTCGAAGGCGAGAAGCTGGCCGGGCGGTTCGTCCTCGTCCGCACCAGCCGGGGCGAGAAGGACCAGTGGTTCCTCCTGCACAAGCAGGACGAGCACGCGCAGGCCGGCTGGGACGCCGAAGACCACCCGCGCTCGGTGAAGAGCGGCCGCACCAACGACGAGGTCGCGGCCGCTCCCGACGCCCTGTGGCACGGCGACCGCCCGGCCGCCGAGGCGGAGGAGCCGGTCGGCGGCTGGCAGGCCCCGACCGAGGACGAGCTGGGCGCCCTCGACGCGCTGGGTGCCAAGGGCCGGTGGTCGGTGGCGGGCCGCGAGCTGACCCTGACCAACCTGGACAAGGTGCTCTTCCCGGCGGCCGGTGGCGGGAAGCCGGTGACCAAGCGGGATCTCATCCGGTACTACGTCACCGTCGGGCCGGCGATGCTGCCGTACCTGGCCGGCCGTCCGCTCAACACCCACCGGTTCCCGCAGGGCGTCACCGAGCCGGGCTTCTGGCAGAAGGAGGTCCCGCGGCACGCGCCCGGCTGGCTGACCACTTGGCGCAACGAGCGCGCCGAGCCGGGGGAGAGCCAGCGGTACGTCGTCGCGGACAGCGTCGCGACGCTGGCCTGGCTGGCGAACTACGGCGCACTGGAGCTGCACGCCTGGACCTCCCGCGCCGCCGACGTCGACCACCCGACGTGGGCGCTGTTCGACATCGACCCCGGCCCGGAGACGACGTTCGAGGAGGTCCTGGAGCTGGCGCGGCTGCACCGGACCGCGCTCGAGCACCTGGGTCTCACCGGGCGGCCCAAGGTGACCGGGCAGCGCGGCATCCAGGTGTGGGTGCCGATCGCCCCGCACTGCACCTTCGAGCAGACCCGCACCTGGGCGGAAACGGTGTCCCGGACGATCGGGCGCGTGCTGCCCGACCTGGTCAGCTGGGCCTGGACGAAGGACAAGCGCCGCGGCCGCGCCCGGCTCGACTACACGCAGAACGTGCTGAACAAGACGCTCGTCGCGCCCTACAGCGTCCGTCCGCGGCCCGGCGCGCCGGTTTCGGTACCGCTGGAGTGGGACGAGCTGGACGACCCGCGGCTCGCGCCCGACCGGTGGACGATCCGGGACGTCCCGGACCGCCTGGCCCGCCGCGGCGACCCGTTCTCGGTGCTGCTGGGTCTCGAACAGAAGCTGCCGGGACTGTAGGTCTCAGGCCTGGACGGTTTCGAGCTCCCGCGGCTGCAGCCGGTCGAGTTCCGCGCGGGACAGGTGCGGGCGCCCGCCCGCGTGCCCGGTCGTCGCCGCGGCGGCCGCGACGGCCAGGCTCGCCGCGGTCTCCAGCGGGCGGCGGCGGGTCAGCGCCGCGGTCAGGGTGGCGACCAGCGCGTCACCGGCGCCGGTGGGGTCGACTACGTCGGTCTCGACGTCCGGCACGAACCAGGTGCCCTCCGGCCCGGCGAACAGGTTGCCCTGCCCGGACACCTCCAGCACGACCAGGGACGGCCCCCGCTGCCGGAGGTCCGCGGCGGCGCGCGCGGCCGCGGCGACGTCGTCCACCGGCTGCCCGGTGAGGAGCTCGGCTTCGTGACCGTCGGCGCGCACGACGTCGGCGAGGGCGAGCAGATCGGACGTCAGCGCGTCGTCCTGCGGTGCGCCGTCGAGCACGACCCGGGTGCCCGCCGTGTGCGCCAGCCGGGCCGCCAGCAGGGCCACCGGCGCGGGCTGCTGCAGCTGCACGATGAGGGAGGCGGCGGCCGAGATGGGGGCGGACGCGGCGAAGACGTCGTTCTCGGTGAGCAGCGTCCCCTCCGGGACGTGCTCGAGGTAGCGGCGCCGGCCGTGGTCCTCGACGACGTCGACGAGCAGGGCCGTCTCGGTGCCCGCCCGGCGGATCACGTGCGAGGTGCCGATCCGGTCGGCCCGGGCCTGGGCGAGCAGCGCGTCCCCGGTGCGGTCGCGGCCGACGACGCCGACCAGCGACACCGACATCCCGAGCTGGCTCAGCGCCACGGCCTGGTTCGCGCCCTTCCCGCCGAGCAGCTCCTGCCGGTGCTTCACGGGTGCCGAAGCGTCCGCGCCGGGCGCGTCCGGGACCTCGATCACCAGGTCGCGGGCGATCTGCCCGGCGACGACGACTTCGCTGAACATCATCGGGACCACCGGTAGGTCATGGCGCCTCCTCGGATCACCGATCGGCTACCCCGGACGCGCCGCCGGGTAAACCGCTCGTTCGGGTCGGTGGTTGCCGCGCGCCGTCCGGGGTAGCCCTGCCGCCATGAACGACGGGAAGGTGGCCGAGCTGCGCCGGCTGGCCGCGGACCGCTTCGGCTGGGCCGAGCTGTCCGCCGAGCAGGCCGAGGCGATGAGCGCGGCGAGCGACGGGCGGGACGTGCTGGTGGTGCTGCCCACCGGAGCCGGCAAATCGGCGACCTACCAGGTGCCGGCGCTGGTGCTGCCCGGGCCGACGGTGGTCGTGTCCCCGCTGCTGGCGCTGCAGCGGGACCAGATCGAGGGCTTGGACGCCGCGGCCGTGCCGGACGCCGTGGCCCTCGACTCGCGGCAGTCGGCGGGCGAGCGGGACCGCGTGTGGGAGGCGATCCGGGGTGGCACGGCGGAGTACGTCTTCCTGTCGCCGGAGCAGCTGGCGAAGGACGAGGTCGTCGCCGGGCTGGCCGAGGCGGCGGTGTCGCTGTTCGCCGTCGACGAGGCCCACTGCGTTTCGGCGTGGGGCCACGACTTCCGGCCCGACTACCTGCGCCTGGCCCCGGTGATCGAGCGGCTCGGGCGGCCGCCGGTGATCGCCCTCACCGCCACCGCGGCCGCGCCGGTCCGGGACGACATCGTCGCGGCACTGGGCCTGCGGGACCCGGTGCGGGTGATCGCGAGCTTCGACCGGCCGAACCTGCACCTCGCGGTCGCGCGGTTCACCGACGACGCCGCGAAGCGCGCGGCGGTGGTGGACCGCGTCGCGGCCATGCCCGGCAGCGGCTTGCTCTACACCGCGAGCCGCCGGGAGACCGAGGACTACGCCGAGGCCCTCTGCGGCCGCGGCGTCCGTGCCTTCGCCTACCACGCCGGGATGAAGACCGCCGACCGCGACGCGGTGCACGAGCGGTTCGCCGCGGGGGAGACCGACGTCGTCGTGGCGACCTCGGCGTTCGGCATGGGCATCGACCGACCCGACGTGCGGTTCGTGGTGCACGCGTCCGTCCCGGACTCGGTCGACACGTACTACCAGCAGATCGGCCGGGCCGGCCGGGACGGCGAACCGGCGGAGGTGCTGCTCTGCTACCGGCCGGAAGACCTGGCGCGGCAACGGTTCCTCACCCGGTCCGCGCCGCCGGAGGGGGAGCTCCGGGCGGTCGTCGAAGCGCTGCGGGCGGGACCGCTGGGCCGCCGGCAGCTCGCCGAGGCCGTCCCCGGCCGGTCCGCGCGGCGGACCCGCGCCCTCGGCCTGCTCGAACGCTGCGGCGACGTGGTCACCGGTCCGGACGGCCGGTGCGCGCTCACCGACGGCCGTGCCGACACCGGTGCCGTCATCGGGCGGGCGCTCGAAGCGGCGGAGCGGGCGGCCGAGCTCGTCCGCTCGCGGGTGGAGATGATGCGCGCCTACGCGGAGACCACCGGCTGCCGCCGCCGGTACCTGCTCGGGTACTTCGGCGAGGAGCTCACGACACCGTGCGGCCACTGTGACATTTGTGAAGCCGGTGCCGCGGCCGAGGCCCGGCCACCAGCAGGCGAGTTCCGCGCCGAGGACGTGGTCCGGCACGCCGAGTGGGGCCGCGGCGTCGTGATGACCGTCGAGGAGGACAAGCTCACCGTCCTCTTCGACGACGTCGGCTACCGGACGCTGTCACTGCCGGTGGTGCGGGAACAGGAGCTGCTGGACCGCTGCTGAGTGCAGCCGGGTGATCCGGTTCCCCCGGACGGCCCTGCCGCTTCGCCTTTCCGCGTGGCCGGTCCCACAAACTCCGGCCGCGTCGGAGGCGGACGGCCGCGGCTTGCGGTAAATCAAGGGAACCCAGACCGGTGGAGGTGCGGTGACCGAGACACTCATGAACGCGGCGGATCGCTGGAGACCGCTCGCCGAACTGCTGCAGGCGCTGCTCGAGCGCATCGCCGGGGAGCTGCCCGGCTGGCTCGGCGCCGGCTTGACCGTCAGCCGCGGCGAGCGGCCGCTGCGGGTGCTGGCCACCGCGGGGGCCGGCGAGCAGGTGCTGCCCGCCCAGCTGGCGCACGGCGGCCCGGTCCCCGTCGCGCGCGCCACCGGCGAGGCGGTCACCACGGACCGCCTCTTCGGCGACGAGCGCTGGCCGGCGCTGACCCGCGAGACCGTCTTCGACGGCGGCCCGGCGGTCGCGGCGATCCGCGGCTCCGTCGCGCTGCCCGGGTTCTGGGACGAAGACGGGGCCTTCGTGCTGTCGGTCACGCTCGACCGGCGACCGGACGCGGAGACCTTGGCCGTCCTGCGGCGCTACGCGAAACTCACCGAGATGACGCTGGTGGTCGCCGAGACCGCCACCGCGGGCGACCCCGACCAGATGCTGGACCTGCTGGCGTCCCGCGCCGCCATCGAGCAGGCGAAGGGCGCGATCATGGCGGTCCGGCGGTGCCCGCCGGAGGAGGCCTGGCAGACGCTGCGCCGCGCCAGCCAGGAGTTCAACGTCAAGGTCCGCGAGCTGGCCGTCGCCCTCGTCGAGCACCTCGGGGGCCGGCTGCCCGCCCCGTCCGAGGGCATCCGCGAGATCCGCCCCGGTGCTCCGACCCGCGAGGCCGCGGAACGGCTCTGGTCGGCCTTCACGAGCGTCTCGCCGTGAAGGAGCGCGTTTCCGGACCGGGCGTTTGGGTATCAAGACCCCGTCCTTGATCACGTCACTGCGTCGCCGGCCCCGCGCCGGCGCGGAAGGCCAATCGAACCCGTGTCCCCCACCTTTCCGGTCCCCGCCCGGTCCGCGCCCCTCACCGCGCGCCGGACGGAGTACCGCCCCGGTTTCCTGGTGCTCACCCTCGCCGGCGAAATCGACGCGCTGACCCTGCCGATCCTCGAGCGCGAGCTGGGATCGGCTCCACCGGGGACGACGGTGGTGGACCTCACGCAGGTGGCCTTCGTCGGCCTGGCCGGCGCGCGAGCACTGGCCGCGGCGGCCGAGCGGGCCGGTGCGGCGGGCCGGCGCTTCGGGGTGGTGGCGACCGGCCGGACCCTGGCGCGCCTGTTCCGGATCACCGGGCTGGCCGCGGCCGTGCCGATGTTCGCGTCGTTGTCGGACGCGCTGCGGGAGCTGCTGGCGGCCGAGGTGCACGAGCCCGCCTGCTGAGCGACCCGAGGCGAGCCGAGCGGGCTCAGCGGGCGATCGGCGAGCCCGTGCCGAGCCCGAGCTCGCCCGCCGGCGACGCCCGGCGCGACCTCCAGCGGGCGACCAGCACACCCGCGTCCTGCCGGAACTCGCCGCCGCCGTGGGTGAAGACGGCGCGGGTGAGCCGGCGGGCGATCTCCGGGGGCAGTTCGCCGGCGTCCCGGCCGAGGTGCCCGGTGATCCGGGCGAGGCCGAACGGCTGCCCGGCGCCGTCGGTCGTTTCGGCGACGCCGCGGGAGCACAGCGCGAGCAGGTCACCCGGTTCGAGCCGGAGTTCCGTGACCGGTGGCGGTCCGCCGGCCGAGGAGAAGCGCGGGACGGCCGGCCCGGTGAGCGGGAGCGCCTCGCCGCGGCGGACGACCAGGGGCACCGGGTGCCCGGCGCCGAGCAGGCGCAGGACACCGGTGACCAGGTCGAGCTCGGCGAGCACGCCGTTCACGGCCGGCGCGTGCTCATGGCTTTCGAGCTCGGCGGCGACCGCGGTGAACTGCTCGCCGAGGGAGGCGCCGCCGTGGCGGGCGGCGCGGTGGGCGGCGAGGGCGGACACGACCGCGGTGTTCGCGCTGCCGGTGCGCGCACCGGCGTCGAACATCGCCAGCTGCGCCCGTTCCTCCGAGAGGGCGTAGTCGAACACGGTGCCGCACAGGTCGTACACCGGCTGGACGCTCACGCCCACGACGATGCTGTCGGTGGCGCCGGTGAGCGGCGGCAGGCTCTGCCACAGCAGCTCGGCGGGGGAGCCGCGGCGACGGTGGCGGCGACGGCGGTCCAGCCCGTCGCCGTACTGGGTCGTGATCGTGACGAGGTGCCCGAGCAGCGCGGCCAGCCACCGGCACTGCTCCCGCAGCGCCGGGTCGTCCGGGTCGGCGTCGCCGGTCGGGACGATTTCGAGGACCCCGAGCCGTTCGACGCCGTCGAGCAGCACGGTCCACAAGGTACCGTCGCGGGTCAGGGTGCCGGCCCGGCGGTAGACGTCCCCGCCGACGGTGGTGTCGATGTCGAGTTCCGCGTCGCCCGGCCGCAGCGGCACGAGCGTGCGCTGGTCGTAGTCGGCCAGGTAGACGCCGATCTTCAGGTCGAGCGCGCGGCCCGCCTCGGCGACCGCCGCCGGGAGCCGCTCGGGCGGTGCGCGGTGCGCGCCTTCGAGCAGGTCGACGAGCGCCTTCAGGGGACCGTGCAACGGCTTCGCGTCCTGGGTCGAGTGGCTGTAGGGAGCCCGGGCCGGCCCGGTCACTTCGTCGAGCCGTTCGTTGACGGCGTGGGCGACCATGTCGCGGTCGACGCGGGGCAGCGTGACCAGCGCGTTGAGGTAGGCGTCCAGTTCGAGCAGGCTCAGGCTGCCGCCGAGCGCGAAGTACCGCATCCACAGCTGTTCCAGCGTCAGGTCGCTCCGGGCGAAGCACGCGGCGATCAGCCGCCGCTGTTCTTCCTCGGGCAGGAAACGCATGCGCTCACCCTTCCCGCGGCGCCGGGCCGACCAGGCGGGCGGCCGCTTCGGCCGGGCTGGTGCCGTGGGTCCGGGCCAGCGAGAGCAGGCGGTCGAACGCCGCGTCCTCGCCGAGCCCGTCCCGGCCCATGAGGAAGCCCTTCGCCATGGCGACGAGGTCCCGGTCGCGCAGGGTGTCCTTGAACCGCTCGCTGAACCGGCCGGCGCGTTCGTGCGCGCGGGCGTTCGCGACGAGGATCGCGGCGCGGTCGGCGAAGGTCACCAGCGCCCGCTCGTCGACCGGCCCGAAGGCGCGGGGAGCCGTCGCGTAGATCTTGATGGCGCCGTGGCAGCCGTCTTCGGTGACCATCGGAGCGGTGACGACCGACCGCAGCCCCGAGCCCGCGACCGCGGCGCACCACCGGGTCCAGCGCCGTTCGGTGGCGACGTCGTCGATCCGCTGGGGCGAACCCCCGGTCAGCGCGGCCATGCAGGGTCCTTCGCCCAGCTCGTACTGCAGGGCGTCGGCCTCGCGCACCAGCGGGCCCGACGCGCTCGCCGTGACGAAGCCGCCGTCGGCGTCGACGACGGTGACCCCCACGCCCGCCGCGGCGGGGATGGTCGTCCCGGCCAGCGAAATGATCAGCTCCAGCACCGACTCCACGGTGTCCCGCGACAGCAGCAGCCCGGACATCCGGGCGGCGACCGCGGCCAGCTCCCCGTCCAGCGGCAGCTCGCCCGGCGAAGCCTGTTCCGACGACATGGCCGCTGATTACCAATCCGGCGTCCCTCGTAAACCCGTCCGGAGGATCCGGCGCACCGGCTATCTTGGCCCGGGAGGCACCGTGAACCAGTGGCTTGGGCGGGGGATCAACTTCGGCAACGCGCTCGACGCGTTGGGCGACGGCCCGGAGCTGCCGCTCGACGCGCGCTATTTCGACGAGGTGGCCGAGGCCGGCTTCGCCACCGTCCGCCTGCCGGTCCGGTGGTCGGCGCACGCCGGGGCCGCGCCGCCATACGCCATCGATCCGGCGTTCTTCCGGCGCGTCGACGCGGGCGTGGGCGCGGCCCTCGACCGCGGTCTGCGGGTGGTGGTGAACGTCCACCACTACCACGAGCTCTGTGCTGCGCCGGACGAGCAGCTGCCACGCTTCCTCGCGCTCTGGCGGCAGATCGCGGCCCGCTACGCCGGCCATCCGGGGCGGCTCTGTTTCGAACTGCTCAACGAACCCCGCGGTGAGCTCACGGCGGTCCGGTGGAACGCGGTGCTGGCGGAGGCCCTCGCCGTCGTCCGGGCGGCCGACCCCGGGCGCACCGTGATCATCGGGCCCGCCGGGATGAACGGCCTCGAGGCGCTCCCCACGCTCGCCGTGCCCGACGACGGGAATCTCATCGCCACGATCCACTACTACGCGCCGTTCGAGTTCACCCACCAAGGCGCCGGCTGGGTCTCCGGGGCCGGCCGCTGGCTCGGCCGCACCTGGGGCGGCACCGCCGACGAGGCCGCCGTGCGCGCCGACCTGGCCGAGGTCGCGTCCTGGGGGCGCGAGCAGCGGCTTCCCGTGTTCATCGGGGAGTTCGGCGCCTTCTCGGCGGCCGACATGGTTTCCCGGGCGCGGTGGACGGCGTTCGTCCGGGCCGAAGCCGAGCGCCTCGGCATGAGCTGGGCCTACTGGGAGTTCGGCACGGACTTCGGTGCCTTCGACCTGGAGCGCGCCGCTTGGCGCGAGCCGTTGCGGCGGGCGCTCCTCGGTGACCGGGAGGCCGCCGGTATCGCGCGGTGACCCGGGCGGCCGCCGCCCGGCCCGGACCACGTCGCACCGGCGGACATGGAACGACGGTGGAGTGGGTACCCGAGGGCCCTTCGCGCCCGAGCGGGAGGAGCAGACATGCAACGGGACCCCACCGCACCCGCCTCGCCCCTGTTCGACGAGGTCACCGGGGCGCTGGAAGCCCTCACCGCCGTGCTGGGGGAGGAGGACGACTTCCGGATCCTGCTGGAGCACATCTGCCTGCAGGTGCGCCACGCCGTCCCCGGCGTCGACGAGGCCTCGGTCACCTTGGTGACCGGCGAGGTGCCGCACACGGCGACCGCCACGAGCGCGGTGGTGGACGGTCTCGACGGCGAGCAGTACCGGATCGGCGACGGCCCCTGCCTGGAGGCGATCCGCGGCGGCAAGATCGTCCGCACGACGGTGTCCGACGCGGTCGAGTGCTGGCCCGGCTTCGCCGGCGGGGCCCGGGAGGCGGGCTTCGGGAGCTTCCTCGCCGCGCCCCTGGTGGCCGACGAGCGGTTCTCCGGCGCGGTCAACTGCTACGGACGGCAGGACGACGGCTTCGAGGAGGTCGAAGCCCAGCTGCTGGAGCTCTACACCGCCGCGGTGGCGGCGATCCTGCGCGTGTACCACCGGTACCTGACGGCGCGGGAGACCGCCGAGCACCTCCGGACGGCGCTGACCTCCCGCGCGGTCATCGACCAGGCCAAGGGCATGCTGATGGCGATCCGCCAGGTCGGCGCCGACGACGCCTTCGCCCTCTTGGTGCAGCAGTCGCAGCGGGAGAACGTCAAGCTGCGCGAGGTCGCGGAGCGGTTCGTCGCGCGGGTGGTCTCCGGGCACGTCCTGCCGCGGTAGCGTGGGGCCGTGGCGGGGAGCAGGATCACGGTGCGGGTCGGCGAGCGGCAGCTGACGCTCTCGAACCTCGAGAAGGTGCTCTACCCGCGGCCCGGCTTCACCAAGGGCGAGGTGCTCGACTACTACACGCGGATCGCGCCGGTGCTGCTGCCGCACGTCCGCGACCGGGCGATGACGTTCGTGCGGTTTCCCGAAGGCGTCACCGGCACCTCGTTCTTCGAGAAGGACGTCTCCCGGCACGCGCCGGACTGGGTCCGCACCGCGCGCCTGACCGTCGGCGGGCGCGGCAAGGACCCCGAGATCATCGCGTACCCGCTGATCAACGACCTGCCCGAGCTCGTGTGGGCGGCCAACCTCGCCGCCCTCGAACTGCACGTCCACCAGTGGACCGTCGGGCCCGGCGACGAGCGCCGCACCCCGGACCGGCTGGTGTTCGACCTCGACCCGGGGCCCGGCGCGACGGTCGTCGACTGCTGCCGGGTCGCCGAACGGCTCCACGACGTCCTCGTCGCGGACGGGCTCATCCCGGTGGCGAAGACCAGCGGCTCCAAGGGCATGCAGCTGTACGCGGGCGTCGTGACGACGGACGGCGGTGAGCCGTCGCGGTACGCCAAGGCACTGGCCGAGCGGCTCGCCGCCGAGACGCCGGACCTCGTCGTGGCGCGGATGACGAAGAACCTGCGCCCGGGCAAGGTCTTCATCGACTGGAGCCAGAACAACCCGGTCAAGACCACGGTGGCGCCGTATTCGCTGCGCGGGCGCGACGAGCCGACGGTGTCGGCTCCGGTCACGTGGGACGAGGTCCGCGCCTGCCGGCACGTCACGCACCTGAGGTTCACCGCGGGCGACGTCCTGGCGCGCGTCGAGGACTTCGGAGATCTGTTCGCCGATCTGGAACGCACCCGCGTCCCGATTCCTGCGTTCGGCTGAACTTCGGCAACCACCATTCGCGCCGGGGGCGCGGGGGAATTCCGGAGAATTGCGGGAAAACGTCTTCACCTGCGGATTTGATCGTCCACAGTGGAGCTCTGCATGTGCAGACGGGCGTGTCGCTGCACGGACCGCAAGTGCGTATGTCCGGCGGTGGGCCGAAGTCCGCGAAGTCGGTACGGTCTACGCACGAACCGCGGCAGCCGTCGCGGTGGCGAAAGACAATGATGTGGCGGCCGTTGCCGGTCTTGTCGAACGTGGCGAAAGGAAACGGGTGTCCGGCCTGATCGACACCGATCTCGAATTCTGGTTCCAGCGTGGGCTGCGCGCGTATCTCGGCGAGGTGGCGCGTGCGCTCGGCTTCGGCCTGGAATCCTGCACCGTGGACCTCGACGTCCCGGTGTCGGCTTACCTGGCGGTGGACTGGCGGCTGCGCCGGTTCCCCGAGCGCGACGTGGCGCTGCTCTGGGACGAGGTGCACGGCTGGGCGGCCGCCGTCGAGGCGGCGTGCGGGGAGGAGATGATCGTGCTGTCCTACCTCGGCGGCGCGGACATCCTGCCGCCGCCGCGCGAGGTGGTGCGCTTCCTGGCCGCGCTGCGGGCGGGCGCCCGCGAGCCGGACGGGCCGGGCTCACCCGTGCTGCGCCGCGCCGGCCACCACCAGGAGCTGCTGCCGCTGTTGCCGGCCCGCTGACTCTCCACAGTGGACGGTGCCGTGCCGGTTCCCCGGCACGGCACCGCGCTCACCGCGGGCCGGCGAAGCTCACCAGGCTGATCGACGGGCGCAGGTCACGCAGGCCGGGCAGGTTCGCCAGCTTCCGCAGGGTGCCCGGCCGCCAGGCCCCGCGGCCGGGCGGCGGCTGCACGTCTTCGACGGCGGCCACACCGGGAATCCGGCCGGCCAGGCGCGCCGCTTCGGAGACGGTCAGGCCGAACGGCATGGGCGGGACGGTGTAGTGGGCCGACAGGCGCAAGCCGGAATTGCCGGTGCCGGCCGGTGGCGTGGAAGACGGGGGGCGCCCCCGCGGCCCGCCCTTCAGCGTCCGCCTGCTGATCCACGGCGGGATCGAGTCGAAGAACAGCTGCCCGCCGGGGAACCGTGCGGCGCAGTCGGCGATCAAGGCGAACACCTCGTCGCGGTCGAGGTACATGAACAGCCCTTCGGCCGAGATGAACACGCCCCGGGCCGGATCGGGGATGTCCAGCCACTCGCGGTCCAGGGCCGAGGCCGCGATCGAGGTCACCCGCGGCTCCGGCGGGAGCAGGCGCCGGCGCAGGTCGATCACCGGCGGCAGGTCCACCGAAAGCCAGTCGACGGCGGGCCGCCCCAGGCGCCAGTAGGTGGTCTGCAGGCCCTCACCGAGGGCGACCACCGTGGCGTGGGGGTGCCGGTCCAGGTAGGCGCGGATCGCGAAGTCCAGGGCGACCGCGCGCAGCGGGTGGATCTGGTCCGGCTTGCCGAAGCGCGCGTAGTCGTAGGCGACGCGGCGGTGGAGGCGTTCGGCCAGCGGGTCGGCGAAGGCCGAGCCGGGGTGCCGCGACTCCTCGGCGCGGTTGCGCAGCGTCCACAGGCAGGTGGCCGCCACTCCGCCGAGGGCCTCGCCGTCGATCGGGTCCGCTTCGTTCATCGGCGCCGGGTTCATGCTCGGCCCGCCGCGAACGAGGTCCGGAGGAAGCCGAGGATCTCCGCCGCCGCGGTCTCGGCCTGCGGGACCAGGCCCGGCATGCTGAGGAAGGCGTGCCCGGCGCCGGCGTACTCGGACAGCCGGACCGCAGTGCCCGCCGCGTCGAGGCGGCCGGCGTAGCGGCGGCCGTGATCGGCCACCGGGTCGTGCGTCGGCACCACCACGAGCGCCGGGGCCAGTCCGCCCAGGTCGCCGGCGTGCAGCGGGGAAACCGCGCGGGCGTCGGTGCCCGGTGGGACGGCGAGCCGCTGGAACAGCCGCAGCACCGGCAAGGTCAGGGTCGGCGTGTGGGCGTACTCGGTGACCGACGGGTGGTCGAACATCGCTCCGGTCGCGTCGACCGCCGGGTTGACCAGCACCTGGGCCCGCAGGGGCAGCCCCGCATCCCGGGCCCGGATCGCGGCCAGTGCGCTGATCAACCCGCCACAGCTTTCGCCGAAGACGGCGACCCGTGCCGGGTCGATGTCCCACGCTCCGGCGTCCCGCACCAGGTGCCGGAGCGCGTCCCAGCCGTCGTCGACCGCGTCCGGGAGCGGGTGGTCCGGGGCGACGAGCCGGTGTTCGACCGAGACGACGACCGCGGGCAGCCGGGCGGCGAGGTGGCTGTTCACCCAGTCGCTCTGCACCGCCGTGCCGACGAACCCGCCGCCGTGGACGTGGACCACGAGCGGGAGTGCGCCGCCGGCCCGCGCGGCCGGCCGGTACACCCGGACCGGCAGCTCGCGGCCGGGCAGCGCCAGTTGCCGCCACTCGATCACGGCGTCCGGGTCCGGTTCCCCGGTGATGGCCCGCGCGGCGGCGGACGCCCGGAAGCGGTTCTCCGCCTCGCGGTAGGCGAGCAGTTCTTCGGTGGTCATCGCCGGCCAGTCCGGCTCAGGCGGCCGGGGCACGGTCGGTTCTGCGGACACGATCACTCCCTAGTTTCGAAACCTGAGGTATCGAAACCTACGGTAGCGAAAACCGATAGGCTCGCGCCATGGCTTCGTCCCCCTCCGCCCGGCCGCCGGGCCGGCCCCGCGCCGGCGTCCACGCCGCGGTGTTCGCCGCGACGCTGAGCACGGTCGACGAGCTCGGCTACGCGAAGGCCACCGTCGAGCGCATCGCCGCGGCGGCCGGCGTCGCGAAGACGACGATCTACCGGCGCTGGCCGTCGAAGGGCGAGCTGATCGTGGACTGCCTCCTGGACGCGTTCGGCCCGGCGCCGCTGGCCGGGGGGAGCCGGGCGGAAACCTTGACCGCGGTCATCCGCTGGGCGGCGGCGAAGATCGGCGAACCCGGGGTGGGCGACGCGTTCGCCGGCGTGTTCAGCGACGCCGTCAGCGATCCGGCGCTGCGCGTGGTCCTGTCCTCGCGGCTGCAGGATCCGTACCGGCTCGCGCTCCAGGACGCCCTCGGCGAACCGGAGAGCCGGGTGCTGTTCTTCGTCGACGTCGTGGTCGGCGCGCTGCTGCACCGGATGGGCATGACCGGCGAGCCGATGGTCGACGCCGACGTCACGGCGCTGGCCGAGATGGTGGTGGCGCACTTCCGGCAGGCGTGACGGGCGTCACGCGCCGGGCTGTCACATCGGCCCGGACCGCGGAGTCGTGGGGGTGACGGACCCCGACCCCGGGGCCGCGAACCCCGAGGAGTTCCGATGAACACCGCTCACCTGATCGTCACCATCGCCGCCGCGGCCTGGGTCGGCTTCTCGGCCGTCTCGATGTTCACCCGCGCCAAGTGGGTCGTCGAGCCGATCACCGAGTACGGCGTGCCCCGCTCGTGGTGGAACCTGCTCGGCACGGCCAAGGCGGCCGGCGCGGCGGGGCTGCTCGCCGGGCTCTTCTGGCCGCCGATCGGCATCGCGGCGGCGATCGGCCTGGTGCTGTACTTCAGCGGCGCGCTGGTCACCGTGGCCAAGGCACGGGCGTACACGCACCTGGCGTTCCCGGTGCTCTACCTCGCGCCGGTGGTCGCTTCGCTGGCTCTGCTGCCCTGATCGGCGAGCCAGGTGAGCGCGTCGGCGGCGTGGCACAGCACGGACAGGTGGCCCTCGCCGGGCACGGGCCGGTACTCGGCGTGCGGGCACCGCCCGGCGAGCCACGCGCTGTGCGTGGCGGGGATCATCCGGTCCCGCTCGCCGTGCACGAGGAGGACGGGCGCGGTGATCCGCGCGGGGTCGCCGCCCCACGGCGCGACGTAGGCGAGGTCGTCGTCGATCAGCCCGCCGGGCCCGTCCGCCAGCGCCGCGCGGACGACCTCGTCCAGCCACGACCACGACCCGTTGAGCACGGCCAGGTCGGCCTCGGTGAAGACCTCCGGATCGAACTCGGCGGCGGCTTCGTGCTGCTCCTTGGCGGCCCGTCCTTCGGTGGCGGCCCGGAGCGAGGCGGCACTCGCGGCGGCCATGCCCCCGAACCAGTCGAGCCCGCCGGCATCGAACGGCGCGACGGCGGCCAGGCTCGCCACGGCGAGGACCCGATCCGGCAGCAGGGCGGCACAGGCGAGGGCGTGCGAGCTGCCGCCGGAGTGCCCCATCAGGGCGAACTCGCCGATCCCGAGGGCATCGGCAACGGCGGCGACGCACTCGGCCGCGTTCCCGACGGTGCGTCCGGGCACCGGAGTCGAGGTGCGGTAGCCCGGCCGGTCGAAGGACACGAACCGGACCCCGAGTTCCGCGGCCAAGGGCAGCAGCGGCCCGGGCGGCGCCCCGGTGTTGGGGGTCCCGTGGTGCCAGAACACGGTGCGCCGTGCGGGGCCGCCGGTGTCGTAGACGTGCAGGGTGCGTCCGCCGGGGAGGACCAGATCGGTCTCGGTGACCATGGGCCGAGCCTAGCGACGGCGGTAACGGAAACCCGGCGCCGGCCGTCGGCCGACCGACGAGAACGGCGAGAAGCCCGGATTCCACTCCGGTACAACGCCAACCCGTCGTCGGCCCACTACCACCCGGTGAACTTCGACCGCCTTGGGCGGTATTTGCGCCGGCAGGGCAAGTCCGCGCCGGACGAGGTGGCGGTGCACCCCCGGCACCTGGCTCGGCGCGACCAGGTCGCCGGGGAACGCGCCGCGGGCAGCCGAACCCGCGTCAGCGGGCCAGCCGCGGCGCCAGCCAGGCCAGCGAAAGCGGGTACCGGTAGTCGATCCCGCCGTGGCCGGCGTCGAACAGCTCGAAGTGGACGCGGTGGTCCGGCAGGCCCACCGCGGCCACCTCCGCCCGGAACGCCTCCGCGCCGAGGTCGAGGAAGTACTCGTCGCTCGTGCCCGCGTCGATCCACGCCGCGCGCAGCGAGCGGACCGCTTCCGCGTGGCCCGCCACCATCCGGACCGGGTCCCAGTCCAGCCAGCGCCGCCACTGCTCCGGTCGCAGCGCGCCGGTCAGCGGGTCGAACGGCAGCTCCGGCGTCCCGTCTTCGCGTGCCGAGAAGCACGCCGAAACGCCGAGCACCGTCAGCAGGATCGCGTCTTCGGGCTTGGTGAACGCCGGGCGGCTCCGGAAGTCCGCCCACCACGCCTGGATGTCCTGGTCGTAAGCGCGCAGCGCGCGGACCGCCTTCCCGAAGTCGGGGACGTAGCTCAGCTCGTACAGCGAGTCGCCCGCGTGCGTCGCCAGCGCGCCGAACAGGTCAGGCCGCACCATCGGCGTGATCATCGCGCCGAACCCGCCCGACGACTTGCCCGCGATCGCACGCGATTCGCGGTCGGGGAGGGTCCGGTAGTGCTCGTCGACCCACGGCACGATCTCGTCGCACAGGTAGGAGTGGTAGCGGCCGGTACCCGGCGAATCGACGAACTGCGAGCCGCCGTAAGCGGTCCACGCGTCGACGTACACCACGACGCAGCCCGGCGCGCCGCCCGCGAAGACCGCGTCGGCCGTCTCCACGAACGGCTGCCGGAACGGCGTCCGGTTGGCCCACATCGCCAGGTGCCCGGTGTAGCCCTGGATGACGTACACCGCCGGGTACCGCTCGTCACCGTCGTCGTAGCCGGGCGGGACGTACACCCACAGCGGCCGCTCGTGCGGGTCGCCGAGCGGATTCTCGCGCAGCAGCTCGGAAGTCACGGTGTGCCGGTCGAGCCGGCCGGCGAGTTCGCCGTCCCAGGGGAGCATGCGGCCAGTCAACCACGGCCCACCCGGTTGCACGGGCTAAGCAATACCTCTTTCCGGCGCGTAGCGTTGAGCCGTTTCCGGCCCGAAGTCCGTGTTGCGGACACGGTGGTGGACCGGGAGAAGCGGGGAAGACCATGAAACATCCGGGGCCGTTGTTCACGCTGCTCGCCGGGGCGCTGCTCGCCGGTGGGATCGGCGTCGCCGATCTGGCGGCCGGGACCGGCGCGCCGTCGGTCGCCGGGGCCGCGAGCGCGGTGAGCGCCGCGAGCACCACGACGACCGCGCCGCCCGCGACGACATCGAAGCCGTCGGAGCCGCCGAAGCCCGCTCCGCCCGCGCGGGCGGACTACGCCGGGAAGGTGACCGGTGGCGGCGCCTCGATCGCGGTGTCGGCGCGTGACGGCCACGCCATCGCCTACCTCTGCGACGGCAAGAAGCTCGAAGCCTGGCTCCAGGGCGTGACCGCCGGCGGGGAGCTGGACCTCGAGGGCGTCCCGGACGCGAGCCTGACGGGCCGGTTCGACGCCACTTCGGTCACCGGCACCGTGACCGTGGCGAGCAAGACGTACCGGTTCACCGTGCCGACGGCGAAGAAGCCCGCGGGCCTCTACCGGGCGGCGCCGAAGGTCAAGGGCAAGGCGGCGAAGGTCGGCTGGATCGTGCAGCCCGACGGCAGCCAGGTCGGCATCCTCACGACGGAGGAGGGCCCGACGGCCGCCCCGGCGCTCGATCCGGCCGCGGACACCGCGACCGTCGACGGCGCCCCGGTGACCGCCGAGGCGATCAGCGGGCTGACCGGGAACGGTGACTTCTGATGGCCGCCCCGGCAGCGGGTCACCGCGCCGCGGTCGCGCTCGTGGTGCCGCTGGTGGCCGGCGCCGCCGTCTCGGTGGCGCTCGGTGTCTACGGCAGCCTGCACACACCGACCGGTGTCGCGGTGAACGTCGCGGGCTTCTCCGGCCCGCAGGCGGTGAAGGCGTGGCTCGCCACGGTCGTCGTCGTGCTCGCCCTCGTCCAGCTCGGCTCGGCACTGGCGATGTACGGGAAGTTCGGCGGCGACGCGCCCGCGTGGGTCGCGCCGGTGCACCGGTGGTCGGGGCGGCTGGCCTTCCTCGTGTCGATCCCGGTGGCGATGCACTGCCTCTACGCACTCGGGTTCCAGTCGTTCGACACCCGCGTCCTCCTGCACTCCCTGCTCGGCTGCTTCTTCTACGGTGTGTTCGTCGCGAAGATGCTCCTGCTGCGCGAGGACGGCGCACCCGCGTGGTCGCTCCCGCTGGTGGGCGGCCTGGCCTTCACCGCCCTCGTCGGGCTCTGGCTGAGCGCGTCGCTGTGGTTCTTCACCCGGTCCGGCTTGACCTTCTAGCAGGCGGAGGACGAAAAGTGCGCGACGACGAGACGGACCCGGTGCTGGGGCGCCGGACGGCACTCGCGGTCTTCGGTGCCGGGCTGGCGGCCGGCTGCAGCACCTACGGCAGCGGTTCGGGTGGGACGTCGGCGGCCCCGCCGCCCGCGGGGCCCGGCACGGAACTCGGCGCGTCCGGCGACGTGCCGGTCGGCGGCGGCAAGGTGTTCCCGGACAAGGGGGTGGTGGTGACGCAGCCGGCGGCGGGGACCTTCGCGGCCTTCTCGGCGATCTGCACCCACCAGGGCTGCACGGTCGACGCCGTCGCCGAGGGCACCATCAACTGCCCGTGCCACGGCAGCAAGTTCTCGATCGCCGACGGTGCGGTGGCGAACGGCCCGGCGTCGAAGCCCTTGGAGAAGAAGCCGATCACGGTCGCGGACGGCAAGATCACGTTGTCCCCGGCGTAGGCCTTCGTGACGGTCGCCGCGGCCGCGCCGGTCTGGCATCATCGGGCCGGTGCGCCCGGTCGAGATCGCCTGCGACGAGTCGGGCTCCGAGGGCGAGAACCTCCTCGGCGGCGAGACGGACGTCTTCGCCCACGCCGGCGTGCGGCTGACGCCGGCCGAGGCGGCCGCCTGCATCCGGGAGATCCGTGCCCGCATCGGCTCGCCCGCGGAGGAGTACAAGGCGAACCACCTGCTCCGCGCCAAGCACCGCGCGGTGCTCGAGTGGCTGCTCGCCCCGGACGGCCCGCTCGCCGGCCGCGGGCACGTGCACCTGACCGACAAGGCGTTCTTCGCCGTGCGGGCCGCGGTCGGCCTGCTGGCCGAAGACGGCACGGACGCGATGGCCCGCACCCTCCACCGCACGGGCCCGGCGGCCTTCGGCGCCGCCCGCTGGCAGTTCGCTTTGACCGCGTTCACCAGCGTGCTGCGGCTGAAGCCCCGGCGCGGCGTGACGACGTCGCCGCGGGAGTTCTTCGCGCTGGTGGACGAACTCGCCGCCGTCCCGGGGGAAGCAGGCGAGATCGTCGGCCTGTTCCGCGGTGGCGGCGAGCGGGTGGCCGCCTACCGGGCCCGGCTGGCGAGCGACCCGAGCTTGGTGCCGGTGCTGGATCCGCTGGTGCCCGCGGTGATCCACACGGTCCGGCACTGGAGCACCGGCGACACCCCGGTCGCGGTGATCCACGACGAGCAGCTGGCCCTCACCGCCGAGCGCGTGCTGCAGCTCAAGGCCACCCTCGGCCCCCGCTTGGCGGACGTGCGCTTCGTCGACTCCCGCTCCGACGCCCGGGTCCAGATCGCCGACTTCCTGGCCGGAGTCGCCCGCCGCATCGCCTCCGACCAGCTGAACGGCCGCGGGGATCCCCGGTTGACCACGCTGCTGAAGTCCTTTACGGACGCGGACTCGGTCTGGGACGGGCCGGTCGGCTGAGGGCCCGCGCCCGCGCCGCCCGATTGCGGCGGCACACGGGCGGCCGGGGCCGCACGCCGATCACCGGTTCGTGAAGATCCCGCCCGCTCCCCGTACGCTGGCCTGGTGCGGACCCGGCCCACCCTCTCCTGGACGTCGGCGGACGCGCCGCTGCCGCGGACGTCCAGCCTCGACGAGCTGATCGGCGTCGTCGCACGGGGGCGCGTCGCCGTGCTCAGCGGGGCCGGGCTGTCCACCGAATCCGGGATCCCCGACTACCGCGGGGAAAGCGGCAGCCTGCGTCGGCACACGCCGATGACCTACGACGAGTTCGTGACCAGCGCCGAAGGGCGGCAGCGGTATTGGGCGCGCAGCCACCTCGGCTGGCGCACGATCGCCCGCGCCGACCCCAACGACGGCCACCGCGCCGTCACCACCCTGCGCGACGGCGGCTACGTCTCCGGCGTCATCACCCAGAACGTCGACGGCCTGCACCAGGCGGCCGGCACCGCCGACGCCGTCGAACTGCACGGCAGCCTGGACCGCGTCGTCTGCCTGGACTGCCGCCGCACCAGCCCGCGCGCGGAGCTCGACCGGCGGCTGCGGGCCGCCAACCCCGGCTTCACCGGCGCGGCCACCCGGATCAACCCCGACGGCGACGTCGAGCTGCCCGCCGACGTCGTGCGCGGCTTCCGGACGGTCCCGTGCGCGGCCTGCGCGGGTGTCCTCAAACCGGACGTCGTGTTCTTCGGCGAGAACGTGCCGCGGCCGCGGGTCGAGCAGTGCTACCGGCTGGTCGACGATTCCGAGGCCCTGCTGGTCCTCGGCTCGTCCCTGACCGTGATGTCCGGGCTCCGGTTCGTCCGCCACGCGGCGAACGCCGGCAAGCCGGTCGTGATCGTCAACCGCGGCGAGACCCGCGGTGACCGCTACGCCTCGGTGCGGGTCGACCGGCCGCTCGGGCCCGCGCTGACCGAGCTGGTCAGCCGGCTGGGCGAGGATCGCGGCCGAACCGGGTGAGCAGCCGGTCCTGGCGGGACGCGCCGGGCGCCGCGGGCGGCGGCCCGGCGAAGAACCGCGGTCCCAGGGCCAGACCTCCGAAAATGGCGTCGTGGTCCTCGTCGATCCACGCGACCAGGCCCGGGTCGAGGGTCTCGTCGGCGCCGAGGGCGCGGGCGAGGTCCCAGGTGTGCACGGTGCTGTCCGTCGTGCGCACGGCCAGCGCCCGCCGTCCGGTGAGCTTGCCCAGGGGGTAGTCGACGACCCGGTCCAGCGCGCCTTCCTCGGCGAACGCGGCCGCGCAGGCGCGGACCGAGCCGGTGAACGCGGCGACGGGATCGCCGCCGAGCGCGTCGGCGTCCCGCAGCGCCAGGAACTCCTCCCGGGTCGCTCCGCGCAGGAGACCGACGTAGTTGAGGTTGCCGCGGGTCATGTGGTTGACCAGCGCCCGCACGTCCCATTCGGTGCACGGCGTCGGCGCGTCCCAGCCGTCCGGCGGCACGGTCCGGAGGTGGTGCTCGAAACCCCGGGAGGCGAGGAGGAAGCGGTCGAGGAGCATGCCACAGTCTGGCCCGGCCCGCCGCGACGGCGCTCGCGGAGATCGGACGTCGTGGGCGAACCGGTCCGGGCGGGTGGGGGGAACCCGTCCGGACCGGCTCTGGCGACGGACCTCCACAGCCTGTCGTCGCCTGCAAGACGCGGGGGCCGCCCCGGTCGTTACACCGGCTGCAACCCGTTCCAGGACCAGCGCGGCACGGCGAGCCCGGCGGGTACCTCGCCGGGCGGGCCCGGGTAGGTCAGGACTTCGGCCACCGCCCACTCCATGTAGGACCGCAGGGCGGCGCGGAACTCCGGATCGGCGGGCAGCCCGGCGTCGTCGGCGGCCTGGACGAAGCAGGCCACGAACCGGCGCCCGAGGTCGCTCATGTCGCCGTTGCCGGCGTGCATCCGGAGCATCGCCGAGTGGTCGCTGCACTCCGCGGAGAACCGCGGCGGCCCGCCCATGACCTCGGCCCAGTACCAGGCCAGCCGGTCGACGTGCTGCGGGTGCTGCCCGGGGTGCGAGAACGGGTGGTTCAGCTCCGGGTCGGCCAGGCAGCGCTCGTGGTGGGCGGCGGCCAGCGCGCGGAACGCGGGTTCGCCGCCGGCGAATTCGTACAGCGTCGGACGCATCCGCCGAGCCTGGCACGCCGGGCCGCCGGAAGCCAGGACGTCAGCGCGCGCCGGCGGCCGCGCGTTCCGCGGCGGGGGAGAAGCCGCCGAGCGCGTCGACCGCCCGCCGGACGTCCTCGGTGACCAGGTCGTGGTTCAGCGCCGCGGCGGCGGCCGCGCCCTGGGCCGCGGCGACGATCACGGTCGCCCGCGCGTCGACGACGTTCCCGGCGGCCCACACGCCGGGCAGGCTGGTCTTCCCGGACGGGTCGACCTCGCCTTCGGCGTAGCCGAGGTCGCGCAGCAGCTGGTCGTGCGGGACGGTCCGGCTGCGCAGGAACAGTGCCGTCCGCGGCACGAACCGGGCCCCGAGCTCGACGCCGGTGAGGCGGCCGCGTTCGCGCCGGACAGCGGTCACCACGCCGTCGACGACGCGGACGCCGCGCGCGTCGAGCCGTTTCCGGTCCTCTTCGGACACTTCCGTGGTGTGCGCGAAGTACACGACGTCCGGCGACCACTGGCGGACGAGCAGCGCGTGCTCGACGCTTTCGGGCTGGGTGCCGAGGACACCGAGGGGCTGGTCGCGCACTTCGTAGCCGTGGCAGTAGGGGCAGGTCACCGCGTCGGTGCCCCAGCTTTCCCGCAGGCCCGGGACGTCCGGCAGGTCGTCGTGGATGCCGGTCGCGAACAGCACGCGCCGCGCGGTCAGCTGCCGGCCGCCGGCCAGGCGGGCGGCGAAGCCGTGGTCGAGGCGGGTCACGCGGTCTTCGAAAAGCTCCACGCCGTAGCCGCGCAGTTCTTCACGGCCGATCCGGAGCAGTTCGGACGGCGGCAGCCCGTCGCGGGAGAGGAAACCGTGCATGTGCTCCGCCGGCGCGTTGCGCGGGGCACCGGAGTCGACGACCGCGACGCGCCGCCGCGCCCGGCCGAGCATCAGGGCGGCGCTGAGTCCCGCGGCGCCGCCACCCACCACCAGTACGTCGAAGCTGTTGTTTTCGCTCATGCCGCCACGATGAACCCGTGGTGGCGGATCCGACAACTAATGTTGCCATTTCCGGGACGGGCGGGTTTCCTGGGAGCATGACGGACGCGATCACCCAGGCCCTGGCCGAGGTCGGCCCCCGGCTCAAGCGGGTCCGCACGCAGCGGCGGGTCACCCTGGCCGACCTGTCGGCGGCGACGGGCATTTCCAAGAGCACGCTGTCGCGGCTGGAGTCCGGCCAGCGCAAGCCGAGCCTGGAACTGCTGCTGCCGATCGCCCAGGCCCACCAGGTGCCGCTGGACGAACTGGTGGGCGCACCCGAGGTCGGCGACCCCCGGGTCCGCCTGACCGCACGCCGGATCCCGCGGCACAACGGCGCGACGATGACGGTGCTGCCGCTGACCCGGCAGCCGGGTGCGCCGCAGGCGTTCAAGATGATCCTGGAGCCGGAGACGGGCGAACCCGATCCCCAGGTCCACGAGGGGTACGAGTGGCTGTACGTGCTGTCGGGCCGGCTGCGCCTGATCCTGGCCGACCGCGACATGACGCTGGGCCCTGGCGAGGCGGCGGAGTTCGACACCCGCCTCCCGCACTGGTTCGGCGCGGTCGGCGGCCGCCCGGCGGAGATCCTCAGCCTGTTCGGCAAGCAGGGGGAGCGGCTGCACCTGCGGGCGAAGTCGCGTTAGCCCAGTTCGCGCTGCATCAGCAGGGTGTCGAGCCAGCGGTCGTGCTTGAAGCCGACGCGGCGCAGCACGCCCGCGTCGGTGAAGCCGGCCGCGCGGTGCAGGCTCCGCGACGCCGGGTTGCCGGAGTCGACGATGACCGCGATCGCCTGCCGGGCCCCGGCGTCTTCGCACCGCTTCAGCAGTTCGTCGAGCAGCCGCCGGCCGTGGCCCCGGCCGGCGGCCCGCGGCGCGAGGTAGATCGTCGTCTCCACCGAGTACCGGTACGCCGGCTTCGGGCGCCACGGCGCGGCCAGCGCGTAGCCGAGGACCTCGCCCGCCTCGGCGAGCACGAGGAAGGGCCACGCGCTTTCGCGGATCTTCGCGCGCCACTGCTCCGCGGTCGGCGGTGTGGTTTCGAACGTGACGACGGAATCGGTGACGTACGGCGCGAAGACGGCGGCAACGCCTTCGGCGTCGGCGGCCGTCGCTTCCGCTATAGTGGACATAGACGCTATTATAGAGGAATGATCGATCCGGTGTCACTCGGCCGCCACCTGCACGACCTGCGGGCGGCCCGCGGACTGGCGCTGAGTGCCCTGGCCGGGCAGGCGGGCGTCAGCGTCAGCATGCTGTCGGCCATCGAGCGCGGCGAGAAGACGCCGACGGTCGTGGTGCTGTCCCGGATCGCCGACGGTCTCGGGCTGTCCCTGTCCCGGCTGCTCGCCGACCTCGAAACCGGCCGCGTCATCGTCCGCCGCGCCGCGGAGCAGGACCACGTCACCGAACCGGGCGGCTGGCACCGCACAGTCCTGACGCCGGTCGTCCCGGGCGTCAACTTCGAGTGGATCCGCACCACCCTCCCGCCGGGCTGCGACGCGGGCGCTTTCCCGGCGTACGCCCCGGGTTCCCACGAGTTCGTCGCCGTCGAGTCGGGTGAGCTGCGCCTGGGTGTCGGCGAAGAGGAGTACGTCCTGGCGGCGGGTGATTCGGTGTACTTTCCCGCCGACGTCGGGCATTCCTACGCGAACCGTGCCGGAAAGCCGTGCGTGTACCACGTTGCGGCGTTGATCATGCGGTCCCGTTCGGCGGGATGAGCCCGAGCGACGAGATCAGCCGTGCGATCTCGTTGTGGTACAGCTTGGCCGGGTTGGTGATCTGGGCGCGCAGGTGGCCGAGCACCTCGAGGGAGACCAGCCCGTGCAGGTGGCCCCAGATCCGGAGGGCGAGCGCAACCGCGGCCGGTGGCAGTCCCGGGAACTCGGCCTGGACCTCTGGTAGCCGGGACCGGGTCGCCGTAGACGAGCCCCGACCGCGACGACCTGCTCCACGAAACCCTCGACGAGCGCCGGTTCACCGTCGGCTACCAGGACTGATTTCCCGGAAAAACGGGGTGACACGGCCGCAAAGGCCGTGTCACCCTTCCCGTCATGTTCCCCGTGTCCGATAGCGCAACGCTCGCAGGCCTGTCCCTGCCGAGCGCCCTGTCGGCACGGCTGACCGGCGCTCGAAGCTGACCCTTCCCCGATTTCCCCCGCCCTGGGCGCGAAACCGCCGGGGGAGGGTCGACGCGCTCCGCCCGGTTTCGCGCATTCTTCCTTCCAGCGCAGGGAAAACCCATGACCAAGCAACACTACGTGCGGACCAAGCCGCACCTGAACATCGGCACGATGGGGCACGTCGACCACGGCAAGACCACCCTCACCGCCGCCATCACCAAGGTGCTCGCCGAACAGGGCGGGGCCAGCTATGTCGCCTTCGACCGCATCGACCGCGCGCCCGAGGAGATCGAGCGCGGGATCACCATCAACATCGCGCACGTCGAGTACGAGACGCCGACGCGGCACTACGCGCACGTCGACATGCCGGGCCACGCCGACTACGTCAAGAACATGATCACCGGTGCGGCTCAGCTGGACGGCGCCGTGCTCGTGGTTTCGGCGCAGGACGGCGCGATGCCGCAGACCCGCGAGCACGTCGTCCTGGCGCGCCGGATCGGGGTCGAGCACCTCGTCGTGGCGCTCAACAAGGCCGACATCGCCGACGACGAGGAACTGCTCGACCTGGTCGAGCTCGAGGTGCGGGAGCTGCTGACCCGCTACGGGTTCGACGGCGACGCCGTGCCCGTGGTCCGGGTCTCCGGGCTGCGCGCGCTCGAGGGCGACCCGCGGTGGACGCAGCGGATCCTCGACCTCCTGGAGGCCGTCGACGCGCACGTGCCGATCCCGCCGCGGCGGCTCGACCTGCCGTTCCTCATGCCGATCGAGAACGTCCTCACCATCACCGGCCGCGGCACCGTCGTGACCGGTGCGGTGGAGCAGGGCACCCTCGACGTCGGCGACGCGGTCGAGGTGATCGGGCTCGGCCCGGCGGTGACCAGCGTGGCCACCGGGCTCGAGACCTTCGGCAAGCCGATGGACCGCGCCGAGGCCGGCGACAACGCCGCGGTGCTGCTGCGCGGGGTGAAGCGCGGCGAGGTCCGGCGCGGCCAGGTCGTCTGCCTGCCGGGCAGCGTCCGGCCGCACCGGCGGTTCCGCGCGGACGTCCACATCCTGTCGGCCGCCGAGGGTGGCAGGCGGACGCCGTTCGCGGCGAACTACCGGCCGCAGTTCCACTTCCGCACCAGCGATGTCGTCGGCGTGGTCGCCCTCGCCGAAGGCGTCACGGTCGTCCGCCCGGGCGATGCGGCGGAGCTGACCGTGGAGCTGGGGCAGCCGGTCGCGATGAGCCCGGGCCTCGGGTTCGCCATGCGGGAGGGCCGGCTGACGGTCGCCGCGGGCACCGTCCGCGAGGTGCTGGACTGAAGATCGGGCTCGTCCCCGCCCGCGGGCGGGGACGAGCTTGACTCATCCGATCAATTGCTCTTAGCTGAAGGCGCATCCCGATCCGCCGTCGGAAGCACCTTGGTGTGCTTTTGCCGTGGCGAGTTGAGGGAGTTGTCATGGGAAGACCGTTGAGCCGCCGCCGTGCCGTCACCTGGGGAGCGGCGGGTGCCGCGGGTGCTGCCCTGCCAGTGGTCGGATCTCCGCCGGCCGCGGCCGAGGAACTGTCGGGTCCGCCGGGGAGCTTCGTCGACGTCACGAAGTTCGGCGCGAAGGGCGACGGGCGCACCATCGACACCGCCGCGATCAACCGGGCGATCGACGCCGCCGCGACCCGCGGCGGCACCGTCTACTTCCCGGCCGGGACGTACGCGAGTTATTCGATCCACCTCAAGAGCAACATCGCGCTGTACCTGGGTGCCAACGCGACGATCCTCGCCGCCGCGCCGGCCGGCGGCCGGGGCTACGACCCCGCCGAACCGGGTGCGGGCAACCCCTACCAGGACTTCGGGCACAGCCACTGGCACAACAGCCTGATCTGGGGCGAGAACCTCGAGAACGTCACCATCGAGGGGCCCGGCCGGATCGACGGCAAGGGCCTGGTCGCCGGCGGCAGCGCGGAATCCGCGCCGCTCAACGGGAACAAGGCGATCGCGCTCAAGCTGTGCCGCAACGTCGCGATCCGCGACATCACCATCGTCAACGGCGGCCACTTCGGCATCCTCCCGACCGGCGTCGACAACTTCCGCATCGACGGCCTGGTGATCGACACCAACCGCGACGGCATCAACATCGACTGCTGCAAGAACGTCCGGATCGCCGGCACGACGGTGAACTCCCCGAACGACGACGCCATCGTGCTCAAGAGCACCTACGCGCTGAACCAGGTGCGCGACACCGAAAACGTCACCATCGACAACTGCTTCGTCAGCGGCTACGACCTCGGCACCCTCGTCGACGGGACGTTCAAGACCGCGGGGTACGGCCGCACGGGCCGCGTCAAGTTCGGCACCGAATCCAACGGTGGCTTCCGCAACATCGCGATCTCCAACGTCGTCTTCGAACACTGCCGCGGCCTGGCGCTGGAGACGGTCGACGGCGGGTGGCTGGAGGACGTCACGATCAGCAACCTGACGATGCGCAACGTCCAGATGCCGCTGTTCCTGCGGCTGGGCGCGCGGATGCGCGGGCCGGCCGGCATCCCGGTCGGGTTCCTGCGCCGGGTGAGCATCAGCGACGTCACGACGATCGACGCCGACCCGCGTTACCCGTCGTGCTTCGCCGGGATCCCCGGCCACCCGATCGAAGATGTCAAGCTGAGCAACATCCGCCACCACCTGGCCGGCGGCCTCACGCCGGGCGACGCCGTGCCGAACCCGCCGGAGCTGGAAACCGCCTACCCCGAGCCGTCGATGTTCGGCACCCTCCCGGCGTCCGGCTTCTTCGTCCGGCACGCCCGGGAAATCAGCTGGGACAACGTGGACGTGCGGTTCGGCAAGCCGGACACCCGCCCGGCCTACGTCCTGCGGGACGTGACCGACGCCGAAGTGCACCACTGCCGGGCGGACCAGGTGGTGGGCACGCCGACGTTCGTCCTCGACGACGTGACCGATTTCCGGGTGAGTGACGGCCGTCCGGTGCCGGAGGCCCGGGTGGCGCACGCGGATCACCAGGAACTGTGAGGAGTTCCGGCCGGGTCCTGGCGCCGCCGCGGGACCCGGCCGGTCAGCGGCCGCGCAGCTTGGGGCGGGCCAGGCCGACCGCGGACAGCACGATCAGGGCCACCGCGGCCACCGCCGCGATCACCGCCGGGACGGGCGCCCGGCCTTCGGTGCCGGTCAGGGTGAGGATGCTCGAGACGAGCAGAACCGCCCCCACGCCCAGGAACAGCCAGCACAGCGAAGCCGTGGCGGGGATGAAGTGCCAACGCCGGTCGGCCATCGAAACCTCCTCGATCGGGTGCTTCCCGGAATTTCCCCGATCGCGAGTCGATCAAACCGGCGGAAACCCGCCATGACCCCGGCCCGGCGAGCATGCTGTCGCAAAGCTGCCAGCTCCCGCGATCCGCCGCCGGTTCACTGGCCGCATGCACGCCTCACCACCGCGGTGGCCCGCCGTTTTCGCCGTCACCGTCGGGATCTTCGCCATCGTCACGCTCGAAATCCTGCCGATCGGGCTGCTGACGCCGATCGCGGCCGGGTTCGGCGTCTCGGCCGGGACCGCCGGCTGGACCATGACCGTGCCCGGCTTCGTCGCCGCCGTCGCCGCACCGGCGGTCACCGTCGCGGCCGGCCGGGTCGACCGGCGGCTGATGCTCAGCGGCCTCATGGTGCTGCTCGCGGCCGCCGGCTTCCTCACCGCCGCCGCGCCCGCGTTCGGGGTGCTGCTGGCCGGCCGGTTCCTCGTCGGCGTCGTCATCGGCGGCTTCTGGTCGATCGGCGCCGGCCTGGCGCCCCGGCTCGTCGGGACGGCGGCCGCCGCGCGGGCGACGTCGGTGATCTTCGCCGCCGTGCCCCTCGGTTCGGTGCTGGGAGTGCCGCTCGGCACCCTCGTCGGGCAGCTCGCGGGCTGGCGGACGGCGTTCGTCCTGCTGGGTGGCCTGAGCCTGGCGACGGCCGCCGCCCTCGTGCTCCTCGTGCCACCCCTGCCGCCGTCGGAGGTCACCCGGCCGGCCGTCTTGGGCGGACTGCTGCGGCGTCGCGATGTCCGAAGTGGACTACTGGTGACGTTTCTCGTGGTCCTCGCCCACTTCGGCACCTACACCTACCTCACGCCGCTGCTGCGGGACGTCGTCCGGCCGGCGGTGCTCAGCGGCTACCTGCTGGCCTACGGGGTGGCCGGGATCGCCGGCACCTTCCTGGCGGGCCGGCACGGAAAGGGCTTCGCGCTCGCGGCGACCGTCATCGCGCTGACGGTCTTCGCGCTGCCGCACACCGGGCCGATCGGCGCGCTCGTGACCCTCGTGGCGTGGGGCGTGGCCTACGGTGCGGTGCCGGTCTACTCCCAGGCCTGGTTCGCCCGCGCGGCGCCGGACGCACCCGAAGCCGCCACCGTCCTGTTCACCGCGTCCTTCCAGGCGACGATCTCCGCCGGCGCGCTGGCCGGTGGCTTCGTGGTCGACGCGGTGTCGATCCCGGCCGTGATGACCTGCGGGGGAGTGGCCGCGCTGCTGGCCGCGGCGGTGATTCGGGGCGTCCGCCGGGCGCCGGACCGGGCGTTCCGGTGAACGGAACGCCTGACTGTCGTCGGCCGGGGCCGCGGTGCGACGGTCGGGACATGGCTCCCGTGATGGCGGCGATCGTCGGCCCCGGCAACATCGGCACCGATTTGCTGGCGAAGCTGCGACGCAGTGAAGTGATCGAAGTCGGTTACGTGGTCGGCGTGGTCGAGTCGGACGGTCTCGAGCGCGCCCGCGCGCAGGGGATCGCGGCGTCCGCGGACGGCGTCGACTGGCTGCTGCGCCAGGATCCCTTGCCCCAGCTGGTGTTCGAAGCGACCTCGGCGAAGGCGCACGCCGCGAACGCCCCGCGGTACGCCGAGGCCGGCATCCAGGCGATCGACCTGACCCCGGCGCACCTCGGCCCGATGGTGTGCCCGCCGGTGAACCTCGGCGCGCACCTGGACGCGCCGAACGTCTCGATGATCACCTGCGGCGGCCAGGCCACGATCCCCATGGTGCACGCCGTTTCCCGGGTGACCGCGGTCCCGTACGCCGAGATCGTCGCCTCGGTCGCTTCGCGCGGAGCGGGCCCCGGGACGCGGGCGAACATCGACGAGTTCACGCGCACGACGTCGCAGGCGGTGGCCGAGATCGGCGGCGCCGGGCGCGGCAAGGCGATCATCATCCTCAACCCGGTCGAGCCGCCGATGATCATGCGGGACACGGTGTTCTGCGCGATCGGCATCGACGCCGACCGCGACGCGATCACCGCGTCGATCCACGAGATGGCCGACCAGGTCCGCCAGTACGTGCCGGGGTACACGCTGCGGGCGGACCCGCAGTTCGACGACGCGCGCGAGGAGTGGGACGGGCACGCGCGGGTCGGCATCTTCCTCGAGGTCCGCGGCAACGGCGACTACCTGCCCGAGTACGCCGGGAACCTGGACATCATGACCGCCGCGGCCGCCCGGGTGGGCGAGCTGATGGCCCGCGCGAAGCAGGAGGTGCCGGCATGACTCGCCCGGAACTGCGCCACGACGTCCGGATCGTCGACACGACGTTGCGCGACGGCAGTCACGCGATGGCCCACCGGTTCACCGAGCAGCAGGTCCGGGACACGGTCCGGGCGCTCGACCGCGCCGGTGTCGAGGTCATCGAGGTGACCCACGGCGACGGGCTCGGCGGTTCCTCGTTCACCTACGGCTTTTCCGCCGTCGACGAACTCGAGCTGATCGCCGCGGCCCGCGAGGAGGCGAAGCGGGCGAAGATCGCCGTGCTGCTCGTGCCCGGCATCGGCACGGCGGAGGACCTCCGGCGCGCCTTCGACGCGGGCGCGGAGATGGTGCGGGTGGCGACGCACTGCACCGAAGCCGACGTCTCGCCGCAGCACTTCGGCCTGGCGCGCGAACTCGGGATGGAGACGGCCGGCTTCCTGATGATGGCGCACCGGACGCCGCCGGAAGACCTCGCCAAGCAGGCCCGGATCATGGTGGACGCGGGCTGCCAGGCAGCGTACGTGACGGACTCGGCGGGCGCGCTGCTGATGCACGAGGCCCGCGCCCGCTTCGAAGCCCTGGTCGCCGAGGTGGGCGACACGGCGTGGGTCGGCTACCACGGGCACCAGAACCTCTCCCTCGGCGTCGCGAACTCGGTCCTGGCGTACGAAGCGGGCGTCCGGTACATCGACGGATCGCTGTGCGCGCTCGGCGCGGGCGCGGGCAACTCGCCGACGGAGGTCCTGGCGGCGGTGTTCGACCGCCTGGAGATCGACACCGGCCTCGACGTCGCCGCCCTGCTCGACGCGGCGGAGGAGGTGGTCCGCCCGTACCTGCACCGCTGGCCGAAGATGGACCGCAACGCGATCGTCCAAGGCTGGGCCGGGGTGTATTCGAGCTTCCTGCTGCACGCCGAGCGCGCGGCGGAACGCTACGGCGTGCCGGCGCAGGCGATCTTGCGCCGGTGCGGCGAGCTCGCGTTGGTGGGCGGGCAGGAGGACATGATCATCGACGTCGCGGTGCAACTGGCGGCGGAGGGGTAGGCAACCGGAGACCGGCTTCGCGCGTGGCGCGCTGCGGACGGGGCAGCAGCTGCACGAGCGACTGCTCGCTGAGCCGCTGCCGCCGGGTTGCTGGACCTGTCCGCCGCGCTGGTCGACTCCACGCACTTGCGTGTCCACAAAGGGGGACCACTCCGGGCCCAGCCGACCACGGCAAACACCGCAGCCTGGTCCGCGCCCGCGGCATAACCCCGGTCATTGCCCTCAACCGGCGAACCGGTCCAGCGCCGCGAGCTTCCACGCGCGTTTGACGTCGCTGGGGCCGTGCCCGGACCGGTCGTCGACGAGCAGTTCGGCGCCCGGCCACGCCTCGGCCAGCTCCCACGCCGTCGTGACCGGGCAGCTGAGGTCGAGCCGGCCGTGGATCAGCACGCCGGGGATGCCCGCGAGGCGCCCGGCGTCGCGGATCAGCGCGCCTTCCTCGAGCCAGCCGGCGTGGGCGTAGTAGTGCGTGGTGAGCCGGACGAACGCCAGCAGCGCGGCGTCCGGCGGTCCACTGTGGACCTCTCCCACGGCGCCCGGTTCGAGGGACAGGACCGTTTCTTCCCAGGCGTTCCACGCGAGGGCGGCGCGGTCCCGCCGGTCCGGGTCCGCCATCAGCCGGGCGTAGGCGCCGACGACGTCGTCGTCCCCGGCGACGTCGCGGAAGCGTTGCCACGCCTCGGGGAAGAAGCGGGCGGCGCCGCGGTACAGCCAGTCGATCTCCGATCGGCGCGTGGTGCTGATCGCGTTGACCACGATCTCCGTCACCCGGTGCGGGAAGCGCTCGGCGTACACCAGCGCGAGCGTCGTGCCCCACGAGCCACCCGTCACCAGCCAGCGTTCGATGCCGAGGTGCTCCCGCAGCCGTTCGAGGTCGGCGACGAGGTGGCTCGTGGTGTTGTGCCGCAGTGACGTCGCGGGGTCGGCCGCGTGCGGACGGCTCCGGCCGCAGCCGCGCTGGTCGAGCAGCACGACGCGGTACCGGGCCGGGTCGAACACCCGGCGCATGCCGGGCGAGCAGCCCTGGCCGGGGCCGCCGTGCAGCACGACCGCCGGTTTGCCGTCGGGGTTCCCGCAGGTCTCCCAGTACACGTGGTGCCCGTCGCCGACGTCGAGCAGCCCGTGGTCGTGGGGCTCGATGGGCGGGTGGAGTGCGATCACCCGCCCATCCTGCCCCGGTCCGTGCCTCAGACGGGTGCGCCGAACCACCTGCGCAGCGCTGCGTCGAGGCCGGCGGCCGAACCGTCCTCGCATGCCCAGGCGATGTGCCCGTCCGGCCGGACCAGCACGCCCGTCAGCGCCGGCTCGCTGTCGCACTTCGCGGTCAGCACGCCGACCCGCCCGGCCCAGCCGCTCGCCGTCTCGCGCAGGCCGGGGTCGTCGCCGAGGTCGAGCAGGAGGGCCTTGCCGTCGTGGAGGCGCTCGCCGAGCCGGGTGCCGTCGGCGAAGGCGAAGTCGGGCGCGGCGCGGCCGGTGAGGTCGTGCTCGCCGTCGATCGCGTAGCGGTGCAGGACGCCGGAGAGCTTCTTGGCGAGGTAGGTCGCGCCGTCGCCGGTGAAGAGCAGATCGGTGACGACCTGGCGCAGCGCCTTGGTCCGCACGTCGCTGCGCATCAGCGCGACCTGCGCCCGGGTCCACTCGAGGACCCATTCGCCGATCGGGTGCCGCTCGGACGTGTAGGTGTCGAGCAGGCCCTCGGGGGCCCAGCCGTGGATGGTGGCGGCGAGCTTCCAGCCGAGGTTGACCGCGTCGCCGATGCCGAGGTTGAGGCCCTGCCCGCCGAAGGGGGAGTGCACGTGTGCCGCGTCCCCGGCCAGCAGCACGCGGCCCTGGCGGTAGGTGGTCGCCTGGCGCGCGTTGTCGGTGAAGCGGGTCGCGCTGTGGACCTTCGTCACCCGGATGTCCGCACCCGAGACGCGCCGGAAGCTGTCCTCGAGTTCCTGCGCGGTGATCGGCGCGTCCCGGTCCGGGGGCGGCCCGTCGAACTCGACGGTGAGCATCCGCCCGGGCGTCGGCCCGTGGACGTAGAGCCCGCCGGTGCCGTGCTGCCACCCCGCGGGCAACGCGTCGGCACCGGTGAGTTCGGCCATCGCCTGCCGTCCGGTGATGGCGGGATCGGTCCCGGGGAACTCGAAGCCGGCCTGCTTGCGCACGAAGCTGCGGCCACCGTCGGCTCCGACGAGCCAGCCGGTGCGCACGGGTCCGCCGTCGGAAAGGTGCACGGTGACGCCGTCGTCGCCGGCGTCGAACCCGGTGACCTCGACACCCCGCCGGATCTCGACCCCCAGTTCGGCGGCACGCGCGGCGAGGATCGCCTCGACGGCCTGCTGCTGGATCACGACCACCCGGGCGGCGGGCCCGACGTCCCGGAAGGCGGGGTCGTCGAAGTCGACCCCGCCCGAGGTGACCATGATCCCGGCGAAGTGCCCCACCGGAACGGCCTTCGGCCCACCTCCGCCGCGTGATTCGAGGAACTTCTGGATCTGCGCGAAGTTCTGCTGCACGACTTCGTCCATGGCGGGCAGCAGCCCCCGCCGGTAGAAGGCTTCGGCCGTGGTCAGGTTGACCGACCCGGCCTTGATCGTCTGGTCCGGCTCGGGCAGCCGTTCGACGACGAGCACGTCCACGCCCGCCAGCCGCAGTTCACACGCCAGCATCAAGCCGACCGGTCCGCCCCCGGAGATCACCACATCCCTGTTCATGGTTCCGATGATGCCGGGAAACTTTTACCGAGTCAAACTTTGATCCCGGTCTATACTTGGGGCATGCCGGATCCGGGACTGCGCGAGCGGAAGAAGCAGGCCACCCGCCTGCTGATCTCCAACGTGGCCACAGGCTTGTTCGTCGAGCGCGGATTCGAGGAGGTGACCGTGGCCGAGATCGCCGAGGCGGCGGGCGTCTCGAAGATGACGGTGTTCAACTACTTCCCGCGCAAGGAAGATCTGTTCCTCGACCGCCACGCGGACCGCCTGGCGGAGCTGACCTCGGTGGTGCGGTCCCGGCCGGCGGGGGTGTCGCCTTGTGAAGCTCTGCGGCGTCACCAGCACGAGCTGCTTTCCACGGGGCACCCGCTCTCGGGCGCGATCGCCGGTGGCCCGGGGTTCTGGTGGGTGCTGACGTCGAGCCCGGCGCTGATGGCGCGGTGGTACGAGCAGGAGCGCGAGATCGCGGACGCGTTCGCTTCGGTGCTCGTCGCGGAGACGGGTGATGCCTTCCGGTCCCGGATGGTGGCGGGCTTGTTGACGACGGCGATCACGACGGTGTTCGCGCACGCGATGGGCCGGATCGTGGCGGGCGACGACGCGGAACTGGTCCGGCGGGAGCAGGTGGCGGTGGTCGACCAGGCCTTCGACCTGGTGGAACGCGGAGTGGGTGCGTTCCCGGAGCCGGCGGACTGACGTCGGCGCGCAAGTGCCGGATGGTCGGCGGGTGCGCGACGAAGCGGCCGCCGGCGTGCCGGTCCCCGGCTAATTCAGCGGCGGTCGGCGCTCGGCCCACGGCCGGGCCCGTTCGAGCTGGCCCGCCAGCCGCAACAGCGTGTCGTCGGCGCCGAGCCGGCCGACGAACTGGCTGCCGATCGGGAGCCCGTCCGCGGTCCAGTGCAGGGGGACGCTCATCGCGGGGCGGCCGGTGAGGTTGGCCAGCTGCGTGTAGGGCACCCAGCCGAGGTTGTCGGAAATCATCCGCTCCACCACCGGCGTGTGCCGCAGCAACCCGGCCGCCCCGGCGGCGAGCAGGGCCCGCTGCGCCGCGCGCAGCGGCGCCGGGGCGGTGAATGCGCCGATCCGCGGCGGCGGTGTGGCCGTCGTCGGGGTCAGCAGGAGGTCGTAGGACTCGTGGAACCCGGCGAGCCGCCGGGTGTGCTCGTGGCGCCGTTCGATGGCGCGCACCAGGTCGACCGAGCTGGTGGCCCGGCCCAGCGCGGCCATGGTGCGAGTGTCGAGTTCGAAGGCCGCGTCACCGGCTCCGCTCACCGCCCGGCATTCGGCCATGGCGTGCGCGCAGCTGACGAACCAGCTGGTCAGGAAGTCGCGGGCCAGTGCGGCGTCGTCGAACGGCTGCGTGGCCAGCTCCACCACGTCGTGCCCGAGTTCGTCGAGCAGATCACCGGCGGCACGCGCGGCGGCGACGGCTTCCGGGTGCGGGGCCGGGTTGATGGCGCTGGCGGTGCACAGCGCGACGCGCAGCCGGCCCGGGTCGCGCCCGGCCTCGTCCGCGAAGGGCGTCCGCGGACCGGCGGCGAGGTAGGGCGAGAGCGGTGTCGGGCCGGCGAGGAGGTCGAGCATGGCCGCGGTGTCGCGGACGGAGCGGGAGATCACGCCGTCGGTGGCGGTGCCGCCGAGTCCTTCGGCGCGGGACGGCCCGGCCGGGATCAGTCCGCGTGAAGGCTTGAGCCCGAACAGCCCGCACGCCGACGCCGGGATCCGGATGGAGCCACCCCCGTCACTGGCACCCGCGCAGGGCACGATCCCGGCGGCGACCGCGGCGGCCGCGCCACCGGAGGACCCACCCGGTGTGTGGCCGGTGTTCCAGGGGTTGCGGGCGGCGCCGAACAGGTCCGGTTCGGTGATGCCCTTGGCCCCGAATTCGGGGGTGTTGGTCTTGCCGAAGACGACCAGCCCGGCATCGAGCCAGCGCTGGACCACGGTGCTGGTCTCGGCGGCGGGCACCGCCGCCATCGACCGCGAGCCGGCGCTGGTGGGCGTCCCGGCCAGGTCCTGGTGGAGGTCCTTGATCAGGAACGGAACGCCGGCGAAGGGCCCGTCCGACGCGCCGGCGGGCGGGTCCACCTCGCGCACGACGGCGTTGAGCCGCGGGTTGACCTGCGCCAGCCGGTCCTGAGCCGCCTCGAGCAGCTCCGCCGGGGTGACCTGGCCTTCGCGGACCAGGGCGGCCAGGCTCACGGCGTCGTGGTTCGGGTAGTCGTCCATGGGGTGATCCTGCCGCACGCCGCGGAGTTTCCGGTCCGACCGGCCGGGGCGGTGCGCTTCCCTTACCACGGCGGCCGGTCTGCGCTACCGTCGTGGGATCGCAGACACCGGGGGGAATCATGCGTCGATTGGTCTTGTCCGCCGCTTGCGCCGTGCTCGTGTTCACCGGCAGCGGCACCGGTGTCGCCGCCGCGGCGGCGGACCCACGGCAGACCGCGCTGGACACGGCCGTGCAGGCCGGGAACGTCGGGATGGTCGCGATCGCGGCCGATCCGGCCGGCCGGTGGCGGGGGCGCGCCGGGGTCGCCGACGTCGTCACCGGGGCCAAGCCCGACACCGGCGGGCGGTTCCGCATCGGCAGCGTCTCCAAGACGTTCACCGCGGCACTCGTGCTGAAACTGGCCGCGAAGGGCCGGCTGGGACTGGACGAGCCGATCGCGAAGTACCTGCCCGGCCTGCTGCCCTACCCCGAGCCGATCACCGTCCGCCAGCTGCTGCAGCACACCAGCGGCCTGCCCCGGGACCTGGCGCCGCAGTACACCTGGACGACGGCGGAGGAGCTGGACACCGAACGTTTCGTGCACTTCGGCGAGGTGGAGGCGATCCACGACAGCACCGTGCAGCCGCTGCTGTTCCCGCCCGGCACGAGCTGGTCGTACTCCAACACCGGCTACAACGTGCTGGCCCTGCTGGTGGAGAAGCTCACCGGCCGGCGGTTCGAGCAGGTGCTCGCCGACTGGATCACCGGGCCGCTGCACCTGGCCGACACGTTCCTGCCCCGCGACTTCCCGCTGGTGCCGCACCCGGCCATCCGCGGCTACGAGCAGCTCTACCCCGCGCCGCACGGGCTGACGGACGTCACCGTCTACAACCTCAGCCGCTACTTCGGCGCCGGAAACGTCATTTCGAGCGCCACCGACCTGAACCGCTTCTTCCACGCGCTGTTCGACGGCGAACTGCTGCCGGCCGACCTGCTCGCGCAGATGAAGACCACGGTCCCGTGGCCGGGTCAGGGCGGCCTGCTCAGCTACGGGCTGGGGCTGATGCGCCTCTCCCTGGCCGGGATCTGCGGTCCCGGCGCACCCGATGTCTGGGGGCACGGCGGGGACGTGCCGGGGTACAGCACGTGGAGCATGAGCGAAGAGACCGCCACCCGCCAGATCACCGTCGCGTCCAGCCCGGACCTGACCGCTTCACCCGCCGCGGCGTCCGGCCGGATCCTGGCGATGGTGACGGAGTTCTGCAGCCCGGCTCTCCCCGGAGCCCAGGCCCACGCCGCCCAGCTCCAGGCCGCGGTGCGCTGACTGGCGGTGATGTCCGGGAAGGTCGGTCAGCCGGGTGATGAGTGGTTCGTAGCGGTTCACCGGTAACCCGGTCGATCCGGCCACGCCTTCGGCGCGGTGGCGGTCAGCCCGTTTGCGGTGGTTTTGGCGGCGGCCATGAACATCTTCGCCGTCGCTGCGCACACCTCCTTGGACATCACAACTAGCGATCAACATTAGGAAGGCTAAGGTTGCGTAAGGAACTTTAGCTGGAGTAATGCAGCTCGCCGGTCCTACCGTGGCGAGGTGCTGCCTCTCCTGCTGGCCGGGTTCGGAACCGGCCTCTCGCTGATCGTCGCGATCGGCTCCCAGAACGCTTTCCTGCTGCAACAGGGCCTGCGCGGCGGGGCCGTGGCGCCGCTGGTCGTCATCTGTGCCGTGTCCGATCTCGTGCTCATCGGGCTCGGGGTCAGCGGGATCGGGGCCGTGCTGGCGCAGTGGCCGACCGCCATCGGGGTCATCGCCGTCGGGGGTGGGCTGTTCCTGCTCGCCTACGGTGCGCTCGCCGCGCGGCGGGCGTTCCGGCCGTCCGTCATGACCGTCGGCGAGGACCGCACGCCGCTGCGGAAGGCCGTGCTCGCCTGCGTGGCCTTCACCTGGCTGAACCCGCACGTCTACCTCGACACGGTCCTGCTCCTCGGCTCGGTCGCGGTCGCCCACGGCGATGGCCGGTGGCTGTTCGGCCTCGGCGCCGGCGTGGCCAGCGCCGTCTGGTTCAGCGCACTGGGCTTCGGGGCACGGCGGCTGGCCGGCGTGTTCGCGAAGCCGATGGCGTGGCGCGTGCTGGACGTCGTGATCGCCGTGACGATGACCGGGCTGGGGGTGACTTTGCTGCTCGGCCGGGTCTGATCACCAGAGCCCCGCGGCCGGTGGCCGCTCCAGCTCCAGGAGGAAGGCCTTCCGCTGCACCCCGCCCGCGTAGCCCGTCAGTTTCCCGCCTTTGCCGACGACGCGGTGGCACGCCACCAGGATGCTCAGCGGGTTGCGCCCGACCGCCGCGCCGACCTCGTGCGGCAGGCCGCCGACCGCCCGGGCCAGCTCGCCGTAGGTCGCCGTGGCGCCGTACGGGATCTTGGCGATCTCGGCCCACACCGCGCGGTCGAAGCCGGGGCCGTCCGCCCGCACCGGCACGTCGAACGCCGTACGCCGGCCGGCGAAGTACTCCGCCAGCTGCCGCGCCGCATCCGGGAACGCCGCGTCGTCGCGCTCGCCGAACGTGGTGCGGTCCGGGCGGGTCCAGTGGTTCGGGAAGTACAGGCCGGTCACGACCGCGCCGTCGCCGACGACGGTCAGCGGGCCGACCGGGGAATCCACCACGGCGTGCCTCATCGGTTCTCCCAGGTGGTGCCGTCCGCGCGGGCGCCGCGCAGGCCGGGGAGCGGGAACCCCTCCAGCGCGGAAGACGCGACGGTCCGATGTGGACTCCACGACGTCGACAGCAGGAGCCGCCGGGTCATGCCGGCCCAGCTCGCCGGGGTGGCGCTGACCACCCACAGGTCGGGCTCCGGCGTCGCGAAGCGGCGGGCCTGGCGCAGCCACGACGCCGCCGTTTCGGGCCACGTCACCGTCGCCAGCACCAGGCCACCCCAGCCCGCGGCGATCTGCTCGCCCTTCGGCCGGGAGGAAGCATCCGTGCCGATCACGATGTGCCGCGCCCGGCCGAGCAACCCCAGCATCGCCTCCAGTTCGCGCGATGTCATGCCGCGTCGTGGAACACGAGGCCGAGCGTGTGGCGGCGGCCGGACCGGACCACCGAAACGCCGTGGCGCACCGGGGCCGCCGACCAGCCGCGAGCCGAGCGGACCGGCCTGTCCCGGGTGGTGAACACCAGGCCGTGGCCCTGCGGGACGAGCGTCGCCGTGCCACGCGACTGCGCCCGTGGCCGCTGCTCCACCAGGAGGAACTCGCCGCCGGTGTGGTCGGTGCCCGGCTCGTTGAGGTTGATCACCACCTGCAGCGGGAACACCTTGTCGCCGTAGAGATCGCGGTGCAGCGCGTTCCAGCCGCCCGTCTCGTAGCGCAGCAGGATCGGCGTCGGCCGCCGCTGACCCGCGCTGTGGCACACCGCCAGCCACTCGTCCAAAGTGGACGGCCATTCGGCCGGGCGCCCGAGGCGCGCGGACCAGTCCTGCGCGATGGGCAGCAGCCGCGGGTAGAGCGCCTGCCGCAACCGCTGCACCGGTTCGGGGAACGGCGAAGCGAAGTAGTGGTAGTCGCCGTTGTCCCCGAAGCGGTGACGACGCAGGTTCACCGTCGCCCGGAAATGTGACGGCTCGTCCCACAGCGCGACCAGCCGCGCGCACTCGGCCGGGGTGAGCAGCCGCGGCAGGAGCGCGCTGCCGTAGTCGTCGACCTCGGCGGCCACCGCGGCCCAGTCGGCCGCGGCGACGCGCTCCTCGAACGTCGTCACGCCGCCTCCATCGTCAGCAGGACCCGCTTGGCCTCTTCGCCGCCGGCGTACTGGCCGTACGACCCGTCGGACCGGACGACCCGGTGGCACGGCACCACCACCGGCACCGGGTTGAGCGCGCACGCGGTGCCGACCGCGCGGACCGCCTTCGGACTGCCCGCCGCCGCCGCGACCTGCGCGTAGCTTTCCGTGTTGCCGTAGGCGATCTCGGCCAGGTGATCCAGCACGGCCCGGCGGAACCCCCGCACCAGCCGCAGGTCCAGCGGGACGTCGAACGCGTGCCGCTCGCCGGCGAAGTACTCCTCGAGCTGGCGGGTGACCTCCTCGAACCGGGACGGGGCCCGGAGGATCCGCGGGCTGATGACCGCCGCCAGCTCGGCCAGCACGCCGTCGTGGTCCTGGCGGTCGAAGGCCACCTTCACCAGGCCCTGCTCGGTCGCCGCCAGCAGCAGCGGCCCCACCGGGGAGTCGACGATGTGGTAGGCGACGTCCAGCAGTCCCTGGCGGTCGGCGTCGGCGACGAGCCGCTCGTGCATCACCCTCGAGTCGAGCAGGACCTCGTTCGTGAAGAACTGGAACATGTCCGTCATGAGTGCGCTCCTTCCAGGGGGTAGCAGGCTCGCAGCGCTTTGACGCCGTCGGCGGCCGCCCGGCGGGCGGCCTCGGCGGTGCCTCCGGTGATCTCCGCGATTTCGCGGTACGGCAGCCCGGCCAGGTAGTGGTAGGCCACCGCGAGGCGTTGCTTGTCCGGCAATCGCGCCAGTGCGTCCCACAGGTCGCCGTTCCACGCGTCCGCGCGGCCCGGCCGGTCCGGGACTTCCCCGACCGGGACCGGGCGGCGCGCCTGCGCGCGGGTGACGTCGACGGCCTTGCGGTGCGCGATCGTGACGAGCCACGCTTGGACGTTCGCGTCGGCGGGCAGCGCCGGGTACGCCTTCAACGCGGCCAGGAAGGTTTCCGACCAGGCGTCTTCGGCGTCGGCGGACCCGAGCACGGCCCGGCAGACCCGCAGGACCATCGGCCCGTGCTCGGCCACGACTTGCTCGAACGGTTTCACGATCACACCAGGTAGACGTCCGGGAGCGCCGGAACGTGAGGTCAAGGTTCCGCGGTGCCGGTCACGACGGTCGCGCCCCGCTCGTCGCAGGAGCGCACGCGGGGCGACAATCCCGCCCCCGCAAGGATTTCCGCGAGCACCGGCGCCTGACGCTCACTCGATTCGATCAGCAGGGTCCCGCCAGGAGCGAGCCAGCCCGGCGCGCCCGCGGCGACGCGGCGGGCGAGATCCAGGCCGTCCGCGCCGCCGTCGAGCGCCACCAGCGGCTCGTGCAGGCGCGCTTCCGGCGGCATCGTCGCGACCGCCTCCGTCGGGACGTAGGGCACGTTCGCCAGGAGGACGTCGACCCGGCCGCGCAGGGACGACGGCAGCGCGTCGTAGAGATCGCCCTGGTGGACGTGCGCGTCCGGGAGGTTCAACCGGGCGCACTCGACCGCGGCGGCCTCGACGTCGGCGGCGTGCAGCTCACGCGGCGGGCACGCGGCGGCGAACGCGGCGCCCAGCGCCCCGGAGCCGCAGCACAGGTCGAGCACCACCGGGTCCGGGGGCGCGAGCGAGACGGCGACGTCGACCAAGAAGCCGGTGCGGTGCCGCGGCACGAACACCCCGGGCCGCACGGTGACGCGCAGGCCGTGGAACTCCGCCCAGCCCAGCAGGTGTTCCAGCGGCAGCCCGGCGACGCGGCGTTCGACGAGCGCGCCGAGTTCCGCGGGGGACGTGGCCGCGGCGACGAGGAGATCGGCCTCGTCTTCGGCGAACACGCAGCCCGCGGCGCGCAGCCGGGAGACGACAGTGGGAGTGTCCAACGGGGAGGAAGCCTACAAGACCTGCATCGCGTCACCGACGTTCAGCCCGTCGAAGAACGCCGCCGAATCGGCGTCGGTCAGGTGGACGCAGCCGTGCGAGGGCGCGTCGAGCGGCCCGGCGTGGAAGGCGATGCCGCCGGCGGCGAAGAACACCGAGTTGGGCATGTCGGTGCCGTACTCGCTGCTGCGGTGCTCGCGGTCCTTCCACACGACGTGGAACGACCCGGCGGGCGTCGCCTGGCCGGGTGGCCCGAACCCGGCCGGGACCGGGCCGCGGACCACCTGCCCGTCCCGCAGCAGCCAGGCCAGCCGCTGCGCCAGGCTCACGCACGCCCCGGTCGTGACGGCGCACGGCGGCGCGGGCGGGGGTGGGGGTGGAGGCGTCGTGGTCGTGGGAGGAGTGGCGGTCAGCGGCACCGGCTCGGCGATCGGGCTCGGCGTCGTGCCGCGCGGCGCCGAGCAGGCCGAGGTGACCAGCACCGTCCCCAGCAGGGTCACCACCCCGGTCTTGCGCATCCGTCGTCCCCTCGCCGAGCTTCCTGCCGGGGATCAGTACGGGTGAACGGCCCCGAAGGTTGAGCGCGGAGGGGTTACCCCGGCCGGGCGACGCCGAACCGCCGGAGCCGACTTTCGGACACCGCGCGGGAAACCGGTGCGTGAACCATTTGCCATGGGGGCACGCGGATCCGACGGCGATTTGCCGGACCGGCCGCGGGCCGGAAGCCGCTGCACGGCAGCGTGCTGGCCCGATCGGGCGGGAACCCGTGTTCCGGGCCCGGCGGCCGCGCTCGGTGAGTACCGTGGATCGCGGGGGGACCGGGGGAGCGGCCGGTGACCGGCCCGTCCGTGTCCGCGCCGATCGGCCGCGCGCCCGGGAGGAGAACCCATGACCACCACCACGGAACGCCCGCGTCTGCCGTTCGCGCGGCCGAACATCCTGGAAATCGCGCCGCTCTTCGAGGTGCTGCGCCGGCAGGGACCCGTGGTCGCCGTGACCACTCCGGCCGGGGATCCGGCCTGGCTGGTCACCGGGTTCGAAGAGGTCCGGACGGTCTTCACCGATCCGCGGTTCGGGCGCTCGCACCCGGCGCCGGAGGAGGCGTCGGCGCTTTCGGACGCCGCCATCCTCAGCCGGCCGCAAGGGGACCACGAGACCGAACACGCCGAGCACGCGCGGATGCTCGTGCCCGCCTTCTCCGCCAACCGGATCCGGCGGCTCGCCGGCCACGTCCGGGAACTCGCCGACGGCTGCTTCGACGCCATGGACCGGGCCCGCGCCGCCGGCGGCCCGGTCGACCTGCACGAGCACCTGTCGTTCCCGCTGCCCGTGCTGGTGATCTGCGAGCTGCTCGGCGTCCCGTACGAAGACCGTGACACCTTCCGGGTGCTGTCGGACCGGATGGGCCGGATGGACATCGGCGACGGCGCCGACGCCGCCCTCGACGAGTTCACCGCCTACATGAGCCGGCTCGCCGCCACCAAGCGGCGCGATCCCGGCCAGGACGTCGTCTCGGACCTGGTCCGCGCGCAGGCCGGTGACCCGTCGTTCGGCGACGACGACCTCGCCCGGCTCGCCGCCGGCCTGCTGTTCGCCGGCCACGAGACGACGTCCAACCGGATCGACCTCGGCGTGCTCTACCTGCTCACCGACCTCGCCCGCCGGGACGCGCTGGCCGCCGATCCCGAAGGGCGGGTGCACGGCGTCGTCGAGGAGATCCTGCGGCTGTCCGCCCCGAGCGGGCTCGGTGTCCTGCGGTACGCCCACGACGACGTCGAGCTCGGCGGCGTCACGGTCGCCCGCGGGGACGCGGTCGTGCTGTCGATCGCCGCGGCCAACCGGGACGAGAGCGTGTTCCCCGCCGCCGGGACGTTCGATCCCGACCGCAAGCCGAATGCGCACGTCGCCTTCGCCCACGGCGGCTGGTTCTGCATCGGCGCCAGCCTCGCGCGCACCGAGCTGCGGGTCGTGTTCGGATCGCTGTTCCGGCGGTTCCCGGGGCTGCGCCTGGCGGTCGGCGTCGATGAACTCCAGGTCCGGACCAACCGTGTCACCGGGGGAGTGGACCGCGTGCCGGTCCTCTGGTAGACCAACGGCGGTCGTGAGCGGAGGAAAGACGTGACGTTGTGGGACAAGCTCGGGATGGACGACAAGCTCATCAAGGTGCTGACGGAGATCCCGCCGGGTCCGGACGCCGAGGAGTTCGGCCGGGCCTACGTCACGATCCACCAGCTGGCCGTCGAGCTGGACCAGCGGTTCCCCGAGGTGCGCAAGCAGCTGGACGTGCCGCTGGGCGGCGGCGCGACCCGGCACGCCGGCCTGGTCGAGCTGATCGGCAAGGAGCTGGTGGAGAAGATCAAGCGCTACGGCGACGTCTACCCGATCGAAGCCGCGCAGCTTTCGTCGGTGCGGTTCCGCGAGGTGCGGCTGCGCGGGCCGGGCGGCCGGGACCTGGTCGGGGCGTCGAAGACCGACCTGCCGTTGATCCGCCTGCGGCCCCGGGACTGAAGGGGTGCTCGCGCCGCCGCCGGTGCGGGTCCTGGTGGCCGAGCGCGACCCGGCGGTGCGGGCCCGCCTGAGCACGATGCTCGAGGAGGCGGACGGCATCGAGCTGGTCGGCGCGGCCGCCGACGCGACGGCGGCCCGGGTCACCCTGCGCCGGCGCCTGCCGGACGTGCTGTTGCTGGACCTGCGCCTGGACTGGCCGGACCCGCTGACCCGCCGTCCGGCGGTGGTGGCCCTGGCGACGTTCGACTCGGACACGGGCATCCTGCGCGCCCTCCGCGACGGCGCGGCGGGGTTCCTGCTGCGGTCGGCCCGGCGGCGCGACCTGATCAAGGTGGTCCGCTTGGCCGCGGACGGCCACGTGGTGCTGTCCCCGGACGCCTCCCGCCGGTGGGTGGCGGCGGCGACCCGGCTGTCCGGCCCGCGCGACGAACGGCTGGCGGCGGTGGACCGGTTGTCGGCCCGGGAGACCGAGGTGCTCGCGGCGGTCGGCGCGGCCCTGACGAACGCGGAGATCGCCGAGCGGCTGGAGCTGCCGGAACCGGTGGTGCGGGAGCACGTGGCGAGGGTGGTGCGGAAGCTGGGCTGCGCGCATCGGACGGGCGCGGGATTGCTGGCGTATGAACGCGGGCTGTGCCGTCCGGGGCACGGCGGGGATTGACGAACACCGCAGGCCGGCGCCGCGGCGCGGGCTCGAGACACCCCGAGCTCGGAAGGCGCCGGTGGCGCGGACGGAAGGCCCGCGCCACCGGAACCCTCAGAAGCCCGCCAGGCCGTTCGGCACCCCGACGCCCGTCGGGGCGTCATAACCCGGGCCCGCGACGCACAGGTAGTCGCCGCCGCACTTCTTGCCCGCGCCCGCGGGGTCGTTGCTGTCCGTGGTCACGTCGGTGAACGAGCCCGCGTTCGCGTACACGGCCGCCGGTTGGGTGACGCCCGCGTGCCCCGAACGGCCGATCATGCCCGCGATGAACGGCGCCGAAGCGCTCGTGCCGCTGACCGGGAGCCAGCCGCCCGCGTCCGCGTAGTGGATCGCGATGTCCTCGGCCGCCGCGGACACGTCCGCGACCGTTCGCTTGCCGCAGTGGGTGTCCCGCTGCCACTTCGGCTTCGCGATGTACGCCGAACAGCCGCTGCCGCCGTACGTCCAGGCCTGCTCCGCCCAGCCGCGCGGGGAGTCCGGGTCGCGGGCCAGCGACGTCCCGCCGACCGCGACCGTCGAGGCCAGGACCGCCGGGTAGCTCGCCGCGGTGAAGCCGCTGTCACCGGAGGAGGCCACCACCGTCACGCCCGGGTGCTGGTAGTGACTCGCGTACGCCAGCGCCGCGCCGTTTTCGCGGGCGCCGTAGCTGTTCGACACCACCTTCGCGCCCAGCCGCACCGCCGTGTCCGCCGTCTCCGCCAGGTCGGCGAACCCGGGCGAATTGCCCTCCACGACGAGGATCCGGCACGACGGGCACGCCGCGGACACCATCGAGACGTCCAATGTGGACTCCATGGCCCAGCTGAAGTTCACCTCCGGCAGCGGCGTCGCCGCGCCCTGCTGGTTCACCTTGCGGAAGCAGCCGTTCGCCGTCGTGCACGGCGGCAGGCCGTACTGCGCCCGGTACGCGGCCAGGTCGGCCTCCAGGTTCGGGGCGTCGAAGGCGATCGAGATGCCGACGACGGTGTCCGGCCCCGCCGAGGCGGGCAGCCCGTAGGCCGACGCCAGGTCGTCGGCACCCCAGCCGGCCGGTCCGAAGGCGCGCGCCGCGCCCGGCGTGTAGGTGGTGAGGCAGCGCAGCACGCCCGGCCGTTCGGGGCACGCCGCCCGCGGCGCCGGGGCCGCGCTCGCCGCCGGCGTGAGCACGCCGGCGGCTGCCACCGCGGCGGCCAGCACTCCCAGCCATCTCCTGTTCACTGTGGACAGTCCCCTCATGACACGTAGACGTGGTAGGCGGCGGTGATCGTTTCGGCGATCGTCGCCCCGGCGGCGTCGGCCGCGGAGACGCGCAGGGAGACGTCCGTGCCCCGGAACGCCTCCGTGGTCGCGGTGAAGCCCGCGTGGAAGACGCCGTCGCCGCGGGCGGTGACGGTCGCGTCCTGCCAGGTCGTGCCGTCGGTCGAGTACTGCACGGTCGCGGCCGTCACCGGCGAACCGGTGCTCTGCTGCAGGTGCCCCACCGTGAGGTCCAGGCCCTGCGGACCGGACAGCGTGGACCCGTCCGGCCGCAGCCCGCCGACGGCGTACCCCAGCGTCAGGAGCGGTTCGACCGCGCACGCCCGGTCCGGCCCGTCCTCGCCGCGGCCGCAGTACAGCGACGGCGGCAGGGTCACGCCTTCGACGTGCTGCGACTTCCACGTCCACTCGGTGTGGGTCGCGGTGCTCTGCCGGTACATCGGCCCGGTGCGCCCGGCGTCGATCGTGAGCCCCAGCGTCGACGGGCCGGGTGCGACGTCCTGGGCGAAGGCGGCCGCGGTGGCGCCCTGCGGGGTGCCTTCGGCCAGGGTCGTGCCGTCCTGGGTGAACCGGTAGGACCCGGTGATGGTGTCCCGCGGCTCACCGGAGAAGCCGAAGCCGGTGTGGCCGGGCTGGTTGTCGCTGAACGGCGTGATCGCGACCCGCAGCAGATCGCCCGCCCGCGTCGCGCCGGGCAGCGTGTAGGCGCGGCCGTCGTTCAACGGCAGCAGCGCCACCTCGCCCGCCGGGTGCAGCGGGAAGCGGTTCCAGTCCTCGGTGACCGACGAGCCGCCCTGGTAGGTGTGGAACTGTTCGTGCTGACCGCCGGCCCAGCCGGGGAACGGCCCGGGCAGCACGTACTTCGAGAACCCGCCGAACCACGCCAGGTCCGGCCCGGCCGAGACGTACTCGGTCTGCTTCCGCGGCAGCTGGATCGGGTGCGACGGATGGCCGCTGACGTCCTCGAACGAGAACATCCCGCTGCGCTGGCGCAGGCCGAGCGAGGAGTACTCGCTGAAGTAGGTGGCGGCCACCGCGGCGACGTCCTTCGCCGTGATCACGTACCGCTGCTGCGGAATCACGCCGATGCTGGCCTTCTGCAGCACGTATTCGTACGGCGTGCCCGGTCCCGGCGGGGATACGAGCCTGCTGTACGGGTAGGTCTGCAACGCCCCCGTGCGCACCGGGGTGCTGGTGGGCGACACCGAGATCGGCACGCCGGGCCCGGCGTCGAAGTCGACGAGCAGCGCCGGGCCGGTCTTGGCGGCCCGGCGGAACAGGAAGCCGGTGTCGTCGAGCAGTGCCGGGCGCGGGGTCACCCAGGTCAGCTTGCTGGACGCCCGTTTCGCGTCGACGCGGACTCCTCCGTCCGCCTTCACCGCGAACTCCGGCTGCGCGCTGAACCGCAGTTCGGTCGGGTTGCCGTCGGCGTCGGTCGTCCAGAACACGCCGAGCGCGCTGTAGTTGCCGTCCGGCACGCTGAACTTGGCCGTGCCGCCGAAGAAGTAGTTGAAGTTCTCGTCCGGGGCGAGCGTGTCGCCGTCGTCGGTGTTGTAGAGGAACGCGATGCCGGTGTCGGCGGGCTTGCCCGCGATGTCGGTGGCGTCGACGGACACCGTCCGCATCACCGACCGCGGCTGGGCGGCCTGCCGCTTCGGCGCTCCCGCGAGGGCGTACCGGACGCCGCCGGCGAACAACCCCTGGCCGCCGAACCGGCCGCGGGCACTGTCCTCTTTGTACTGCTTCGCCAGCGCGGCGCCGAAGGTCGCGGTGTCCACCGGGGCCCGGGCGCCGGCCAGCAGCGCCTTGACGTCGAACAGGCTCAGGTCGAGCCCGCGCCCGAGGTAGGGCAGCGCGGTGCCGGGCACCTCGTAGTCCCGGCCGCCGAGCCGCAGGTGCACCAGCGCCCGCGCCATGCCCTTGTCGGCGGCCGGTTGCACCTCGAACGTGTCCCGGCCGTCCGGGGCGGTCCGGACGGTCACCCGGTCCCCGGTGGGAAGCGTGACGGTCGGCGACGGATCCGCGGCCGGCGCGGCGACCGCGGCCGGCGGGGCGAGCCCGGCCACGCCCGCCGCACCGGCGAGCAGGACCGCAAACACCGAAAATGTTCTTCGCACTGGCACCTCCGTGTGGTGATCGATCACCACTACGGACGAACCAGCCGGCCGGACCGTTGAGCCGGATCCCGATCTTCCGCGAATTACCCTGATCAGCCCAACGACCTACTTCTTCCTCGCCTGCTCGACGGCTTCCAGGAACTCCTTGACCTTGGCGAGTTTCGGGTACTCGTACTCGAAGACGTTGCCGGGCAGCTTGTCGGCGAAGAGCGGCACGTTGGTGACGACCTCCGTGGGGGCTTCCGCCTTCTCGAAGACGATCTGGCCGCGTTTCCACGTGGTCGCCGGGCGGTGCCGGATACCGGTGATCTCCGCGACCGGGAACTTGTGGTCCGCCCGGTCGGGGACGATGCCCATGGTCTTCGTGTCGATCCGGAGAGTGACGGTTCGCCCGTCGAAACGCATCGATCTGCGCCTCGCGTCCACGCGTACGGTACTCACAGTCGCCTCCCGGCGGTCAGAGCGTCCGGCAGGTGAGCGCCGGGCGGGCGTCGTCACTTCCGTTCTGCGTCAAGGCGATCAGGCCGAACGTCGTCGTCGCGTCCGCGTCGAGCTTGGCGTTCCAGGCGGCGTTTTCGACCGTCACCGTCGAACCATCGACCGTGAAGGTGCCGTTCCACAAGCCGCTGATGCGGTGACCGGCGGGCAGCTGCCAGCGGACGCGCCAGCCGGACAGGCCCGCGGTCCGGTCGTTGCGCACCGTCACCTGGACCTGGTAGCCGCCGGGCCAGGAGTTCGTCACCTCGTAGCGGGCCGCGCAGCCGAGGTCGGCCGGCGTCGTCGGTGCCGGGCTCGAGGTCGTCGGGACCGGGGGACCGGACGAAACCGGTGCGGCGACGGGCGTCGTGCCGCCGGGGACGAGCACCGTGCCGATCACCACGCCGAGGGCCAGCAGGACCGCGCCGGCGGCCGCCGCCAGGACGAGCCGGCGCCGCGGGCGGCGGACGCGCAGCAGCCGGGTGCCGGCCCGGGGCCGGGGCCGGGGCGGCGGCAGGGGACGGCCGCCGGTCACCGCTTCGAACAGCTCCTGGACCTCGGCCATCGACGGGCGCGCTTCGGGGTCCCGCTGCAGCATGCGGGTGAGCACCTCGGCGAGCGGCCCGCGGTGCCGGGGCGGGACGGTCTCCTCCTTCGCGATGCGCAGCAGGAGCGTGATCGCGTTGTCGTCGTTGCCGAACGGGGGAGTGCCTTCCAGCGCGCGGTAGAGCGTCGCCCCGAGGGAGAACACATCGGCCGGGAAGCCGGCTTCGTGGCCGCCGGCGACTTCGGGTGCCAGGTAGGCCGGCGTGCCCGCGATGAACCCGCCGCCGGTCACGGTGCCTTCGCCGGTGGCGCGGGAAATGCCGAAGTCGGCGATCTTGACGACACCGGACTCCCCGAGCAGGACGTTGCCGGGCGTGACATCGCGGTGGACGACCCCCTCGGCGTGGGCGGCCGCGAGCGCCGACGCGATCGGCAGGCCGATGCGCGCCACCTCCTCGGCGGGCAGGGTCTCCCGGTCCAGCAGGATCTCGGCGAGGCTGCGCGACGGCAGGTACTCCATCACGAGGTAGGGCCCGCCGGGCGCCTCGACGACGTCGTGCACCGTGATCGCGTGCGGGTGCCGCAGGCGCGCGGTCAGCCGCGCTTCGCGCAGGGCGCGCAGGCTCGCCTGCTCACCCGCGGCCGGCCCGATGGCCGCGTCGTAGTCCAGCTGCTTGACCGCGACGACCCGGTCGAGCCGCTCGTCGCGGGCACGCCAGATGACGCCCATCGATCCCTGGCCGATCCGTTCGGCCAGCCGGTAGCGCCCGGCGATCAGCTCTCCTGCGTCGGTCACGGCGACCTCCCCGGCCTTCCCCAGCGCACACGGAACACACGGATGCGGGTGGCGATCGGTTCGAGCCTAACGGCCTGCCCGCCGGTGTGCAGGCGGGCAGGCCGCGCTCAAGCGCCGGGCCGGTGCAGCTGGTCCCACGCCGGGACGTACGGGGCGAAGCGCAGCTTCATCCCGGCCTCGCCCGGCAGCTTGTCCGCCTTGCGGGCGTTGCAGCTGCGGGCCGTGCCCCCGCACGCGGCGACCGTGTTGAGCCAGTCGGTCCGGGCGCCGCCGCGGCTCAGCGGCGTCACGTGGTCGATCGTGGTGGCGCGCTGCCCGCAGTAGGCGCAGCGGTGGCCGTCACGGACCAGCACGCCGCGCCGGGACCAGCGCGGCGGCTGCGTATATCGCCACTTCATGACGACATAACGCAGTAACCGCACGATCTTCGGGCGCGGGAACAGCCCGTAGGCGAGGCCGTCCTCGGCCTCGTGGATCTCGGCGACGTGGCGGACGAGCATGCGGATCGCGTGCGGGACCGAAACGGTCTGCAGCGGCTCGTAGCCGGCGTTGAGGACCAGAACCTTCATGGCGCACCTTTTTCCTTCGCGAAAGCCGGAAACTTGTGCGCAACATCGTCGCCGAGCTGCCTGACCTGCGTCAATCGTGTTTCACCGCAGGGGATGGCTGCGGAAGAACCGCCAGATGACCGGGGTCGCGTCGATGACCGCCGGCGTCGCGGAGTCGTTGTTGGGCCGGGTGCTGGGCCAGACGTGCCCCGCTCCTTCGACGCGGTAGTGCTCGAGGGCGCAGCCGAGCCACTTCTGCGCGACGACGCCCGCCACCGGCGTCCACGACACCGGGTCCGGACGGCAACCGTCCCTTGTGGACCAGGCCGCCAGCCAGTCCGGGATCGCGGGCAGGCCCTTCGCCGGGTTGCCGGAATAGGGAATCGTCGTGTCCGCCGTGCCGTGGAAGTCGAGGACCGGCGCCGGGCGGCTCGGGTGGCAGGCGCCGCCCTGCGGGTAGAACGCGCCGGACACCGGGGCGAACGCGGCGATCCGGCCCGCCAGGCGGCAGGCCAGCACACCGGCGAACCCGCCGCCGTTGGACTTGCCGGCCGCGAAGATCCGGCCGGGGTCGACGCACAGCGTGCGCTGCAGCGCGGTCAGCAGGTCGCTGGTGAACAGGACGTCGTCCGCGGCGGCCGAATACGGCGCCCCGGTCCAGGCGGACTCGCCGTCGGTGCCGATCAGGCCCTGCGGGTAGACCGCGATCGCGTCCAGCGCCGAGAAGCCGGACAGCTCCTCCTGGTACTGCGAGGTCCGCTTGTGGCCGTGGAAGGACAGGACCAGCGGGTACGGCCGCCACGGCTGGTACCCCGCGGGCAGGTGGACGGTGTACTCGCGGTCGAGGCCGCCGGAGGTGACGTGCCGGGTGGTCGTCACCCCGGCCGGGAAGCCGGCGGGCCGGCCGCAGCCGGTGGTGCGGACGGGGTGGTCGGCGACGCCGGCCGCGGCGGCGGGCGCGGCGAAGGCGGTGGTCAGGGCACAGGCCGCGGCGAACGCGGCGGCCCACCGGGGGAAGCGTCCGGGCACTCGATCCTCCTTGATCGGCAACGGGGCGTGGCCAGCATCACACCGGGAGCCGCGAACACCCCGATTGCGTTCATAAAGTGCGCGGTCGGAACCGTCGGACCGCACTCGGTAGGATCGACCCAACGTCGGCCCTCGGACATGCGGAAAGGGATGGAAGTGACTGCCCCGATCGAGACGCTGGAGTTCCAGTCGGAAGCGCGTCAGCTGCTCCAGCTGATGATCCATTCGATTTATTCGAACAAGGACACGTTCCTGCGGGAGCTCGTGTCCAACGCCTCCGACGCCCTCGACAAGCTGCGGCTGGAGTCGTACCGCGACAAGGACCTCGAGGCGGACACGTCCGACCTGCACATCGCGATCGAGACCGATCCCGAGGCGCGCACCCTGACCGTGCGCGACAACGGCATCGGCATGACCCGCGAGGAGGTCGTCGCCCTGATCGGGACGATCGCCAAGTCCGGCACCGCCGACTTCCTGACCAAGCTCAAGGAGGCGAAGGACGCGGCGGCGTCGCAGGACCTCATCGGGCAGTTCGGCGTCGGGTTCTACGCGAGCTTCATGGTCGCGGACAAGGTCACCCTCGTGACGCGCCGCGCCGGCACCACCGAGGGCGTCCGCTGGGAGTCGACCGGCGAAGGCACGTACACGATCCAGCCGGTCGAAGACGCGCCCCAGGGCACCGCGGTCACGCTGCACCTCAAGCCCGAGGACACCGAGGACCACCTCTACGACTACACGTCCGCGGCGAAGATCCGCGAGATCGTCAAGAAGTACTCCGACTTCATCACCTGGCCCATCCGGATGAAGGGTGACGGCGAGGAGGCGGAGGCCGAGACCGTCAACTCGATGAAGGCGCTGTGGGCGCGCTCGTCGAGCGAGGTCTCCGAGGACGAGTACCACGAGTTCTACAAGCACGTCAGCCACGACTGGCAGGACCCGCTGGAGACGATCCGGCTGCAGGCCGAGGGGACGTTCGAGTACCAGGCGCTGCTGTTCCTGCCCTCGCACGCGCCGATGGACCTGTTCCTGCGCGAGCGCAAGCGCGGCGTCCAGCTCTACGTCAAGCGCGTGTTCATCATGGACGACTGCGAGTCGCTCGTCCCCGAGTACCTGCGGTTCGTCAAGGGCGTCGTCGACGCGCAGGACCTTTCGCTGAACGTGTCGCGGGAGATCCTGCAGCAGGACCGGCAGATCCAGCTGATCCGCCGTCGCCTGGTGAAGAAGGTCCTGTCGACGGTCAAGACGATGATGACCGCCGACGCCGAGAAGTACGCGACGTTCTGGCGCGAGTTCGGCCGGGCGGTCAAGGAGGGCCTGCTCGACGACTTCGAGAACCGCGAAGCCATCCTCGAAATCTCGTCCTTCGCTTCGACGCATGACACCGAGAAGCCGACTTCGCTGCGTGACTACGTCTCGCGGATGAAGGAGGGCCAGGAGCACATCTACTTCATGACCGGCGAATCGCGGTCCGCGATCGAGAACTCGCCGCACATGGAGGCGTTCCGCGCCAAGGGCTTCGAGGTGCTGGTGCTGACCGACCCGATCGACGAGATGTGGGTCGACGCGGTGCCGGGCTTCGACTCCAAGCAGTTCCGGTCCATCGCCAAGGGCCAGGTCGACCTCGAATCGGAAGAGGACAAGAAGGCCACCGAGGTCGCCCGCGAACAGCAGAACAAGGACTTCGAGAGCCTGCTGACGTGGATGGGCACGGCGCTGGGCGAGACCGTCAAGGAGGTCCGCCTGTCCTCGCGGCTGACGACGTCGCCGGCCTGCATCGTCGGGGACACGCACGACCTGACCCCGACGCTGGAGAAGATGTACCGCGCGATGGGGCAGGAGCTGCCGCCGATCAAGCGCATCCTCGAGCTCAACCCGGACCACGCGCTGGTGACCGGGCTGCGCGAGGCGCACGCCTCCCGCCCGGAGGACGACGGCCTGGCCGAGACGGCCGAGCTGCTCTACGGCATGGCCCTGCTCGCGGAGGGCGGTGAGCTGTCCGACCCGTCGCGGTTCATCAAGCTGCTGGCCGGCCGCCTGGAGAAGACCCTCTGAGCTGTGATTGAGCCCGGAACTCGCGTGACCGGGCCCGTGACTCGCGTGATTGAAGCCGGAACTCACCGGTTCCGGCTTCGATCACGCGAGATCCGGCTTTGATCACGCGAGTTCCGGCTTCCGTCACGGGGCCGCGTTCATCAGGTCCAGTGCGCTCTGCTGCCGGGCCGCGTCGGACTGGTCGAACGGGCCCGCCCACATCAGCCCGTACGCCTCCGCGCTGTCCCGGTCGTTCGCGTATGCCGCATTCGCCTGCCGCTGCAGGTAGGCCGTGTACGGGTGGTCCGGCAGGGCGGTGTTCAGCACCGCCAGGTCCCGGACGTACACGCCCTTGAACGTCGGGCCGTCGAGGCCACCGCCGCCGGCCGTCTCGCCCGGGTCGCGGAGGATCCCGCCCGGGTTCAGGGACGCGTTCGTCGTCGACGCGTTCGCCATCGACCGGGCCTTCGCCAGCAGGCCCGCGTCGCCGGTGGCGCGGTACAGCTCGGTCAGTGCCGCCAGGGGCACGCCCTGGTTGTACGTCCAGACCGGCTGGCCGTTGTTCGCGCACGTCGACATGTTCAGGCCGTCGTTGACCAGGTTCGCGCCGTTGATCATCCCGCTGCCCGAGAACCACGTCCAGCCCGCGCGGGCGCGCGCCAGGTACGCCGTGTCGCCCGGGATGCGGTTGTGCAGGGCCGCGTTCAGCTGGATGTACAGCGAGTTCGGGATGGCGTTCTTCGTCGTGCGGGTCGTGTTCCACCAGACCCCGCCACCGCAGACGCCGTCCCAGTACGCGGACATGTGGTCGGCGTCGGCGCGGGCGGTGTTCAGGTAGCGGCTGTCGCCGGTCAGGTCGTAGGCGTCCACCCACGCCAGGCCCCACCACGCGGTGTCGTCCAGGTAGTCGTTGCGGAAGCTGCCGCCCTGCGCCGACAGGTTCTTCGTGTACGTCGTGTCGATCGCGTAGCGGTAGCTGCCCATGCCGCTGATCCGGGCGTTGTCGATGACCGCGGTGAGCGCGTTGGCCGAGTTCCACCACCCGGTCGTGTCGAAGAGGCCGGTGCCGAGGTTGTACCGCTCCATCAGGGCCGTCGCGGCCGCGGTGCGGCGGTCCCACGCGTTCCAGGTCGGGCGGGCCCAGCCGGTGCAGGCGATGGTCCCCGACCCCGCGGGCTGTCCGCACGCGCGCAGGAGCCCGACACCCCGGTTCGCCCAGTCGTCGGCGTTGTACATCAGGGTTCGCCAGCCCGTCGCTCCCGACGGCGTCGCGGTGTCGCCGAGCTTGCTGCCCGAAGCCCACGTGCGCCCGGCGTCGAACGAGCGGTCCAGCCAGACGTGGTCGCCGGCGCCACCGCCGGTGATCGCCGCCCAGCCCATGTCGTCGCCGTCGTCGAGGTGCAGGGAGATCCGGCGGCCGCTCACGCCGGCCGACGGGCCTCCGCGGTCGCCTGGGGACGACGCGGGATCCCGCGCGTCGCAGTACTTGTTGCAGATCGTCGCGAGCGGCGCGGCGGCCGGCGCCGGTGCCGGCGTCGGCGTGGCCGCGAGGACGAAGGTCAGCAGGGGGATGAGGAAGTGCATCGGTCACCTTCCGCGCTGAAGGGCGATGCTCCCATTGTGCCGAGCCGATATTATTGGTCCAGTCCTTTGCCGGGACAGGTTCCGGACAGGAATTCACGCCCGCCGCGAGCTCAGCAGCAGCAGGCACAGCACTGCGATCCCGGTGACGAGCCCGGCGACCAGCAGCATCGGGTCCAGGGTCGCCGTCGTCGCCGCGGTCGCCTGCGGGACCGCGGGCGGCGGCCCGGCGGCGGGAGTGGCCGGCGCGGCGGGGGCGGCGGCCGCCGCGGACGTGGTGGGCGGAGGCGTGGTGGCCACCGGCACGGCCGCGGCCGCGGTCGGCGCCGGGCTGGTCTTCGGCGTGGTCCTCGGGACCGTGCTCGGCGGTGCGGTCGTGGGCGCCGGCAGCACTGTCACCGAGGCCCGCATGTCGGGGTGCACCGAGCAGTAGTACTGGTAGGTGCCCGCCTGCCGGAACGTGTAGCTCCAGCTCTGCCCGGCCGAAAGCTGCGGGCTGCGGAACGCGACCGGCGCGCTCGTCGTGACGACGTCGTGCGGGGCTTCGTCGTGCTGCATCCAGGTGACCGTGTCGCCGACCCGGACGGTCAGCGCGGCGGGGGAGAAGGCGTAGCCCTGCATCATGACCTGCTGCGTCGCCGCGGCGGCCGGGCTCGCGAGCGGCAGGTTCAGGAACACGAGCAGACCGGCCACGGCCAGGGCGGCGCGCCTCATCGGACGAACTCGATCGCGATCTCGACGCGCAGCCGGCGCCGGGCCAGCAGCCGCCCGAACCGGCCCGCGTGCGGCGGTTTCCGGCGGGCGGGGAGGACGGTTCCGGCGGCCCAGACGACGACACCGCGGGAGTCCCGGTGCCGGACGTCGCCGCGCAGGCGCACCGCCCGTCCGGCCACGCTGCCCTCGACGACGAACGGGTCCTCGGCGACTTCGCCGGCGGTGAAGGTGAGTTCGCCGCCGCGGAACGCCCGGCGGAGGAAGGGGATCCCGGTCCGCAGCGAGCCGGGGTCGAAGGTGACCGTGAGCGCGGCGCCGGGTGTCCAGTGCCCGCCGGTCGCGGTCAAGCGACCGCGGACCCACGGCGGGCGCGGGGAAATCTCGATGACGCAGCGGTCGCGGCGCAGGGTGTAGCCGGTCCGGGGCAGGACGGCGGTGTCGGACATGAGGAGTGGCCTCCGGGGATGGGAGCGGGTGGCCCGGCCGGGAACCGGGCCACCCGTGAGGACGGCGAGCGTCAGCAGCTCGCCTGGTTCAGCATCGGCGTGAGCACGTTCTCGAGCCACACCGTGTGCGTCTTGATGTACTGGTCGAGGTTCAGCAGATCGGTCACCTGCTGGCCCAGCGACTCCTCGAGGTGTGCGCTCTTGATGTGCGCGATGATCGGCGCCAGCGTGTCGGTGGCGACCTGGCCCGCCGATCCGTCGAGCGCCGGCGCGAGCACGGTTTCGAGCCACACCGTGTGGGTCTTGAGGTACTGGTCCAGGTTGAGGATGTCCTGCACCTGCTGACCGGGTGAGGTCTCGAGGTGCGCGCTCTTGATGTGGTCGAGGATCGGCTGCAGGACCGCCTTCGGCACGCAGGAGCCGCCGCCGGCCGGGGTGGACGGTACCGGCATCGAGTGGCTCGGTGCCGAGGTCGGGGCGGACGTCGGGGCCGAGGACGGCGGGGCGCTGGTCGGGGCCGCGCCCGTCACGGTGACGGTCGCTTTCATGTCCGGGTGGATCGAGCAGTAGTACGAGTACTTGCCCGCCTTGGTGAAGGTGTGGCTGAAGGTCTGGCCGGTCTGCAGGGGCGGCGAGGTGAACTTCTCCGGCCCGTCGGTGACCACGATATTGTGCGGAGCGGTGTCGTGGTTGGTCCACGTCACCGTGTCCCCGACGTCGATCGTGAGGTCGGCCGGCGAGAACTTGTAGCCCATGGCTTCGACCGACTTGGTGGACGGCGCCGCGGCCGGGGCGGCCCCGCCCGCCTGTTCCCGGGCGAGCCCCTGGTACAGCGGGACGGCCAGGGGACCCTGCTGGGCCAGTGCGGCGAGGTCGACGTTCGCGGCCTGGCTCGGTGCGGCCTGCTCGGTCTGGTCGTCGCGCAGCGTGGCGAGGCTGACCAACGCGGTCGCCAGGGCGAGGATCGCCACGGCGACCGGCCAGTTCCGCCGTCGCCGCACCACCTCCGGCTGCTCGGGGGCGGTGGGGGTGGGGTTGTCCATCGAGGACTCCTTTCGCGGGGCCATCAGCGGCCGGGGCTGGCCGTGACGAGGAAGCTCGCCGCGAGGAGGACCACGAGCACGAGCGTGGTCTCCGCGGCGAGGGAATGGACGAAGGGGCGGACGGTGGCGGCGTCCCCGCGCAGGACGACGGCGAAGTCGAGGCGCCGGCCCACCCAGCTGCGGCTGACCTGCGCGGCCAGCAGCACGACGGCGAGCACGGCCAGCTTGACCAGCAGCGTCCGCCCGTAGGCCGTGCCGAACACGCGGCCGACGCTGCCGACGGTCTGCCACGCGAGCACGACGCCCGCGGCGACCACGACGGCGACCGACGTCATCGCCAGCTTCGAGTAGCGGGGGATCACCGAGGCGAGCTCTTCGGGGTCGCGGCGGGCCAGGACCCCGAACAGCAGCACGGCCAGGCCGCCGATCCACGCCGAGGCGCCGGCGAGGTGCGCGAAGTCCGCCAGCTGCGTCAGCCAGGGCCGGGTGCTCTCCACCGCGTGGCCGGTGAGCCCGGTCGTGCGGAGCAGCCCGAGCAGGATCGCCCCGGCGCCGACCCGCCAGGGCAACGCCGTCGCCGCGTCCCGGCCGCGTTGCAGCAGCCAGGCCAGCGCCACCCCGCCGAGCAGCCACAGCAGCGCCCTGGCGAACCAGATGCGCCCGAACTGGCTGTCCAGCGCCTGGCTGAGCAGGTCCCAGGCCAGGAAGTCGCCGGCCGGGCGCTGCGCGGCCCACGCCGCCTGCAGGCCCAGGCCGGCGAGCGTGCCGGCCAGGCCGAGGACCCAGCCGGTGATCAGCACCGAACGGGCGCCGCGGTGGCCGGCGCCGGCGGGCCAGAGCACGGCCAGGAACAGCAGCCCGCCGGCGAACAGCGTGAGACCGGCGTAGTCGACGGTGCGGGCGAGCACGTACCACGCCTTGACGGGCTCCACCGGCTCACCGTCCACTGGGGACGGTGGTGGCCGGGAGGCCGGCGGCCGGGACCATCGCGGGCTCCAGCCCGCCGTCGGCCGTGCGGCAGTAGCCGAGGACGAGTGCGCCGACCCCGGCCGGCCCGGTCACCCCGAGCCCGGTCGTGAGGGAGCCGAGCAGGGGCAGCCCACCGACGGTGTCGAGGACCTGTTGTGGCACACCGGCTTGGCACGCGGGCACGTCGGTTCCGGGCGGCGGTGGCGCCGGTGTCGTCGGCTCCGGCGAGGAGGGGGGAGGCAGGGTGCCGGGATCGGGGGACCCCGGATCCGGGACGGGAACCACGCCGATGTCGCCGGGCATCGACGGCATCGACGGCATCGACGGCACCGGGTCCGCCGGCTGGTCGCCCACGGGCATCGCGGGCAGCGGGGACACCGGACCGCCCGCGGGCAGCTGGCCGGCCGGAAGTGGTTGCGCGCCCGGGGCTTCCGGCGTGGCGGGGTGGCCGCCGTCCGCGACCACGGGTGGCGTGGCCGCGGCGGTGCCGGGACGCAGGCCGAGGCCGGAAGCGTAGCCGACGACGATCACGACCGCGCCGGCCAGGCTCGCGGCGATCACGTGGTCACGGCGCAGGGCGGGTCCTCGCACGGTTTCGTCCTCCAGAGAACGGGAATTCGCTCACGGGAAACGGCAATTCCGGAGCGGCGGGGAAAGCGGGATGTGGGAGCAATAAACCAGCCGGCGCGTTTCGCGGGGTGATCTCCACGTGAAGGCCAGGTTAAGTCGAGCGGCCCGCGGATGGCTCGGCGCGGTGAGTTGCTGGGCCGAAAGCCGGTTTTGCTGCGCTGTTCGGGTGACTGAACAGGCAAACCGTCGGAGTAGCTGCCCGATTTGCCTGATCCGGGGGTGGTGATCCGCCGCGGCGGTGAGAATTGATTAACACAGCCGTTTCATGAGCTCCCGTTGTGACACCGGATCCGCTCGCTACGGTTCCGGCATTGCTCGAATTCCCGAGAAGGCGAGAAAAACATGACTTCCCGCTGGTCTTTCCCGGTCCGGCTCGCCGCCGCGCTGGCGGCCGCCGGCGGCGTGATGCTGCTGTCCGCGCCCGCGGCGGACGCGCACAGCGTCCTGGTGTCCAGTTCGCCGGCCGCGGACGCCTCCGTCGCCGAGGGCCCGGCCGAGGCCGTGCTCGAGTTCAACGAGCCGGTGGAAAACCGGTTCACCGAACTCGCGGTGCTCGGTCCCGACGGGACTTCGCACTGGGAGGCCGGTCCGGCGTCCGTTGTGGACGCCCGGGTCTCCGCGCCGCTGCGTCCGCTCGGCCCGGCCGGGGCCTACACCATCCGGTACCGCGTCACCTCCGCCGACGGCCACCCGGTCTCCGGCACCGTCCCGTTCCGGCTCACCGTGGCGGGCCCGGCGGCGGCCGTGCCGGCCGCCGCGGTGGCAGCGCGCCCGGACGGGGACGACCCGATGCCCCTGTGGCCGTGGCTCACCGGGGGCGCCGTCCTGCTCGGCACCGGGTTCGCGGTGGCCAGGCGGCTGAGCCGCGCGGACGCTTGAGGCCGTGGCCGCGCGGGTATCCCGGGCCCATGACGAATCTCGACGACACCACGACCGCGAAGCTCGACGAATTCGTGCTCGCCCGGCTCGCGGAGGACGAAGAGCGCGTCCGGGCGGGTGAACTGCCGCTGATCGACGAGGCCGAGCGGCGCGGGCGGCTGCGGATCATGTACGCCGACGACGGCGACGGCCTGCTGCTGGCCGGCGGGCCGGTCGAGGCGATGGAGGACCGGCACCCGGTGCCGTTCGCCGAGAAGGCCGAGTTCCTGCGCCGCGAGATCTGCGACGTCCACGACGATGCGTCCGTCAAGCTCGTCGCGTCGGTCTACGAAGCCCACCCCGACTGGCGCGACGAGTGGCGCCCGTGACCTGATGCCCGCGTGGCCGGCTCGTCCGCGGGTCTTCGCCGACCGGGAGGACGGCGGACGCCGGCTCGCGAGCGAACTGCGGCGCCGCACCTGGGCCGATCCGGTCGTGCTCGGGCTCGCCCGCGGCGGCGTGCCGGTGGCCGCCGTCGTCGCGCGGCGGCTCGGCGCCGAACTCGACGTCGCGGTCGCCCGCAAGATCGGCGCGCCGGGCCACCGCGAGTACGGCGTCGGCGCGGTCACCCCGGACGGCCCGGCGATCTACGACGAGGCCGGTCTGCGCGCGCTGAACCTGACCGCCGCGCGGATGGCCCGGGCCGAGACCCGGGAACGGGCGGAAGCACGCCGCCGGCTTGCGCGTTATCGCGCCGGCCGGGTGCCCGCCGGTCTCACCGGCCGTGACGTCCTCCTCGTGGACGACGGGCTCGCGACCGGCGTCACTGCGACGGCGGCGCTGCGTGACCTCCGCGCGGCCCGGCCGCGGACGCTCGTCTTCGCGGCACCCGTCGCCGCCCCCGGCGCGGTCGCGCGGGTGCTGGCCGAAGCCGACGACGTCGTCTGCGTCGCGGAGCCGCCGGATTTTCGCGCGGTCGGTCAGTGGTACGCCGATTTCCGCCAGCTGGGCGACGACGAGGTGCTGGACCTGCTCACCTCGTGACCGGCTGGGTTCCACAGAGGACCGCCGGTGACGTGCTGCTCCACTCGGGGCGCCCCGGATTGACCCTGTGGGTGACGGGGTATCACCCGATGGGGCACCGACCGAAGGGGCGGGAGCGGGATGAGCGAACGGGACGGGCTCGGCGCGGCGGCGCGCGGGCTGCGGCAGTACCTGCTGGCCGTCGCGGCCAAGCTGGACGCACCCGCCTGGTTCTGCGAGGTGGACGTCCCGGCCGGTGCGTATGTCGCGCTCGAGCGCCGGCTCGCGCGGTTCCCGGCTCACGAGACGGCGCTGCTGTGGGACGAGCGCGACGGCTGGGCCGCGGCGGTCGAGTCGGCGTCCGGCGAAGACGTCGTCGTGCTGGCCTACCTGGGCGAGGACGTGCTGCCCCCGCCCGAAACCGTCGTCGAGTTCGTGACCGGGTTGTACGGCGAGAAGTACCCCGGCCGGCCGGATCCCCCGGATTTCCGCAGACCCGGCACCGCGGACGGCTTCGACGACCGCTTGGCCGCCTACGCCGGCGACCCGGTCGGTCAGGCCTGACCCGCGCGGGCAGCGCGCAGGGCCCGGGCGAACCAGGTGAACACCGGTTCCGGATCCGGGAGCGGAGGCCAGCCGTTGATGGCGGCCACCAGCTGCCAGTACCGCGTGACGCGACGATCGTCGGCGATCTCGAGCCGTTCGAGGATCCACGACTTCAGCCGGTCGTCATCGGCCTTGCCGAAGGTCTCGGCGTAGCGGGCACTGAGCGTGGCGACGATGGCGCCGCCCTGGGCCGAGTCCGGGGCGATCCCGGCCGCGAGCGCCCGGCCGACGTCCTCGCGCACGGTCTCGGTCAGGTCGTGGTGCAGGCCGGTCGTGTCCCCGTCGGCGCGCTGGGCCGCCTGGTACTCGGCCATCCTCCGGACCGCGGCCCGGAAGTCGTTGTCCTGCACCAGCTCCACGAGCGCCATCCACGCCTCGACCTGTCCGGGTGTGGCGTCTTCGGGCAGCTCCGGCATGCTCGAACGCAGCAGTTCCACCATGGCCGGATTGGCGTCGACACCGCCGAAGGTGTCGTCGATGAAATCGTGGATGAGGCGGCGCCGTTCGGCGTCGGACAGGTTCACCAGTTTGTGCATCAGATCCATCTCCCGAGGGGTCGATTCCCGGTTCGCGACCGCCGCGAAGACCGCACGCCGCAGGCGCAGCGCCCGGATCTGCACATCGAGAGCCGCCGCGTGCGCGGCGGCGACCTCGGCGAGCGAGGTCTCCTCGGCGAGCACGCGCCGGACCGTGGCCAGATCGATGTCCAGCTCACGGAGCGTGCGAACCAGTTCCAGGCGAGCGAGGGCGGCCACGTCGTACAGGCGGTAGCCGGCCGGGCTGAGACAGGTCGCCGGAACGATCCCCTTGTCGGAGTAGAACCGGATCGTCTTGACGGACAGACCGGTCCGCGCAGCCAGAGCCCCGATCGTGAGGAGGTTCTCGTCGTCCATGCGCACAGCCTGCAGTCTCCCCTTGAGGGAGACTCAACTCGAAACGCGGTTCCCTGGCCCAGGGCCACTCCGGAGCCACCGCGGCGGCCGGTGAGTCAGCGGGGCGGCAGGACGCAGAATTCGTTGCCTTCCGGGTCGGCGAGCACGATCCACGGGTCGTCGTCCGGGTCGTCGAGGACCTTCGCCCCGAGCATCACCAGGCGTTCGACCTCCGCCCGCTGATCGCCCGTCACCGGCGCCAGGTCGAGGTGCAGGCGGTTCTTGACGGTCTTCTCCTCGGGCACCGGCTGGAACAACAGCGCCGGTCCGTCGTCGACGTCGAGCTGGCGGTACGTCAGACCGTGGGAGTCGGTCCACGTCCGGGTTTTCGCGTTGCCCAGTGCCGCGGCCCAGAACTCGGCCAGCAGGTCCGGCTGACGGCAGTCGACCGCCACGGCCAGGATGCGCGCTGCCGTCATGACTCCGCCACGATGCGGTTGATGGCTTCGGCGACCAGTTCCGGTTCGGACACCGTCACCGTCAGTCCCGGGTGGCTGAGCAGGCCCCACGGATCGATGCCCCGGACGGGTTCCCGGAACCGGAGGCACACGCCGCCTTGCGTGGTCGTTCCGAAGGTCAGGCCGCGGTCGGCGAGCGAAAGCCGGACGCCGAAGACGCGGAAAGCGCGGTACGGGCCGGTGGCTTCGGCTCCGGCGAGATTGCCCAGCGGCGTTTCGACCAGCCATGGCCCGAACCGGACGCGCAGGCCGGCGGCGTCCAGCTCCAGCCCGGCCCGCGCGCCCAGGATCCGGCGCAGCCACGGGGGTCCGACGGCGAACTCGGCGTGGAGCCGGTAGTGCACGACGACGGCGGGTTCACCCACCGCCGCCGCCTCACCGCCGGTCATGCGCCGCCGCCCAACGGCGGGACGTCCGACTCGTCGTCGGCCGGGAGCTCGGGGTCGCGCCACTCCTCGGCGCGCGACGAGCCGTTGCCCTGCAGGGTCCCGCGCAGCCCGGCCTTCATCGCGTCGTCTTCCCGGGGGGAATGCCGGTCGCTTTCGCGGTGCATGGGAACCTCCTTCACGCGGTGTCCTTCCCGGCTACCCGGTGCCCGCGGGCCGAAACGACCGCGGTCACCGGGAGCTCGCGGCGCGCCGGTTGACCGCGCGCGCCGCGACGATGCCGAGCACCAGGGCGGCGGCCGCGGTCAGCCCGTGCAGCCAGTTGTCCGCCCAGTTCAGGTTGATCGGGTCTTCGGGGTTGACGAGCGCGGTGGCGAGGATGCCGTAGGCGGTCATCCCGGTGAAGCCGACGAACAGCACCCAGCAGTAGATGATCGCCCCGCTGCGCCGGGTCGCGGCGAGCAGCCCGAGCACCCCGACCGCCGTGTGGACGAGGTTGAGCAGCGGGGTCACGCTGAAGATCCAGACGGCGCGGCCGGTCTCGTGGCCGACGGCGGCGGTTTCCGGGGTCAGGAACCCGGCGATGCCCAGTGCGAGGTAGAGCAGCCCGAGGACGGCGACGACCGGACGGAGCCAGGACGCCCCGGCCGAGGAGCGGGTTTCGGCGGACGACATGAGGTCTTCTCCTTCTCTCCGCGGCCGGATACCCGCCGCACACGGGCGGAAACGGACAAGTGGAAGGGGCCGGACGGCGGGCTGGGGGGTCCGCCGTCCGGCCCACGGCCGGGACCCGCGCCGGTCCCTGCAGCCGGGACGCGGGCCCCCGGTCTCAGGGGGAACGCCAGTCGTGACCGCGGTAGGCGGTCCCGTGCTGGGCACCCATCAGCAGCAGGCCGCCGTCGACGACGAGCGACGTACCGGTGATGTAGCCGGCCGCCGGGGTCGCCAGGAACGCGACCGCGGCCGCCACCTCGGCCGCGTGGCCGGGGCGGCCGAGCGGGATGCCGGGCCGGTCCTGCTCGCGCGGGTCGGCGTCGGTCTGTCCCGTCATCGGCGTCGAAATTTCCCCTGGGGCCACGGAGTTCACGGTGATGCCGTGCTCGGCCAGCTCCAAGGCGAGCACCTGGGTCAGCGCGCCCGCGCCGGCCTTCGCGGCGCAGTAGGGTGCGGCGCCGACGCGGGGCACGTGCTCGTGGACGCTGGTGATCGTGATGATCCGGCCGCCGCGCCCGGCGTCGATCATGTGCCGGGCCGCGCGCTGCGAGAGCAGGAACACGCCGTCGAGGTCGACGTCCAGCACCTGGCGCCACTTCTCGTAGTCGAGGTCCATGGCGAGCTGGCTGCTGCCGGTGCCGGAGCAGTTGACCAGGACGTCGATGCCGCCGAGGTCCTCGGCGAACGCGTCGACGACGTCGGCGGCGCCGGGCAGCTCGGTCAGGTCGAGCTTCCGGACGTGCGCGGTCACGCCGTGCGAACGGACCTCCGCGGCGGTTTCCTCCGCGCCGTCGGCGTCCGAGTGGTAGGTGATGCCGACGTCCAGACCGCCGCCGACGAGAGCGGCGGCGACCGCGCGGCCGATGCCGGAGTCGGCACCGGTGACGACGGCGCGCCGCGGCGAAGCGGCGTCGGCGGGCAGGGGCGCCGGGAGCGACACGGGCATCTCCTTTCGTTCCTCGTCGGCTACCACCCCCGCGGGGGACTAAACGCGGCGGCCGCCGGCTATCTCGTCCCGATGTGACCGGCCGGGCCGCGTCCCGGCGGCGGGGGAGCAGCCGGTGCTGTCCTGAGTGTGTGCCGGCCGGAAGACGGGGTAACCGCGCCGTTCCCGAACGGAAGGAGAGCTCCCGTGAGCAAGCCGAACCCGATCGAACTGCAGAAGTACCTGTCCGGTGTCGACTACCCGGCGAAGCGGGACGACCTGGTGCGGGCGGCCGAAAAGAACGGCGCCGACCCGGGCACGCTGGACGTCGTGCGCGGCCTGCCGGACCGGACCTACGAGGGGCCCAGCGGGGTGAGCAAGGAGATCGGCGGCTGACGTCCCCCGCGGCCCGGGCGGTGCGCCCGGGCCGCGATCACCGCGATGCCTCCACGGTTTCCGGAACGACGGCGCCGGGCAGCGCCAGGGCCGTCACCGCGCGGCAGACGTCGGCGGGGTCGATCGTGTCGAGACACGGGTGGCCCGGGACCGGGCAGAGGCGGGCGCGGGTGGCGCGGCAGGGCGCGTGCTGGTCGCCGAGCACCACTGTGGGGACACCGTAGGGCGCCCACCGCTCCTGCGGCACGACCGGGGCGAACAGCGACACCACCGGGGTGCCCGCCGCCGCGGCGAGGTGCGCGGGACCGGTGTTGGGCGCCACCACCACCCGAGCGCCGGACAGCACCGCCGCCAGCTCCGCCAGGGACGTCCGGCCGCCGAGGTTGACCGCCGACGTCCCGGCCACCTCCTGGGTCAGCGCGCGTTCCGACGGCGCGCCCGTCACGAGCACCCGGTGCCCGTCGGCGGCCAGGGCCCGCACCGTTTCGCGGCTCCAGGCCGCCGACGGCTGGCGGGCGGGCACCGACGCCGCGGGGTGCACCACGACGTACGCCCCGCCGCCGGTCAACCGGGCCATGTTCGGCAGCGGCCGCCGCAGCGCCAGAGCGCCGTGGTCGTCCGGCGGCAGCGAAAACCCGGCCGCTTCGGCGAGCGACAGCATGCGGACCGGCTCCGGGGGATCGCCGTCGACGCGGTGGCGCAGATCGAGCAGGCTGCCCGGGTAGTCCTCGGAGATCGCGCCGATCCACGGCACGCCGGCCTGGCGCAGCAGCAGCGCCAGCGGCAGCGGGGACTGGTGGAACGACGTCAGGATCAGCGCGCGGTCGAAGGACCGGGACCGGATCGAGGACACGAAGGCGCCGGTGTCCTCGGCGGTCACCGGTGGCGGCTCCGGGTCGATCCAGGGTGCGGTCCAGGTGAGCACGTCGGCCACGCCCGGCAGGAGTTCGCCGGCGGCGCGGCCGTGCGGTCCGGTCAACAGCGTCACGTGCGCACCGGACGCCGCGACCGCGCGGACGCAGGGCCCGGCGAGCAGGACGTCCCCGAGGTTGTCCTGGCGGGCGACGAGCACCCGGGTCATCCGGCGACCCCGGCGACGCGCAGCGCCTCGGACAGGTCCCGGGCGACGGCGGCGTGCCGGCGGGCCCGGGCGATCTCCGGTTCGAGCGTGCGGCCGGTCGGCACCAGCACGGCGCGGGCGCCGGCCGCCAGCGCGGCGTCGACGTCGGCGCCGGTGTCGCCGATGACCACGCAGGAGGCGGGGTCGACGCCGAGCTCGCCGGCGGCGCGCAACACCATGCCGGGGGCGGGTTTGCGGCACGCGCAGCCGTCGCCGTCGTCGTGGACGCAGACCTGCCAGGTGCCGAACGGGCCGAAGAGTTCCTGGACGCGGGCGTTCACCGCGTCGAGCTGCTCCCGCGTGATCAGTCCTTTCGCGACACCGGACTGGTTGCTCACCACCCCGACCGGGATGCCGCGCTCCCGCAACCCGCGGACGAGCTCGACCGCACCGGGCACCGGGCGGACGCCGTCCGGGTCGTTGAGGTAGGGGACGTCGACGATCAGCGTGTCGTCCCGGTCGAACAGCACCGCGACGGGGGGCCGGGGCCGCCGGGCCGCGATCTCCCCGCGCAGCCGGTGGTAGCACGCGGCGGGCGGGATCAGGGCGCTGGTGACGACCATGCGCGCCACTTCACCGGGCGTCCGCGGGCCCGGCAGGATCCGGCGGGTGGCGAACTCCGCCGTCAGCCCGGCCCACACGCCGGCCGCGACCAGCGCCTTGCCGCGGTGGCGCAGCACCGGCAGCGCGAGCGCGGCCAAACCGGCCACTGTGGACAGTGCGTGCAGCCCGAGCCTGCCGTGCCCGGCGCCGGTGCGCTGCCGCCAGAGGACCCCGTGCTTGGCCCGCATCAGCGCGTTGTCGGCGTTGCCGCGCTGGGCCTTGAGACTGTAGAAGAACCCGGCCCGCCGGGCCGGGTGCGTGGTCAGCCGCTCGCCCTGGTCGATCCGGTGCCCGGCTTCGGCGACCCGCAGCGCCAGGTCGGAGTCTTCCCGGAACGCGCGCGGGAACCGCTCGTCGAAGCCACCCGCTTCGACGAGCGCGCGGCGGCGGTAGGCCATGTCCGCGGTGATCCACCGGGCGTGCTCGAGGCCCGCGGTGCCGCGTTCGTCGTCCGTCGGCCGCCGGTCCGCCGGCAGCGGGACGGTGATCCGGCCCTGGGAGGCGGCCACGTCCGGCGGCAGTGAGCCGAGGTCGGCGGCGAGCTGCCGCGGCCAGTCCGGGGCGAGCACGACGTCGTCGTCGACGAACGCGATCCACTCGCTCTTCGCGGTGCGCCAGCCGAGGTTCCGCGCCGCCGCCGGTCCGCGCCCGCCGGAGCGGAGCACACGGACGCCGTCGGGGACGGCGAGTGGGTCTCCGCCCGGGCGGTCGTCGACGACGAGGATTTCCGCCGGCCGCGGGTCCGGTCCGGTGAGGAGGGTTTCCAGGAGTGGCCGAAGCGTCTCGCGGCCCGTCGTGGGGATCACCACGGTGTAGTCGAGCGAAGCAGTCACCGGACCGGGATACCCGGGGCGGGGGTGATCAAACGGCGTGTCGAAGCCGTCGGGCGCGGGTAACCGGCGAGCGACGACAAGGAGGTGCGGATGACCGCGGGGACGATCGAAATCCGGAACCCGGCCGACGGCAGCGTGGTGGGCACTGTGCCGACCGCGGGCGAAGACGAGATCGACGCGGCGCTCGCGCTGGCCCGCCGGACCCGGGCGCAGTGGGCCCGGACCCCGGCCGCCGAGCGCGGGGCGTTGCTGCACACCGCGGCGGAACGGCTGCGGGCCCACGCCGACGAGCTGGCGAAGACGAACGAAGCGGAGACCGGCAAGCCCCGGGACGAAGCCCGCGAAGGCGTGCTCGCCGGTGCCGGCACGTTGGACCAGTACGCCGAGCTCGGCCCGGTCCACCGCGGCCGCAGCCTGCTCGGCGACGTCGGTGCGACGGATCTGATGGTGCCCGAGCCGCACGGCGTGGTCGTGGCGCTGACCCCGTGGAACGACCCGGTCGCGGTCGCGTGCGGGCTCCTGGGTGCCGCGCTGGCCACCGGGAACACGGTGGTGCACAAGCCGAGCGAGCGCGCGCCGCACACCGGGCAGCTGCTCGGCGAGGTGCTCGGCGGCGTCTTCCCGGAGGGCGTGCTGCAGACCCTGCACGGCGACGGCGGGGTCGGCGCGATCCTCGCGACGCGTGACGACGTCGACGTCATCGCCCACGTCGGCAGCACGGCCACCGGCCGGTCGATCGCCGCGAGCGCGGCCGCGACGGGCGCGAAGACGTTGCTGGAGAACGGGGGCAACGACCCGCTGGTGATCGACGAAGACGTCGACCCGGCGTGGGCGGCGGGTCAGGCGGCGCTGGGGGCGTTCGCCAACTCGGGCCAGATCTGCGTGGCGGTCGAACGGATCTACGTGTGCGCCGCGATCGCCGAGCCGTTCCTGGCGGCGCTGGTGAAGGAGGCCGAGTCGCGGACAGTGGCCCCGCTGGTGGACCGGCGGCACCGCGACCACGTGCAGGCCCACGTTTCCGACGCGGTCGCTCGTGGCGCCCGGCTGCTGACGGGAGGCTCGGTGCCGGACGGTCCCGGAGCGCACTACCCGGCGACGGTTTTGACCGGCTGCGCGCCGGATCTGCGCGTGATGACGGAGGAGACGTTCGGCCCGGTGGCGCCGGTCCGGGTGGTGGACAGTTTCGACGAGGGCCTGGCCGAAGCGGCGAAGGGCGACTACGGACTGGCGGCGACGGTGCTGACGGCCTCGATGGCGCACGCCCAGCGCGCGTGGCGCGAGCTGCCGGCGGGGACGGTCAAGGTGAACAACGTGTTCGGCGGCGCCCCGGGCGGCGCGGCCCACCCGCGCGGCCGCAGCGGCAACGGGTACGGCTACGGGCCGGAGCTGCTCGACGAGATGACCCAGACGAAGCTCGTGCACATCGCCCCGCCCGCATGACCGGACAACGGGAAAGATCGGGCGAGGACCGGCTGGAGGAGGCACGACCCGGTTCGCCAGGAGATCCGGATCGGGGAGGCCGGCCGAAGAGCGACGCCGGCTCCTCGCCGGCGGAGGAGCGGCACGATCGGGTTGTCGGTGGCGGGGATGCCGGCGCGGTGCGGGATGGGCGGAGCGGCCATTCCTCACCGGCGGGGGAGCGGCACGATCGGGCTGTCAGCGGCGGGGATGCCGGCGCGGTGCGGGATGGGCGGAGCGGCCATTCCTCACCGGCGGGGGAGCGGCACGGTCGCACCCCCGACGGCCGGTCCGCCACCGCGGTGCGCGCTGAGCGATCCGCCGGCTCGCCGGAGGCGGCCCGGCGCGGGGGGAGCCGGTTCGCGCGCGTGCTCCGGCTGCGGAGGGGCGACAACTCCGCGAGTACCGGATCCGCGGCGGAGACCGAACCCCGCGACCGCACTCCCGCCGGCTGGATCGCGCGCGCTCTCCGCGTCCCCGGCCGTGAACGCCGGATCCTCGTCCAGAGCGCCAAAGCCACCCTCGCCGCGACCGCCGCCTGGCTTCTCGCCACCCTCGTCCTGCACCTGCCCCAGCCGTTTCTCGCGCCCTACGCCGCCGTCTTCCTCGTCGAAGCCACCGTCTACCGGTCACTCCGCGGGTGGATCCAGCAGGTCGGCTCGGTGGCCTCCGGGGTACTCCTCGCCGCCGTTGCCGGGCACTTCATCCCGTGGCAGGCCGTCGCTCTCGCCGCCGTGGTCTTTCTCGGACTGCTGGCCGGCAGCTGGCGGCGGTTCGGGGAGGCCGGGGTCTGGGTCGGCGTCACCGGCATGCTCGTCATCTCCTACGGCACCGCCCGTGAGCCCGTGCTGCTCGGCGACCGCCTCTTGGAAACCGCGCTGGGCGCGGCCATCGGCGTCGCGGTCAACACCCTGATCTTCCCGCCCCTCTACGGCGAACGGCTGGCCGCGGCCGCCGGGCGGCTCGGGAAAGCTCTGGCGGACCTGCTGGAGTCGCTGTCCGACCTGATCCGCCGGGACGAGCCGCCGGAGGACCTCGGCCACCTGCTGTCCCACGAGCAGGACACGCGCAGCCAGGTGCTGGCGGCCGAAGAAGCCGTCGGCCTGACGCGGGAAGGGCGGATGCTGAACCTCCGGCGCGGGCGGCCGTCCGCCGGGACGCGCCACGAGCGTCCGCTTCGGACCCTCATCGGGCTCTGGCCCGCGATGTCGCAGCTGATCGCCGGCGTGCGCATGACCGCGGGCCGGCGGGAGCACCCGTTCGAGTACCCGTGGCCGGACGCGCGGGAAGCGCTGGCCGACCTGATGCACCACCTGGCGGGAGCCGTGCAGTCCGTGGCGACGGCCGGGGAGCCCGTCGAACTGGACGAATGCCGGGCTCTGCTGGGAAAGCTCGAACACCGGCTGGTGACCGCCGAGGAAGACGGCGTCCCGGCCCGGCTGGGCCTCGGCAGCATGACACTGCCCGCGCGGCTGCTCCTCGAACAGCTGGAAAAGCGGTGAAGGCCGCCTCCGAAGAGGCGGCCTTCACGTGCTGAAGACTACTGGACCGCGACCGCCTCGGCTTCGGACCGGTGCCGGCGGCACGCCGTGCACACCATCGTCTGGCCCAGCAGCGTGCCGTCACCGGACACCAGCCGCGCGACGTGCAACGTGGGCAGGCCGCACTCTTCGCAGGGGATCGGCTTGCTGTCGCGGCTGATCATGACACGGTTCGGCATGGTGGAGCCCCCTGACGCGGACGATAGGTCCCGGTGGGTTACCCACGTGTCCTGCGCCACACTCGTCCGGCGCAGTGATGTCACTCGAATGGCGTAGTCACTTGGCCGGGTACTGCTGCTCCCGCAGCACCGTGGCCAGGTGGACGGCGTTGCGCACCAGGGTCGCGTTCGTCGAGGCCACGGCTTCCGGCGTCTCGTCGAGGTCCTGGTAGTCGCCGCCCTGCATGGCTTCGCCGTTCCAGTAGGTCGCGCCCTGGGCCGGGACGGTGAAGCCGACGTCGTTCAGCGCCTGGAACAGGTCCGCGATGATCTTGTGGGCCCCGTCCTCGTTGCCGACCACCGCGGCCACCCCGACCTTGCCGAACATCGCCGGGCGGCCCTCGTCGTCCGTTTCCGACAGCTCGGCGTCGAGGCGTTCCAGGACCCGCTGCGCGACGCTCGACATGTGGCCGACCCACGTCGGGGTGGCGATCAGCAGGACGTCGGCGGCGGCAACCTTCCGCCGGATGTCCGGCCACGCGTCGCCGTCGCCCATATCGGCCTCGACGCCCGGGCGGACGTCGTGGTCGACCACGCGCACGAGCTCGCCGGTGGCGCCGCGTTCGGCGAAGAGGTCGAGCAGCTGCCGCGCGAGGAGATCGCTGCTCGACTTCGCGGGCGACGGCTTGAGCGTGCAGGTCAGCGCGAGGACGCGCAGGGTCATGACTTCCTCCTGGGATGGGTGCCGACGCCGACGTGGGCGAACCCGGCCTCGGCGAGGACGTCGGGATCGAGCAGGTTGCGGGTGTCGACGACGACCGCGCGGTCGGCGGACGCGGCCAGCCGGGCCCAGTCGAGGTCCCGGAACTCGGGCCACTCGGTGAGCACGACGAGCGCCGCGGCGTCCTTGGCCACCAGGTACGGGTCGTCGACGACCTGGACCGCACCCGTGCCGGGCACGCACCCGACGGCCGGGTCGTGCGCGGTCAGCTCGGCACCCGCGCGGGCCAGGTCGTCGGCCACGGCCAGGGCGGGGGAGTCGCGCAGGTCGCCGGTGCCCGCCTTGAAGGCCAGGCCCAGCAGGCCGATGCGGGCTCCGGCGAGGGAGCCGGCGGGTGAACCGGTCACGGCCTGCCGCACGGCCCGCACCACCCGGGCGCGCTGGCGGGCGTTGACGCGGACCGCGTCGCGCAGGATGCCGAAGTCGACGCCCGCCGACTCGGCCGCGTGCAGCAGGGCGGAGGTGTCCTTCGGCAGGCACGAACCACCCCAGCCGGGGCCGGGGGCGAGGAACTCCGGGCCGATCCGCGCGTCGAGGCCCATGGTGCGCGAGACCTCGCGGACGTCCGCGCCGAACCGCTCGCACAGTTCGGCCAGGACGTTCACGTAGGACAGTTTCACGGCGAGGAACGCGTTGCTCGCGTACTTCGCGAGTTCGGCGCTGGCCGAGTCGGTCGCCACCACCGGGGCACCGGTCGGTTCGTACAGCCGCGCGACCCGCCGCGCCGGTGGCGAATCCGCCGGGTCGGTGCCGACCACCACCCGGTCCGGGTGCAGGAAGTCTTCGACGGCGTGCCCTTCCCGGAGGAACTCCGGGTTGGCCACGACCGGCAGGTCGTCGCGGCCGAGCAGGTGCGGCAGCCGCGCCGCGGTGCCGACCGGCACCGTCGACTTGGCGACCACCACGCAACCCGGCCGCAGCAGCCGCCCGAGCTGCGGCACGACCTGTTCGAGGACGCCGAGGTCGGGGCGGCCGTCTTCGGCGGGCGGCGTGGGCAGGCACAGCAAGACGAGGTCCGCGCCGTAGAGCTCCGCCTGGGCGGTGGTGAAGCTCAGGGTCCGGTCGGCGAGGCCCTGGCCGACCAGCTCGGCGAGGCCGGGTTCGGCGATGGAAACCACGCCGCGGTCCAGTTCGTCCACTTTGGACGCGTCGGCGTCCACGCAGGTCACCCGGTGCCCGAGCCGCGCGAAGCAGGCGGCACTCGTCAGCCCGACGTAGCCGGCACCGACGATCCCGATGTGCTCAGCCATGGGCCACCCGCATTTCGAGAGCCGACCGCGTCGCGGCCAGCACGCGCTCCTCGCCGAGCAGCAGCAGCCCGCCGTCGGGCTCCTCGCCGTGCGGGTTGCCGACGTTCCCGGCCCACAGCACGACGTGCTGGCGGGCGGACGGCGGCGGGCCCCACAGCCGGGGCGGGGTCGGGCCGAACAGCAGCACCGACGGCGTGCCGAACGCCGTGGCGAGGTGCCCGACACCGGTGTCGCCGCAGACGACAAGGGCCGCCCCGGCCACCAGCGCGGCCAGTTCCGCCAGGCCGGTGCGCCCGGCCAGCACGGCGTCGTCGCCGAGCCCGGCCGCTTCGGCGATCGAAAGCGCCAGGTCGCGTTCGCCGGCGCTGCCGGTGAGCACGACCCGGTGCCCGCGCGCGGCCAGGTCCCGGACGACCGTCGCGAACCGCCCGGGCGGCCAGCGCCGGGCCGGGAACGCCGCGCCGGGGTGCACCACGACGGCGTCCGGGGCCGGGCTCGAGCCCGGCGACACGGGCAGGGCCAGCGCCGACCGGTCCGCCTCCAGGTGGTGGTATTCGACGAGCCGGCACCAGCGGTCCACCTCGTGCACGTCGTCGCGCCAGTCGAGGCCGGGCACGTCGGGGAAGTCGGGGTGGCGGTGGGTCAGCAGCTCGGCGGGGTCGGCGGCGAGCAGGTCGTGGATGCTCTCCGGGCCGCTGCCGTGCAGGTTCACCGCGAGCCGCGGCGGCGGGCCGGACCAGGCGAGCTCGCCGAGCTTCGGGGTCGGCAGCAGCTCGTCGATCGCGTCGATCAGCTCCACCAGGTCCCGCAGGCTTTCCGGCGCCGCCAGCACCAGCCGGTCGCCCGGGTACGCCGCACGCAGGGCGCGCAACGCGGGCACCGCCGTCAGCAGGTCCCCCACGCCGAGCGCGCGCAGCACGAGGACCGCGGCACTCACGGCCACGACCCCTCCTCGGACGCGCACACGACCAGTTCCCGGACCTCGGCGCCCGGCGGCTGCTGCAGCGCGAACACGACGGTGCCGGCGACGTGCTCGGGCTGGTTGAGCTTCGCGTCCGGCGGCGGCTTGTACTGGTCGGTGCGGTCGTCGAAGAAGTGCGTCCACATCCCGCCGGGGACGAGCAGGGTGACGCCGACGCGCCCGGCCAGCTCGGCGGCGAGCGCGCGGGTGAAGCCGACGACGCCGAACTTCGAGGCGCAGTAGGCGGTCGCGTCGCTCACCGCCTTGATGCCCAGGGTGGACGCGACGGTGACGACTGTGCCGTGCGAACGTTCCAGGTAGGGGAGCGCGGCCCGGATCACCGCGGCCGTGCCGAACAGGTTCACCTTGACGACCCGTTCCCAGTCTTCGGTGGGCACTTCGCCGAGCGGGCCGCAGGCGTCGGTGCCGGCGGCGGTGAAGACGCCGTCCAGGCCGCCCGCGCGCTCGGCGAGCTCCCGCACCGCGGCCTCGGTCGCGGCGGTGTCGGTCAGGTCGGCTTCGACGTATTCGGCCGGGTCGTCCGGGCGGACCCGGTCGAGGACGTACGGGGTGCCACCGGCCTTGCGGACGGCGTCGACGGTGGCGGCGCCGAGGCCGGACGCGCCACCGGTGATCAGGACGTTGCCGAGGGGTCGCATCGCTCTCCTTCGCGGGCGAGGGGGGTCAGGCGCTGGCCGCCGCGGCGACCAGCCGGGAGGTCGAGTAGCCGGGCACGGTCGGGACGAGCACGACTTCGCCGCCGTGCCGTTCGACCACTTCGCGTTCGGGCAGGTCCGCTTCCGCGTAGTCGCCGCCTTTCACCCACACGTCCGGCCGCAGCTTCTCCAGGACGGCGGTGGGCGAGGGCTCGTCGAAGACGGCGACGGCGTCCACAAAGGACAAAGCGGAGAGGAGCCGGGCGCGGTCGCGGTCGCGGACCAGCGGGCGGCCGGGCCCCTTCAGGCCCCGCACCGACTCGTCGGAATTGAGGCAGACGACCAGCGCGTCGCCGAGGGCGCGGGCCTGCCGCAGCAGGCTCACGTGCCCGGGGTGCAGCAGGTCGAAGCAGCCGCCGGTGGCGATCAGGCGGCCGCCGGTTCCGCGGATCCGCTCGGCGAGGCCGAAGGCGTCGGTCGCCGGCTGCGGGTCGGGCACCGGGCCGTCGTCGGTGGACAGCGCGGTCGCGCCGCCGGCGGCGACGAACCGGGCGGCCGCCTCGACGGCGGTCACCACGGCTTCGGTCGTGTCGGCGCCGCCGAGCAGGGCGGCGGTGGCCGCGGCCGCGAACCGGTCGCCCGCACCGCAGGTGTCCGGCGCGGTGTGGCCGGGAGTCCGGGCCGCCGCGGGGATCGGGACAGTCGTTTCGCCGAGGCCGTCGGCGAGCACCGCGCCGCGGGCGCCGACGGTGACCGCGACCGCGTCGGCGTGCCAGTGGCCGCGCAGCAGCTTGGCGAGCTCGGCCGGTTCCTCGTGCCCGGCGAGCACCGCGCGCGCTTCGGCGAGGTTCGGCGTGACCAGCCGCGTCCCGGGTACCGGCTGCGCGCCGCGGGGGTGCGGGTCCCACACCACCGGGATCCGTTCGGCCAGCTCCCGCAGGAGCCGCCGGACGTCCGGGTTGCGCGTCAGGCCGCGGCCGTAGTCGGCCACGAGGATCGCACCGGCGTCGGCCAGGACGTCGTGCGCCCGGGCGGGCAGCGGGTCGGCGGTCGCCGTGCCGTCGCCGGAATCCAGGCGCAGCAACGACTGCCCGCCCGCGCGGATCCGGGTCTTGCACACCGTCGTGCCGCGCAGCGGCAGCGGCAGCACGGTGACGTCCGGTTCCAGCAGCCCGGTGAGCGCGTGGCCGCCTTCGTCGCCGCCGAGCGGCGTGACCAGGACGACCTCGGCCGCCGACCGCGCGGCCAGCAACGCGGCCAGGCCGGCCCCACCGGGGCGGCGGCGCCGGGCCGTCAGGTCGACCACCGGCACCGGCGCCTCCGGGCACAGCCGTTCGGCGGTGCCTTCGGCGTCGACGTCCAGCAGCGTGTCGCCGAGAACGACCAACGGCCTCACGCGGTCACCCCGAGCGCGTTGTCGAGGGCCGCGCACAGGCCGTGCACCAGCGCCAAGTGCATTTCCTGCACGGTCGCGACGCTCGGCGCTTCGACCGTCACGGCGTCGTCGCACAGGGCGGCGAGGGGGTTGGGGGCCGGCCCGGTCAGCGCCCACGTCGTCACGCCGAGCTCGTGCGCGGCCTTCGCGGCGGCGACGACGTTCTGACTGCCGCCGCTGGTGGACAGGCACACCAGCACGTCGCCCGGCCGCCCGTGCGCGTGCACCTGGCGGGCGAAGACCTCGTGGTCGCCGTAGTCGTTGACGATCGCCGTGGTCGCGGACGTGTCCGCGTGCAGCGCGATCGCCGAAAGGGGGCGGCGTTCGTGGCGGAACCGGCCGACGAGCTCGCCGGTCAGGTGCTGGGCTTCGGCCGCGCTGCCCCCGTTGCCGCAGGCGAGCAGCTTGCCGCCGGCCTCGAAGACCCCGGCGAGGTGCCGGCCCCACGCGGTTATCTTGGGGGCGGATTCGCGGGCCCGGCCGGCGGCCTCGGCCAGCGCGGCGAGATGGTCTTCCATCACGGCACCTCCTTCTCCTCCGGCGACGCCGCGCCGGTTTGAGTGGGACGGGGACGCCGGAGCACGAACGGCCCCAGCGCGAGCAGGTCGATGGGGGCCGAGCCGAAGCACTCCAGCGCGTCCCGGGGCGAGTCGACCATCGGGCGGCCGGCGGTGTTGAGGCTGGTGTTGATCACGACCGGCAGGCCGGTCCGGCGCTCGAAGGCGGCCAGCATCCGGGCCAGTACCGGGTTTTCGCGTTCTTCGACGGTCTGCACGCGGGCAGTGCCGTCGACGTGGGTGACGGCCGGGATGCGGTCACGCCAGTCTTCGGCGACGTCGTGCACGAACAGCATGTACGGGCTGGGGAGCGGGCCGCGGGTGAAGATCTCGGCCGCCCGCTCGGCCCGGACCATCGGCGCCACCGGGCGGAACTGCTCACGGCCCTTGACGTCGTTGAGCCGCTCGAGGTTCGCCTTGCGGCCCGGGTGCGCCAGCAGCGACCGGTGCCCCAGCGCCCGCGGGCCGAACTCGGCGCGGCCCTGGAACCAGGCGATCACCTCGTCGTTCGCCAGTGCTTCGGCGACGGTCTCGGCGAGGTCGTCCGGTCGTTCGTAGGGCAGCTTGGCCTTGATCAGGATTTCTTCGAGCTCTTCGTCGGTCCACCCGCGGCCGAGACCGGCGTCCCCCATGGGAGCGCCGCGTTCCCCGGCTTCGGCCGCCAGCTGCAGTGCGGCGCCGAGCGCGGTGCCCGCGTCCCCGGCGGCGGGCTGCACCCAGATCCGGTCGAACGGGCCTTCGGCGTGCAGCCGGCTGTTGGCGACGCAGTTGAGCGCGATCCCGCCCGCCATCGCCAGGTCGCGCTGGCCGGTGGCCTCGTGCAGCCAGTCCGCCAGTTCCAGCAGGATGTCCTCGAGGACTTTCTGGACACTCGCGGCGAGATCGGCGTGCCGCCGGCTGAGCTCCTCGCCGGCCTCGCGGCGCGGAGCCAGTGACGCCAGGTCGACGCCCGAGGCGTGGAAGCCGCCGTCGCCGGTGACGTGGACGTGCTCGCAGAGTTCGTCGAGGAACTCCGGCTTGCCGTAGGAGGCGAGCGCCATGACCTTGTACTCGTCGCTGGACCGCGCGAAGCCGAGGTGCTCGGTGAGGTCTTCGTAGAGCAGGCCGAGCGAGTGCGGCAGCTTCTGCGCCGCCAGTTCCTTGAACCGCCCGTCGCGGTACTCACCGGCCAGATAGGACGTGCTCTCGCCGCGTCCGTCGGCGACGAGCACGGCGCAGTCGCCGAACGGCGCGGCCAGCGCGGCCGACGCGGCGTGCGCGACGTGGTGCCGGACGAACTTGACGATGCCCGGGTCCAGTCCGGGCAAAGCGGACTTCAGGAACAAGGGGGCCCGCTTCGCGAACTCCGTCCGCAGCTCCTCGCCGCTCGGGTCGTGGCCGGGCAGGCCCGGCTCGACCAGCGCGGGGTCGTAGGAATATCCGACGGCGTCGAGGTCCTTCGCGGACAGTCCCGCCTGGGCCAGGCACCAGGCGGCGGCCTGGGCGGGCTGTTCCCACGTGGAGAACGGCACCGCCTGCTTGCCGTGTTTGCGGCGGCTGAAGCGTTCTTCCTCCGCCGCGGCGACGATCTCCCCGTCCACCACCAGCGCGGCGGCCGGGTCGTGGAAGACGGCATTGATCCCGAGTATGCGCATCGACCTGCCTCTGGCGTTCCGGTGCGGACTCGTGAGGCCCGCTCTCGCCTATAGCGCTACCCGGCGAAGTCGTTGATAAACGATGGCGCGCATAAGCCCTGGGCGTCGCTACTCAGCGCGACGGCGCCCGGCGGAACCACGTCGCAGTGCGACGGAGCCCGTCGTCGGCGTCGATCTTCGGTTCCCAGCCGAGGACGTCACGCGCGAGGGAGATGTCGGGACAGCGCCGCTGCGGGTCGTCGACGACGGCGTCGACGTACTCGATGGGCGAACCGGACCCGGTGATGTCCTTGATCCGTTCCGCCACCTGCCGGACGGTCAGCTCGTCCGGGTTGCCGATGTTGACCGGTCCGGGGTGGCCGGACCGCGCGAGCGCGAGCAGGCCACGGACGGTGTCCTCGACGTAGCAGATCGACCGGGTCTGTTCGCCGGTGCCGGTGACCGTGAGCGGCTCGTTCCCGAGCGCCTGGCCGAGGAACGCCGGGATCATCCGGCCGTCGTGGGCGCGCATGCCGGGGCCGTAGGTGTTGAAGATCCGCGCGATCGCCGTGTCGACGCCGAATTCGCGGCGGTAGGCCGACGTCAGCGCTTCGGCGTAGCGCTTGGCTTCGTCGTAGACGCTGCGCGGCCCGATGGGGTTGACGTTGCCCCAATACCCTTCGCGCTGCGGGTGTTCCAGGGGATCGCCGTAGACCTCGCTCGTCGAGGCGAGCACGAACCGGGCCCCCTCGCGCCGGGCCAGCTCGAGCGCCTGCTCGGTGCCGTGCGAGCCCGCGCGCAGGGTTTCCAGCGGCAGAGCCAGGTAGTCACGGGGCGACGCGGCCGAGGCCAGGTGGAAGACGACGTCGGCTTCGCAGCCCGGCGGCATGGGTTGCGTGACGTCGTGGCGCACGAACCGGAACCCCTCGTGGCGGCGCAGGTGGTCCAGGCTGTCCGCCGAGGACGTCACGAGGTTGTCGACGGCGACGACTTCGATGTCTTCTTCGAGCAGCAGTTCGCACAGGTGTGCGCCGACGAAGCCGGCACCCCCGGTCACCACCGCACGCCCGAACCGCCTGGTCACTGCCGGATTCTCCATGTCGTCGCGGCTACCCGGCCCCGGCGGCCGCAAAACTGTGTAAGGGGGTGGAGAGCGGGTAATCGCCCCTACCATGCGAGTTCTGCTCACCGGTTGGGCCAGTTTTCTGCACGGGGAAGCCACGGCGGGTGACGTCCTCAGCCTGCGCGCGGCCGGGGCCGCGCTGGCGGAGGCGGGGATCGACCACCGGGTCGCGTGGAGCCCGGGCTTCCGCCCCGGCGCCCTGCACCTGCCCGACGCGCCACCCGAGGACTACACGCACGTGGTGTTCGCCTGCGGTCCGGTGCACGGGCCGCAGGTGCGTTCGCTGCACGAGCGGTACGCCGCCTGCCGCCGGATCGCGGTCGGGGTGTCGGTGCCCGACGCCGAAGATCCGGCGGTGACCGGGTTCCACCGGATCCTCCCGCGCGACGACGGCGTCACCGCCGAACTTGACCTCGCGCTGGGCGCGCCGGTGTCGCCCACGCCGGTGCTCGGCGTGGTCCTGGCGCCGCACCAGCCGGAATACGGCAGCTCGGGGCGCCACGGCGACGTCCACGAGGCACTGACCGGCTGGCTCGCCGGCCTGGACTGCGCCCGCGTGCCGCTGGACACCCGGCTCGCGCACGCGGACTGGGAGCGGTGCGCGACCCCGGACCAGTTCGCCGCGCTGGTGTCCAAAATGGACGCTGTGGTGACGACTCGGTTGCACGGGCTGGTCTTCGGGCTCAAGGCCGGGGTACCGGTGCTCGCCGTCGACCCGGTGGCCGGCGGCGGGAAGGTGACCGCGCAGGGGCGGGCGCTGGACTGGCCGGTGGTGGCCGCCGAAGACGTCGCCGACCCCGCGCTGCTCGACGCCCGCCTGAAGTGGTGCCTCCCGGCCTCGGTGCGGCCGCCCGCGCACCCGGCGTCCCTGGCCGCGCTGGTGGACGAACTGGTGGGGCCGCGGTGAGCGCGCGCACGACCGTCGTCATCGCCACCCGCAACCGCGCCACCGAGCTGGCACGCACCCTCGGCCGGCTGTCCTCCTTGGACCCCCGGCCGCCGGTCATCGTGCTGGACAACGCTTCCGAGGACGGCACGGCCGAGGTCGCCGGACGGCACGCCAACGTGCGCGTGATCCGCCTGCCGCAGAACCTCGGCGCCGCCGCGCGCACCCTCGGTGTCATCGCGGCCGACACGCCGTACATCGCCTTCAGCGACGACGACTCGTGGTGGGCGCCGGACGCGCTGGCCGAGGCGGAGCGGATCTTCGACGAACACCCGAAGACCGGCCTGCTCGCCGCGCGCACCCTCGTCGGCCCGGAATGCCGGGACGACCCGGTGACGCCCGAAATGGAGCGCAGCCCGCTGGGGCACCCGGCCGGCGCGCCCGGGCCGCTGGTGCTCGGCTTCCTGGCCTGCTCCGCGATCGTGCGCCGCACGGCTTACCTGCAGGTCGGCGGCTTCAGCCCGCTGCTGCACTTCGGGGCCGAGGAACAACTGCTGGCTTACGACCTGGCCGCGCACGGCTGGGAAGTCTGCTACGTCGGGCGCCTGCGCGCGCACCACCACCCGTCCCGGTCGCGTCCACCCTCGTCGTGGCGCCGCCGGGCCGAACTGCGCAACCGGCTGCTCATCGCCGTGCTGCGCCGCCCGCCCCGCGTCTGCCGCCGCGAGGTGGCGCGGACGCTGGTGCGGGCCCCCGGGGCCGTCCTCGGCGCGGTGCCGCGGCTGCCGCGGGCGCTGAGTTCGCGGCGAGTCCTGCCCGCCCACGTCGAACACCAGGCCCGGACTCTGGAAAGGACCGCCGAATGGCGCGAATCTCGGTCGTGATCATCACCTGCAACCGCCGCGAGCAGTTGCGCGAGACGCTGGCGCACATGACGTCCCTGCCGGACGCGGCGCCGGTCTTCGTCGCGGACAACGGATCCGCGGACGGCACGGCCGGCATGGTCGCCCGGGAATTCCCCGGCGTCCGCCTGTTCCGGCTGGCGGAGAACCTCGGCGCGGTGGCTCGCAACATCGCCGTCGAAGAAGTGACGACCCCGTACGTGGCCTTTTGCGACGACGACACGACGTGGCAGCCCGGCGCGCTGACCCGGGCCGCCGACCTGCTGGAGGCGTATCCGGGTCTCGGGTCGGTGACCGGGCGCTGCCTGGTCGAGCCCGGCCTGGTCGAGGACCCGATCACACCGGAGCTGCGCGAGTCGCCGGTGCCCGGCCCGGACTGGCTGCCGGGGCCGGCGCTGCTCGGCATCATGGCGGGCCTGACGGCGGTGCGCGTCAGCGCGTTCCGCGAGGTCGGCGGCTTTTCGACGCGCATGTGGCTCGGCGGCGAGGAGGAGCTGTTCGCCCTGGACCTGGCCGCGCGCGGCTGGTGGATGTGCTGGGCCGAGGACGTCGTGATCCACCACGCGCCCTCGAAGCTGCGCGACCCGCGCCACCGCCGTCGCCTCGGCATCCGCAACACGTTGTGGACGCTCCTGCTGCGCCGTCCCTGGCCGGCGGTCTTCCGCCGCGGCCGCGACGTGCTGCGCTCGGCCCCGCTCGACGGCGCCACGGCGGCGGCGCTCCTGGACGTGGCCCGCGGCCTGCCGTCGGTGCTGCGGGACCGCCGGGTGGTCCCGCAGCACGTCGAACACGGCTTGCGTTTGCTGGAAGCCCCGCAGCGTGAGTCGAAGGCCCGCCGCTACGTGGGCTGAACGGGTCGGTTCGCGTACCCGGAGGGTCGGCTCGCGTACCCAGGGAGTCGGTTCGCGTATCCAGAGGGTCGGCTCGGGAACCGACTCTTCCGGTACGCGAGCCGACCGTCCAGGTCTGTGAGCCGACCCTCCCGGTGCGTGGACCGACCCTTGGGGTCAGCGGGCCTCGGCCGTGGCGGCCTGCTGAGGGACCAGCTTGTGGTAGGCCCGCAGCGTGTCGGCGGCGACGCGGTCCCACGAGTAGCGGGCCATCGCGCGGTCGCGGCCCGCGGTGCCGTAGGCGTGGCACAGCGCGGGGTCGTCGATCAGCCGCCGCGCCCGGGACGCGAGCTCCTTCGGCTGGTGCGGGCGGACCAGCAGCCCCGTGACGCCGTCGACGACGGTGTCGGTCAGGCCGCCCACCGCGGCCGCGACCACCGGGACGCCGCAGGCCATCGCCTCCAGGGGCACGATTCCGAACGGCTCGTACCACGGCGTGCACACGACGGCGTCGGCCGAGCGCAGCAGGGCCGGCATGTCGTCGCGGGACACCTGGCCGGGCCAGCGGACGCGGTCGCCGACGCCGAGCCGGCCGGCCAGCTGCCGCAGCCGGCCCGCCTCGGGGTCCTGGGACAGCTTGCCCCGCTCCGGGCCGCCGGCGATGACGAGTTCGGTGTCCGGCAGCTGGGCGAGGGCGGTGATCGCGATGTCGAACCCCTTGCGCGGGACCAGCCGGCCGACGGCGACCAGCCGGTGCGGCAGCCGGCGGCGGGCGACCGGTCCGTCCGGGGAGAACCGGCCGAGGTCGACGCCGCAGGGCACGATCGAGATCCGCGACCGCGGGACACCGAGGCGGGACAGCTCGAAGACCTCGTCGGAGCAGGTCGCGATCACGCGCCCGGCCTGGCGGCCGATGATCCGCTCCAGCCGGACGCGGTCGGCGGGGCTGGTGTCTTGGTCGCCCTGGTAGCGCTTCTTGACCACGCCCAGGGCGTGAAAGGTCTGGGCCACCGGCGTCCCGGTCGCGCTCGCCGCCAACGAGGTCGCGAGGCCGGACATCCAGAAGTGCGCGTGCGCCACGTCCGGGCGGTCGAGCGCCCACCGGTCCCGCAGGAAGCTGCCGAACTCGCCCATGTAGGGCAGGAGGTGGTCCTTCGGCTCCTTGCGGGCCGGCCCGGCCGGCACGTGCACGACGCGGTACCCCTGCGGCGTCCGGACCTCGGGCGGCTCGTCGCGGCTCTCCCGGCGCGTGTAGACGGTGACGTCGTGCCCGGCGCGCACCAGCGCGGCCGACAGCTCGGCGACGTGCACGTTCTGGCCACCGGCGTCGGCTTCGCCCAGCGCGGCGAGGGGATTGGCGTGCTCGGACACCATGGCGATCTTCATCGGTGAGGCGTTCCCTTCACGGTTCAACGGGCCGTCTCGGCGAGGAGGTGGTCCCAAGCGGTCAGGAAGGCGTCCAGCCCGTAGTGCTTCAGGGCGTGTTCGCGGGCGTTCTTGCCGGCCAGGGCGGCGAAGTCGGGCTCGTGCAGCAGCTCGCGGAAACCCCGGGCCAGCACGGAGACGTCGGTGGAGAGCACCCCCGCGTCGTCCGGCACCGCCTCGACCGCCTCGGTGGCGGCGAAGACGACGACCGGCATCGCCAGGTGCATGGCTTCCAAAAGGGACAGTCCGAGCGACGTCCACCGGGCGGTGTGCAGGTAGACGCGGCGGCGGGCGATCTCGTCGTGCAGCTTCGGCGCCGGGACGTCGCCCAGCCCGCGCAGCGGCGCGCCGAGCTCTTCGGTCCCCATGCCGAAGACGTCGACGGGGGCGCCCTCGGCGAGCGTGCCGAGCAGGTCGGCGCCGGTGACCCGCTCCCGCCGCACCGGCTCGTTGATCATCGACACCCCGGCCGCGAGCTCGCCGGTGTAGCGCGGTCCCGGATCGGGGATGCCGTGCGGCACCACGGTCACCGGCGCGCGGCCGCAGTCCCACATGGCCGCGTTGAAGTGGGTGACGTGCGCCACGGTGATGTCGGAGCGGCCGGCGAGCGGGTGTTCGCTGGCCGCGGCGTACGGCCGGGGCGCGTTGTGTTCCACGTAGACGGCCGGAACGCCCAGGCGGGCGGCGAAGGCGAGTTCCTCCGGGCGTTGCAGGACGACGACGTCGGGCTCGGCCTCGGCCAGCCGGTCGAGCGGCACCTCGGTCACCGACGGCCAGTTCCGCCCCGCCTTGCCGAGGCCCCAGGGCGCACCGTCGGGTGACACCGGCAGGAGGTAGTCGTGGCGGCCGCGGACGAAAGCGTCGGTCCACGAGCCGTGCACATGCCAGAGCAGTACTCTCAGGCGCCGGGATCCGGGATCGGTCATGACTCCTGATTTCCCGGAGAGCGGCCGTTAAACGTTCGGCCGGACGGGGTACCCGGCCCCGGACGGGCGCGCGCGACGAAGGGATATCCATGCGCTTCACCCCACGGGGCACCCGGTTCTTCGACCTGCTCGCCGACGCGGCGAAGAACCTCGTCACCGCGACCGCCCTGCTCAGGGAACTCGTGGCCGCCGACCCGGCCGAGCGGGAACCCATCGCGAAGCGCCTGCACGAGGTCGAGCACCAGGGCGACGAGCTCACGCACACGATCATGGTGGAGCTCAACAGCTCGTTCGTGACGCCGTTCGACCGCGAGGACATCCAGGCCCTCGCCGCCAAGATCGACGACGTGCTGGACTTCACGGACACCGCGGCGGACCTGGCCGTGCTCTACCGCATCGGCTCGTTCCCGCCGGGGACCGACGTCCTGGTCCGGGTGCTCTGCCGGGCCGCCGAGCTGACGGCTTCGTCGATGCCCGGCCTGGCCAAGGTGGGGGACCTCGAGCCGTTCTGGATCGAGATCAACGAGCTCGAGAACGAGGCCGACCGCGTCTACCGGCGGATCCTGGCCCACCTGTTCGAGCCGGGCGGGGACGCCCTCGAGGTGCTGAAGACCAAGGAGGTCGTCGAGCAGTTCGAGCTGGCCGCCGACGCGTTCGAGCACCTGGCCGACGTGGTGCAGACCATCGCGGTCAAGGAGTCCTGAGTGACGGGGACCGCCGCCCTGGTCACCGTGATCGTGCTGACGCTCGTCTTCGACTACACCAACGGGTTCCACGACGCGGCCAACGCCATCGCCAGCGCGGTGTCGACCCGGGCGCTGACCCTGCGGGCCGCCCTCGTGCTGGCGGCGGTGATGAACCTGGCGGGCGCGCTGCTCTCGACCGGCATCGCGGCGACGGTGGCCAAGGGGATCATCGACGTCCCGGTGGGGCCGGACGCGCTCACCGTGGTCTTCGCCGCGCTGGCCGGGGCCATCACCTGGAACCTGATCACCTGGTACTTCGGGCTCCCGTCGTCCTCCTCGCACTCGCTGATCGGCGGCATGGTCGGCGCGGCACTGGCCGCCGCGAGCACCGTGCACTGGGCCGGGATCGCCGAGAAGGTGCTGATCCCGATGGTGGCGTCGCCGCTGATCGGGCTGGTGCTGGGCTACCTCGCCATGGTCGCCGCGCTGTGGCTGCTGCGGCGGGCGAACCCGCACCGCAGCGGCCGGGTGTTCCGCCGGTTCCAGATCGTCTCCGCCTCGGCGCTCGCGCTCGGCCACGGCCTGCAGGACGCCCAGAAGGGCATGGGCGTGATCGTGCTGGCGCTGGTGGCGGCCGGGCAGCAGTCGACGTTCGCCGTCCCGCTGTGGGTGACCCTGGCGTGCGCCGGGGCCTTGTCGCTGGGCACCTATTCGGGTGGCCTGCGGATCATGCGGACGCTCGGCAGGCGGGTGTTCCCGCTCGACCCGCCGCACGGCTTCGTCGCGGAGTCGGTGGCGTCGTCGGTGCTGTACGTGACGGCGTTCGCGGTGAAGGCGCCGATCTCGACCACGCACGTCATCACGGCGGCGATCATGGGAGTGGGGGCGACCAAGCGGCTCTCGGCGGTCCGCTGGGGCATCGCCCGCGACATCATCATGGGCTGGGTGCTGACGTTCCCGGCCGCCGCGGCGGTGGCCGCGGCCGTCTACCTGGTGGCCGACCTGCTCACCTGAGGCGGGGTTTGTCGGCTGCCACCCGCGGGAAGCCGGGGCTTGAACAACCCCGTCCGCGGAAAGGGAGAGCCATGAAGGCAGTGACCTGGCACGGCAAACGCGACGTCCGCGTCGAAGAGGTGCCGGATCCGAAGATCGAGGAGGCGACGGACGCGGTCGTGCGGATCACCTCGACCGGGATCTGCGGCTCCGACCTGCACCTCTACGAAGTCCTCGGCGCGTTCATGACCGAGGGCGACATCCTCGGCCACGAGCCGATGGGCGTGGTCGAGGAGGTCGGGCCGGAGGTGACGAACCTCAAGCCGGGCGACCGCGTGGTGGTCCCGTTCAACATCTCCTGCGGCCACTGCTGGATGTGCGAGCGCGGCCTGCAGTCGCAGTGCGAAACGACGCAGGTCAGAGAGCACGGCAAGGGTGCCTCGCTGCTCGGCTACACCAAGCTCTACGGCCAGGTCCCCGGCGGCCAGGCCGAGTACCTGCGGGTGCCGCAGGCCCACTACGGGCCGATCAAGGTCCCGGACGGCCCGCCGGACGAGCGGTTCGTCTACCTCTCCGACGTCGTCCCGACCGCCTGGCAGGCCGTCGAGTACGCGAACGTCCCGAAGGACGGCACGGTCGTGGTCTTCGGCCTCGGCCCGATCGGGCAGATGTGCTGCCGGATCGCGCGGCACCGCGGCGCCGGCCAGGTGATCGGGGTCGACCTGGTGCCCGAGCGCCTCGCCCGGGCCCGCGAACACGGCGCCACCGCGCTCGACACGCGTGACCACAAGGAGATCGGCGACTCCATCCGGCAGCTGACGAACGGGCGCGGCGCGGACTCGGTGATCGACGCGGTCGGCATGGAGGCGCACGGCGCCCCGGTCGGCAAGCTGGCGCACACCCTGGTCGGGCTGCTGCCGCAGCCGCTCGGCGAGAAGATCACCGAGAAGGCCGGGATCGACCGGCTGAGCGTGCTCTACGCCGCCATCGACAGCGTCCGCCGCGGCGGCACGATCTCGCTGTCCGGCGTCTACGGCGGGATGGTCGACCCGATGCCGATGATGGAGCTGTTCGACAAGCAGATCCAGCTGCGGATGGGCCAGGCCAACGTCCGGCACTGGCTGGAGGACATCATGCCGGTGCTCACCGGCGACGGCGACCCGCTCGGCGTCGAAGGCTTCGCCACGCACAAGCTGCCCCTGGAAGAGGCGCCCCGCGCGTACGAGATCTTCCAGAAGAAGCTCGACGGCGCCCAGAAGATCCTTCTGCAGCCCGCCAAGTAACCCCGGGAGGAAGTTGCTCTTGCGAGCCGTCACCTCGCTGCCGTACGAAATCACCGAGGAAGACCACGTCCGGATCCCGATGTCCGACGGGACCGTCCTGTCCGCCCGCATCTGGCGGCCGGTCTCGTCGGACGCCGAGCCGGTGCCGGCGATCCTCGAATACATCCCCTACCGCAAGCGGGACCTCACCGCGCCCCGCGACTCCATCCACCACCCCTACCTCGCCGGGCACGGGTACGCCTGCGTGCGCGTGGACATCCGCGGCACCGGCGAGTCCGAGGGCGTCCTGGCCGACGAGTACCTCGAACGCGAGCAGCTCGACGCCGAAGAGGTCCTCGAGTGGATCGCCGGGCAGCCGTGGTGCACCGGCGACACCGGGATGATGGGGATCTCCTGGGGCGCGTTCGCCGCGTTGCAGGTCGCGGCCCGGAAACCGCCGAGCCTGCGCGCGATCGTGATCTCGTCGTTCACCGACGACCGCTTCGCCGACGACATGCACTACATGGGCGGCTGCCTGCTGTCGGACAACGTCGCCGAGTCCGGCACGATGTTCGCCTACGCCACGCTGCCGCCCGACCCGGCGGTCGTCGGCGACCGCTGGCGGGAGATGTGGCTGGAGCGGCTGGACAACTGCAGCCTGTGGATCGAAAACTGGCTCGGCCACCAGCGCCGCGACGACTACTGGCGGCACGCGTCGGTGTCGGAGAACTACAGCGACGTCCAGGTGCCGGTGCTGGCCTCGAGCGGCTGGGCCGACGGGTACTCCAACGCCGTGATCCGGCTCCTGGCCCACCTCGACGTGCCGCGGCGCGGCCTGATCGGCCCGTGGTCGCACAAGTACCCGCACCTCGGCGAGCCGGGCCCGGCGATCGGCTACCTCCAGGAGGTCGTCGGGTGGTGGGACCACTGGCTGCGCGGGGACGAGAACGGCGCGATGGACGGGCCGATGCTGCGGACCTGGATGCAGGAGAGCGTGCCGCCGTCGACGTCCTACGAAGACCGCCCCGGCCGCTGGGTCGGGGAGGCCACCTGGCCGTCGCCGCACGTCAAGCCGCAGGAGCTGCCGCTGGCGCCGCACCGCCTCGCGCGGCCGGGGGAGACGGTGCCCGATGAGGCGCTGACCGTGTCGTCGCCGCTGTCGGTCGGGCAGTTCTCCGGGAAGTGGGCGTCCTACAGCGCTCCGCCGGACCTGCCCTACGACCAGCGCGAGGAGGACGGCGGGTCGCTCGTCTTCGACACCGATGTGCTCACCGAGCGCTGCGAGATCCTCGGGTCCCCGAAGGTGCGGCTGGAGGTCTCGGCCGACCAGCCGGTCGCCATGGTGGCGGCGCGGCTGTCCGACGTCGCACCGGACGGGCGGGCCACCCGCGTCACCTACGGGCTGCTCAACCTGACCCACCGTGACGGCCACGACGAGCCGGCCCCGATGGCGCCGGGCGAGCGCTGCCCGGTCGAGATCGAGCTGAACGCCGTGGCGCAGGCTTTCCCGGCGGGGCACCGGATCCGGCTCTCGCTGTCCACGTCGTACTGGCCGCTGGCCTGGCCGCCGCCGACGCCGGTGCTGCTGTCCGTCCACACCGGACACAGCGCGCTCGAGCTGCCGGTCCGCCCGGTCGCCGAGCCGGACGAACTGCCGGCCCGGCCGTTCGGGGAACCCGAGGGCGCGCCGCCGATGTCCGTGACGGCCGTGACGCCGGGGGAGCAGCGCTGGACGGTCTCGCGGGACCTCGTCGACTACCGGTCGGCGCTGGACATCGTGAAGGACGCGGGGACGGTCCGGTACGACGACCTCGATCTGGAGGTCACCCGGGACGTCCGTGAGCGGTACAGCTGGGTCGCCGACGACTTCTGCTCCCCGGTGGCGGAAACCGCGTGGGACGTCACCTTCGCGCGCGGCGACTGGGTGGCGCGCAGCGAGACCCGCACGCGCGTCTCGTGCACCGACACCGAGTTCGTCATCGACGCGCAGCTCGACGGCTACGACGGGCCCCGCCGGATCGTCTCGCGGAACTGGCACCGGCGGATCCCGCGGGACCTGGTCTGAGTTTTCGGGGGGTCCGGGTGGCGAAGCCCCGGTTGTCACCGAGTTTCACCGTGGCGACACCGGGTAAGCCTTTCGGGTGCGCATCGTGATCACCGGGGCGACCGGGAACGTCGGAACGGCCCTGCTGGACGCGCTCGAGCCCGGCCACGACGTGGTCGGGCTCGCGCGACGGCTGCCGGACACCACGGCCGAGCCGTACCGCCGGGCGGCTTGGCGGGCCCTCGACGTCGGCCGCCCCGGCGCGGAGGAGGAGCTGGCGGAGGTGTTCGCGGGCGCGGACGCCGTCGTCCACCTGGCGTGGGCGATCTCGCCGGTGCGCGGCGACCCGCCGATGTCGCGCACCAACGACCAAGGCACCCGGCACGTGCTCGCCGCGGCGGCGGGCGCCGGGGTGCCGCACCTGGTCGTCGCTTCGTCCGTGGCCGCCTACGGGCCGGCGCCCCGCTGGGACAAGGTGACCGAGGACTGGCCGTGCGAGGGCATCGCGGGCAGCGCCTACAGCCGTGGCAAGGCCGCGCTGGAAGCCTTGCTCGACCGGTTCGAAGAGACGTACCCGCAGGTCCGGGTGGCGCGGATCCGGCCGTGCGCGATCCTGCACCGCAGCGCGGCGGGGGAGTTCGCGCGCTGGCTGCTCGGCCCGGCGGTGCCCGCCCACCTCGTCGGCGGGCGGCGGCTGCCGGTTCCGCTGTGGACGGACCTGCGGGCGCAGGTGGTGCACACCACCGACGTCGCCGAGGCGATCCGGCTGATCCTGGACGCCGGCTTCACCGGCGCGGTCAACCTGGCCGCGCCGGAGGTGCTCGACGCCGACGCGCTGGCCGGTGTCCTGGGTGGCACCCGCGTCCCGGTGCCGAAGCCGGTGGTGCAGCTCGCGACCCGGGCGGCGTGGCTGGGCGGGGTGCTGCCGGTGCACCCGGGGTGGCTCGAGCTGGCCGACCGCGCCGCGCTCGGGGACACCACGCTGGCGGAGACCGCCCTGGGCTGGCAACCTCGGTATGACGCCGCGGCCGCGCTCGCCGACCTGGTCGCCGGGCTCCGGTCGGGCGCGGGGGCGGCGAGCCCGCCCCTGGCCCCGCCGCGCCGCGACGGGGTCCTGGCCCGGCTCCGCTCGCTCACCCGGGTCGGGCCGAGCCACCAGTCGCAAGCCTGATCAGCCAGGAGGCCGGAGTGAGTACGGAAGCCGTCGACGCGGTGGTGATCGGCGCGGGGCACAACGGCCTGGTGGCGGCGAACCTCCTGGCCGACGCGGGCTGGTCGGTGCTGGTCCTGGAGGCGACCGAGCACGCCGGCGGCGCCGTCCGGACCGCCGAAGTCACCGAGCCGGGCTTCCGCAACGACCTCTTCAGCGCCTTCTACCCGATGAGCGCGGTGTCCCCGGCGATCCGGGGCCTGCGGCTCGAGGAGCACGGCCTGAGCTGGCGGCACGCGCCCGACGTGCTGGCGCACGTGCTGCCCGACGACCGGTGCGTGGTGCTTTCCCGGGACATCGACCGCACGGCGGCGTCGGTCGAGGAGTTCGGCGACGGCGACGGCGACGCGTGGCGCCGGTTGTTCGAACAGTGGGCCGAAATCCGCGAGCCGCTGGTGGAGACGTTGTTCGCGTCGTTCCCGCCGGTGCGCCCGGCACTGAAGCTGCTGCGCCGCACCGGAACGGGCGACGCGCTGCGGCTGGCGCGCATGCTGACGCTGCCGGTGCGCCGGTTCGGCGACGAGCTGTTCACCGGGGAAGGCGCGAAGCTGCTGCTGGCGGGAAACGCCGCGCACAGCGACCTTTCGGTGGACAACGCGGGCAGCGCGGTGTTCGGCTGGCTGATGGCGATGATCGGCCAGGGGGAAGGATTCCCGGTGCCGGCGGGCGGGGCGGGCGAGCTGACCGCGGCGCTGGTGCGCCGGCTGGAGTCGCGCGGCGGCACGGTCCACTGTGGACGTCCGGTGCGCGAAGTGCTCGTCGCCGGCGGGCGGGCGCTGGGTGTCCGGGACGCCGCCGGTGCCCCGGTGCGGGCCCGCAAGGCCGTGCTCGCCGACGTTCCCGCGCCGCTGCTGTACCGCGAGCTGCTCGCGCCGGAGTGGCTGCCCTCCCGGTTCGTCGAAGACCTGGAGCGGTTCCAGTGGGACAGCGCGACGGTGAAGGTGGACTGGGCGCTGTCCGGCCCGATCCCGTGGACGGCCGAAGCGGCGCGCGGGGCCGGCACCATCCACCTCGGCACGGACCTGGACGGGTTGTCGGCGTTCGGCGGCGAACTCGGCCGCGGCCGGATGCCGCGCCGCCCGTTCCTGCTGCTGGGCCAGATGACCACGACCGACCCCGACCGGTCGCCGCCGGGAACGGAGTCGGCGTGGGCGTACACGCACGTGCCGCGCGGCACGTGCGAGAACCGGGCCGCGCTCGAACGGCGGGCGCGGCGGATGGAGGAGACGGTCGAGGCCAACGCGCCGGGGTTCACCGGCCTGATCAAGGCGCGGTACATCCAGGGCCCCGTCGAGCTCCAGGACCACGATCCGGGCCTGGTCGGCGGCGCGGTCAACGGCGGCACGTCGGCGATCCACCAGCAGCTGTTCTTCCGCCCGGTGCCGGGCACGGGCCGCGCGGACACACCGGTGGACCGCCTGTACCTGGCGGGAGCATCCGCCCATCCGGGAGGAGCGGTCCACGGCGGCCCGGGAGCGAACGCGGCCCGCGCGGCGATGGCCCGCGCGGGAATGCTGGGCGGCGGATACGCGGCGGTGATCCGGGCGGCCCACCGCGCGATCTACGGCTGAGGCCGGGAGCGTTTGAGGGGCTGGGTGGTCGAGCGCGCGACTTACGGTTGAAGCCCGGAGCGCTTTGAGCGGCCGGGCGATCTACGGCTGGGGCCGGGGAGCGGTTGAGCGGGCCGGGTGCCGGGCGCGCGATCTGCGGTCGAGGCCGGGAACGCCCGAGAGGCCCAGCGGCCGGCCGCGCGACCCGCGACCGACCGCGGTCGGGTTGCCGGAACCTGCTCAGGGGCAATCCGGCCGGCGCCCGCGCGGCTCAGGGGCTCGGGTGGCCGTGCCGGGCGCGGGCGTGCTTGCCCGTCGCCAAGTCCGCCAGGCGGGCCAGCGACTCCGTGTTGCGCGGCTTGGCGATCAGCGCCTGCACTGCCGCCGGGAGCACCTTGCCGGGCCCGCGGACGATGTGCTCGGTCATCCGGACCAGCGTCTGCCCGTCGCCGTGGGGGACCAGCGTCAGGCCGACCGCGGCCGCGCCCAGTGGCCAGCCGCGCGCCTCCAACGACAGCGACAGGCCCGGCTCGACCGCCCGGACCACCGTCACGTCCTGGATGTGCACCGGCCACGGGCCCACGCTGTGGTGGATCCGGGAGCCCACCGCGGGCCAGTCCTCGTCGACGTCGCGGATGTGGGAGCTGCCGACCACCCAGCCGGCGTAGAGCCAGCCGTCGGCGAGCACCGCGAACACGGCGTCGGGCGGTACGTCGATCACGCGGCTGACCTCGGGCACGGCTTCCTCCTGGTTCGGGGTGACGAAACAGGCATACCCACTCCCGGACGGGGTATGCCCGCCGGGACGGAGCAGGAGGTGGCGACGGTGGCCAGACACGGTAAAGAACCCGAAGGACCGGGAGAGCTGTCGAAACAGTCGTGGGGTGCGGCGCTCAAACGGACCTTCAAGCAGTTCAACCGGGACAACCTGACCGACTGGGCCGCGGCGCTCACCTACTACGGTGTGCTTTCGCTGTTCCCGGGCATCATCGTGCTCACCGCGATCCTCGGTCTGCTCGGCCCGGACAAGATCCAGACGGTGATCGACAACGTCAACCAGCTCGTGCCGGGCCAGGGCAAGGACATCATCGTCGGTGCGATCAAGGAGCTGACGGGCTCGCGGAGCCTGGCCGGCCCGCTGGCGATCATCGGCCTGCTGGGCGCGCTGTGGTCGGCGTCGGGCTACATCGGCGCGTTCATGCGGGCGTCGAACGCGATCTACGGCATGCCGGAGGGGCGGCCGGTGTGGAAGACGATCCCGCTGCGGGTCGCGTTGACGGTCGGCATCGTGGTGCTGCTGGCGGCGTGCGCGCTCGGCGTGGTGGCGACCGGTTCGGTGGCCCGCCGGATCGGCGACCTGATCGGCCTCGGTTCGACGGGCGTGCTGGTGTGGGAGATCGCGAAGTGGCCGGTGATCGCGCTGCTCGTCAGCCTGGCGTTCGCGTTGCTGTACTGGGTGGGCCCGAACGTGCGGCTGCCGGGGTTCAAGTGGCTGACGCCGGGCGGGCTGCTGGCCGTGGTGCTGTGGGTGGCGGCGTCGGCCGGTTTCGCGCTGTACGTCGCGAATTTCGGTTCCTACAACAAGACCTACGGTTCGCTGGCCGGGGTGATCGCGTTCCTTGTATGGTTGTGGATCTCCAACCTCGCGATCCTGCTGGGGGCCGAGCTGGACGCGGAGCTGGCCCGCGGCCGCACCATCGAGGCGGGCCGCGTGGAGGACCAGGAGGAGCCGTTCCTGCCGCCGCGGGACACGAAGGCGATGGACGACGACGAAGCCGCGGCGGTGGCGGAGTCCGAACGGAAGTGAGCGGATGGCCTGCCGGATCACCGAACTGGTGCTGGACTGCCACGATCCCGACCGCCTGGCGGAGTTCTGGTGCGCGGTCCTCGGCTACGAGGTGATCGGCCACGAGCCGGACGGCCTGGCCCTGGGCCCGCCGGGCGCCCGGTTCGGCGAAGGCCCGCCGACCCTGATCCTGGCCCGGACGGAAGACCCCCGCCGGGGCAAGCTCCCGCTGCACCTCGACGTGAGCCCGGCGGGGGTGGACCAGGAGACGGAGCTGGCACGCTTGACGGCGTTGGGCGCCCGTCCGGCGGACGTGGGCCAGAGCGGGGAGGAGTCGTGGGTGGTGCTGCAGGACCCGGAGGGCAACGAGTTCTGCCTCCTGCGCACGGACGTGGGCAAGGCCTGAGCCCGGCGGCCGGCGCGCCGATCGCGGTCAAGTTTCTCGAGTGGGTTCGCCTGCCGGCCTGGCAATTCCGCGAGTACTGACAAGTTCGACTGTCGTTGGGTGATCGAGCGATCCGAGGCGGGACTGACCTCAGCGATCGTCGGCCGCGCAGCGGCGCCACTGAACCTGGTCCCCGGCTCGGTCGGCGTGCCACACCGGCGTTGCTTCCGACTCCCAGGTCGGGAGCAGCTGGTCCGGCACCATCCGGCCGCGGGCCACCCGGCCGAACAACTCCACGCCGTCCCGCCGCCGGGCTGCCGGGATCCACGCCGGGAAGCGCGTCCGGGGGAGCTTCCGCTCGATCCACTTCCGCGCCGACCCCTCACTCCCGTGGTCGGACTCCAGGATGCTCGACACCGGCCCGTCGTCGCCCACGGTGAGGCTGATCGACGCGCGCCAGCGCACTGCGGAAGATGTCATCCTCTCCAGGTTCCCCGACGACCGCTGCCGCGGGCCAGTACACGTTCGGATGGATCCCACCGTACCTCCCACTCCACACCGTCACGACGCGTTCAGCAGCCGCGCGCACGCCTTCTCCAGCACCGCCCGCGCCTCGTCGCCCTCGAGGCGGGCCGCGCGCTTGAGCGCCGGGGCGATCGTCTTCTCCGCGCGGTACGCCTCCACCAACCGGGGGTCCACATAGGACGAGCGGCAGACCGCGGGGGTGTTCCCGAGCGCCGTCGAGACCTCTTTCATCACCTTCGCCTCGGCGCGCTTGCGGGCCGTCTCGGACGTCGGGGGGTCCGCCGCGGCGAACGCCGCTGCCGCCAGCACCGTCGCGTTCCACGTCCGCATGTCCTTCGCCGTGCAGTCTTGGCCCGCCAGCTCCTTGAACCGTTCGTTGATGTCCGCGGCGTGCACCTCGTGCCAGCTGCCGCCCTCGCGGTAGACCAGCAGCCGGTCGCTGTCCGGCCGGCTGCGCAGCAGCGACTTCAGCACCGAGGCCAGCTCCGCGTCGCAGATGGCCACCTCGCGGTCCAGGCCGCCCTTGGCGACGTAGCAGAACCGGCACTCGTCACCGCGGACCGCCGCGTGCTCGCGCAGCAGCGTCGCGACGCCGTGGGTGCCGTTCTCCTCCGCGTACTCCTCGCCGCCGGTGCGGAAGATCCCCCGGTCGAGCATGCGCAGGGCAGCGGCGAGCACCCGCTTCCGGGTCAAGCCACGCCCGGCGAGGTCGTCCGCCACCGAAGCGCGCCACTGCGGCAGCCGGCGGGCCATCTGCAGCACGCGGTCGTGCTTCTCCTCGTCGCGGTCGCGCCGCCACTGGTCGTGGTAGAGGTACTGGCGCCGCCCGGCGTCGTCGGTGCCGACCGCCTGGACGTGCCCGTTCGGGTAGGGGCAGATCCACACGTTCCGCCAGGCCGGCGGGATGACGAGGTCCTTGATCCGGGCCAGCAGCTCGTCGTCGGTGACCGGTGAGCCGTCGGGCATGGCGTAGGAGAACCCGCGGCCGCGGCGGATGCGCTTGATGCCCGGGCTGCGCAGGTCACTGCGGCGGAGTCTGGTGCGTCCCACCGCCGCGAAATACCCGCCCGGCGTACCGGGAAACCATGATTGCCGCCCGCGGCGGTGGGTAGCCAGCGGGCGAACCCCGGAAGGAGCATGATGACCACCGCAACCAGGCCACTGGCCGTCGTCACCGGCGCGTCGAGCGGAATCGGGCTGGAGCTGGCGAAACAGTTCGCCCGGCACGACTTCGACCTCGTGCTGGCGGCCGAGGACGCCGAGCTCGCCGCGGCCGCCGACGAGGTCCGCGCGTGCGGCGCGCGGGTCGACGCGGTCCGCACCGACCTCGCCGCCCCGGACGGGGTCGAAGAACTCGTCCGCCACCTCGCGGACCGCCCGGTGGAGGCACTGGCCGTCAACGCCGGCGTCGGCGTCAACGGCGAGTTCGCGGGGGAGACCCGGCTGGAGGACCAGCTGACGGTCGTCGACCTGAACGTCCGCTCGGCCGTGCACCTGGCCAAGCGGGTCGTGCCCGGCATGGTCGGCCGCGGCCACGGCCGGGTGCTGTTCACCTCGTCGATCGCCGGCACGTCGCCCGCGCCCTACCAGGCCGTCTACGCCGCCTCGAAGGCGTTCTTGACGTCGTTCTCCGAAGGCCTGCGCGCCGAGGTGAAGGACAAGGGCGTCACCGTCACCGCGATGCTGCCCGGCCCGGTCGACACCGAGTTCTTCGAGCGCGCCGACATGACGGACACCAAGATCGCCGCCGGGGACAAGGATTCCCCGGCCGAGATCGCCGAGGCCGGCTACGAAGCCTTGATGGCCGGGAAGGACAAGATCGTGCCCGGCGCGGTGAAGAACAAGCTCCAGGCGGCCGGCTCCCGCCTCCTGCCGGACGAGGCCAAGGCAAAACAGCAGGGCAAGATGATGAAGCCCGGATCGGCGGACGAATGAGCGTGCTCGAGGACGTCACCGAGAAGGCGAAGCAAGTGCAGCGCGACTACGCCGGGGAGGCCGACCGGCCGCTGGTCGGTTACGTCGGCGCGATGGGGGCCTACGCGGCCTTCGTCGGCGGGCTGACCGTGCTGGGGCGCCTCCTCGGAGCCGGGCTGCCCCGCCGGTTCGGCCTCGGCGACACGGCGCTGCTCGGCACCGCGACGTTCAAGGCCAGCCGCATGCTCGCGAAGGCGGCGGTCACGAGCCCGCTGCGAGCCCCGTTCACCCGCTACGAGGAGCCGGCGGGCGCCACCGAGCTGAACGAGTCCGTGCCCGGCCAGAGCCACGTCGAGCACGCCGCGGGTGAGCTGCTGTCGTGTCCGTTCTGCCTGGACGTCTGGATCGGCACCGGGCTGGCCGCGGGCCTGGTGATCGCGCCGCGCGGGACCCGCCTGGCGGCGACGGTGCTGACGGCCGTGGGCGTGGCCGACGCCCTGCACCTGCTGTACGACGCGGGCAAGAAACTGGCGTCCGGTTAGCCGGGCGGACCGGTGGGGACGTTCCTCGGGCAGAGGGGAGGAACGTCCCCACCGGCTCATTCCGGGCCGCGGCGCAGCGGGCGGACCGCCGGGCCCTGCACCACTTCGCCGTCGACGCCGAACCGCGAGCCGTGGCAGGGGCAGTCCCAGGTCTTCTCGGCGTCGTTGAACGAAACCAGGCAGCCCAGGTGGGTGCAGTGCGCGCCGACCGTGTGCAGCTTACCGGCGTCGTCGCGGTGGGCCGCGACGAGCTCGCCGCCCACGCGGACGACCTCGGCCTCCCCGGGCTGCAGGTCGTCGAGCTTCTCGGACCGCCACAGCGCGGCGACGTGGTCGCCGACGAGGTACTTCGCGACGGTGAGGTTGTCCTGGGCCACCTCGAGCACGGAACGGGCGTCGAAGCGGTTGGGGTCGAACAGGTCCGCGGCCGGGTGCGGCTCGCCGAGGATCCGCGCCGCCAGCACGTGGCCCGCGGCGGTACCGCCGGTCATGCCCCACTGGCCGAACCCGGTGGCCACCCACAGGTTCTTCGTCCCGGGCAGGTAGCGGCCGACGTAGGGCAGCAGGTCGGGCGTCGACATGTCGTGGGCCGACCAGCGGTGGGTCACCCGGTGCAGGCCCGCGTGCGCGTCGGCCCACTCCGCGAGCCGCCGGTACCGGCGTTCGACGTTGACGTGCGCGCCCACCCGGTAGTGCTCGCCGCCGGCGATCACCATCGGCGTGCCCTGTTCGGTGTACCCGCGCACGGAGTGGTGCGTGTCGGCGTCGAGGAACATGCCCTCCGGTGCGGTGCCGCCCGCCGCCGGGCCCGCGACGACGAGGTCGCGCACCGGGTCGAGCCGGGCGAAGTACAGGCCGCGGTCGAGCACGGGGTAGTGGGTCGCGACGACGACTTCGCCCGCCACGACGTCGCCGCGCGAAGTGCGGACGGTCTGCCCGTTGAGCGCGGTCGCCCGGGCGTGTTCGACGATGGTGCCGCCCGCCCGCTCGATCTCGGCGGCCAGGCCGAGCAGCCACCGGCGCGGGTGGAAGTGCGCCTGCCCGGTGGTCCGCACGGCCCCGAGCGCGGGCACGTCGAGCGCGACTTCTTCGGTGAACGACGCCGGCAGGCCCGCCGCGGCGGCCGCGTCCGCCTCCCGCCTGAGGGAGTCCACGGTGCTGTCCCGGGTCGTGTAGACGTAGCTGTCCGCGCGGGTGAAACCGCAGTCGATCGCCAGTTCGGCCGAGGTGGCCGCGATCCATTCGAGCGCCGCCGTCTGGGTTCCGGCGTAGGCCTTCGCGGCGCCGGTGCCGTGGCGGGACGCCAAGTCCGCGTACTTGGCCCCGTGCTGGGCGCTGACCTTCGCGGTCGTGTGGCCGGACACCCCGGCCGCGACCCGCTCGGCCTCCAGCACGACGACCGACCGGCCGGCGCGCGCGAGCAGCAGCGCGGTGGTGAGCCCGGCGATGCCCGCGCCGAGCACCGCGACATCGGCGGACTCCGGCACCGGCACGCCGGTGCGGTCCGGGGAAGGGGCGGTTTCCACCCACAGCGAAAGCGGTTCGGGCAGGGCTGTCATGCCTGCGGATGCCCGCTGCCGGTCCGGCCAAACCGGCCATCCGGCCCGTTTGGCCCGCTCGGCGCGTCGGGTAGCCCTTTCGCATGAGTACCGACATCTTCGTGATCGGCCTGGACGAGGAGAACCAGCGGGTGCTGGAGCGCCTGCCGTGGGCTTCCGGCTACCGGTTCCACGGCCTGCTGACCCCCGAAGAGCTGCAACACGGCGAAATCGACTTCGAAGCGCTCTTGAAGACGGCGCAGCACGAGCTCGACGCGTTCGACGGCGACGTCGGCGCGATCGTCAGTTACTGGGACTTCCCGGCCGCGTCGCTGGTTCCCATCCTGTGCGCCCGGTACGGCCTGCCCAGCGTGTCGCTGGAGGCCGTGCTGAAGTGCGAACACAAGTACTGGAGCCGGCTCGAGCAGAGAAAGGTCATCGACGAGCTGCCGAGCTTCGGCATCGTCGACCTCGACGACCGGAAACCCGCCCCGCCGGAGGGCGTCGGCTACCCGATGTGGCTCAAGCCGGTGAAGTCGTTCTCCTCCGAGCTCGCCTTCAAGGCGGAGAACGACGCCGAATTCTCCGACGCCGTGGCCGAGATCCGCGCCGGTGTCGGCCGGGTGGGGGAGCCGTTCGGCTCCGTGCTCGAGCAGGTCGAGCTCCCGCCGGAGATCGCCAGGGTCGGGGGCGCCGCGTGCCTGGCCGAAGAAGCGCTGCACGGCGTCCAGGCGGCTGTCGAAGGGTACGTCTACCAGGGCGAGGTCACCGTCTACGGCGCGCTCGACTCCATCAACTACCCGGACAGCTCGTCCTTCCTGCGCCACCAGTACCCGTCGCAGCTGGGGGAGGAGCCCGTGCAGCGGATGCGCGACGTCGCCGAGCGGGTGATGAAGCAGATCGGCTTCGACAACGGGACCTTCAGCATCGAGTTCTTCTGCGACCCCGAGTCCGGTCAGGTCGCCCTGCTGGAGATCAACCCCCGGCACTCGCAGTCGCACGCGGAGCTGTTCGAGTTCGTCGACGGCGTCGCCAACCACGAGATCATGGTGCGGCTCGGCCTGGGCCAGGACCCCGGCCGCCGCCCCACCAAGGGCACTTACCAGATCGCCGCCAAGTGGTACCTGCGCCGGTTCGAGGACGGCGTGGTGACGCGGGTGCCGACGCCCGAGGAGATCGCCGCGGTGCAGGACCGCATCGACGGCACCCAGATCACGATCGTGCCGGAGGCGGGGCAGCGGCTGTCGGACCTGCCCGAGCAGGACAGCTACAGCTTCGAGCTGGCGCACCTGTTCGTCGCGGCGCACACCGAACACGAAATGGTGCAGAAGTACCAGGCGTGCGTGGACGCACTGCCGTTCGAGTTCGCCGAAGCCTGACGACGGCACGGGAAAGCGGGGGTCGCGTTCGGACTGTCCGAACGCGACCCCCGCTTTTTCGGCCGCTCGGTGGCTCCGGCTCAGCCCGACTGCGGATCGCTGTCGTCGTGCTCGTCGCCGCCCGACGTGCCCTGCTCGCCGCGGAGGGTCTCGCGCTGGGCCTCCGGCGTGTCGCCGTGCGGGTCGTCACCGCCGGCGCCCTCGGCGGGCTGGGTCGGGTGCTGCGTGCGCTCTTCCGACGTCATCTCGTACCTCCTTCACGGTCCTTTCCGTACCGGATACCCGGGCACGCCCCGCTCAACCACCGGCGTTTGCCGCGATGATCGCCGGGTAAGCCCGGGAGCGACGCGGTTGTCCGCCGGCGATCGCGCCGGGACCGCGGCGAGTGAAGGAGACCCAGATGACCACGTCGGCGGAACCCGTCCGCCCGGGCCCCTTGGCCGCCCGGTCCGTCGTCCACCAGCCCGTGCCGCCCGCCCCGCGGATGCTGCGGCTGCCCGGCGTCTACCGCCCGCAGGAAGACACCGCCCTGCTCGCGTCGGCGATCGCCGAACTGGCGATCCCGGCCGGCGCGCGTGCCCTCGACCTGTGCACCGGCACCGGCGCGCAGGCGATCACGCTGGCCCGGCGCGGTGCGGGAACCGTGCTGGCGGTGGACCTTTCGCGCCGGGCGCTGGCCTCGGCGCGGCTCAACGCGCTGGTCCGGCAGCTCGCCGTGCGCCCGTGCCGGGGAGGCCTCACCAGAGCACTGCGCGAGGGCCCGTTCGACGTCGTCGTCGCCAACCCGCCGTACGTGCCGTCCCCGGCGCCGGCGGTCCGGTCCACCCGGGGCTGGGACGCCGGCCCGGACGGCCGCGCGCTGCTGGACCCGCTGTGCGCTGCTGCGGGCACGCTGCTGCGCCCGGGCGGGACCATGCTGCTCGTCCACTCGACACTGTCCGATGTGGACAAATCGCGGGAGATGCTGGCCGCGGGGGGATTGCGGGCGTCGGTGGTGCGGCGCGCCCGGATCCCGTTCGGTCCGGTCCTGTCCGGACGGACGGAGTTCCTCGAGGCGGCCGGGCTGATCGAGCCGGGCCAGCGGATGGAAGAGCTGGTGGTGCTGCGTGCCGACCGCTGAGCGGGGTCCCCGCCGGGTGACCGTCGTCCCGGGCGGCCCGGTGCTGGTGGAGGGACCGGTCGAGCTGAGCACCCCCGAGGGCGAGCTCGTGCGGTCCGACCGGTTCCTGGTCGCGGTGTGCGCGTGCCGCCGCAGCAAGCGGTTCCCGTTCTGCGACACCAGTCATCGCAAACGCGTCCGGACCCATACCGACGACGACTGACGACGATGGCCTCCCGGTGCGATCCGGGAGGCCATCGCCGGGTCAGGGGCGCAGTGAGGACTTCCCGGCCTTCCAGCGGCTCAGCACCTGCTCGCCGAAGCGGCCCTCGAGGAACTCGGTCGCCTGGATGCCGAACACGACGTCGGCGGCCAGCTCGGGCTCCTGCTCCAGCAGGTCGCCGAGCACGTCGTGGCGCATGACCTGCTCGTGGACCGCGTCCGCTTCGATGTGCTCGGTGTAGAAGAACCGGCACGCCTCCGGCGCGTCCAGGCGCCGCAACGCCTGGTCCATCCGCTGCGCGGACGGGGCTGTCGTGATCTCCGCCGCCGCGAAGTGCCCGCACAGCGCGCCCCGCAGCGACCGGTGCAGGCCGAACAGCGACATCATGTTGACCACCGCCAGCATCGCGCCGGGGACCTGGTCGATGAGCTCGAGGTAGCCGTCGGGCAGGCCGGCCGCGCGCAGCAGGTCGGCGTAGAGGCGCGCGTGCATCAGCTCCGCGCGGCCGCCGCCGAACTCGTCGAACTCCACCGCCACCAACGCGGCCTTGGCGCGGCCACGCAGCCGGGGGATCACCCACGCGTGCGGGTCGGCTTCCTTGTGGTGGTAGATCGAGCGGTGCGTGAAGTACTCGCGCATCTGCGTCCAGTCGCCGTGGTCGCGCAGGTAGTGCGAAACACCTTCGACGTCGATCGGCTCGACCAGCAGGGCGTCGAGCCCGGCCGCGACGTCGTCGCCGCCGGGCACGTTGTCGCGCAGCGCGGCGAGGAACCGCGCCTCGAGCGCACCGCGCAGGCGCAGCAGTTCCGGGTCCCACTCCCAGTCGGGTGACACCCCCGGCAGGCCCTGGTAGTGGAGCTCGTAGCACAGGTGCAGCGCCAGCTGGAGGTCGTCGCCGAGCGGGTCGGCGTCCGCGAGGCCGTCGAAGTCCAGGTCCGCCCGCGGGTGTTCGCGCAGGAGGATCCCCAGCACCGACTCCGACAGCGGACCGCGGGCGGTGGGCAGGGTGACCGCGCCGGCAGAGGTGGAAGTCGTCATGATCCCGGCTACCCGGTGAGCAGCGTTCCATGCGTCGCGGGCACGGTCGCGGCGGTGAGCCACGGCACCGCGGCCGCTGTCCCGTCGTCGGCGACCGCGCGCTGCTGCGCGGCGCCGGTACCGCCGTCGCGCACGGCGTCGACGAGCTTCCGCACCTCGGCCAGGTCACCGCTTTCTTCGAGGGGGGCCCGCACGTGCGCCAAGAGCTCGTCGACGAGCGTCCATGCCGGACGCCGGGTCTCCTCGGCGGCGTCCACGAGCTGCCCGGAGAGGCCGTGTCGCGCCGCGGCCCACACGGCCGCCGCCGCCACCTGCGGGGACAGCGGCGCGGCTTCCCACCCGCCGGCGAGATCGGACAGGGCTCGCTGCACCAGCGCCCGGCTCAGCAGGGCCTGCAGCACGGCGTGGTCGACGGTCAGCGCGGTGTCGGCGACCCGGAACTCGACCGTCGGGAACCGGCCCGACGGGCGGGCCAGCCAGAACGTCTGGTCCGGGTCGACGAGCGCACCGCAGTCGACCAGCGTCTCGACGGCCCGCCGGTACTCGGCGTGCCCGCGCAGGTGCGGGGCGATGCCGGAGCCCGGGAAGCGCGACTGCAGCACCATCCGCCAGCTGTCGTACCCGGTGTCCCGCCCGTGGTCGAACGGCGAATTACCCGAAAGGGCGAGCAGGGTGGGCAGCCACCGGCCGAGGTGGTTGACGACGGCGACCGCGGTGTCGGGATCGGGCACCCCGACGTGGACGTGGCACCCGCAGGCCTCGTAGTCGGCGACGACCGCGCCGTAGGTGGCGTCGATCTCGGCGTACCGGCCGGTGCTCGCCGGCGGCGGCGCGGCCGGTCCGGGTCCGACGGGCGTCCCGGTGGCCAGGAGCGCGCAGTCTTCGGCCGCCGCGGCGCCGGCGAGCACGCGGCGAGCGGCGGTCAGCTGTCCGCGCAGTTCGTCCGCGCCGGTGCAGACGCCGCTGGCGGCTTCGAGCTGGGTGAGCCGCAGTTCGCGGTGCATCCGGACGCCGTCGGGCAGCGGCCCGTGGTGGCGGTACCGGGCGAGCACCGGTTCGGCGCACGGCGAAGCGTGTCCGGTGCGGGGGTTCACGAGGAGGAACTCCTCTTCGACACCCATCGTGGGCGGGCCGTCGGACATGGGCGGGCTCCTTCCGGACCGGCTGGGGTTACCCGTTCCGGTGGCGGAAATGCGCCGGGGCACCCGGCTTGTTTCGCCAGGCGCTCGCCGGGGGTATTTCGCCCCCATGACGATGCACGAACGGTTGCGCGTGGCGGGGGTCGACCTCCCGCCGACGCACCGGCTTCCGTCGCCCCGAGCGCCGTCCGAAGGCGACCTGGAGAGCCGGCTCAGGTGGAAGAGCCCCGAGGCGGTCGTCGTGGAGGTCACCGGCGAAGTCGACCTCTGCACGGTGACCCGGCTGGCCGCGGTGCTGGACGAGCACCTCCGGGCCCGTCCCGGTGTCCTGCGCGTCGACCTCGGGAAGGTCTGGTTCCTGGGCGCCGCGGGGATGCGCGTCCTGATGCGGGCCCGCCGGCACGCCGAAGCCGCCGGGATCCACCTGGTCATCGACGCCGGGGAGTCCCGCGCCGCGGTGCGGGCGCTCGAGCTGCTCGACCGTCTTCCGGGCCAGGGGTAGTCCGGAGGAGTGTCACTTCTTGAGCGACATCCAGGAGGCGACCTCGGCCAGCGCGTCGAGTGTCTCGCCATCGAAGTGACCGGTGGCGTTGTCGGCTTCGGCCACGACCATCCCGTAGCCCTCCGGGCGGGAGGCGTAGTGCAGGCCGGTCATCTTCACCCCGGCCACCCCGAGCACCACTGCGGCTTCCAGTGGCCGCACGTCGCCGCTGCCCTGCACCCGCTCGACCTTTTCGAACGCGGCGGCCTGCTTCTTGCTGCGGAATCCGACGCGCACGACCGAAATGACCGCGGCGTTGCGATGCCCGTCACCGACCGCCAGCAGCATCCGGTGCAGGGACGAACACGGGGTCTCCACCAGGAAGTCCCGCACTCTGCCCGTGGCGGCCGCGACGCACTCGGCCGCATGCTCGAGGTCGTGGACTTCCCGCCGTAGCTGCTTGACCTTCAGCTTGCTCCACGCCTCGGCCGGCTTGCCTTTCTTCGCCGACTCGCGGCCTTCGGCCCGGCGCGTCTTGATCGACCGCCCCGGCAGCGAGTCGACGACATCACCGGCGGCATTGCCGGCGAAAGCCTCGGAGGCCGCTCCCGCACCGACGCCGCCACCGCCCGCGAACAGGCCGCCCGCACTCGCCCCGGCGACGCCACCGCCGGCAAGGACGACCGCGGCGGCGACCGCCACCAAGGGACCCGCGCCGCCCTTGCCGTCCTCGATGTAGATCTTGTTCCCGTTCTTGGTGATCCAGCGACCCACGTGTGCGCTTCCCCTCGCATCTGTTCCGTGCGCCTCGCGAACGCGAGATGTGACTGAACATTTACGCGGCGCACCCCGGAGGCGGTTGCCCGCCATCCGAGTGAACGTGTGCGCCGGAGGGAGCGGGAGAGCCCGGCATCGGACGCGGGCCGCCACGTGTTCGGCGGAGCTGCGGCTAGCCGGGATGGCTGGCGGTTGCGTGGGAGCGGAGGATCAGCCGGACGCCGCGTTCGGCCGCGGCCGGGGTGACCAGCTCGGCGTCGGTGAGCTTCGGTGGTCTGCCCACCCTCCGCCGGGCGGCCAGATGGCGGTCGATCTCGACGCAGAGTGCGGTCAGAAGGGTGTTCAGGCCGGTCGTCGCAAACCGATCTTGAACACCCTTCGTCCGTCTTCGGCTAACGCCGCGACTTACGCATTGCTCGGCTAGCCGCCCGTGAGCAGGTCGACGACGTCCTCCGCCCGCTGCCGCTCCGCGAACCGGCGTCGCTGCCGGTCCGCGCCGCCGCCTTCGGCAGCCAGGCGGGCCGTTCCTTCGCGGGCGAAGTCGAGGTCCCCGGCCGCTTCGAGGGCGGGCGCCACGAGGTTCACGAGGTCATCGAGCACCGCCTTCGACGGCTCCAAGTCGCCGCTCTTCGGGTGCGGGCAGCAGCCGGTCACGCCCTCTCGCGACGCGCGCCAGAGCTGGGCCCGGAGCACCTCGTTCGACAGGTGGGGCGCGGGGGCGTCCTCGGCCAGCGCGGTGGCCACCAAGCCGCGCGCCAGTACGCCCAGCAGCACCGCGTCTTCCGGCACCGCGGCGACGTCCGCGATGCGGAACTCCAGCGTCGGCTGCTTGTCCGACAGCCGCACGTCCCAGTAGATCATCCCGCGGTCGAGGATCGAGCCCGCGCGCAGCCAGCCGTCGACGATGCTTTCGTACTCGTCCAGCGACGCGAACCGCGGCGGTGGTCCCGCCGACGGCCACCGGCTCCACTGCTGGTAGCGCCAGCTGCAGTAGCCCGTGTCGTAGCCGTCGGAGATCGCCGAGTTCGCGGTCACCGTGAGCAGGGCGGGCAGCCACGGGCGGATCCGGTTCAGCACCTGGACGCCGCTTTCCTTGTCCGGGATCGCGACGTGCACGTGGCAGCCGCAGGTGAGCGACGTCCGCGCGGTGGCGCCGAAGTGCTCGGCCATCCGCTCGTAGCGCGGGTTCGGCGTGATGACCGGCGGGTCCGCTTCGAACAGCAGCGGGGACGCGGCGGGGAGTACGCGGAACCCGCGCCGCCGGGCGGCCCCGGCGAGGTCTTCGCGGAGCCCGCGCAGCTGGCGCAGGGCTTCGGTGTGGGTCCGGCAGACATCGGTGGCCGCCTCGGCCTGGGACCGGGTGAGCTCGTGCTGCAGCTCGCCCTGGTCGTCGCCTGCGGCTTCCGCGGCGTCGACGACGTCGTCGCCGGCGTGGGACAGCTGCCCGTGGCGGTCGACGACGAAGAACTCCTCTTCGATGCCGAACGTCAGCACATCGCCCGTCGGTTGGTTCACCGGTGTTCTCCTGGGGGTCGGGAACCGGCTGGATACCCGTGGGGTGATTCGGGCAAACAGCGTTTTCCGGCGCGGTGAGCGGGTATTCGCCCGGTCATGTCGACCGATGCGATCGTGCTGCTCAAGAACGACCACAAGACCGTGGAGAAGCTCTTCAAGCAATTCGAAAAGGCGGGGGAGGACGCGTACGACGAGAAGCGGCGGATCGCCGACTCGATCATCGAAGAGCTGACCGTCCACGCCTACATCGAGGAAGAGATCTTCTACCCGGCGGCGCGGGAAGCCGTGCCGGAGACGAAGGACCACGTCCTGGAGAGCGTGGAGGAACACCACGTCGTGGTGTGGATGCTGTCGGAACTGCTCGGCATGGACCCGAAGGAGGAGACCTTCGACGCGAAGGTCACGGTGCTCACCGAGAACGTCCGCCACCACGTCGAAGAGGAAGAGGACGAGTGGTTCCCCGAGGTCCGCTCGGCGATGGGCCGCAAGCAGCTGCAGGAGCTGGGGCAGCGGATGATCGACGCGCGCTCGAAGGCGCCGAAGAACCCCCTGGACCTCAAGAGCGCCAAAGCCTGACCGCCGGAACCGCGGTGAATGGCTCGTTCCCGGCGTCCGATCGCCGGGAACGAGCCGTTCACCGCGGCCGGGTGGCGTCCTTGGCCACCACACGCACGGACTTCAGCTCGGAATCGGCCGGGTCGGGCAGCTCCATGCCCGCGCCGAGGCCGCTGCGCAGGTAGTCGAGCATCGGACGGGTGATCACCTCGCCGGGCAGCACACCGGGCGCCCCGGGCGGGTACGGCGTGATCATCTCGGCCGCGATCCGGCCCGCCGCCTCCGCCACGGGCACCTGTTCGGCCGGGCCGAAGAACGCGTCGCGCGGCAACATCGCCGTCTCCAGTTCCATCTCCCGCGGTGACGGCAGATCCACCCTCGGCGGCTTCTCGAACGAAGGCGCGACCTTCACCAGCGCGTCGATGGCGTTGATCAGGGTGCCCGCGGTCGCTTCGTCGTCGGAGTGGTTGAACTGGGCCACGATCCGGCGGTGGTCGGACAGTCCCACGGTGACCCGCCGGTGCTCGCGCAGCCAGTCAGCCGCCTGGTACCCGCTGATGCCCAGGGGGGCGAGGTCGAGCACGACCTTGAGGGGGTCGACCGAGTCGGCGAGGTCCGGGCCGAGGAATTCGTCGTGCATCACCGGCACACCCAGCTCGGCCAGCCGGCCGCGCACCGACCCGACGAGCGTCAGCGCGCGGTCGAGCAGTTCCTTGCCCTGTTCGGCCATCTGCCGCCGCCAGCCGTCGAGCGCCGCGTAGACCAGCGAGCTCGCGCTGGTCGTGCCGAGCAGGTCCTCCCGGGCCTTCAGCACGTCCGGGTCGACCCGGTCGCCCTGCAGGTGGAAGACCGAGCTCTGCTCGACCGCGGCGCCCATCTTGTGCACGCTCGTGACGCACACGTCGGCACCGGCGTCCATGCCCCACGGCGGCAGGCCGTCGTGGAACGGCAGGTGGGCACCCCAAGCTTCGTCGACGATCAGCGGGAGCCCGCGTTCGTGGCACCAGTCGGCGATCGCGCGGAGGTCGCCGCAGGTGCCGTAGTCGGTCGGGGTCACCACGAGCGCGCCCTTGACCTCGGGGTCCCTCTCGTAGGCCTCCGCGAACTCCCGCACGCCCGGCGGGTGGCTCAGGTGCCGCTCGCCGTCCCAGTGCGGGCGCACCCAGACCGGCCGCACCCCGCTGACGATCAGCCCGGAGATCACCGACTTGTGCACGTGCCGCGGGACCAGCAGCTTTTCGTGCGGGCCCGCGACGGCGAGCATCGCGCTCTTGACCGAAAGCGAGCTGCCGCAGGTCGAAAAGAACGTGTGGTCGGCCCCGACCGCGTCGGCCATCAGCTCCTGGGCGCGGGCGAGCACGCCCTGGCGCATCAGCCGGTCGTCGAGGCCGTTGAGCGCGATGACGTCGGACTTGAAGACGTCGGCGCCGACGACCTCCAGCACCCGCGGGTCGATGCCGCGGCCCTGCTTGTGGCCGGGCGCGTTGAACGGAACGTAGCCGGCGCTGTGGTAGTCGCGCAGCGCCTCGAGCACCGGTGCCTCGCTGTGGTCCATGGCGCCCGAGTAGCCGGAGGTGCCCCGCGCGAAACACCACCGGTGGCATGACCGTCGGTGGTTGGGGTATTCCGGAGGGCATGGAGTGGCACGAGGAGCTGCACGAGCGGGCGGACGAGCGGATCGAGCACCTGGACGAGCGGCTGTGGGCCGTCGCCACGGAGCTGCACGAACGGCCGGAACTGTCCTATGAGGAGCACGCTGCCGCCGAACGGCTCACCGGCGAACTGGCCGCGGACGGCTTCGCGGTGGAAACCGGGATCGCCGGGCTCCCCACGGCGTTCGTCGCGCGTGCCGGCGAAGGACGCCCCTGCGTCGCGCTCCTGCTCGAATACGACGCCCTGCCCGGCCTCGGGCACGCGTGCGGGCACAACCTGATCGCGGCGGCCGGCCTGGGCGCCGCGCTGGCCGCCAAGGAGGTCCTGGGAGACGCTCCGGGTTCACTGCTCGCGGTGGGCACCCCGGCCGAAGAACGCGGCGGCGGCAAGGTCGCGATGGCCGAGGCGGGCGTCTTCGACGATGTCGACGCGGCCCTGATGGTCCACCCCGGGGTCCATTCGTGGTCGTGGGCGCCGCTGACCGCGCAGGTGGAGCTGAAAGTGACCTTCCACGGCCGGGCCGCGCACCCGACCGGCGACCCCGAGCACGGCATCGACGCCCTCGCCGCGCTGATCCAGGCGTTCGGCGCGGTTTCGGCCCTGCGCCAGCGGCTGCCCGCCGGCTCGCACGTCCAGGGGATCATCACCCAGGGTGGCGAGGCGACGAACATCGTCCCCGACCGCGCCGAAGGCCGGTTCGGCCTCCGCGCCCTGACGACCGACGCGCTGGACCGCCTCGCCGAAGACGTGACGACGTGCGCGGAAGGCGCGGCGCTGGCGACCGGGGCGAAGGTCGACGTCGAACGGCTCGGCCGCGGGTACGCGCACTTCCGCGACAACCCGGTGCTGTCGGAACGGTTCACCGAGCACCTGGCGGCGTGCGGGATCCACGCGACCCCGCCGGCGCCGGGAGTCTTCCTCGGCTCGTCGGACATCGGCGACGTCAGCGTCCGCGTCCCGGCGATCCACCCGTTCGTCGCGATCACGGCGGAGGAGAAGTCGGACCACACGCCGGAGTTCGCGGCCGCGGCGGCGAGCCCGCGGGGCCGGGCGGCGATGCTGGCTTCGGCGGCGGCGCTGGCGCGCACGGTGATCGACCTGCGGACCCACCCGGCGCTGGTCAGCCGCGCGTGGGACTGCTTCCGGGGCCTGGCGCGGAACGGGCGGTGACCGGCCGGGCGCGCCGGTGCGGTCCTCGGCACCGGCGCGCCCCGGTTCACGCCACCGGCGTGTAGTGCGACGCGTCACCTTCGAGCGACTCGCTCGGCCGCCCGTCGATGCCCACCGGCACGTCCCCGGCCACCGTGACGCGGTTGAGCCGCCGCGGGAGGCCGTCGTAGTTGTCGATCGCGTAGTGCTGGGTGATCCGGTTGTCGAACAGCACCAGCTGGTCCGGCTCCCACGTCACGCGCACGATGTTCTCCGGCCGCGTGACGTAGGACTGCAGCAGCCGCAACAGGTCCCGCGACTCGGTGACCGACAGGCCTTCGATCCGCTGGGCGAACCCGCCGATGAACAGGCCGCGCTCGCCGGTCACCGGGTGCACCCGCACCACCGGGTGGACGGTCCGGTACTTGCGCGAGACGAACTGCTCCCGCCGCGCCCGCTCCTGCTCGTCCACCGTCTCCGGCGGCTGGACGTAGTCGTAGTCGTTGGTGTGCACCGCCCGCAGCGTGTCGGCGAAGGCGCGCAGCGGTTCCGGCAGGTCGCGGTAGGCCGCGGCGGCGTTCGCGATCAGCGTTTCCCCGCCGTACGGCGGCACCACCAGGCTGCGCAGCGTGCTCGCCTTCGGCGGGTTGAGCACGAAGGTGACGTCGGTGTGCCAGTGGTTGGCGCGGCCCCGCTCGCTGTCGACGGGCAGGATCGTCGGTGCGCCTTCGACGGCGGGGACCGTCGGGTGGGCCTTGGCGAGCTCGCCGAAGTGCGCGGCGAAGCGCTGCTGGCCCTCGTCGTCGAGCCGGGCGTTCCGGAAGACCAGCGCCTTGTGCTCGTGCAGGGCGTCGGTCAGGAACGCCACCTGCGTGCTGTCGAGGTCCCCGGCGGGGTCGAAGCCGACGATCTCGGCGCCGATCCTCCCGGTCAGCTTGCGGACGTCGGTGCCGATGGTGGTCATGCGGGCTCCTTCACTCGGTTGCGGTTGGCGGGACGCGCGAGGCCGTAGTGCTCGCGCAGGGTGGTGCCGGAGTACTCGGTGCGGAAGAGCCCGCGCCGCTGCAGTTCCGGGACGACGAGGTCGACGAAGTCGTCGAGCCCGCCGGGCAGGGTGGGCGGCATGACGTTGAAGCCGTCGGCGGCGCCGCCGAGGAACCACGCCTCCAGCTCGTCGGCGACCTGGACAGGCGTGCCGGCGAAGACGCGGTGCCCGCGCCCGCCGGCCAGCCGCTCGAGCAGCTGCCGGATGGTGAGGTCTTCGCGCCGGGCCAGGCCGACGACCAGGTCGAACCGGCTCTGGCCGCCTTCGGTGAAGCTGCCGACGTCGGGCAGCGGTCCGTCCAGCGGGTAGCCGGTGACGTCGTGGTCGAGCATCTTCGACAGCTGCCGCAGCCCGTAGTCCGGGGTGATCAGCGCGTTCAGCTCGGCTTCCCGCGCCCGGGCCTCGGCTTCGGTCCGGCCGAGGATCGGCGAGATGCCCGGCAGGATCTTGAGCTCGTCCGGCGTCCGGCCGTACCGCGCGAGCCGGCCCTTGACGTCGTCGTAGAACGCCTTGCCTTCGGCGTAGGTCTGCTGCGCGGTGAACACGGCCTCGGCGTGCCGGGCCGCGTACTCCTTGCCGGTCTCCGACGAACCGGCCTGCACGAGCAGCGGGTGCCCCTGGGGTGGCCGTTCGATGTTGAGCGGCCCGCGGACCTGAAAATGGGGCCCGTCGTGCTCGATCGCGCGGATCCGGCCGGTGTCGGCGTAAACGCCGCTCGCCCGGTCGACGACCGCGGCCTCGTCGTCCCAGCTGTCCCACAGCTTCTTGACGACCTCGACGAACTCCTCGGCCCGGTCGTACCGAGCCTCGTGCGACGGGCGCTTGGCCAGGTTGAAGTTGCGGGCCTCGTCGATGCCCGCCGAGGTGACGATGTTCCAGCCCGCGCGGCCGCCGGAGAGGTGGTCGAGCGAGGCGAACTTCCGGGCCAGGTGGTAGGGCTCGTTGTAGGTCGTCGAGGCCGTCGCGATCAGTCCGATGTGGACCGTGGACGCGGCGAGCGCCGAGAGCAGCGTCAGCGGTTCGAAGTGGCTGTGGGAGTTGTGCTTGACGTTGCCCCACAGGGCGACGCCGTCGGCGAGGAAGAGCGAGTCGAGCTTGCCGCGCTCGGCGGTCCGCGCGATGTCGGCGTAGTGCTGCAGCGTGCGGGCCCGGTGCGGGTCGGTCGAGGGGTGCCGCCACGCGGCTTCGTGGTGGCCGTTCGGCATCACGAACGCGTTGAGGTGCATCATGAGGTCTCCTTGGGACGCCAGGTGGAAAACCGCCGTTCGAGGGCGACGAAGCCGGCGTTGACGAGCACGCCGAGCAGCGAGACCGCGATGATTCCGGCGTACATCTGCTGGATCTGGAAGTTCACCTGGCTCGTGTTGATCAGGTAGCCCAGCCCGGCCTTCGCGCCGACCATCTCCGCGGCCACCAGCACCAGGATCGAATAGGACGCCGCCATCCGGATGCCGGTGAACACCGTCGGCACCGCCGAGGGCAGGATCACCTTGCGGAACAGCCGCGGGCTCGACAACCCGAGCGAGCGGGCCGCCTTGACCAGCAGCGGGTCGACCGTGTTGACCCCGGCGATCGTGTTGAGCAGCACCGGCCACACGCAGGCGTACACCACGAGGCTGACCTTCGACAGCTCGCCGATGCCCAGCAGGAGCGTGAACACCGGCAGCAGCGCCAGCGCGGCGGTGTTGCGGGCGAGCTCCAGCAGCGGCTGCAGGAACCGCGCCACCGGCCGGTACCAGCCGATCAGCAATCCGAGCGGCACGGCCACCGCGACGGCGACGGCAAATCCGGCGGCGGAGCGCCCGACGCTGGCCAGCAGGTGGTCGGCGAGCTCGCCGTCGAGGGCGAGGTCCCACAGCGCCTGCAGGTCCTCCGACAGCGGCGGCAGGAACGTCCGCGTGCTCTCGTCGAGCACGAACCGGGGGACGAGCTCCCAGAGCGCGACGAACAGCACGACCGCGGCGGACGCGTGCACCGCCCGGGTGAGCGTCTTCCGGAACCGGCGCGGCTTCGGCGGCGCGACCACCGGTCCGGTGTGGACGGCCGGTGCTTCGAGGGTGGTCGTCATCGGGCCGCGCTCCGTTCGTGTTCGGCCGCCTTGCGGACCTCGTCGTGCAGCAGTTCCCAGAGCTGGTGGCGCTGCCGCCCGAACGCCGCGCCGGAGCGCACGTCCCCGGTGCGGTCGCCGAGGTCGACGTCGACGACGGCCTTGAGCCGGCCGGGCCGCGACGTCAGCACCGCGACCTGTTGTCCCAGGTAGACGGCTTCGTCGATGCCGTGGGTGATGAACACGATCGTCTTGCCGGTCCGGCGCCAGATCCGCAGCAGCTCCTCCTGCAGCTGCTCGCGGGTCTGCGCGTCGAGCGCGGCGAACGGCTCGTCCATCAGCAGCACGGCCGGGTCGTAGGCGAGGCTGCGGGCGATCGCGACGCGTTGTTTCATCCCGCCGGACAGCTCGTGGGGGTAGCGGTCCTCGAAGCCGGACAGCCCGACGAGGGCGAGGTATTCGCGCGCCCGTTCCGCCCGCTGCCGCTTCCCGAGCGACCCGCCTTCGAGGCCGAACTCGACGTTGGCGCGGGCCGTCCGCCAGGGGAACAGGGCGTACTGCTGGAACACGACCCCGCGGTCGAGGCCGGGGCCGCGCACCGGCTCGCCGTCGATGAGCACCTCGCCCGAGGTCGGGGTGGTCAGCCCGGCCAGCAGGTCGAGCAGCGTCGACTTGCCCGAGCCGCTGGGGCCGACCAGGGACAGGAACGAGCCGTCGGCGATGTCGAGGGAGACGTCGTCGAGCGCGGTCAGCGCGCCGAAGGTCTTGGTCACCGAGCGGATGCTGATCACCTGGTCACCGCCGGGGCGCCGTCGCGGTAGGGGTTGAACTCGTTGGTGTAGAGCTTCGCGGTGTCGATCTTGTCGTGCTTGAGGTAGCCCTCCTGCTTCAGCCACGGTTCCCACCGGGTGTAGTCCGCATCGGAGATGAGGCCGCCGCGGGTGATGCCGACGCTCTTCCAGTACTTCAGGGTGTCGGTGCTTTCGTTGCGGCCGCGGGCTTTGATGATCTTCGTGAAGCGGGCGATCACCTCGTCGCGCGGGGTGGTGCGTTCCCACTCGATCGCCTTGGCCACGGCGGAGACGAAGACCTTCGCGGTCTCCGGGTACTTCTTGATGAAGTCGGTGCGCAGCACGTACGGCCCGCCGTTGTAGGGCCCGAACGCGCCGACGTCGGTGAACAGCGGGCGGATGCCGCCGGCGGACAGGGCGTGGTCCTGCAGGATGCCCTGGAGCGCGGCGACGTCGAGCTGGCCGTTGCGCAGTGCCTGTTCGGCGTTCACCGGGGGGATGACGACGAGCTGCACCTGCTTGATCTCGTCGTCGGAGAGGCCCTGTCCCTTCAGCCAGGTGTCGAGTGCGGCTTCGAGGTTGGCGCCGGCGGTGTTGACGCCGACCTTCTTGCCGATCAGGTCGCGGGCGGTCCGGATCGGACTGTCCTCTCTGGCGTAGAAGCCGATGAAGGCCAAGGCGTCGGAGCCGTAGTAGTTGACGACCGCCTTGACCGGCGCGCCGGCTTCGACGAGCTTGACGACCGCGCCGGTGAAGGCGCCGCCGAAGTCGGTCTGGTCGGTGGCCGCCGACTGGATGTCCTGCGGGCCGCTGATCGTGTTGCCGACCCACTTGAGCTTGACCGGGCCGAAGTAGCCCAGGTCCTCGGCGAGTTCGGGGAGGGTCACGGCGTTCGCGTTGCCCTGGTAGCGCAGTTCGAGCTTCTCCGGTTGCCCGGGCGCACCGGTGGCCGTCGCCGAAGCGCAGCCGGCCAGCAGGACCACGGCGGCGGCGAACAGGGGCAGGGTTTTCTTCACGGTGGTTTCGTCCGTTCCGGGAGTCGGCGGGGATGGAGCAATTGTTCGCAGCCGACGAGCGGACGGTCAATTTTGCGAGTTCGTGAAATAACTCCGCCGGTTCACGCTGTGCTGATCAACGAAGTGCGCGGCAACCTGGCCGGCAGCGGGCCGAGCGGGTCTTCGTACAGCACGTCGAGGAGCACCGCGCCGCCGGCCGTCGCCAGTTCGGCTCCCGGGAAGCTGGTGCCCACAACGGTTTCGGCCGGATCGGCGCACCGGGACCGGGTGCCGACCTCGTCCCGGATGATGGGAAGGCAGCTCGGCACCCGGGCTACACTGCGGTCGACCACCACGAGCACGGCCGGGTTGAGCACTTCGAGCAGGAGGGCTGCCGCCTGGCCGATGAACCGCGCGCGTTCGTGGAACATCCGCACCGCCGCGGAATGGCCGTCCGCGGCGAGCGCGAGCAATTCCGGAAAGTCCGGACGCTCGAGCAAACCGTTTTCCACGGCTTGGCGGGCGAGCGTTCCTTCCGAAACGGCCGCTTCGAGGCAGCCGGTGCGTCCGCAGCGGCACGGCTCGGTGCTGCCGTCGACCGGCAGGTGCGCGACGGCGCCCGCGGCCGAACGCGGCCCGTGGTGCACGCCGTCGCCGGTGGCGAACGCGGCGTCGACGACGTTGCCGGTGAACAGCTGCACGACGCTGTCCCGGGCCCGCGGGTGCCCGAAGAGCCGTTCGGCGTGCACCAGCGCCCGCGCGTGCCCGTCGACCTCGACGGCCAGCCCGGTGCTGCCCGTCAGGAGGTCGCGGACCGGCACGTTCCGCCAGCCGAGCAGCGGGTGCTCGACGACGGTGCCGGACGCGCGGTCGACCCAGCCACCGGTGGCGACGCCGAGGCCCAGCGGCTCGCGGTCGGGGGTGTGCCCGAGCAGGAGGTCGTCGAAGATCTCGGCGGCACGGGCGAGCAGGTCTTCGGCGGCCAGGCCGTCGTGCGGTTCTTCGTGCTGGGCCAGCACGTTCCCGCGCAGGTCGAGCAGGGCGACGGTGGCGTGGTGCACGGCCAGGTGCAGCGCGCCGGCGACGTACCGCCCGGTGTCGAGGTCGACCGGCACGTGCGGCCGCCCGACGCTCCGGCGGGGTTCGGCCTCCGGGAGTTCGCGCAGCAGCCCGAGCCGGGCCAGCTCGGCGGTGTGCCCGGTGACGGCGGCGGCGGACAGGCCCGTCCGCCGCGCGATGGTGCTGCGCGCGATCGGGCCGCCGTCGAGCACCGCCCGCAGGACGGCGCTCGCACTGGCGCTGCGCCGGACCCCGCGTGCGTCCGTCCTCTGTGGACTCATCGCCCGGCTGGTCATCGGCCGATCGTGGCAGACGAACCGGCGCGTGCCCAGCGTGCCCAGGATGTGGGTGGGACACCGGAGATCAGCCAGGAGCCGGCCGGCTCGCTTGGCCGGCGGCCCGCAGGAACCGCTCGCCCGTCGCCGCCAGTGCCGCGGCGAGCTCCGGCGCGTCGAGCACCTCGAAGTCCACTTCGAGCAGGCCCAGGTACAGCCCGAGCATCGACGCGTTGTCGGAGCCGACCTCGGCGACGCAGCGGTCCGGGCCCTCGGGCGTGACGTCGACCGCGATCGGCAGCCGGGCCCGCACGTGCTCGACCGGCGCGTGCAGCCGCACCCGGGCGTGGAAGCGCCACGTCGCCGCGCCCACGCTGCGCTGGACGAACTGCGCGACGTCGCCCTCCGGTGGCTCGCGCGGGGCGAAGCGCGGGCCGGTCGGCACCTTCGGCGTCATCCGGTCGACGCGGAAGGTGCGCCAGTCGTCGCGGGCGGTGTCCCAGGCGACCAGGTACCAGCGGTGCCCCCAGCTGACCAGCCGGTGCGGCTCGACGTCGCGGCGGCTCGGCGTGCGCTGGTGGCTCGTGTAGTCGAAGCGCAGCCGCTCGCTCGCCCGGATCGCCGTCGCGATCGCGGTGAGCACGTCCGCGTCGACGGCCGGGCCGGCGCCGGGCACCGCGACCGTCGCGGTCTGCAGCGCCCGCACCCGGTGCCGCAGCCGCGACGGCAGCACCTGCTCCAGCTTGGCCAGCGCGCGCACCGACGTCTCGCCGATGCCGGCGACGCCCGTCGCGGTCCGCAACCCGACCGCGACGGCCACCGCTTCGTCGTCGTCCAGCAGCAGCGGCGGCAGCTGCGCGCCCGCGCCGAGGCGGTAGCCACCCTGGACGCCGGGTGCGGCCTCGACCGGGTAGCCGAGTTCGCGCAGCTTCCCGATGTCGGTGCGGACGGTGCGCGCGGAGACGCCGAGCCGGCCGGCCAGGTCGGCGCCGGTCCAGTCGCGCCGCGTTTCGAGCAGCGACAGCAGCCGCAGGAGGCGGGCGGAGGTCTGCAACATTCTTCGAGGATCGCAGGGATTGCGGAAGAAAGTCTTCCGCAATGGCTCCTAGCGTGCTTCTCATGACGAACGAAATCCGCCCCTTCCGCATCGACATCCCGCAGGCCGAGCTGGCCGACCTGCACCGGCGCCTGAACTCCGCGCGGTTCGCCGACCCCGTGCCCGGCGACGAGCCGGACTGGTCCCGTGGCATTCCCACGGACGTCGTCCGGGAGCTGACCGAGTACTGGCGCGACGGCTTCGACTGGCGCGCCCAGGAAGCGGCGTTGAACGCGTTTCCGCAGTTCACGGCCGAGATCGACGGTCAGACCATCCACTTCCTGCACGTCCGCTCGGCCCGGGCCGACGCGGTGCCGCTGCTGCTCACCCACGGCTATCCGAGCTCGATCGCGGAATTCCTCGACGTCATCGGCCCGCTGACCGAGCCGGGCCCGGACGCGTTCCACGTCGTCGTCCCGTCGGTGCCCGGCTTCGGGTTCTCGACGCCGTTGAGCGGGCCCGGCTGGGAACTGGCCCGCACGACCGACGCGTTCGCCGAACTGATGACCCGGCTCGGCTACGACCGGTTCGCCGCGCAGGGCGGCGACATCGGCGCGGGCGTCACCGGCCGGCTCGCGGCGCTGTACCCGGAGCGGGTCATCGGCACCCACGTCAACAGCGATCGCGGCACGATCGCGCTGGCCGGCGAGCAGCTGCCGATGCCGGAGCACCTGTCCGAGGCCGAACAGTCCGAATTGGACGCCGCCCGCGCGGCGTGGCGGGCCGGCCGCGGTTACCTCGACCTCCAGTCGCACAAACCCGAAACGATCGCGGCCGCGCTCACCGACTCCCCGGTGGGGCAGCTGGCCTGGATCGCGGAGAAGTTCGAGGCGTGGACCGGCGCCGGCCGCGTCGACCGCGACCGGCTGCTGACGAACGTCAGCATCTATTGGTTCACCCGCAGCGGCGCGAGCGCGGCCCGGTTCCTGTACGAGGCCGCCCATTCCGGGCACGGCTGGCTGGCGCCGTCGGCCGTCCCGGCGGGCTGGGCGGTGTTCGACTCCTCGCCGGTGGTCCGGCGGATCATGGACCCCGACGAGAAGATCGAGCACTGGTCGGAGTTCGCTTCCGGCGGTCACTTCGCGGCGATGGAGGAACCCGGGTTGCTCGTGGCCGACATCCGCGAATTCTTCCGCGAACTGCGGCCGTGAACGTCCGAGCGCTCGCGCCGCAGGCCGGGCTGTGGACGCGGCTCGCCCGGTTCCGCCCGGACGAGTTCCCCGCCCCGGGGGAGCGGGCGGTCCGGTTCACCGAAAACCGACCACCGGACCCCTGCGCTGGGCCAGAATCGTCGGCGTGCAGTTCGCCATCCTCGGGCCGGTCGAAGCCCGCCGTCCCGACGGGACCCCGGTCGCCCTCGGTGGCCCGCAGCTGCGCGGGCTGCTCGCGTTGCTCGCCCTCGACGCCGGGCGCGTCGTCAGCGCCGAGCGGCTGATCGACGGCCTGCACGGCGAACACCCGCCCGAGGGCGCGGCCGAGGCCCTGCAGTCCCAGGTTTCGCGGCTGCGACGCCGGCTGCGCGACGGCGGTGCGCCCGACGGCCTGGTGGAATTCACCCCCGCCGGGTACCGGCTGGCCGTCGACCCCCAGGACGTCGACGTCCACCGGTTCGAACGGCTCACCGTGCACGCGAGGGAAATCCCCGATCCCGCGGCGAAACTCGAGCTCTTCAGCGAAGCCCTGGCGCTGTGGCGGGGTCCGGCGCTCGACGGGCTCGCCGACCCGCCGCGTGCGGCCCGGCTGGCGGAACTGCGGCTGGCCGCGACCGAGGACCGCGTCGAAGCCGGGCTGGCGCTCGGCCACCACGACCGGCTCGTCGCCGAGCTGCGGGAGCTGACCGGCGAGCACCCGCTGCGCGAACGCCTCACCGCCCAGCTCGTGCGGGCGCTGCACGGCAGCGGCCGGTCCGCCGAAGCACTGGCGGTGTTCGCGCAGGCGCGGGAGCGCTTGGCCGACGAACTCGGCGCCGACCCGTCGCCCGAGCTCGCGGACGCGCACACCGCGGTCCTGCGCGCCGCCGCGCCCGCCCCGGCCCGCCGGGTGCCGGTGCCGCTCACCGGGTTCGTCGGCCGCGCCGAGCTCGACCGGCTCACCGAGGCCCTGCGCGCCGCCCGGCTCGTCACGCTCACCGGCCCGGGCGGGGCGGGCAAGACCCGGCTCGCCGTCGAAGCCGCGGCCCGGGCGGCGGGCGAGGTGTGTTTCGTCGAACTCGCGACGACCACCGACGTGCCGCGCGCCGTCCTGGCCGCGCTGGGCCTGCGTGAACAGGGCGTGCTGACGCCCGGAGCGGCCGCGGACCCGGCCGACCGCCTGGTGGCCGGGCTCGCCGACCGGCCGCTGCTGCTGGTCCTCGACAACTGCGAACACGTCGTCACCGGGGCCGCGCGGCTGGTGCGGCGCCTGCTGGGCGAGTGCGCCGGCCTGCGCGTGCTGGCGACCAGCCGGGAGGCGCTGGCCGTGACCGGCGAGACGCTGGTGCCGGTCGGCCCGCTGCCCGCCGGCGCCGCGGCCCGCCTGTTCACCGACCGGGCCGCGGCGGTCGCCCCCGGCGCGGCACCCGACCCGGGCGCGGTCACGCGGATCTGCGCCGCCCTCGACGGCCTCCCGCTGGCCATCGAACTCGCCGCCGCCCGGCTGCGCTCGCTTTCCGCGGACGACGTCGCCGCCCGGCTCGGCGACCGGTTCCGGCTCCTGTCGCGCGGCGACCGCACCGCCGAGCCGCGGCACCGGACCCTGCGCGGTGTCGTCGAGTGGAGCTGGGATCTCCTGGAACCGGAGGAACGGCTGCTGGCCGGCCGGTTCGCGGTGTTCGCCGGCGGTGCCCGGCCGGCCGCCGTCGAACGCGTCTGCGCCGTTCCCGACGCCGATGCGGTGCTGACCGGCCTGGTCGAAAAGTCCCTCGTCGAGTTCGGCGGCGGCCGGTACCGGATGCTGGAGACCATCCGCGCGTTCTGCGCCGAGCAGGGCGACGACCGGCGCGCGGCGCACGCGAAGCACTTCCTGGACTTCGCGGGGACCCACGAGCCGAAACTGCGCGGCGCGGACCAGCTGACGGCCCTGGCCGAGCTGACCGCCGAACACGCCGACCTGCACGCGGCCCTGCGCTGGAGCGCCGCCGAAGAGCCGGAGACCGCGTTGCGGCTCATCGCGGCCCTGTCCTGGTACTGGTGGCTGCGCGGCCTGCGGAGCGAGGTGACGCCGATCGCGGACACCGTGCTCGCCGCCGTCGGTCCCGAACCGCCGCCGGGACTGGCCGAGGAATACGTCCTCTGCGTGATCCAGGCGTCGGACACCGACGTCGCGATCGAGCCGGTCCTGCGGCGGCTCGACGGGCCGCTTCGGTACCCGTACCTCTTCCTGCTGTGGGCGTTCTCCCCGCGCACCAAGGCCGAGGACGGCGAACGGCTGGCCGCGCTGATCGGCCCGGACGCGTGGTCACGGGCGTTCGCGCGGATCGGCGACGGCCTCGGCGCGCAGTACCGGGGCCGGATCGCCGAAGCCGAAGCGCACTTTTCGGCGGCGTTGGAGGCGTTCCGCACCTTGGGCGACCGCTGGGGCGAAGCGAGCGCGCTGGAGAAGCTCGCGGAGTTCGCGGACTGGCGTGGCGACCACGCGCGGTTCCGCGAGCTGATGGACGAGTCCGTCCGGCTGGCCGGCGAACTCGGGGCCGCCGAAGACGCCGCCGACCTGCTGTGCCGCCGCGCCGACGGCGTCCTGCGGCAGGGGGACGCCGAAGCCGCGAAGGCCGACTACGAAGCCGCCGCCGAGCAAGCGCGCGCCGCGGGCACGCCGGTGACGCTCGCCCGGGCCCGCGGCGGCCTGGGCGAGATCGCGCGGCGGGCGGGTGACCTGGCCGCGGCCCGGCGCTGGTACACCGCGGCGCTCGCGCTGGCCGCCGACCCGGTGACCGGCGGCGAGACGCGGATCCGCGTCCACACCGGCTTCGGCTGGACGGCGGCCGCCGAAGGCTGCCTGGAGGAGGCGACCGAGCTGCACCAGGAAGCCCTGGCCACGGCGCTGGAACACGCGAACCTGCCCGGCGCGGCGCAGGCGATCGAAGGACTGGCCGGCGTCCTCGCCGGGCGGGAGGAGGACGAGCGGGCCGCGTTCCTGCTCGGGGTGGCGGTCGGGCTGCGCGGCGCGCCGGTCACCGGGGACACCGACGTCGCGTCGGTGACGGACCGCGTCCGGGGGCGCATCGGCGCCGAGGCCTACGCCGAGGCGTTCGGCCGCGGCCGGGAACTGCCGCCCGAGCAGGCGGTCGAGGAGGCCGGTCAGCGGCGGTTCGCGCTCGGTTCGTGAGCGGTCAGCGGCCCCGCCGATGCTTCGGGGCATGACGAAGAACATCCTGATCTCCGGCGCCAGCATCGCCGGCCCCGCCCTCGCTTATTGGCTGCACCACCACGGCTTCGACGTCACCGTCGTCGAGCGCGCCCCGAGCCTGCGCGAAGGCGGCTACAAGGTCGACATCCGGGGCGTCGCGGTCGACGTCGTCCGCCGGATGGGCCTGCTGGAGCAGGTGCACGCGGCGAGCACCGACATGCGGGGCGCGGCGTTCGTGAACAAGCGCGGCAAGCAGCTGGCCACCCTCGACGCGGACACGTTCGGCTTCCGCCACGGCGACGACACCGAGATCCTGCGCGGCGACCTGGCCCGGATTCTCCATGACGCCACGCGCTCGAACGCCGAATACGTCTTCGGCGACTGGATCACCGGCCTCGACCAGCGTCCCGACGGCGTCGAGGTGACGTTCGCCCACGGCGCGCCCCGCCGGTTCGACCTGGTGGTCGGCGCGGACGGCCTGCATTCCGGCGTCCGCGCGCTGGCGTTCGGCCCGGAGGAGGACTACCTGCGCCGCTTCGACGCCTACATTTCGATCTCGACGGTGCCCAACCGTTTCGAGCTGGACCGCTGGGAGCTGCTGCACTCGGCGGCGCCGGGCAAGATGGTCAACGTCTACAGCACCGCGCGGGCGGCCGACGCGAAGGCGGCGTTCTGGTTCACCGCGCCCCCGCTGACCTACGACCGCCGCGACGTCGATGCCCAGAAGGACCTGGTGGCGGACCGGTTCGCCGGCCTGGGCTGGGAAATCCCGGCGCTGCTGGAGGCGATGCGCGAGGCGGACGACTTCTACTTCGACCCGGTGTGCCAGATCGTGCTGGACAAGCTGTCGGTGGGCCGGGTGACGCTGCTCGGCGACGCGGGCTACTGCGCGTCACCGGCCTCGGGCCAGGGCACGAGCCTGGCGCTGGCGGGCGCGTACGTCCTGGCGGGCGAACTGGCGGCATCGGACGACGTCGCCACGGCGTTGTCCCGGTACGAAGCCGCGATGCGGCCGTTCATCGAGAAGAACCAGGCCCTGGCGAAGACGGCGTTGCGGGGCATCATCCCGCAGTCCCGGGCGTTCGCGTGGTTCAACACCCGGATGATCAAGCTGATGCCGTACCTGCCGGGCCGCAACCGCGTCCTGGAGCAGATGTCCCGCCCCATCCGCGAAGCGGCGAACGCCCTGGAGCTGAAGGACTACGCGGCTGGTGCGGGGGATCGTGCCCGCGACGGGTACCCGCGGTGATCACGGGTACCCGTGCCGCCGTGACCGAGGAATTCAAGAAGGGCGACCGCGTCCGGTGGGACGCGGGCAACCAGAGCTCGATCGGCACGGTCGAGGAAAAGCTCACCGAGGACACCCACGCCGGCAAGCGCGACGTCAAAGCCTCACCCGGCAACCCGCAGTACCTCGTCCGCAGTGAGAAGTCCGGGACCGCCGTCCACCACCCGGACAAGCTGCACAAGGCCTAACGCGCCGCCCGGACCTTCGCCGCGACCTCCGTCAGCTCCTCCTTCGTCCGCACCCGCCAGTCGGCGTTCAGCACGAAGCCGTCGCCGGCGAAGCGGGGGATCACGTGCAGGTGGACGTGGGGGATCTCCTGGCCCGCGGCCTTGCCGTCGGCCAGGAACAGGTTGATCGCCTCGCACTGCAGGTCCGTGCGCCGCAACGCCGCCGCCAGTTCCTGGGCGATGGTGAACATCCGCGCGCCGGCGGAAGCCGGGAGCGAAGCCAGGTCCGCGTGGTGCGCCCGGGGGAGGACCAGCAGGTGGCCGGTCGTCACCGGGCGCAGGTCGACGATCGCGACGAAGTCGTCGTCCTCGTGGACGAAGGCAGCCGGCGCCTGGCCCGTGCCGATCGCGCAGAAAACGCATTCTCCGGTCGACGTGGTCGCCGGCATGCGGCGGAGTTCAGCCATGCGGGTGACCTTATCGGCCGCCGAGCCAGTGGTGCAGGGCCCACCACGACCGGACGGCGTCGAGGACACGGCCGCCGCTGTTTTCGGCCAAGGCCAGCGGGGTGAGCTCGGCCAGCCGGTCGAGGCGGTACCGGACCGTGTTGGGGTGCAGGTGCAGTGCCTCCGCCGTGGGACGCAGGCGCTGGCCGTGGTCGAGGTAGGCCAGCGCCGTCGCGGCCAGCTCGCGGTGGAACGCGTTGCCCGGGTCGAGCGCGCCGAGCACGCCGGCGGTGAGCAGCTCCGCCAGCAGCGGCTGGGCCGTCAGCGCGATTTCGCCCGCCAGCTCGGTGAGGTCGTGGTAGCCGGCGCCGGCGATCCGGGCCGCCGCCGTGCAGAGGCGGTGCACCTCCCGCAGCTCGGGCAGGGCGGCCGGGGGCGCGACGACCACCAGGACCCCGTCGGCGAGGGCGACGCCGGCGGGCGGGCGCGCCGCCAGACCGGTCAGCCTGCCCTCGACCAGCCCGTACACCCCGCCGAACTCGAGCAGCGCCTGTTCGAGGGTGCGCGCCCGCGCCGGGTCGCTGACGTCGGACACCACGCAGGCGTACCGGCCTTCGGGACGCAGCCCCGCCTGCCGGAGCTCTTCCGGCGTGGGCGGGTGCCCGGCCAGCAGCAGGGTGCGCAGCAGCTGGGTCCGCGCGTCGCGGACCGTCCGCGACAGCTGGAGCTCGGCGGCGTGGTAGCCCTTGACGATGTGCCGTTCCAGCGCGCCGGTGTAGCGCTCGGCGTCGAGGATGGTCTCGAGGATGACGTCGTCGGGCAGGCCCGCCGCCCGCGCGCGTTCGACGGCGAAGCGGGCCGCGAGCGTGCGCCCGGCCTGGACCCCGCGCAGCAGGTCGGTGAGCGGGACGCCCTGCGCGGCCCGGTCGGCGCCCAGCGCCTCGGCGGTGGTGTAGTCCGCGGTGTCGGGGTTCGTCGTGGCGCGCAGCGCGGCCGACAGCAGGAAGTGGACGTGCCGCCGGTTCTCGGCCTCCGGCAGCCGCGCGACCTCCGGTGACTGGCTCCGCGCGGCCTTCACCAGCTCGTCCAGGACGGTCTCGTCGTCGGCCATCGCCTCCAGCACCTGCCGGAGCAGCGATGAGGCCGGCACAGCACCCTCCCGTTGTGGCAGGGCCACAACACCGCGTCCGCGATGTTGGGCGAGCGGCCCTACCGGAACGGCTCCGGTGGCCGGTTATCGTGACAATACCGGACAGTAACCCCGTTCCTTCGCGAAATCCATCGACCGAAGGTCACCACACCTCTTCAGTGCCGAAAGGTGTCTCCCGTGCGCAATTCCCCGGTCCGTCGGAAACGCTCGTACCTCTCCCGCCTGGCCTGCCTCACCGCCTCGGCCGCCCTGCTGGCGACCGGCGCCGCGGTGCCGGCGACCGGCGCCGCGGCGGCCCTGCGGGAGGTGATGTTCGTCGGCAACAACTGGGAAGGCACGGCGGACGTCATCCAGTCGCGCGGCTCGTTCGCCCGCATCGGGCGGGTGAACATCATCCCCGACAAGGACCAGCGCCTGGCGGAGATCTACCTCAACCCGATCAAGCTGGCCTTCTTCCTCGGCATCCGCAACGGGCCCGGCGAAGGCCACGACCAGTTCGTCGACGACATGTACACGACGCCGGACGGCGGTTCGGTGGTGGCGTCGCGGCCGAGTTTCGCCGATGTCGTCTCGATCAACCTGACGACCGGCCGGATCAACTGGCGCTTCCCGGTGTCGGGCTTCCGCTCCGACCACATGGCGGTTTCGCCGGACGGCCGCCGCGTCGCCGTCTCCGCCTCGACGTCGAACACCGTGCACGTGCTGGACATCGTCACCGGCCAGCAGGTGGGCTCCTTCGCGACCGGGGACAAGCCGCACGAGAACGTCTTCACCGACGGCGGCCGGTACCTGTGGAACATGTCGATCGGCGACGTCAACACCGACCTCGACGACCCGGGCTGGGACTTCACCAAGGGGGACCGGCGCATCACCGTCGTGGACGCCGCGACGTTCCGCCAGGTCAAGGTGATCGACATGCGCCAGCGGCTCGACGCCTTCGGCCGCAGTGACCTCTCGGACGCCGTGCGCCCGGTCGCGTTCACCCCGGACGAGTCGAAGCTGTACTTCCAGGTGTCGTTCTTCAACGGTTTCGCCGAGTACGACGTCGCCACCGACAAGATCACGCGGGTCAAGGAACTGCCGAAGAACCCGGCCACCAGCGACGACCGCAAGACCTTCGTCAACGACTCGCGCCACCACGGCATGTCGATGAACCCGGCCGGCACCAAGCTCTGCGTCGCCGGGACCATGGACGACTACGCCACGGTCGTCGACCGTGCGTCCCTGCAGCAGGGGACCCTGGTGCCCGCGGTGAAGCCGTACTGGGCGACGGTGAGCGGCGACGGCAAGGCCTGCGTGATCTCGGAGGCCGGCGCCGACCAGGTCACCGCCATCGACTTCGCGACCGGGCAGAAGCTCCTTTCGGTGCCGGTCGGCGACCACCCGCAGCGGGTCCGCATCGGCCACGTGCCCGACGGCTGGACGGGACCCGCGGGTTCCTGAGCACGAGCGGTGCCCGCTCGGGTGAATCCCCGGCGGGCACCGCGCTTGTGCGCCCACCAGCGGCGTGCCGACTTCGGCGAAGCGGAGTTCGAGGATTTCGCCGGGTTCGACGGCGCCGTTTTCGCCAGGGCCGCGGAGTTCCGGGCGCCCGGTTCGGGGAGCTCTGGTTCAACAGGGCCAAGTTCGGCGGGGTACGAGTCCGCCTGGACCCGCCCAGGGGTCGGACTTCGGTGCGGCTGGCCGGCGAAGTGATCGACGAGGACGCGTACCCGGAGGGGGGATCACGTCTTTCCCGGCGCGCTGGTCGTCGTCGGCCCGTCTGCCGGTGAAAGCGCCTCGCTGCCGGGTCGCCAGGGCAACGGGGCTACCTGACCTCGACCGCCGACGCGCAACCCGAGTCTCGGGAGTAGCGGGCTCAGGACGTCTCGAACGCGATCGTCAGCCAGCCGCGGACTTCGTCGTCCACATCGGACACCGCGCGCAGGCTGAGCTTGTGCCCGACACGCGGCCCGCTCGCCCAGCTCGCCGGGGCGATGCGGGCCGTTTCGATCGGCCGTGGCAGCCACAGGTACACCAGCACGTCCCGCGAGCGCGGGCGCAGCTCGGCCAGCTTCCGGTCCCGCTTGAGGAACACCCCGACCTTGACGGCGTCTTCGTGGACGTCGCCGAGGGTGCGCAAGTGCTCGAGGACGGCGTCGTAGACCTCGCGCTGCCAAGGCGCCTTGCCGGCGAAGGTCTCCTCGACCGTGCAGCCGGGGACACAGGTGTGCCCCTGGCCGGCACGCGCGAACTCGCGGTCGCAGCGCGGGCACGTCCACCGGGTCGGCATGCCGTCCAGGATGGCACTCACAGCGCGGCCGGGCCGAGCGCCGGGATGGTGGCGGCCGCGTGCACCAGCTGCCGGGCCGCCTCGGCCGCGGCCTTCCGCTGCGCCGGTGGCAGCTTGTCCAGCAGCGACCCCAGCGCGGCGTGGCGCCGCTCGAGCATCCGCGCCACGATCTCGTGCCCGGTTCCGGTGACCTCCAGCGTGACGACGCTGCGGTTGCCGGGGCTGCGGCCGCGTGCCACGTAACCGAGGGCTTCCAGGCGGTCGGCCAGCCGGGTCACCGAGGACGCGTTGACGCCCATCGCCGCCGCCAGCTGCGAGCTCGGGACGCGGCCGAGGCGGTCGAGGACCAGCAGCAGCCGCGTCTGCGGGAACGACACCTCCGGCGGGGCCGCGTGCGCGCATTCCCAGGCGATCCCGACCAGGACCACGGTGAGGCCGTCGAGGGCGGCCACGTCGGGGTCGGCGTCTTCGAGGGGTTGCATGGCGCAATACTTGCCAATCGCAAGAGCATCGGTCAAGATGGACATCCCCGGCGCTCGCCGGCGGTGTCCGGCCGGCTCGGCCGTCGCTCCTCTTTTCGTGGTCCAATGCTGCTTGCCGCACTGAATCCGTTGGCGCGTAAGGAATTCATAAGGATTTCGCTGAACCTCCGCATGACGGCGTCCGTGTTCCCAGTACCGAACTGTCGTCAGAAGGAGGAAGCATGCCGGATCACCGTGGCATGACGGGCCGTGCCAAGGCCCGGACCGCGCTGGTCGTCGTGGCCACGCTCGCCGTGGTCGGCGTCGGCTCGGTCATGGTGCTGAACGCCAGCGCCCAGACCGCGCCCGGCTCGACGCAGGCGCAGGTCCCGGCGCACAACATGGGCGGCATGCAGATGGGTTCGGCCGCCCAGGCCGCGGCCACGAACGACGTGGCCGGCGCCGGGCCGGTCACCGAGCTCGACAAGACTTTCCTGGTCAAGGTCCGCCAAGCGGGGCTCTGGGAGATCCCCGCGGGTGACCTGGCGCAGACCCACGCCAGCAGCGAGGCCGTGAAGCGCGCCGGGCTGCACCTGCTGGACGGGCACTCGCACCTCGACCAGCTCGTCCGGGAGGACGCGAAGATACTGGGCGTGACGCTGCCGGACCAGGCCTCCGCCGAGCAGCAGGGCTGGGTCCGCCAGCTGACCAACGCCCAGGGCCTGGAGTTCGACAAGCTGTTCGCGAACCTGCTCCGCGCCTCGCACGGCAAGATCTTCGCGACCATCGCCGAAGTCCGCGCCGGCACGCAGAACGACGTCATCCGGCGGCACGCGACACAGGCGAACCAGACCGTCCTCGACCACATGACGGTCCTGGAGGACACCGGGCTCGTCGACGCGACGACGATCGCCGACGTCGCCGCGGCGGTGAACCCCCCGGCGAAGTGACGTCCGCGCCGGGGAGGGAGGGTAGCCGCCCGACGGGGATCCGGGCGGCTACCGGGCCGGCGGCACGATGCCGTACTCGTGGATCTTGCGGTAGATCGTCGCCCGTGAGATGCCCAGCAGCTTCGCGGCTCTGACCTTGTTGCCGTCCGCGTCCTCCAGGCACCGCACGATGGCGTCCCGTTCGATCGACTCGAAGCGGTTCAGCGGCCGCCGGGTCACCGCGTGGAACTCCGCCGGGAGGTCGCCGGGGCGGATGGTGCCCGCGCGGCGGCGCTGGGCCACCTTGCGCAGCACCTGGTGGAGCTGGCCGGTGTTGCCCGGCCACTCCGCCCGCATCAGCAGGTGCAGGGCCGCGGCCGAACACGTCAGCCTGCCGCCGTAGCCGAGCTTGCTCAGCACCAGCGGGACGAGTTCCGCGAGGTCTTCGACGTGGTGGCGCAGCGGCGGCACCTGCACCGTCCGGGGGAAGAACTTGAGCAGCTCGGCCAGCGCCGGTTCGCTCTCGGCCTCCGGCACGAGGGTGAGCACCACCCACGGCGCGCCCGGGGCCTCGCGCAGGGTCCGCAGGACCGCGGCCAGCGCGGCGGCCGCCGGTGCCGTCAGCCGGTCGGCGTGCCGGATCACCAGTGTGCGGATCGGGGCTTCGGCGTGTTCTCGCGGCAGCGCGGCCCAGTCCGTGCCGGGCACCGCGTCGACGGTCAGCAGCCGGGCCGCCGGGTGGTGGCGCTGGTGCAGGCCCTTCGTCAGGGTCAGCTTGCCGGTCCCGGGCTCGCCTTCGAGCGCGACCCACTCGCCACGCTGGTGGCCGCGGTCGAGGTCGTGCCCGCAGCGCTGCCACAGCGGCGCCGAGCCGACGACACCCGGCAGGTACATCGGCAGCATCGGCGTCGGGACGACCAGAGTCTCCTCGGCCTCGATCAGCTTCACCGACAGCACGCCGCCGGCGGTCTCGGTCTCCCTGCGTCCCGCGACGCGGCGGCAGAGAACGCGGACCCGCAGCCCGCTGGACAGGGACAGCGTCGCCGGGGTCCGGCGGCCCTCGGCCAGTGCTTCGGTGGCGTGGCCGAGCAGCACCGACTGGTCGGCCGGGTCGAGCAGCTGCCGGGCCCGGTCGTTCATCATCACGATGTCTTCGTTGAACGCCAGCACGATGCCCGTCCACCGGCGGCAGGTCTGCAGGTAGGCCTGGAAGAGCAGCATCTCCCGGAGATCGCTGTGCCGCAGCAGGGCCTGGCGGATCTGCTCGGCCGTCGAGCGGGCCAGCGCGACGAGCAGGCCGCCCGCGTCCTTGTACCAGCAGGTGAGGTCGACGGCGCCGACCTTCTTGCCCGAGATCGGGTGGTGGATCGGCACCCCCGCGCAGGCCAGGTTCTCCAGGTGCTCGGCGTAGTGCTCGTGCCCGGACACCGTCGTCGGGCGGCCGTCCTCCAGCGCGGTGCCGATGCCGTTCGTGCCGACGGACTGCTCGCCGTAGCTGAACCCGGGCACCAGTTCGACGCGCTCCAGGTGGCGGGCCAGGTCGGCGTCACCGGTCCGCTGGGTGAGCACGACGCCGTTCGGGTCGGTGAGGATGAGGCTGATCGGCTGGCCCTCGAACTGCTCGCCCAGCTTGTGCAGCACCGGTTCGGCGCCGCGCATGAGCGGGATGTCGAGGTTCTGGTCGCCGAGGTAGAGCGGGTCGATCCGGTCGGCCTCGACCTGGAACTCCCGGGACCGCCGCCACGAGGCCAGGATCGTCGGCCGGACCGTGTCCGCGGGCACCGCTTCGGCGGTCAGGAACCGCACCCGGGTGCGGGCGAGCACGTCGTCGGCGACCAGGGCCGTTTCGTCCACGTGACCTCCAGTTTCTCCGCGGCCCACGTGGGTGCGGGCACACCCGTTGTGCCGCCCGTCCAGCCTAGGCGCGCGAGGCCCGGGCGGGTGTCTCAAATTGAGACGCACCCGGTGCCGCGGCGGCGGTGCGATGGAGGCATGGCCGCCGAGACGTACAACCCCTGGACGATCGTCAACCTGGTCTTCACACACCTGGCCGAGCAGGGCCTGCACCCGGAGCTCGGCGCGGCGGGCCACCCCGGCGAGCCCGCCGCGGCGCTGCTGCGCGCGTTCGGGATCGTCCCCACCGTCGAGGGCGACGCGCGCGTGCAGGCGGGGATCCACGACGAGCTGGCCGGGCTGCGCGCGCGGCTGCTCGACGCCGACGAAGCATCCTGAGCAGCGGTTCTGTCTCAGATTGAGACCCGCGTCGCCCGCGGATGCCCGCCTAATGGTGAACGCAGGACGCCCTGGGCGGCGAGCTCAGGAGACAAGGAGTGATCCATGAGTCGCCAGAGTGTGGCGAAAGCCCACCAGAAAATCCAGGAACTGTCGTGGGAACCGGCCTACCACACCCCGGTTTCGCACTACGGCACCGACTACACCTTCCGCAAGGCCAAGAAGAAGGACCCGTTGAAGCAGGTCCTCCGCTCGTACTTCCCGATGCAGGAGGAAAAGGACCACCGGGTCTACGGCGCCGAGGACGGCGCGATCCGCGGCAACATGTTCCGCCAGGTCCAGGAACGCTGGCTGGAGTGGCAGAAGCTGTTCCTGTCGATCATCCCGCTGCCGGAGATCTCCGCGGCGCGGGCGATGCCGCTGCTGTTCCGGACGGTCCCGAACCCGGAACTGCACAACGGCCAGGCGATCCAGATGATCGACGAGGTCCGGCACTCGACGATCCAGCAGAACCTCAAGCGCCTGTACATGCAGAACTACATCGACCCGGCGGGCTTCAACTCGAGCCTGCGCAACTTCCAGAACGACTACTGCGGCACGATCGGCCGCCAGTTCGCCGAAGGCTTCATCACCGGTGACGCCATCACCGCGGCCAGCATCTACCTCACGATCGTCGCCGAAACGGCGTTCACGAACACGCTGTTCGTCGCCATGCCGGCCGAGGCCGCCGCGAACGGCGACTACCTGCTGCCCACGGTGTTCCACTCGGTCCAGTCCGACGAATCCCGGCACATCAGCAACGGCTACGCGACGCTGCTGATGGCGTTGTCCGACGAAAGCAACCACCAGCTGCTCGAACGCGACCTGCGGTACGCGTGGTGGAACAACCACGCCGTCGTCGACGCCGCGATCGGCACGTTCATCGAATACGGCACCAAGGACCGGCGCAAGGACCGCGAGAGCTACGCGGAAATGTGGCGGCGCTGGATCTACGACGACTACTACCGTTCGTACCTGGTCCCGCTGGAGAAGTACGGGCTCGTCATCCCGCACGACCTCATCGAAGAAGCGTGGAACCGGATCTGGAACAAGGGCTACGTCCACGAGGTCGCGCAGTTCTTCGCCACCGGGTGGCTCGCCAACTACTGGCGCATCGACCCGATGACCGACGAAGACTTCGAATGGTTCGAGTACAAGTACCCGGGCTGGTACGACAAGTACGGCAAGTGGTGGGAGAACTACAACCGCCTCGCGACGCCGAACGGGCACCACCCGATCGTCGCCGAGGACGTCGAGTATGTGTACCCGCACCGGTGCTGGACCTGCATGGTGCCGTGCCTCATCCGCGAGGACATGGTGGTCGACGAGGTCGACGGCCAGCACCGCACGTACTGCTCGGAGACCTGTCGCTGGACCGACGCCGAGGCGTTCCGGCCCACCTACCAGGGGCGCAGCACCCCGAACATGGGCCAGCTGGTCGGTGCCCGCGAGTGGGAGACGCTCTACCACGGCTGGAACTGGGCCGACGTCGTCTCCGACATGGGCTTCGTCCGCGACGACGGCAAGACCATGGTCGCCCAGCCGCACCTGGACCTCGACCCGAAGAAGATGTGGACCCTGGACCACCTGCGCCGGATGCCCGAGGTGCAGTCGCCGAACGTGCTGCTCAACCAGATGACCGCCGAGCAGCGCGCCGCGTTCGTGGCCGACTACAACCGCCAGGGCCCGGCCGGGCGCCCGGCGCCGCAGGCCTGACGGGCGGGTCCGGCATGACCGAAAAGCACCGCGTCCGGTTCGAGCCGGTCGGGATCGAGATCGACGTCGCCGAGGACCAGACGATCCTGCGGGCCGCCGCCGAGCAGGGCGTCATGCTCATGCACGGCTGCAAGGAAGGGCAGTGCGCGGCCTGCAAGTCGTTCCTCCTCGAGGGCGACGACGTCGAACACGACCGGTACTCGACCTTCGCGCTCCCCGACTACGAAAAGGAGGAAGGCTTCACGCTGCTGTGCCGGGCCCACGCCTACGAAGACCTGACGATCGAGCTGCTCAACTACGACGAGGAGATGATCCAGTCCGGCCTCCCGATCCAGGAGGCGGAGGTCGAGGTCGTCGCCAACGACCCCGTCACCCACGACCTGCGGCACCTGGTGGTGCGGCTGGACGGGGACCTCAAGTTCTTCCCGGGCCAGTACCTGGACTTCGCCGTCCCGGGCACCGAGGAGACGCGGTCGTTTTCCATGGCCAACACCTCGGCCCGCGACGGCTTCCTGGAGTTCCTCATCAAGATCTACCCCGACGGGCTGTTCTCCCGGTTCCTCGACACGGGAGTCGCGGTCGGCGACCGGCTCCGGGTGACCGGCCCGTTCGGGGTGTTCACCCTCCGGGACAACCCGGGCAAGGACCTCGTCTTCGTCGGCGGCGGGGCCGGGATGGCGCCGATCCTGGCGCTGCTGCGGTCCATGGCCGAGCGCGGCCTCGACCGGAAGGCGACCTTCTACTACGGCGCCCGCCGCCGTCGCGACCTCTGCTTCGAGGCGGAACTGCGGGAGCTGGAAGCGAAACTGCCGGGCTTCCGGTACGTCCCCGCGCTGTCCGAGCCGGGTGACGACGACTGGATCGGCGAAACCGGCTTCGTCACCGACGTCCTGCGCCGGGCCGGCGTCGACCTCACGGGCGCCGACGCCTACGTCTGCGGGCCACCGCCGATGGTCGAGGCGGCGCTGGAGCTGCTGCCCGCGCTGGGCGTCGACGGCAAGCGCGTCTTCTACGACAAGTTCACCACCACGGGCGAAGGGTAAGGAACCCATGACAGCCACCCACGAACGCAGCGTGCCGAAGCCGACGTTCACCGACGCCGAAGCGGGTGCGAAGGTCTTCCCCGACTCCGACGCCCGGCGGTTCAACTACTTCACCGCCGCCAAGCGCAAGCAGAGCCACTACGAAGACGTCACCGTCGAGGTCCAGCCCGACCCGCGGCACTACCTGTCCCAGGGCTGGCTCTACGCCTTCGCCGACGGCCAGGGCGGCTACCCGCTGGAGTGGACCGCGCTGAAGGCGTGGGGTTCCGACCGGCCGCTGCCCGAACGCGGCCCGGGCTCCGGCGGCCGGGGCTACGACTGGCCGGCCCTCGGCTGGCACGAGTTCCGCGACCCCAACGAAGAGTGGGAGCTCACCCTCTACCGCTACAACGCGAACGTCGTCCGCCAGCTCAACCAGAACATCGACGCCGCCCGGCAGGCCAAGGCGTTCGAGCAGTGGAACCGCAACTGGGTCGACTTCGTCGCCAAGCACGTCGGCGCGTGGATGCACGTCGACCACGGCCTCGGCCTGTACCTGTTCGCCAACGCCAACCGGCGCGCCCCGACGAACATGCACAACAACGCCATCTCGGTGAACAGCATGCACCGCATCCGCGCGGCGCAGGACCTGGCGCTGTACAACCTGACGCTCACCGAGGAGATCGAGGGCTTCGACGGCACCGCCCACCTGGCCACCTGGAACGAGGACCCGGCTTGGCAGGGCGTGCGGGACACCGCCGAGCAGCTGACCGGGATCTGGGACTGGGGCGAGGCGATCTTCGCCGCGAACGTGGTCTTCGAGCCGCTCGTCGGCGAGCTGTTCCGCAGCAATCTGGTGCAGCAGGCCGCACCCGCGAACGGCGACTTCGTCACCCCGACGCTGATCGGCGCCGAAGAGTTCGACTTCTCCGAACGCGACCTCCGCTACACCAAGGCGATGTTCCACCTGCTGGTCAACGACAAGGAGTTCGGCGCGCACAACCAGGCGCTGCTGCAGAAGTGGCTCGAGGACTGGGTGCCGAAGAGCATCGCCGCCGCCCGCGCCCTGCAGCCGCTGTGGTCGCAGCCCGACGCCAAGCCGATCCGGTTCGAGGACGGTCTCGACCGGGCGAAGAGCCGGTTCGCCGGAATCCTGTCCGAATTGGGCCTCAAGGCACCCGAGGAGCTGGGCCAGTGACTGTCTTCAAGACCGCGGAAAGCCCGTTCAAGGCCGACAACACCGCGTCGAACATGTGCGGTTTCACCCTGATGAACAACCAGGTCGGCGCGATCATCGCGGAAGTCATGTCCACCAAGGAGAACGTGACCGTGACCCCGCTGCCGTCGATGATCCGCGTCGACGCCCGTGGCCGGACGGACCTGGTCTACGCCGAGGTCGACGAGGCCGCCGGCGAAGAAGAGGGCTGGTTCAACGCGGCCGAGTTCGAGGAGAGCATGTCCACCCACTACGGGCGGATGATTCACGAGGACGACCGCACGATCATGTTCGCCAACCCCGAGGACGCGGCCGAATACCTCGACTTCGACCTGAAGGTAATCCGCTAGGAACACCGCACTCGATCCCGCTCAGGAGGATCAGGAATGTACGAAAAAGACGGCGAAAAATACTTCGTGGTGGACGCCCACACCCACTTCTGGGACGCGAGCCCGGAGAACTGGGTGGAAGGCCAGGAGGAATACGCCAAGGGCTGGATCGAGTGCTTCCACGCCTACCAGGGGCTCGGACCGAAGGAGACGCACTGGCCGATCGACCGGTTCCAGAAGTACTCCGAGGAACTGATGATGCACGACCTGTTCGAGGTGGGGCACGTCGACAAGGCCATCTTCCAGCCGACCAACCTGCGGCAGTGGTACAAGACGGGCTTCAACACCACCGAGAACGACGGCGCGCTGGCCGAAAAGCACCCGGACAAGTTCCTCGTCAACACCACCTTCGACCCGCGGGAAGGCGACGCGGGGATGAAGGCGTTCGAGGAGCGCGTGAAGCGGTACAACTGCAAGGGTGTCAAGCTCTACACGGCCGAGTGGCGGGGCGGCTCCCGCGGCTGGAGCCTGAAGGACCCCGCCGCCGCTCGCTACCTCGAGAAGTGCGAAGAACTCGGCGTCACCAACGTCCACATCCACAAGGGACCGACGATCTGGCCCCTGGACAAGGACGCCTTCGACGTGTCCGATGTGGACCAGGTGGCGACGAGCTTCCAGGGCCTGAACTTCATCGTCGAGCACGTCGGCCTGCCGCGCATCGAGGACTTCTGCTTCATGGCCACCCAGGAGCGGAACGTCTACGCGGGGCTCGCCGTCGTCGTCGGCGGCCTGATGCACGCCCGCCCGAAGTTCTTCGCGAAGGTCATGGGTGAGCTGATGTTCTGGCTCGGCGAGGACAAGCTGATCTTCGGCGCGGACTACGCGATCTGGGAGCCCAAGTGGCAGGTCGAGGGCTTCGTCGACTGGAACATGCCGGCCGACGACGAGCTGTCGGACTTCGCGCCGCTGACCGTCGACCAGAAGAAGAAGATCCTCGGGCTGAACGCCGCCCGCCTCTACGGCATCGACGTCCCCGAGGAGCTGAAGCTCGCGGATCCGAAAAACGTCGAGCCCGTCGGCGTGCCGAACTCATGACCACGCTGGTGACCGGGGCCCGCGCCGCCGTGTGGGCGGCGCTGGGCACGGTCCGGGATCCCGAACTGGACGAACCCCTCACCGACCTCGGGTTCGTGGCCCGCTGCGAGGTGAGCGACGCGGGCCACGCCGTCGTCCGGCTGCGGCTGCCGACGTACTTCTGCGCGCCCAACTTCGCGTTCCTGATGGTGGCGGACGCCTACGACGCCGCGGCCGGGGTGCCGGGCCTGACCGGGCTCGACATCCGGCTCGACGACCACTTCGCGTCCGACGTCATCAACCGCGGGGTGGCCGCGCGGCAGGGGTTCGTGGCGTCGTTCGAGGGCGAAGCCGCCGACGAACTCGACACCCTGCGGCACGACTTCGTCCGCAAGGCCGTGCTGGCCGGCACCGACCGCGTCTGCCGGTCCCTCGGTCGAGACCCGCGATCGCTGACCCTCGGCGATGTCCCGCCGAGCCCGGACCTCGACCGGTTGCGGGCCCGTCGCCGCGAACTCGGCCTGCCCGCCGAGGACGGCGACCCGCTGCTGCTCGACCCCGCGACCGGCGCCGCAGTAGCCCCGGCCGACGCGAAGCGGCACCTCGCCTTCGCGCGGCTGACGCGCACCAGCATGGAGGCCAACTCGGGCGTCTGCCGCGGCATGCTGCGCGCGCGGTACGCCCTGACCAGCGAAGAGGAGGGCACGGGATGAAGGCCGTGCGGCTGCAGAAGTACCACGAGCACCCGGTGATCGACGACGTCCCGGAGCCGCGCGCCACCGGGCCCTTCGACGTCGTGGTCAAGATCGGCGGCGCCGGCGTCTGCCGCACCGACCTGCACATCATCGAGGAGCAGTGGGCCGGGAAGTCCGGGGTCGAGCTGCCGTACACGATCGGGCACGAGAACGCGGGCTGGGTGCACGAGGTCGGCCCGGCGGTGACGAACGTCGAGGTCGGCGACACGGTCATCCTGCACCCGACGCCGACGTGCGGGCTGTGCCACGCCTGCCGCGCCGGCGACGACATGCACTGTCCCAGCGGGAGCTTCCCGGGCATCGACAGCGACGGCGGGATGGCGGAGTACCTGCTGACGTCGGCGCGGGCGTGCATCAAGCTCGACCCGGGGACCCAGCCCGGTGATGTCGCCGCTCTCGCCGACGCGGGCATCACCGCCTACCACGCGGTGCGCAAGGCCGTGCCGCGCCTGTACCCGGGCACCACCTGCGTCGTCAACGGCGCCGGCGGCCTCGGGCACATCGGCATCCAGTCACTGCGAGCGTTGACCGCCGCCCGCGTGATCGTCGTGGACCGCAACGCCGACGCCCTCGAACTGGCGTCGACCCTGGGAGCGGACGAAACGGTGCTGGCCGACGGCAAGCAGGTCGAGGCGGTGCTCGACCTGACCGATGGCCACGGCGCCGAGGTCGTCCTCGACTTCGTCGCCGAGCAGGGCGCCCAGCAGGACGCCTTCGCGATGACCCGCCGCGCCGGGTCGCACTTCGTCATCGGCTACGGCTCGAACATCGAGATCCCGACGATCGACATCATCTCCACCGAACGCAACGTCATCGGCAACCTGGTCGGTACCTACAACGACCTGGCGGAGCTGATGGTCCTCGCCCAGGCCGGGAAGGTCACCCTCCACACGAAGAAGTACCCCCTGGACGCGGCGCTCGACGCGCTGGCCGACCTCGACGCCGGACGCGTGCGCGGCCGGGCCATCCTCACCCCCTAGGAGCACCGCACATGGCGAAGGAACTGCGGTTCGGCCCGGACGCCCGCGACCTGCTGCTGGCGGGCGTCGACAAGCTGGCCGAAGCGGTCAAGTCCACCCTCGGCCCCAAGGGCCGCAACGTGATCATCGAGAAGATCACCGGCTCGCCGGTGGTCACCAACGACGGCGTCACCATCGCCCGCGAGATCCACCTGAAGAACCAGTTCGAGAACATGGGCGCGCAGCTGGTCAAGGAAGCGGCGATCAAGACGAACGACGTCGTCGGCGACGGCACCACCACGGCCACCGTGCTCGCGCAGGCGATCGTCCGCGAAGGAATGCGGGCCATTTCGGCCGGCGGCAATCCGGTGCTCGTCAAACGCGGCATCGACCACGCGGTCGGCCTGCTGGTGGCGCACCTGGAGAAGCAGGCCCACCCGGTGGTGTCCGAACAGGACTACGCGCGGGTGGCGGCGATCTCGGCCAACGACGACGACGCCGTCGGCGCGGTGATCGCCAAGGCCCTGCACACCGTCGGCGACGGCGGGGTGGTGACCGTCGAGGAGTCGCCGTCGATCGGGATGAGCGTCGAGTTCGTCGAAGGGTTCGAGTTCGACAACGGTTACCTCTCGCCGTACCTGGTCACCGACCCGGGCCGGCTGGAAGCGGTGCTCGACGACCCGTACATCCTGATGTGCGCGGAGAAGATCACCAAGGTGCAGCAGCTGATGCCGCTGCTCGACAAGGTGATGCGCGCGCCCCGGCCGCTGGTGGTGATCGGCGAGACGGTCGAGGGCACGGCGCTGTCCATGCTGGTGCACAACCACATGAACGGCACCTTCCAGTCGGTCGCCGTCCGCGCGCCCGGCTTCGGCGACCGGCGGCTGCACAAGCTGGAGGACCTCGCGGCCATCGTCGGCGGCGCGGTGCTCTCGCGGCAGTCCGGGTTCACGATGGAGACGATGACCCTCGACCACCTCGGCCGGGCCAAGCAGGTCCGGGTCACCGAGAACCGCACCACGATCGTGGGCGGCGCGGGTTCTTCGGAGGCCGTGGAGTTCCGGGTCGGGCAGCTGCGGGCGGAGCTGGAGCGCGCGCAGTTCGGCGTCGACGAGGACGTCCTGACCGAGCGGATCGGGGCGCTGACCGGCAAGGTCGCGGTCGTCCGGGTCGGCGCCGCCACCCCGGCGGAGCTGAAGGAACTGCAGCACCGGGTCGAGGACGCCCTGTCGGCGACCCGGGCGGCGATGGCCGAGGGCATCGTGGCCGGCGGGGGAGCGGCACTGCTGCACGCCGAGAAGGCGTTGGAGGGCCTCGGGCTGGAGGGCGACCAGGCGATCGGTGTCGAGATCGTCCGGCGGGCCCTGGCCGAACCGGCGTTCCTGATCGCGCACAACGCGGGCCACCCGGCCCACGAGATCGTCGCGCGGACCCGGGAACTGGGCGACGACGAGGGCTTCGACGCGCTCCACGACCGCTACGGCGACATGGTCTCGATGGGCGTCGTCGATCCGCTGCGGGTGTGCCGTTCGGCGGTGCAGAACGGTGCTTCGGTCGCGGGCCTGCTGCTCACGACGAACTCGCTGATCGCCGAGGAACAGACCCCGTGGGGCGGCAGCGCGGCCCTGATGACCGAGTTCGGCCCGCTGGACGAAGGCCTGCACCAGCCCTCGCCGGACGCCAGCACGCCGCAGTCCCTCGGGATGGGCCCCTCCGTCGGCTGAGCTCTCCGGCCCGCGGAGTGCGGAGGTCTCCCCGCCGGTGTCCTGAGCCCCGGCGGGGAGTCCTCCGGCTCAGGGGGTGAGCCCGTGCCGGGCCAGTTCGTGCCCGGCGAGCTTCTCGATGACGCCCCGGTCACGCTCCCGCCAGCCGGTGGCCGGCTCACCGACGGAAGCCAGGCGCCCCAACGGCTGCGTGGCCAGGGCCCGCAACGCGAGCAGATCCAGTCCTTCGTCGCCGAGGGCCCGCAGGCTCGCGGCCGCCGTGGCGCGGCGGGTGTAGCGCCACCGCAGCGGGAGCCAGGTCACCACCAGCGCCAGCACCGGCAGCGCGATGATGATCGCCGCCATCCACCAGGCCAGGTTCTCGACGGCTTCGATCTGCCAGCGGCCCGCGTCCGTGAGCTTGGTCCCGACGTCCGAACCGCCGTGGAGGGCCTTCGCGAGCGCGTCCCCGACGAGCGGGATCCTGTCGGCGGAGTTCGCCGCGGAGTCGAAGGTGCCGCGCAGGCCGGTGCCGGCGTCGACGAGCCCGTCCCCGGGCGCCCGCAGCTTCATGACTTCGTCGTACACCGAGGTCGCCAGCCACACCGCGAAGACGACGAGCAGCACGGCCAGGAGATCGCTCACGAGCTGGGCGGTACGGCGGATCGGCCGTTCGGCGTAGAGCTGCATCGGGGGGCGCCTTTCGCGGTGGGGGAGCGCGGCCACGGCAACGTACCCGCCGCGCTTGCGGGCGAACCGCCGCGGTGATCTATGACGCCGGTCATAGTGTGTTCTCCCGGGTGGTGTGCTCTCATGGCACTATGACCACTGTCATAGAGGACGTGGACCGCGAGCGTGTCGCCGCCGTCGTCGCGGCCTGCTCGCCCGACAGCCTCCGGCGCCGGTTCATGATGGGCGGATCCGCCCGCCCGGCCGACGTTTTCGAGCGTTACCAGCGGTTTCTGCTCGCCGGGCCACCGGCGGGCGTCGCGCTGCTCGCCTACCGCGGGGGCACGCCGGTGGGGCTGCTCAACTTGGTCTCCGAGACGCCGGGTGAGGCGGAGGCCGGGATCCTCGTCGCCGACGCGTGGCAGCGGCAGGGGATCGGCAGCGCGCTGAGCCGGTGGCTGTGGGCGTCCGGGCGCTGGGCGGGCTGGACCGTGCGGGCCACCGTGTCGGCCGGGAACACCGGAGCCGAGGCGCTCCTGCTGGGTCAAGGCTTCCGCCCGGTGCCCGCCTACGAGCGCGGCGAGCGGGACTTCGCCCTGGTCGTGCCGGACTGGGCTACCATGACGGACGTCATGAAGGAGGCGGTCGATGACCAGGACACCGCGCGAGCGGATGGTGCTCAGCGCCGCGCAGCTGGTGCGGATCCACGGTGTCGGGGCGACCGGCATGCGGGACGTGGTCGCCCACGCCGAAGCGCCGCGGGGGTCCCTGCAGCACTACTTCCCCGGCGGTAAGGACCAGCTGATCGCCGAAGCCGTCGCCTGGGCCGGCGACTACGCCGCCCGGCGGGTGGCGCGCGTCGCGGCGAAGCTCGAGGATCCGACCCCCGGCAACCTCTTCGAGGCCATGGCGGCCCAGTGGCGCGACGAGTTCACGACGGCGGGCTTCGACGCGGGCTGCCCGCTGGTGGCGACGGTCGCCGACACGGCCGCGACCAGCGACGAACTGCGGGAAGCCGTCGGCAAGGCCTTCGACGGCTGGCAACGCCCGGTCGCTGCCACCCTCGAGCAGCTGGGCGTCCCCCCGGCCCGCAGCACGTCACTGGCGGTGCTGATGCTCAGCACCCTCGAGGGCGCGATCGTCCTGGCCAGGGCACACCAGGACGTCGCACCGCTCGACACGGTGGTCGCGGAGCTGCGGCCGCTGCTCGACGGCGCCGTGGACCGGCGGCGCCGCCGCGAGATCTGAGGTGGCCACGGACGAGCCGATGTCGTTCCACCCGCACGACGAAGCGGCTGGTCCTGCGGCCGCGGTGCTCGAAGCCGCGACGGCGACCGGGCGGAAGCGGCACCATCACGTGTCCACAGGGGACAGTGGTGGGGTCGTCCGGCCGACTCGCTCGCTGCCCTTGAGCTCTCGGAAGAATTCCCGGATGTCGCCCACCAGGACTTCCGGCGCCTGAAGGGACGCGAAGTGCCCACCGGTGTCGTACTCCGACCACCTCGTCACCGTGTTCGACAGCTCGGCCAGCCCCCGGAGCGCGTGGTCGCCCCGGAAGTTCGCCACGGCGGTCGGGACGCCGGAGGGGGCGGGCCGCTCGCCCCAGCCGTCCTGGCCGGCCTCCAGGTAGAGGCGCGCGGCCGAGCCGGCGGTGCCGGTGAGCCAGAAGATCGTCACGTTCGTCAGGATGGCGTCCCGGCTCACCGGTGTCTGGTTCGTGGCCGTGGGGTCCCAGTCGACGAACCACTCGAGGTTCCAGGCCAGCTGCCCGGCGGGGGAGTCGTTGAGCGCGTAGGCCAGGGTCTGCGGGCGGGTGGCCATCTGCGTGGCGTAGCCGGAGTGGGCGTACCACCAGGTTTCGTTCTCCCGCGCCCGTTTCCGGTCCTCTTCGGACAGCCGGTCGAGATCACCGGGAGCGGTCGGCACCCCGGCGTTGGCGACGGCGTTGACGTGCACGCCCAGCACCGCTTCGGGAGCGACACGGCCGAGCTCGGGGGAGACGATGCTGCCGAAGTCGCCGCCCTGGGCGCCGTAGCGTTCGTAGCCGAGCCGCCGCATCAGCTCGGCCCAGGCCCGGGCGGTCCGGCGCGTGTTCCAGCCCGGTGCTCCGGTCGCGCCGGAGAAGGCGAACCCGGGCACCGACGGCGCGACCACGTGGAAGGCGTCCTCCGGGTCGCCGCCGTGGGCGCGGGGGTCGGTGAGCGGCCCGAGGACGTCGAGGAAGTCGGCGACCGTGCTCGGCCAGCCGTGGGTCATGATCAGCGGGGTGGCGCCGGGCTCGGGGGAGCGGACGTGCAGGAAGTGGATGCGCTGGCCGTCGATGGTGGTCGTGAACTGGGGGTGGGCGTTGAGCCGGGCTTCCTGGGCCCGCCAGTCGAAGCTCGTTCGCCAGTACTCGGCGAGCTCGGCGAGGTAGGCCTGGCTGACGCCGTAGTCCCAGCCGGCGCCGGGTAGCTCGCCCGGCCAGCGGGTCTTGGCCAGGCGGTCGTGGAGCTCGTCGAGGTCTCGCTGGGGGACGTCGAGGTGGAAGGGATCCATGCGGCGACCCTCTCGCCCGTGTAGGACAGCTTCGGTCCTCGACGTCTGGCAGTCTTCGGGAATGCGCGAAACCTCCGGCCGGCTGCTCCGGCTGCTGCCGCTGCTGCAGGCGCACCGGGACTGGCCGGGTACCGAGCTCGCGGACCGCCTCGGCGTGACGACGCGCACGGTGCGCCGCGACGTCGACCGGCTGCGGGCGCTGGGCTACCCGGTGCACGCGGCGATGGGGCCCGCCGGCGGTTACCGGCTCGGCGCCGGGGCCGAGCTGCCCCCGTTGCTGCTGGACGACGACGAGGCCGTCGCGGTGACGATCGCCCTGCACACGTCCGGCTCGGAAGAGGCGTCGCTGCGGGCGCTGAGCAAGCTTTCGCGGGTCCTTCCGTCCCGGCTGCGCCACCGCGTCGCGGCGCTGGAGGCGAGCATGCTGGCGTTGCCGGTGCGCGGCCCGGAGGTGGCGGCGGCGGTGCTCACCCGGGTTTCGGCGGCGATCCGCGCGGCAGAAACGCTGCGCTTCGACTACGTCAGCCACGACGGCACCTCGTCACGCCGGGCGGTGGAGCCCCATCGCCTGGTGTCCTGGGGACGGCGCTGGTACCTGGTCGGCTGGGACACCGGCCGCAGGGACTGGCGCACCTTCCGCGCGGACCGCCTGTCCCTGCGCACACCCAACGGACCCCGGTTCGCTCACCGCGACCCCCCGGACGGCGACCTCACGGCGTACCTGACCCGGAAGATGGGCCGGGAGATGTGGCCCTACCGCGCGGTGCTGAAGCTCCACGCGCCGGCCGCGGCGGTGGCGGGCCGCGTCGAAGGCGAGGTGACACCGATCGACTCGCGGAGCTGCCGGCTGGAGCTGGCGTCGGATTCGTGGGACATCGTGGCGTTCGTCGTCGGGATGCTCGACGTGCCGTTCGAGGTGGAGTCACCCCCGGAACTGACCGAGCGGCTCGAGGTGCTCTCCACGAGGTACGCCGCCGCCGTCAGGTCCCGCTGAGCCGGCCTTTGCCGGGGATCGCCCCGGAAACCAAGGTCGCCGAAGCGGCTCAGGTGTGCGTGCCGCCGTCGATGCGGATTTCCGTGCCCGTGATGAACTTGCCGTCGTCCGAGGCCAGCATCGCCACCACTCCCGCCACCGTCTCCGGGCCCGCCACCGCGTTGCCCACCTCCGTCGTCAACTCCGTCGGCAGGAGCGGCAGCAAGCGCCCGAACAGGGAAAAGTCGATGTTCTGGGGCAGCCAGCTCGCCGCCGAGTCCGTGATGCCGCTCTTCACGCTTCCCGGGGCGATGCTGACCGCGCGCAGGCCCTGCTTGCCGTACTCCAGGGCCAGCGAGTGCGTGAACGCCTGGATGCCGCCCTTGCTCGCGCTGTACGCCGCCATGTACGGGTGGGCGAACGATGCCGATGTCGAACTGAAGTTCACCACCACGCCGTTGTCCGAGGCCAGCAGCGACGGCAGGGCCGCGCGCGTCACCAGGAACGTGCCCGTCAGGTTCACCGCCAGCACCCGGTTCCACAGCTCCAGCGACGTCTCGTGCGTGTGCGACGCCAGCAGGATCCCGGCCGCGTTGACCAGGACGTCGAGGCCGCCGAGCACGTCGACCGCCGACTTCACCCCGAATTCCACCGATGCCTCGTCGGCCACGTCCATGACGTACGTCGTCAGGCCGCCGATGGGAGCGGCTTCCTGGGTGCCGAACAGGCCCTCTTCGGAGACGTCGGTGCCGATGACCTGGGCACCCTCCTCCATCAGGCGGAGCGTGGTGGCCCGGCCGATGCCGGAACCGGCGCCGGTGACCAGGACTCGGCGATCGCGCAGGCGTTCCATGGCGATCACCGTAGCCAAGATCTCAGAGCGCGGGCACCCTCTCGCCGGCGGGCGGCGGCCCCGGCGGCGTCCCGTCGCCGAACGGGCGGCCGCCCAGCTCTTCGCGGCCGTGCGGGGTGAGCCAGCCCGACGCGTCCGGGCCCAGCGGGACGATCCCCGTCGGATTCACGTTCTTGTGCACGACGTAGTAGTGCTCCTTGATCTGGGCGAAGTCGATCGTGTCGCCGAACCCCGGCGTCTGGAACAGGTCGCGCGTGTACGCCCACAGCACCGGCAGCTCGGTGAGCTTCTGCCGGTTGCACTTGAAGTGGCCGTGGTACACCGCGTCGAACCGCACCAGCGTCGTGAACAGCCGGATGTCCGCTTCGGTGATCGTGTCGCCCACCAGGTACCGCTGGTCCCCCAGCCGCTCCGAAAGCCAGTCGAGCCGGGCGAACAACTTGCGGTACGAGTGCTCGTACGCCTCCTGGGACCGGGCGAACCCGCACTGGTACACCGCGTTGTTGACGTCGGTGAACACCTTCTGCGCCACGTCGTCGATCTCGCCCCGCAGCTTCTCCGGATACAGCTCCGGCGCGCCGGAGCGGTGGTACGCCGTCCACTCCGTCGACATGTCCAGCGTCATCTGCGCGAAGTCGTTCGTGACGACCTGGCCGCTCGGGATGTCGACGAACGCCGGCACCGTGATGCCGCGCGGGTAGCCCGGGTCGCGCTTGAAGAACGCCTCCTGGAGGCGCTCGATGCCGAGGACCGGGTCGCGCCCGTCCGGATCGAGGTCGAAGCTCCAGCTGCGCTCGTCGTGCACCGGGCCCGCGATGCCCATCGACAGGACCGGCTCGAGGCCCAGCAGCCGGCGCACGATCACCGCGCGGTTGGCCCACGGGCACGCCCGCGCCACCACCAGCCGGTAGCGGTCCGGCTCGACCGGCCAGCCGTCGCGGCCGTCGGCCGTGATGCGGTCCGGCAGGTAGTTCAGGTCGCGCTTGTACTCGCCCTTGTCGGTCATCGGCGTCCTCAGCAGTCGTCGGTCGGGGGAGCGGCGTCCAGTGCCGCGGCCAGCCGGGCCAGCACCGGCCCGGCCGTGCGGATGTCCTCGGCGCTCAGGTGGTCGAACACCGACGCCCGCACGCGGGCGAGGTGGCCCGGGTAGGCCGCCTCCAGTCTGGCCAATCCCGCCTCGGTCAGCACGGCGTTGGACGCGCGGCCGTCCTCCGCGCAGCGGCGCTTCTCGACCAGGCCACGGCGCGTCAGGTCGTCGACGACCCGGCTGATCCGGCTCAGCGACAGCCCCGTGGTCGCGGCCAGCGCCGAGATGCGGAGCAGGTGATCCGGGGCTTCGGACAGCGCGACCAGCACCCCGTAGTCGGTGATCGCGAGCCCGGTGTCGGGCAGGAACTGGTCTTCGAGCGCTCGCGGCAGCGCGGTCATGATGCGCATCAGCGGCCGCCAGAACGCGCTTTCGTCGGGGTCGAGCGCGGACAGTTCACCCATACCGGCGACTCTACCGAAAGCTTGCTTGCGCAACCAGCCAAAGTGAGTACAGTGTCGTTGAACCCTCAATCACAGGGGGGCGCCACCACGAGGAGAGAAGAACAGCGATGACCAGCGCGACCACCTACCCCCAGCTGACCGGCGAATACACCCTCGACGCCGCCCACTCGCGGATCGGGTTCGTCGCCCGGCACGCCATGGTGACCAAGGTGCGCGGCAGCTTCAACGAGTTCACCGGCGCCGCGACCATCGACGGCGACGCGCCGGAGAAGTCGAGCGTCCAGGTGACCATCCAGGCCCACAGCATCGACACCCGCAACGCCGACCGCGACGGGCACCTGAAGAGCAACGACTTCCTGTCGATGGACGAATACCCGCAGATCACCTTCACCTCGACCGAGATCAAGCAGACCGGCGACACCAGCTTCGACGTCACCGGCGACCTGACCATCAAGGACGTCACCCGCTCGGTGACCGTCCCGTTCGAGTTCGAGGGCTCCGCGAAGGACCCGTTCGGCAACGACCGGATCGGCTTCGAGGGCTCCACCACGATCAGCCGCAAGGACTACGGCATCACCTGGAACGCCGCGCTCGAGACCGGCGGCGTGCTGGTGAGCGACAAGGTCACGCTGGAGTTCGAGATCTCCGCGATCAAGTCCGCCTGATCCCGGGAGCGGGAACCGGGCTCACCGGTTCCCGCTCGCCCGCAGGTTCCCGATGCCGACGTCGAGCGCCGCTTAGAGCAGGAGCTCGTCCTTGCCGTCCGGGAAGTAGTGGAAGAGCCGGCTCTTGCGTCTTCGATGATCCGCTGCCGCGTCCCGTCGCCCTTCGGGGTCGACTTCGGACTCACCGGTCCACTTAAATTCGCTGGCCGTGGCCGGGACAATTCCGGGTATGTCCACTGTCACGCCGTTCGCGGTCCTGGCGTTGATCGGCGCCGTGTCCGGGGCGGTCACGGCGTGGCTGCTCCTGCGCCGCGACCGGCCCGCCGAGGTGCTGACCCCGTCGGCACCGCCGGAGCCGGTCCCCGAGGAGGTCGCGGCCCGGCTGCTGGCCGACGACCACGCCGCCCGGCTGGCCGCGCTCGCCTCCTTCGCCGGATTCGCCGACGGTGACCCCACGCGCCGCCAGGAGTGCGTCGGCGAGATCCTCGCCGGATTCCGGTACGAGTGGCCGGACCCGCCGGCGTGGCAGGCCGAGCTGTGGCGGCTCCTGGTGCCACGCTTGCGCCCGGGGTCCCCGCGGTTCTGGCCCGGGATGGACCTCGAGCTGGACCGCCTCGTGCTCCACGCCGTCGACCTGCGCGGCTGCGAAGTCCGCGACGCACGCTTCCACGCCGTGCGGTTCGCCGGCGACGCCCACTTCGGCGAGGCTGTCTTCACCGGTTTGGTGAGCTTCGAAGGATCGTGCTTCGCCCGCCACGCCTTCTTCGCCGGCGCACGGTTCGAGACGGGCGCCGACTTCGAGAACGCGACCTTCACCGGCACCGCCGACTTCGCCGGCGTCACCGCCTGCGGCCCGACGTGGTTCGACGCCGCCCGGTTCTCGGCCCGCACGGACTTCACCTCGGCGACCTTCGGCGACGAGGTCTCGTTCGAGGCGACCAGGTTCGCCGGCCGCACGCTGTTCTCCGGCAGCCGGTTCGCCGCCGGGGCTCTTTTCACCCGAGCCCGCTTCAGCGGCCACGCGGACTTCACGGCCGTGACGGCGGGCGGGTTCGACTTCACCGGAGCCCAGGTCCGGACGGATGCGCGCGTCGTCCGGACCTGGCCGCCGGGCTGGGCACCGGGTGAGCCCGAGCCGCAACGATGGGCCGAGCTGCGGGCGGAGTGAGCTACTCCGCGCGGATCGGCAGGTCAGCCCCGTCGCGGAGGAACACCGGGATCCGCTCCGGCGGCGCCGCCGCCTCGATCCGGTCGCCGCCTTCGTACCGGGCGCCGGTCACCGCGTCCGTCCACGTCGCCCCCGCCGGCAGGTACACCGTCCGCGCGGTGACCCCGGGTTCGAGCACCGGTGCCACCAGCACGTCCGGCCCGAGCAGGAACTGGTCGTCCACGTCCCAGGCGGCCGGGTCGGCCGGGAAGTCGACGAACACCGGCCGCATCGGGGGGACGCCCTGCTCGTGGGCCACCCGCATCTGCTCCATCAGGTACGGCCGCAGCCGCTCCCGCAGCCGCAGTGACTCGGTGATCGCCGCGTACGCCGGCTCGCCGAACGACCAGACCTCGTTCGGGCCGCCGGTCATCTCCGGCCCGAACGCCGGGCGCGGGTCGCGGAAGCCGTGCAGGCGGAACAGCGGGCAGAACACCCCGTAGGAGAACCAGCGGACCATCAGCTCCCGGTACTCCGGCGACTCCGGGTCGCCGCCGTGGAAGCCGCCGATGTCCGTCGTCCACCAGGGGATTCCGGCCAGTGCCACGTTCAGCCCGGCCCGGACCTGCGCGCGCAGCGACGCCCACGTCGCCCCGACGTCACCCGACCAGAGCGCCGCCCCGAAGCGCTGGCTGCCCGCCCACGCCGAGCGGGACAGCAGCACCACTTCGTCGTCGCCCTCGGCGCGGATGCCGTCGTGGAACGTCTGCGCGTTGACCTGCGGGTAGAGGTTGAACACCTCGGCACCCGGGCCGGCGTGGAAGCCGAGGTTGTGCGGGTGGCCGGGCTGGATCTCCGGCTCGTCGCCGTCCAGCCACCACGCCCGCACGCCCAGGTCGTAGTAGTTCTCCTTGACCTTGCTCCAGACGAACCGCCGCGCCTCGGGGTTGGTCGCGTCGTAGAACGCCACCGGCATCTCGACGCCGAACCCCTTGTCCTTCCACGGCGCGTGCGCCGGGACGCCGCTCTCGGCGGCCACCAGCAGACCCTGTTCGTGCAGCTCGCGGTAGTTCTCCGAGAGCGGGTTCACCGACGGCCACACCGAGACCATCAGCTTGACGCCGAGTTCGGCGAGCTCGCGCACCAGCCCGGCCGGGTCGGGCCACTCGGCCGGGTCGAACTTCCAGTCGCCGAGGTGCGTCCAGTGGAAGAAGTCCGCCACGATCACCGACAGCGGCAGCCCGCGTTCGTGGTACTCCCGCGCGACGGAAAGCAGCTCTTCCTGCGTGCGGTAGCGCAGCTTCGACTGCCAGAACCCGGCCGCCCACTCCGGCAGCATCGGCGCGTGGCCGGTCGCGTCGGCGTAGTGGCCGAGGATCTGGCGCGGACCGTCGCCGGTGGTGACCCAGTAGTCGAGCTGACGCGCGTCGTCGGCGACCCAGCGGGTGCCGTTGGCGGCCAGTTCGACCCGGCCGACGGCCGGGCTGTTCCACAGGAACCCGTAGCCGCGGCTGGAGAGCAGGAACGGCACCGACACCTCGGCGTTGCGCTGCACCAGGTCGAGCACGAGGCCCTTCTGGTCGAGCCGGCCGTGCGTGTGCTGCCCGAGCCCGTAGATCCGCTCGTCGTCGTAGGCGCTGAAGCGCTGTTCCAGCCGGCCGTAGCCGTTGCGCGAGGGCATGAACAGCCGCGCGCCGGGCCACCAGAAGTGCGCGCGCTGCTCGGCGAGCAGCTCCTCGCCGGTGTCCGTGCGGACGAACCGCAGCTGCGCGTCGATGCCGGTGTCGGTGTCGGCGATCTCGACGATCGCGGTGAGCGCGCCGTTGACCACCCGGCCGTGCCGCCCGTCGGTCTCCGCGGTGGCGGCCGACGGCTTCGCGGGCAGCAGCGCACCCGGGACGTCGTCGAGGATGCGGTGCCGGCCGGCGCGCACGCGCAGGCTGTCGGCGCCCCACGGCTCGATGCGCAGCACCTCGTGCCGCACGCTGACTTCGAGCGAGCGGCCGTCTTCGGTCGTGGCGATCACGAGGTCTCCTTGGGAAAACTAGTCTTTGACGGCGCCGCTGGTCAGCCCGGCGACGACGTAGCGCTGGGCGACGACGAGCAGGACGGCCGCGGGGATCGCGGCGAGGACGGCGGTGGCCATGATCCCGTTCCAGTCGGCGGACTGGTTGCCGACGAACCGGTAGATGCCCACGGTGATGGGTTCGAACGACTGCCCGGTGGTCAGGGTGACGGCGAACAGGAAGTCCGCCCAGGCGAACAGGAACGAGAACAGCCCGGCGGTGACCAGCGCGTTGCGGCTGACCGGCAGGATGATCGAGCCGAAGGTGCGCCAGTACCCGGCACCGTCCACCCGGGACGCTTCGGTCAGCTCCTTCGGCACGGAGATCATGAAAGCCCGCAGCAGCAGGATGGCGAACGGGATGGTCGCGGTGGAGTCGGCGAGCACGAGCCCGAGGTAGTTGTCGATCAGGCCGAGGTTGCTGAACACGGTGTAGAGCGCGTTGGCCATCACGATGCCCGGGATCATCTGCACGATGAGCAGCACGAACACCAGCGCCGGGCCGCCGCGCACCTTCAGCTGGGCCAGCGCGTACGACGCGGGCGCCGCCACCAGCAGCGAGACGAGCACCGTGCCGAGCGCGACGACGACGCTGGAGAGCAGGTTCGGTCCCTGCGTCGAGAGGGCCTTGCGGTAGCCGTCCAGCGTGCCGCCGACGGGGAAGAACGCGGGGTCCGGGCGCAGCAGCGCGCCGCTGGGCTGCAGCGACGCGTTGACCATCCAGTACAGCGGGAACAGCAGCACCGCCACGATCAGCACGCCGGCCACCGTCCGCGGCCAGTTCGCCGTCTTCATGCCGCCTCCGCCAGGGTCGCCCTCGCCGAACGCAGGTACAGCAGCCCGAAGACCGTCGCCACCACGATGAGGACGTTGCCGACCGCGGCGCCCTGCCCGAACGCGAAGTCCTGGAAGGACAGCCGGTAGGACCACGTGGTGAGCGTCTGGGTCGAACCGGCCGGTCCGCCGCCGGTGACGACCATGATCACGTCGAACACCTTGATCGTGTAGACCAGTCCGAGCATGAGCACGATCCCGGTGACCGGCCGCAGCAGCGGCCAGGTGACGTGCCGGAACCGCTGCCACGCACCGGCGCCGTCCAGGGCCGCGGCCTCGTAGAGCGACGCCGGGATCGCGCGCAGCCCGCCGTGCAGGATCACCAGGTTGAACGGGATGCCGATCCAGATGTTGGTGATGATCACCGCCGGCAGCGCCCAGCTCGTGCTGCTCAGCCACGGCACCGCGTCGAACCCCAGGAACCGCAGGCCCGCGTTGAGCACGCCGTGGTCCTGGTCGAACATCCACCGCCAGACCGCGCCGCTGACCACCAGCGGCAGCAGCCACGGCAGCAGGAGCAGCGACCGCAGCAGCGCGCTGCCGAGGAACCGGCCGTTGAAGAACACCGCGAGCGCCAAGCCGATGCCGAACTGGAAGACGATCGACCCGGCGGTGAACAGCACCGTGTTGAGCGCCGCGGTCGAGAACAGCGGATTGCTCAGCACGGCGGAGTAGTTCTCGATGCCGACGAAGGGTGCTTCGCCGGTGTAGAACGACTTCACCGTGTAGTTCTGCGTGCTCATCACCAGGTTCGCGGCCAGGGGATAGCCGAAGAACACGACGACGTAGGCCACCGCGGGCAGCAGGAACGCCCACGCGGCGAACCGGCTGTCCCGGCGGGACCTCCGGCTCGCGCGGGGTGAGGCCGAGACCCTCGGGGCGGTGGCGACCGTCACGAGCCGCTCGCCTGCTGGGCGGCCTTGAGGGCCTGGTCGACCGGGGTCTTCCCGGTCAGCGCCGCCTGGAGCGCGTCGGCCAGCGCCTGCGAGACCTTCGGGTACTTCTCGCCGAGTTCGGCGGTGCGGGAGCGGGCCGTGCCGACCTCGTCGACGAACGCCTGCATCGACGGCTGCTCGGTGCCGAACTTCTGGGCCACCGCCGTCTTCGACGGGATGTAGGCGTGCGCCTTGCTCCACTCGAGCATCGTCGGCTCGGAGAGGATGCAGGAGAGCACCTTGCCGGCCGCCTGCTGGGCGGGCCCGCTGGTCACCGGCACGGCGCCGACCTCACCACCGAGCGCGACCACAGGCTTGCCGCCGGCCTGCGGCACCGGGATCGGGACGACGCCGTAGTGCAGCGACTTCTGCTCGTCGAGCCGCGCGATGTTCCACGACCCGTTGATCATCATCGCCGTGTTGCCGCTGACGAACTGGTCGGCGACGTCGTTCTGGCTCCAGGTCACCACGGACTTCGACGCCGAACCCGAGTTCACCAGGTCGGTGACGTACTGCAGCGCCTGCGTCGCCTGCGGCGAGTCCAATTGCGACAGTTCGGCGCCGTTGCTCCAGAAGAACGGCAGGAACTGCCAGGTGCCCTCTTCCGACGAGATGGCGGAGAAGGAGAGGCCGTACTTGCCGTCCTTGGTCAGCTTCGCCGCGGCGGTCTTCAGCTCGTCCCACGTCTTCGGCGGCTCGACGCCCGCGGCCTGCAGGAGGTCCTTGTTGTAGATCAGCGCGAGGCCGTTGACGCCCGGGGCGACGCCGTACAGCTTGTCCTGGTAGGTGCCGGCCTTGGCGATGCCCGGGTAGTAGCCGTCGGTGGTGATCCCGTAGTCGGTCAGCGGGGTCAGCGCGCCGGTGGCGGCGACCTGCTGCAGCGTCGGGTTGTCGGTGAAGAGCAGGTTCGGCAGCGTCTTCGAGCTGGCGCCCTGCAGGACCTTCGGCAGCATCTGGGCCGTCGGCACCTTCTGGCGCTCGATCTTGATCCCGGTCTGCGTGGCGCAGGTGTCGAGGATCTTCTGCCAGGCGGCGGACCCCTGCTCGTCGGCGTAGTAGTCGAGTTCGGTGATCGACGTGGCGGCCGGGGCATCGGCGCCGCCGGGTGCGGACGGGGCCGGGCTGGGACTGCAGGCGGCCAGCAGCGCGGCACTCGTGGCGCTCGCGGTGAGGACGAGGGCGCGACGGACTACGGGCATGGTGATTCTCCTTCGGCGGCGGAGCAGAACCGGTCTGTGTTGATCCTTGCCAATCCGGCCACAGCCACGGCCGAACGACTTGGTAGCAACGGTTACGTGTCCACGGGGGCGGCCTACTTTTGGCCGGATGGGCAAGGGCGCGGCGACGCGGTGCTTTCGCGCCGGGTCAGGCGGGGTCCGAGCAGCCGGACCTCCGGGGTGGTGTGGCCGGCGAGCCGGCGCATGGTCATTTCGACGGCCTGGGTGCCGACCTCTTCGGCCGGGATGGCCACGTTGGTCAGCGAGACGACGTGCTGCTCGGCCATGCTGTCCGGGCACACGGCGATGACCGAGATGTCCTCGGGCACCCGCAGGCCGCGGTGGCGCAGGTCCGACAGCAGCCCGGGCAGCACGGCCTCGTTGTGCACGACCAGGCCGGTCAGGCCGGGCTCGGCGGCGAGCAGCTCGTCGAGGCAGGCGCTCACCGCCTCGTAGGAGTGGGCGCACGCGTGCGAGGCCGCACGCAGGTCACGGCTCTTCGTGGCTTCGTCGAAGCCACGGAGGAACCGCGTCGCGTAACTCGTGCCGCGGCGGTAGACGGCCGGGGACGGGCCGATCAGCGCGATCGAGCGGTGGCCGAGCTCGGCCAGGTGCGCGACGCAGGCCGAGGCCGCCGCGGTGAAGTCGAGGTCGACGCAGCTCAGCCCGGCCGGGTGGTCGGGCACGCCGATGAGCACCACCGGCAGGTCGAGGGCCAGCAGCATCGGCACCCGCGGGTCGGCGGTTTCGACGTCCATCACCATCAGGGCGTCGGCGATCGCCGAGGACGCCACCCGCTGCAGCGCGGCGGGTCCCTCGTCCTTGGTGAGCAGCAGCAGGTCGTGGTCGTGCGCGCGGGCCGCGGTGACCGCCGAGGCGACGAACTCCATCACGACGGCGACGTTGAGGTCCGTGCGCAGCGGCACGACCAGCGCGAGCACGTTGGTCTTGCTGCTGGCCAGCGCCCGCGCCCCGGCGTGCGGGTGGTAGCCGAGCTTGCGGATGCTGTCCTCGACCAGCCGCCGGGTCTTCGGCGAAATTGAGCGTTTGCCGCTGATCACGTACGACACCGTGCTGGGAGCGACCCCGGCCGCGTTGGCGACGTCGTTGATCGTGACCACGGGCGGCCTCCTGGGGACGGGGAGGGGATGGACGGGAGTTCGGTGTCGAAGCGCATCGACGATGGCACGAAGGTAAGTGACACCCGCCCGAAACACAAGCATCATTCGCCGTTTGCCGGTATTCGACGGTTATTCGACAACAGACGTCTTCGTCGAAATTATCGAAAGTCCCTGTTGAACGTTCTTTTTGCAGCTCAGCGCGGCCGCGACGGCATCCCGTCGAAGGGTCTGGGAGCGTTCCCAGCGACTCTTGACCGCGCGCTCACACGGCTGTAATAGTCGTCGGGTTCCCCGCCGTTCGACGCGAATGTTCCGCGCCACGCCGTCGAAACGATTCGACGATTCGGAGGCCGTCCGTGCGCTTGTCCCTCATCCGCCGTGCCCTGTTCCCGGCGGTGGCCGCGACCCTGCTGCTGGCTTCGTCGCCGGCGCTCGCGGCACCGCCACCACCCTTCCGCGATCCGTCACTGCCCCTGGCGACGCGGATCGACGACCTGCTGTCCCGGTTGACGGCGGACGAGAAGATCTCGCTGCTGCACCAGTACGAGCCGGCCATCCCGCGCCTCGGCATCGGGGTCTTCAAGACCGGCACCGAAGCCCTGCACGGCGTCGCCTGGTCGACCGACTACGACAACAAAGGTGCCGTCGTCAAGGCCGACGGCACCGTGTTCCCGCAGGCCATCGGCCTGGCAACCACCTGGAACCCGGCGCTGGTGAAGCAGGTGGGCGCGGCCGTCGGGCAGGAGGCCCGCGGCTTCAACGTCCGCAACCCGACGCTGTGGGGCCTCAACCTGTGGGCCCCGGTGGTGAACCTGCTGCGCGACCCGCGGTGGGGCCGCAACGAGGAGGGCTACTCCGAGGACCCGCATCTCACCGGCGAGCTCGCGACCGCCTACGGCCGTGGCATGCAGGGTGACGACCCGCGGTACCTGCAGGCCGCCCCGACGCTGAAGCACTTCCTCGCCTACAACAACGAGGTCAACCGCGACACCAGCAACTCCTCGGTGCCGCCGAAGATCCTGCACGACTACGACGAGCAGGCGTTCAAGATCCCGCTGCAGGCGGGCGCGGCCAACGCCGTCATGCCGTCGTACAACCTGGTCAACGGCCGCCCCAACCACGTGAGCCCGGACCTCGACGGCGCGCTGCGGAAGTGGGCGCCGCAGGACATCGCCGTCGTCAGCGACGCCGGCGCGCCGTCCAACCTGGTCAACTCGGAGAAGTACTACGCCACCAAGGCCGAAGGGGACGCGGCGGCGATCAAGGCGGGGCTCGACAGCTTCACCGACAACGACACCGACGGCTCGATCACCACCGCCGCGGTCAAGGAGGCCCTGAGCAAGGGCCTGCTGACCATGGCCGACGTCGAAAACGCCGACCGCCACCTGCTTTCGCTGCGGTTCCGGCTCGGCGAGTTCGACCCGCCGGGACGCAACCCCTACGCGAAGATCACCCCGGCCGTCATCAACTCGCCGGAGCACCAGGCGCTGGCGCGCAAGACCGCCGACGAGCAGATCGTGCTGCTGCGCAACAACGGCGGCGCGCTGCCGCTGAACCCGGCGAAGAACAAGAAGATCGCGGTCGTCGGCCCGCTCTCGAACACGCTGTACGAAGACTGGTACGCCGGCGCGATGCAGTACAAGGTCACCCCGGTGCAGGGCATCAAGGAGCGGCTCGGCTCGGCGGGCACGGTCGCTTCGTCCGAAGGCGTGGACCGGATCGCGCTGAAGGACCTCTCGACCGGCAAGTACCTCACGGCGCCCGCCACCACCGGCAAGGTGACCGCGGGCGGGACCGTCGCGGGCACCGCCGAATCCTTCGACGTCTACGACTGGGGGGCGGGCAAGAACACGCTGCGGGCGGCCGCGAACGGCAAGTTCCTCAGCTACTCCGGCGGCGCGCTGGTCAACGACGTCGACCAGCCGGCGGGCTGGTTCGTGCAGCAGCAGCTGAAGCTGGACGCGCAGCCGGACGGCAGCTACGTGCTCGAGTACGCCGGCAACGAGGTGAACGAGCCGTGGTTCGGCCCGAACAAGTTCGCCGTCGTCGGCGCGGACGGCGTCTTGACGATCTCCTCCCCGGACGCCGCGCACGCGACGAAGTTCGGCCGGGACGTGCTGACCAGCGGTGTCGGCAGCGCGGTCGCCGCGGCCAAGGACGCGGACACCGCCGTCGTCGTGGTCGGCAGCATGCCGTTCATCAACGGCCGCGAGGCGAACGACCGCACGAGCACCGAGCTCGCCCCGGCGCAGCGCGCGCTGATCGAGGCGGTGCAGAAGGCGAACCCGCACACCGTCGTCGTGGTGGAGAACAGCTACCCGACGACCGGCTGGGACACGCTGTCGGTGCCCGGCATCCTGTGGACCAGCCACGCCGGGCAGGAAACCGGGCACGCCGTCGCCGACGTGCTCTTCGGCGACAAGGACCCGAGCGGGCGGCTCACCCAGACCTGGTACGCCTCCGACGCGGGGCTGCCGGGCATCCTCGACTACGACATCGCGAAGACCGGGATGACGTACCAGTACTACCGCGGGAAGCCGCTGTTCCCGTTCGGCTACGGGCTCAGCTACACCAGTTTCCGCTACGACGGCGTGCGCGTGTCCCAGTCCGGCGGGAAGGTCCAGGTGAGCGTCGACGTGACGAACACCGGCGCCCGCACCGGGTCCGACGTCGTCCAGCTCTACTCGAGCGCGCGGCAGTCCCGCGTCCAGCAGCCGGTGAAGCAGCTGCGTGACTTCTCGAAGCTCACCCTGGCGCCGAAGGAGACCCGCACGGTGCGGTTCGACGTGCCGGTGGCGGACCTGGCCTTCTGGGACGTCACGCGCGGGAAGTCCGTGGTGGAGAGCGGGGTCTACGACTTCTCGGTCGGCCGCAACGCCACCGACGTGGCCGGCTCGCGGCCGGTCTACGTCGCGGGGGAGCGGATCCCGGCCCGGGACCTGACCCACACGACGCAGGCGGAGAACTTCGACGCCTACCAGGGGACGACGCTGACGGACACGGCGAAGGTGGCGGGCACGTCCGTCGCGGCGACCGCCGGCAGCTGGCTGGCGTTCAAGGACGTCGCACTGGGCGGCCCGCAGAAGTTCACGGCGTCGGCGTCCAAGGCGGAGGCCGGCACGACGAAGATCACGGTCCGCCTCGACTCGCCGTCCGGCCGCGTGCTGGGCACGGTCCCGGTTCCCTCGACCGGCGACCGGTACGCGTACGCGACGGCGACCGCGGCACTGGCGAAGGCGAGCGGCCGGCACGACGTGTACCTGACGTTCGACGGGCCGGTGAACCTGGCGACGTTCTCGCTGCGGTGATCCGCACGGCCGCCCGGCCCCGGCCGGGCGGCCGGTGCGCCGGAAGCGCGGAGACCTACGGTTTCCGGCCCACGCCGGCGTACGGGAGGGAGTTGACCGCCGGGCTGTCGGACATGTCGCCGACGCCCTCGGGGTTCCACATCGCGCAGCCGACCAGGCCCGGTTCGACCAGGTCGAAGCCCTCGAAGAACCGGAGCACCTGGTCGTGCGTGCGCGGGAACGGGCGGTTCTGCTGGTTCTGCTTGCTCGTGTACACCTCGATCGCTTCGTCGAGGCCCGCCGACCCGGAGTCCGCCGCCACGTGGGTGAGGGCCAGGAAACTGCCCGGCGCGAGGCGGTCGCGGTAGCGGGCCAGGATGCCGGCCGGGTCCCAGGAGTCGGGCACGAAGTGCAGCAGCAGCAACATGAACACGCCGGTCGGCTGCCCGGGGTCGAGCAGCCGGCGGGCCGGCTCGGCGTCGAAGATGTCGTTGACGTCGCGCAGGTCGGCCTGGAGCACCGCGCAGTTGTCGTTGCCCTGCAGCAGCAGCTCGCTGTGGGCGACGGCGACCGGCTCGCGGTCGACGTACACCACCCGGCACGCCGGGTCGGCCTGCTGGACGATCTCGTGCAGGTTCCCGACGGTCGGGATGCCGGAGCCGACGTCGAGGAACTGCCGGACCCCGGCCGCCACCATGTACCGCGCGGCGCGGCGCAGGAAGGCGCGGTTGAGCCGGGCGGCGTCGCGGATGCCGGGCATGATCTGCAGGATCTGCTCCCCGAGCGCCCGGTCGGCGGCGAAGTTGTGGTCCCCGTCGAGCCAGAAGTCGTACACCCGGGCCGGGTTCGGCACCGAGGTGTCGATCTCCGGTGGCACCCAGCTCAGTTCTCCGGTCACGGGACCTCCCACCCTCGCGGACGCTGAAGGGACGCAGCTTAGTCCTCTCATCCGTTCGTGTGGACTCGTGCTCCGGGTGCCCGGGGCGCGGCTAAGGTGGCCCGGTCACGAGGAGACGAGGCCATGCCGAATCCGCGTCCCGTGCCCGGCCGGGTGCCCCTGCTCGGGCACACGGTGCCCCTGCTGCGCGACCCGCTCGAGTTCTTCACTTCCCTGCCCGCGCACGGAGATGTCGTCAAGATCCGGCTCGGTCCGCTGCCGGTGCACGTGGTCACCACCCCGGAGCTGGCCTGGCAGGTGCTGGCCACCGACGCCGACAAGTTCGACAAGGGCCTGGTCTTCGACAAGATGCGCCCGCTCTTCGGCGACGGCCTGGCCACCTCGAACGGTGAGCTCAACCGCCGTCAGCGCCGGCTGGTGATGCCCGCCTTCGGCCGCACGCGGATCGCCGGCTACGCCGAAAACACCATGACGAAGCTGGCCGGCGACCTGGTGGCTTCGTGGCGGCCCGGCGAAGTCGTCGAGTTCGACCGGCGGATGCAGGACCTGGTGCTGACCATCGCCGGGCAGACGCTGTTCTCCACCGCGCTGGGTGCCGAAGCCCTGGCGGAAATCCGGCACTCGATCCCGATCATGCTGAAGTACGTGCTGATCCGGGCGTTCTCCCCGAAGTTCGTCGAGAAGCTGCCGATCCCGCCGAACCGGCGGTTCGACGCCGCGGCCGCGCGCCTGCGCGAGGTGATCGGCGAGACCGTCGTCGCAGCGCGTGAAGACGGCGCCGACCACGGAGACCTGCTCTCGATGCTGCTGCTGGCCCGCGACGAGGAGACCGGCGAGGGCATGTCCGACCGCCAGGTGCACGACGAGGTCATCACGATCCTGACCACCGGCGCCGAGACCACCGCCGTCGCGCTGGCCTGGTTCTTCCACGAGCTGGGGCAGCACCGGGAAGTCGAACGCCGGTTCCACGCCGAAGTCGACCAAGTCCTCGACGGCCGGCCCGCGCGCTTCGAGGATCTGCCCGATCTCGGTTACACGCAGCAGATCGTCAACGAGATCGTCCGCCGCACCCCGCCGTTGATCCTGATGCGCCGCGCGCGGGAAGACGTCGAACTCGGCGGGGTGACGATCCCCGCGGGCAGCGAGGTCGCCGTCAGCCAGCACACCCTGCACCGCGATCCGCGCTGGTTCCCCGACCCGGACCGGTTCGACCCGGACCGCTGGGCGCCCGGCCGCGCCGCGGAACTGCCGAAGGGCGCCTACATCCCGTTCGGCGCGGGTGCGCGGCTGTGCCCGGGACACGTGTTCGCGCCGACGGAGATCGGCATCGTGGCCGCCACCATCGGCGCGCGGTGGCGCCTGGTCCCGGTGCCGGGCAAGAAGGTGGACGCGCAGATCAAGGCCACGATGCAGCCGAACCGGCTGCCGATGACCGTGCTGCCCCGCCGGACCTGACGGTGCCGGTTCCACTACCGGGTGTAGTGTTCCGGGGTCCTGAACGGAAGGCGGGGTAGGGGTTGAGACGGCCGCTCAAGCTGACGTCGGCGTTGTTCGCCTGCGGTGTCCTGTTCGCCTCGCTGACCGCGGCGGTGCCCGCGGAGGCCGCCGCGATCTCCTGCAGTGACACGGATCTGCCGGTCACCGGACCCGGTCTGCCGCCACTGGTACCGGGAGCGCCCGCGGTCGTGCACGGCCGGCTGTGCCTGCCCGCCGGGGCCGCTCCGGACACCGTCCAGCTGCTCGTGCACGGGGGGACGTACAACAGCGCGTACTGGGACCTGCCCTACGAGCCGGCACGCTATTCCTACCAGCGGGACATGGCCGCGCACGGCTACGCGACCTTCGCCGCCGACCAGCTCGGTGCGGGGCGCAGCAGCCGGCCGCTGAGCCTGCCGCTGTCGGCGTGGGCCGCGGCCGAGTCGATGCACGAGGTGGTCGGCCACCTGCGCGCCGGCCGGGCCGGCGGGGTCCGGTTCGCGAAGGTGGTCATTGTCGGGCACTCGGTCGGGTCGGGGATCGTCGCCGTCGAGGCGTCGACCTACCACGACGTCGACGGCGTGGTCCTCACCGGCATCACCCACTTGCCCGCGCTGCCCGTGCTCGCCCTCGGCGCGGCACTCGGCCTGCAGCCCGCGCTGCTCGACGGCCGGCTGGGCACCTTGGGCAGCGACCCGCTGTACTTCACGACGAAGCCGGGAGCTCGGGCCGGGCTGTTCTACGCCGCGGGCGACGCCGACCCCGCCGTGATCGCCGCCGACGAGGCGACGAAAGACCAGGTTTCGGTCCCCGGGATGGGCACGGTCGCGTTGTTCGGCATCGTGTTGCCCGCGACGTGGGGAATCACCGCACCGGTTTTCCAGGTGGTCGGTGAAAAGGACGCCCTTTTCTGCGGGGTGCTCGCGTTGCGCGACTGTTCCGACGCCGCGGTGCTGCGGGCGCAGGAAGCACCCTATTACGCCGACCCGTCGAAGCTCTCGATGTATGTGCTGCCGGGGGCGGGTCATTCCGTGGCATTGCACGAAAACGCGAACGAATACCGCAACGCCACCCGTTCTTGGCTACAGGACCGCCTGGGGATCGCTCCGCAGGGTTATCACTCGATTGGACGTAAGTGAATCCGTGCGTGTCACATAATTCCGGGCCAAGATAGATCGATTGACCCGAACGGTGTGCACTGAACCCTTGGACAGCCTGAGGTGACTGCTCCCCACCCCCGCGGCGACGCCCCGCGGAAGAAACCGTCCGCCGATCGCGCGGCGAGACGGCTCGGCGCACTCGCGCGCAAATGGGGCTACCTGATCAGCTCGACGGCCTACCTGCCGCACACGCCCGAGGAAATCGACCGCGAGCTGACCGGCCTGGCCGGGCGGCTGTTCGCGGCGGTGGCGAGCGATCCGCCGGACCTCGAGGCGGCCGCCAGCGCGGGCGGGCGGCTCGTCGAGCTGCGGTGCGTCGGCGCCGACAGCCTGCGCCGGACCCTGGAGGTGCTGGGCAAGGGGCTGCTGCGCGAACCGGAACTGCGCGGGGTCGACGGGCTGGCCGAGCGGGTCGTGCTGGTGCTCGGCGCCCTCAGTTCCGGTTACGGCGAGATGATGCGCGAAGACATCCAGAAGCGGCAGGAGGGCCTCAGCCGCGCACTGCTGAAGGTCGAGCAGGAGACGCGGCAGAAGCAGGTCATCACCCGCGCACAGTTCGAGGAGGTGTTCGCCGGCTCGGCCAGCGGTGTCGCGCTCACCGAGCTGGACGGCCGGGTGCTGCGGGCGAACGCGGCGCTGGCCAAGACGCTCAACCGCACGCCGGCGGAGATCGCCGCGATGACGCTGTTCGACCTGGTCCACCCCGAGGACGTCGACCAGTTGCAGGAGAGCTACCGCGAGCTGGTGGCCGGCCGGCTGCACCGGCTGCGCGCCGGCCGCCGCCTGGTCGGCAAGGACGGCGAGCCGATGTGGGCGACGTTCGCCGCGTCGGTGATCCGGGACGCGGTCGGCACGCCCCGGCAGCTGCTCACGATCGTCGACGACGACACCGAGGTGTCGCTGCTGCAGCGGCGGCTGAGTCACCAGGCCCTGCACGACGTCCTCACCGGGCTGCCGAACCGGCAGTTCTTCAGCACCCGCCTGGAAACCTTGCTGCGCGACGCGGATCCGGCGCGCGGGGTCACGCTGTTCCACCTCGACCTCGACGGCTTCTCGCAGATCAACGGCGGCCTCGGCCGGGAGCTCGGCGACCGGGTGCTGCGCGGGGTCGCGGCCAAGCTGAAGACGGTCTTCGAAGCGGAGAAGGCACTCGTGGCGCGCCTCGGCGGCGACGAATTCGGCGTGCTGGTGCAGAACACGGCGGACACCCCGGGCGTGGTGACGCTCGTCCGCCGGATCACCCACGAGCTCGCCGAGGCGGAGTACGTCGACGGGCAGCACGGGGTCGCGGTGTCGGCCGCCATCGGTGTCGTCCACCGCCCGCCGCGCGACAGCACGCCCGCGGAGCTGCTCCAGGCGTCGGACCTGACCCTGCGGCGCGCCCAGCGGACGGGCAACCAGTGGGGCCTGTTCGACCGCGAGCTGGACCGGCGCGACCGGCACGACTTCGGCCTGGCCGCATCGATGGCGGGCGCGTGGGAGAACGGCGAGGTCGAAGCCCGCTACCGCGTGCTGGTGTCGGCGACGAGCGGTTCGGTCGAAGGCGTCGAGGCGCGGTTGCGCTGGAACCACCCGGCCGAAGGCGTGCTGCCGCACGAGAAGTGTGTGCGGCTGGCCGCGGAGACCGGCCTGGCGCTGCCGCTGGGCACCTGGCTGCTGCGCACCGCGGCCGAGCGGCTGGCGGCGGCCGGGATCGGCGTGCCGCTGGTCGTCGAGCTGACGCCGCAGCAGGCGGCGGATCCGGAGCTGGTCGGTGAAATCCACCGCGTGCTGGGCGACACCGGCCTGGCGCCGGACCGGCTGCGCCCCGGGTTCCCGGCCGCGGCCCTGGCCGCGGAGACCGGGGACGCGGCGGACAACTTCAAGGTGCTGGGCGAAATCGGGGTCCGGGCGGAGATCCACGGCCTCGGTGACGTCTCGTGCCTGACGGAGTTCCGGGCGCACACGGTCCGGATCGCGGCGAACCTGGCCGCCAAGCGCGAACACCCGCTGGTGGCCGCGCCGCTGTCGGCGCTGATCGACGCGGCGCACGCGGCCGGGGCGTCGGTGTCGGTCGCCGGCCTCGCGACCCCGGCCGAAGCCGCGTGGTGGCGGGACCGGGGTGCCGACCTGCTGTCGGGCCCGGCGTTCCCCGATCCGCCGGGCGACCTGCCCGCCTGCTGACTCAGATCCGCACGAGCACCTCGTCGAGGGGCTTGCGCCGCAGGTCCGGCACGACGCAGTCGTCGGCCGGGTAGCCGACCGGGATCACCGCGAATGCCTTTTCGTTGCGGGGGCGGCCCAGCAGCTCCCCGAGGAACCGCATCGGTGACGGCGTGTGCGTCAGCGCCGCGAGTCCCGCGACCTGCAACGCCGTGAGCAGCATGCCGACCGCGATGCCGACCGACTCGTCGACGTAGTAGTGCTTGCGGACGCCGCCGTCGTCGTCGAGGGCGAACCGCTGCTGGAACACGACGATCAGGTACGGCGCGTTCGTCAGGTGCGGCTTCTCCGCGTCGGTCCCGAGCGGCCGGAGCGCGGCGAGCCATTCGTCGCCGAGGCGGCCTTCGTAGGAAATCCGTTCCTCGGCCTCGGCGGCTTCGCGGATCCGGCGGCGCACCGCCGGATCCGTGACGAGGACGAACGTCCACGGCTGCTGGTGCGCCCCGCTGGGCGCGGTCGAGGCGACCGCGATCGCGTCGAGCACCGCGCGTTCGGGCACCGGGTCGGGGGAGAACATCCGCACCGAACGCCGGGCTTCCATCCGCTGGCGCAGCGAGGCGGTCCGGGCGACGGCTTCGTCGTCGGGCAGCCGGGCGGGCCGGTAGGGGACCGGTGAATAGGTCATGCCCGGATTGTGGCGGGGAACATGAAGCGCCCAGCAGGTCCGAACGTACGATTCGCGGTGTTAAGCGTCCGTTCCGCGGACAGTAAGGTCATCCTTGCTTCGCAAATTACCCCGAACAGTGCAGGGAAACTAGGCTGTTCGGTCCTGTCGCGTGAAGTGATCTCCTCATTACCCTCCAGTAGCAGACAGTGGTGCCGATCACAGTGGTTCCAGGAGGCCTGATGGCGTCGCGCGTTCGGGAACCCGGCTCCGAAGACCGGCGCGAACTGCGGATCCGGCACCTCACCGGCTGTCTTCCCTGCACGCTCAAATGCGCGTATTGCGGGCTGCCGGTGCGGCTCGCCGGACCGGGCGACCACCCCGGCTACGGCGTGGTCGAAGAAGTGACCGGCGATCTCGTGCTGCTGCACCGGTTCTGCCGCACCGCACTCGGCCGCTGCCGGACGCGGGGGTGCGTGCTGCGGCGCGCCCACCTCGGCCGCGCGACCGAGCAGTACGAAACCGGCCGGCGGCCCGGGCGCTACCAGCGCCTCGGCGTCCGGCGCTCGCCCGACCTCGACCTGTACCGGAAGCACTGGCGGATCGCGAAGATGCGGTACGCGTGCAAGGCGTGCCGGTACTACACCGGCTCGCACTGAGCCGGTCCTTCCATCACGACGCGGAGGACTCGTGCTCGTTCGTCTCATCCTCGGCCTGCTCATGACCGTCGTCGGCCTCGCCGTCGCCGGCAAGCGGGTGGCCTTCCTGTACCGGCTGATCAAGGCGGGCCAGCCCGACGCCAAGCGGTCGGACGACCTCGGCGCCCGCGTCTTCGCGCAGGTGCGCGAGGTGTTCGGCCAGCGCAAGCTGCTGAAGTGGTCGGTGCCCGGCCTGGCGCACTTCTTCACGTTCTGGGGCTTCGTGATCCTCGCTTCGGTGTACCTCGAGGCGTACGGCGCGTTGTTCGACGAGAAGTTCGCCATCCCGTGGATCGGCCACTGGGCGGTGCTCGGCTTCCTCCAGGACTTCATCGCCGTCGCCGTGGCCGTTTCGCTCGGCGTCTTCGCCGTGATCCGGATCCGGAACGCCCCCGAGCGCAAGGATCGCGCGTCGCGGTTCTACGGCTCGCACACCGGCGGCGCGTGGCTGATCCTCGCCATGATCTTCAACGTCGTCTGGACGATGTTCTTCTTCCGCGGCGCCTCTTCGGCGTCCGGCAACTTCCCCTACGACTCCGGCGCGTACGTCTCGCTCGGCGTCGGGAACCTCCTGGAACCGCTCGGGCACTCGACGACCGAGGTGCTGGAGACGGTCGGCCTGCTCCTGCACATCGGCGTCATGCTGGTGTTCCTGTCGATCGTGCTCTACTCCAAGCACCTGCACATCTTCGTGGCGCCGATCAACGTCTCGGCGAAGCGCCTGCCGGACGCGCTCGGACCGCTGCTGCCGATGGAGTCCGCGGGCAAGCCGATCGACTTCGAGGACCCGGGCGAGGACGACACGTTCGGCCGCGGCAAGATCGGCGACTTCACGTGGAAGGGCATGCTCGACTTCGCCACGTGCACCGAGTGCGGCCGCTGCCAGTCGCAGTGCCCGGCGTGGAACACCGGGAAGCCGTTGTCACCCAAGCTCGTCATCATGAACCTGCGTGACAACCTGTTCGAGGAAGCGCCCTACATCCTCGCGGGCACCGAGCACGAGGGCGCGCGCCCGCTGGTCGGGCCGGAGGACGACGGCGGCGTCATCGATCCCGACGTGCTCTGGTCGTGCACCACGTGCGGCGCGTGCGTCGAGCAGTGCCCGGTGGACATCGAGCACGTCGACCACATCGTCGACATGCGCCGCTACCAGGTGATGATCGAGTCGGCGTTCCCGACCGAGCTGGGCGGCCTCTTCAAGAACCTGGAGACCAAGGGCAACCCGTGGGGCCAGAACAACGCCGAGCGCCTCGCCTGGACCAAGGACCTGGGCTTCGACGTCCCGGTGTTCGACGGCGAGCTGGCCGAGGACGTCGAGTACGTCTACTGGGTCGGCTGCGCCGGCGCGTTCGACGACCAGGCCCGCAAGACCGTCCGCGCGACGGCCGAGCTCCTGCACATCGCCGGGGTCAAGTACGTGGTGCTGGGCAAGGAGGAATCCTGCACCGGTGACCCGGCGCGCCGGGCGGGCAACGAGTTCCTCTTCCAGATGATGGCGCAGCAGACGGCGGAGACGTTGAACGCGGTGTTCGAGGGCCGCGAGCCGCGGCTGCGCAAGATCGTCACGACCTGCCCGCACTGCCTCAACACCCTCGGCCGCGAGTACCCGGACCTGGACGGCCACTACGAGGTGGTCCACCACACGCAGCTGCTCAACCGCCTGGTCCGCGGCGGGCAGCTGACCCCGGTCAAGCCGGTCGAGGACGGCCCGAAGGTCACCTACCACGACCCCTGCTACCTCGGACGCCACAACAAGGTCTACACACCACCGCGCGAGCTGGTCGGCGCGACGGGCGCCGAGCTGGCCGAGATGCCCCGCCACGCGGACCGCGCCCTCTGCTGCGGCGCCGGCGGCGCCCGCATGTGGATGGAGGAGCAGATCGGCAAGCGCATCAACCTGGAGCGGGTCGACGAGGCGATCGCCACGGACGCGGAGACGATCGTGACGGGCTGCCCGTTCTGCCGCGTGATGCTGACGGACGGCCTGGTCCAGCGCCAGAGTGAGCAGAAGGCGGAGAACGTCGACGTGCGCGACGTCGCCCAGCTGCTGCTGGAACGGGTGAAGGCCGCGGACACCTCGGCCCCGACGGTCTGAACGGGTTCACCCGTTCGCTCTATATCCCTCGCCCGCCGCACGGCTCTTCCTTGAAGGGCAGAGCCGTGCGGTGGGTGGGAGGGTACCGATGGCCGGGGCGAGGATCGAGACGCTCGGCGGGGCCGGCGCGCGCCTGGCGGTGCGCCGGGGCTCGTGGCTGGTGGGGCGCGGGCCGGACGCGGACCTGCGGCTGCGCTCCGAGCAGGTTTCGCTGCGGCACGCCTGGGTCCGCCAGGACGCGCGCGGCACCTGGGTGGCCGACGCCGGGTCGCGCAACGGCACCTGGGTCAACGGGCGGCGGCTGGCGCCTCGGCAGGACCACCCGCTCCGCAACGGTGACCGGCTCGAGTTCGGCCCGGTCGCCGCGGTCTACTCCGACGGTGAGGGCGGCACGCAGCAAACCCGGAACTGGCAGCGTCCTCCGTCCGGCGGCGTCTCCTTCGGCGATGTTTCGGCCGGGACGATCAACAACGCCGGGCGCGACGTCAACCACAGCTACGACAACCGCCAGCACCACAACTACGAGCTCACCACGCCGGAAGGCGAGGCGCTCTCCCTCATGGCGACCGGGAAGGGGCTCGGCCGGCCGATCATGTTCCTCGGGACGCTCATGAGCCTCGTCGGGTTCGGGCTGTTCGGGTCGGGGATCATCCGGTTCATCAAGGCGGGCTCGGACGCGATGGCGGCGGATTCGTTCGCCGCTCCGCCGTCGCCGCTCGGCCCGGAGGTCTTCGGCGGGGTGCCGCTGGGCGCGGTCGGCTTCGCGCTGTTCGCGCTGGGCGGCGTGGTGTCGTCGATCGGGCTGGTCATGGCCAAGGCGGCGCGCGAGCGGCGCCGGAACGGGAGGCGCTAGATGGACGGCATCCACTTCCACGGCGACGTTCGCGCGGGGACGGTCAACAACGCGGTCCACGGCGACATCAACACCGTCCACGGTGGACACCAGGAGATCCACCGGGGGTTCGACGCGCGCCAGGTCGCTTCGCTGGTGCGGGCAGTCCGCGGCGAGCTCGACGCGGCGCGCCTGCCGCCGGCCACGAAGGACGCCGTGCACGACGCCCTCGACGAGGTCGACCTGGACGTCGTGCACGGCGGAACCGGCGCGGGCGCGAAGGTGCGCCGGGCCCGGGACCTGCTCCGGGACGCCGGCGGTCTCGCGACCGCCGGCGCCGGGTTGTGGACCGCGGTGCGGGCTCTCGCCGCCGCGGTCGGCGTTCCGTTCTAACCGTCCACAGCGGACGCGACCACAGTGGACGGTGCCGCGGGTGCCGCGCCGCCCAGCCGGGCGGTCGGCACCCGGTAGGTCTCCCGGGCCGTCGCCGCGGCCAGCGCCGCCACCACGCACACCGCCGCGGTGAAGATCGCGACGCCGAGCCAGTCCTGCTTGCCCGAACCGATCGCCGCCACGACGCTGGGGGCGAAACCCGCCACCGCGAAGCCGATCTGGGTGCCGATCGCCATGCCGGACAGGCGGACCCGCGCGCTGAACATCTCGCCGTACAGCGCCGGCCAGACCCCGTTGACGCCGGAGTACGCCACGCCGAACAGCACGATGCCGAGCACGAACAGCAGCGCGTACGAGCCGATCGAGATCGACCACAGGTACGGGAAGATCAGCACGCCGCAGGCCAGGCAGCCGGTGATGAACACCGGTTTGCGCCCGACGCGGTCGGCGAGGCCGGCCAGCAGCGGGATCGCCGCCAGCGCGACGACGTTCGCGAGCACGCCGACCCAGAGCATCGGGGTGCGCGACAGGCCGATCGTGTTGACTGCGTAGCTCAGCGCGTAGACGGTGAAGATCGTGCTCACCGAAGCGATCGTCGCCGCCGCCACCACCCGCAGGACATCCGCCCAGTGGTGGCGGAACAGGACCGCGACCGGCAGCTTCGCGACGTCGGTGCGTTCGAACACCGGTGTCTCGTCGAGCTTGCGCCGGATCACGAAGCCGACTACCACGACCAGCGCGCTGCCCCAGAACGGCACCCGCCAGCCCCAGGTCAGCAGCTGCTCCGCCGGCAGCGCGGCGACCGGCAGGAAGATCGCGGTGGCCAGGATCTGCCCGGCTTGCGTGCCGCTCAGGGTGAAGCTGGTGAAGTAGGCGCGCCGGTGCTCCGGGGCGTGTTCCAGCGACATCGAGTTCGCGCCCGCCTGCTCACCGGCCGCGGAAAGTCCTTGCAGCAGGCGGAGAACGACCAGCAGGACCGGCGCGAGGACGCCGACGCTCGCGTACGTCGGCAGGCAGCCGACGCAGAACGTCGCGAAACCCATGAGCAGCAGGGTGAAGACGAGGACGCGCTTGCGGCCGAACCGGTCGCCGATGTGGCCGAGGACGAACGCGCCGACCGGCCGGGCGAGGTAGCCGACGCCGAAGGTGGCCAGGGCCAGCAAGGTGCCGGTGGCGGGGGAGGAGGCGGGGAAGAACACCTTGCCGAACACGAGCGCGGCGGCGGTGCCGTAGATGAAGAAGTCGTAGTACTCGAGCGCGCTGCCGATCCAGGCGGCCAGCGCCGCCTTGCGGGGCATCGATCCGGTCACGGGCACGATCTCCTGACGTCCGTGCTTCGTTGCGCAGACTGTGGTGCTGAAGACTGCCGGGGGAAGCAATGTACGGTCTAGTTAGTTAATAGAGAGTGCGAGACCGGGGCGCCGGGTGTCAAGAGATCCTTTTCGCCGGGCAGCGCGCGCGGCTCAGCGCGCGGTCAGGTATTCGATCAGCAAGTCGCCGAGCATCGTGCGGTAGTGCTGCCGGCGGGCCCCGTCCAGCATGTCGCGGCCGAAGATCGCCTGGAACGTGTGCCGGTTCGCCAGCCGGAACACGCAGAACGAGCTGATGATCATGTGGACGTCGAGCGGGTCGGCGTCGGTCCGGAACAGGCCGGCCTTGCGCCCCCGCTCGAGGATCCGCGTGATGCCGCCGAGCGCCGGGTCGGCCATTCCGGCCAGGATCTCCGACTGCGAGAGGTGTTCCGCGTGGTGGATGTTCTCGATGCTGACCAGCCGGATGAAGTCCGGGTTGGCCTCGTGGTGGTCGAAGGTCAGCGCGGCCAGCCGCCGCAGCGCGTCCTCCGGCTCGAGGTGCTCGACGTCCAGCTGGGCTTCCAGCTTCCGGATCGCGGTGTACGCGTGCTCCAGCACGGCGATGTAGAGCTGTTCCTTGCCGCCGAAGTAGTAGTAGATCATCCGCTTGGTGGTGCTGGTGCGGGCGGCGATCTCGTCGACCCGGGCGCCGGTGTAGCCCTTGTCCGCGAACTCCCGCGTGGCCACCGCGAGGATGTCGGCGCGCGTCCGTTCCTTGTCGCGCTGGCGCTCGGCCTCCGGCGATGGTGCGGCCACCTGACTCCCTCCGCGCAGGCCTCAACGTCACCCACCCGGCCAAGCAGGCGGTCCTGCCGCACCTCGACGAGCTCTCACCCGAAGCCGCCGCGCTCGGCGCGGTCAACACCGTCGTCTTCGACCGGGGCCGCGCGATCGGCCACAACACCGACGCGACGGGGTTCGCCCGCAGCCTCACCCGCGGCCTGCCGGACGTCCGCCTGGACGACGTCGTCCTGCTCGGCGCCGGGGGAGCGGGAGCGGCGGTCGCCCACGCGCTCCTCTCGCTGGGCACCGGGCGCCTCACCGTCCACGACGTCGACGGCGACCGCAGCGCCCGGCTGGCCGAGGCGCTCGAGCGGAGGTTCGGCCCGGGCCGGGCAATGACCGGAGACCCGACCGCGATCCAGCACGCCGACGGCCTGGTGCACGCCACCCCGACCGGGATGGCCGCGCACCCCGGCTCGCCGGTCCCGGCCGAGCTGCTGCACCCGCGGCTCTGGGTCGCCGACATCGTTTACCGCCCCCTCGAGACCGCGCTGCTGGCCGCCGCCCGCGCCCGCGGCTGCCGGGTGCTGCACGGGGGCGGCATGGTCGTGCTCCAGGCCGCCGAATCGTTCCGGCTGTTCACCGGCGCCGAGCCCGACCCGGCGCGGATGCTGCGCCACTTCGACGCCCTGGAAGGAGAGGCCGCCCGTGTCGCCTGAACCGCGCACCGCGATCGCCACCGTCTGCCTGTCCGGCACCTTGGAAGACAAGCTGGCCGCGGCCGCCGCGGCCGGGTTCGACGGCGTCGAGCTGTTCGAGAACGATCTGGTGGTCTCCCCGTCGAGCCCGGCGGAGATCCGCCGCCGCTGCGCCGACCTCGGCCTGTCCAACGACCTCTACCAGCCGTTCCGTGACTTCGAAGCCGTCCCGCCGGAGCGGCACGCGGCCAACCTGCGCCGTGCGGCGCGCAAGTTCGACGTCATGGCCGAGCTCGGGACCGGCACGGTCCTGGTCTGCTCTTCGGTCTCGCCCGAGGCGATCGACGACGACGAACTGGCCGCCGAACAGCTGCGTGCCCTCGCCGACCTCGCGGCCGGGCGCGGGATGCGGATCGCCTACGAAGCACTGGCCTGGGGCCGGCACGTGAGCGGGTACGAGCACGCCTGGCGCATCGTCCGCCGCGCCGCGCACCCCGCGCTCGGCCTCTGCCTGGACAGCTTCCACATCCTCTCGAAGGGCCACGATCCGGCGCCGATCCGCGCGATCCCCGGCGAAAAGATCTTCTTCCTGCAGCTCGCCGACGCGCCGGCGCTGCCGATGGACGTGCTGCCGTGGAGCCGGCACCACCGGCTCTTCCCCGGCCAGGGCGACTTCGACCTGACCGCGTTCACCGGGCACGTGCTCGCCGCCGGCTACCGCGGGCCGCTGTCGCTGGAGGTCTTCAACGACGTGTTCGCCAGGCCGATCCGCGTCCGGCCGCGGTCGACGCGCTGCGGTCGCTGCTGGCGCTGAAGGAATCCCTGGGCGTGCTCGAGCTGCCGGCCGCGCCGGCGCTGACCGGCCACGCGTTCGCCGAGGTCGTGACCGATCCGGGGGGCGGGCAGCGTGCTGGCTTCGCTCGGGTTCGCGCGCACCGGCGTCCACCGGACCAAGCCGGTCGAACTGTGGGAGCAGGGCGAGGCCCGGGTGGTGGTCAACGAAGGCGGCGCGGCGCACGGCGCCGTCGGGGCGGTGGCGCTGGCGAGCACCGACCCGGACCGCTCCGCCCGCCGGGCCGAAGCCCTGCTCGCGCCGGTCCTGCCGCGCGTGCGCGGCCCGCGCGAGGCCGACCTGGCTTCGGTCGAGGCGCCGGACGGCACCCAGGTGTTCCTCTGCGGCGACGACTGGCGGGACGACTTCACGCCCACCGGCGAAACGGCGATCGGCGCGGGGGTCTTCGGAATCGATCACGTGGCCCTCACCCAGCCGTTCGACCACTTCGAGGAGGCGGCGCTGTTCTACCGCTCGGTGTTCGGGCTGACGCCGTCCCCGGTGGCCGAGTTCGCGGCGCCGTTCGGGCTCGTGCGCAGCCGCGCGGTGGCGGCGGGGGCGGTCCGGCTGACGCCGGAGGCCGCCGTGGTCCGCCGCGGCGAATGGGCGCCGGCGGTCCCCGAACCGCAGCACGTGGCGTTCGCCTGCACGGACGCGCTCGCCGCGGCCGAGGCGATGCGGGCGGCGGGAGCGCCCCCGGCGGGACATCCCCGGCAACTACTACGACGACCTCGAAGCCCGGCTGGACCTGCCGCCGGAACGACTCGCCGTGCTGCGGGAGCGTTCGGTGCTCTACGACCGGGACGAGCAAGGCGAGTTCCTGCACTTCTACACCGCGTTGGCCGGGGCCCGGGTGTTCTTCGAGGTGGTGCAGCGGATCGGCGGGTACCGCGGGTTCGGCGTGGTCAACGCGCCGGTGCGGATGGCCGCCCACCGCGCCCGGCGACACGCGGCCCCGCCGGTGAAAACGCCGGCCTGATCACCCCACCGCCCCGGGAAGTCTTTCCCGGGGCGGTTTTCTTCGTGGCACGGCACCGCGGGCGCGCGGATTTCCGGTTCCCCAGCGGTGAAAAACGCCCGGGACCCCTCCCTATCCGGACGACTTCTGGCGTGCCTCTCCGGTCGCCGGTAACCGCCCGGCTACTCGCCGCATGCGTTTACAACGTTCCGGCAACCGCCTTGACAGGGCCTGTGGTACGTACCACTCTAACCCCAACATTGGTCTACACCATTTGGGGCGCTCGGCCGCGGTGGCCGGGCATGGAAAGGACGGCATCGAGTGAAACGCTGGCTCAAGCTGGCGGCGGGCGCCGCCGCACTCACGCTCGCGACCGCAGGCTGCGCGGGCTCCAGCGGCTCGGACACCGCGGCCTCGCCGAGCGGCAACGCACCGCTGAGCGGGACCGTCACGGTCTGGCTGATGACCGGCTCCGCGCCGGCCACCCTGACCGACGCGCTCAACAAGGAGTTCGAGGCCGCGCACCCCGGGGTCAAGGTCAAGTACGAAGTCCAGCAGTGGGACGGCATCCAGCAGAAGCTGACCACCGCGCTGGCCGGCGGCGCGCCGCCGGACGTCATCGAGATCGGCAACACGCAGACCGCCGCGTTCGCCGCGCAGGACGGCGTGCTGACCGACCTGACCGCCGACAAGGACAGCTTCAACGGCTCGCAGTGGCTCAAGGGTCTCGCCGACTCCGGCAGCTACGACGGCAAGACCTACGGCGTCCCGTTCTACGCGGCCAACCGTGAGGTCATCTACCGCAAGGACATGTTCGAGCAGGCGGGCATCGCCAAGCCGCCGGCGTCGAACGACGAGTGGGTCGACGCGATCGGCAAGCTGAAGGCCAAGTTCGGCTCCGACCCCGACTTCCAGGCGCTCTACATGCCGGGCCAGAACTGGTACGCGCTGCTGTCGTTCATCTGGGACAACGGCGGGGACATCGCCAAGGCCGACGGCAAGAACTACAAGGCCACCCTGGACACCCCCGAGGCCAAGGCCGGCCTCGACTTCTACAAGAAGCTCGTCGACACCTCCGGCACCAAGGCGCCGAAGGACGCCGACGAGGCCAAGCCGCAGCAGGCGACCGTCTACGGCGCCGGCAAGGTGGCCATGATGATCGGCCTCCCGTGGGAGCTGGCGACCGCGGCCAAGACCGACGCGAGCCTCACCGGCAAGACCGGCGCCTTCGCCATCCCGAGCAAGAACGCCGGCCAGAGCGCCCCGGTCTTCCTCGGTGGCTCCAACCTGGCCATCCCGGCCAACAGCAAGAACGTGGCCGCGGCCAAGGAGTACATCAAGCTGCTGGCCGGCCCGAAGTACCAGAGCCAGCTCGCCGCGGCCGGCGTCGTGCCCGGCACGTCGACCGACCTCACCGGTCTGGACAAGGACCCGCTGGGCAGCGTGATGGCCAAGGCTTCGGCCAACGGCAAGGCCGTGCCGGCCAGCCCGAAGTGGGGTGACGTGGAGTCCGGCCAGAACCCGGTCAAGGACATGCTGACCGCGTACCTGACCGGCAAGAAGACGCTCGACCAGGCGACCGCCGACGCCAACGCCGCGCTGAACAAGCTCATCGGCGGATGACCGCGACCGCCAATGTGACGATGCCGGCGGGGGCGACCCCGCCGGCATCGCCGCGCGACACGCGGGCCCGAAAGCGCAGGCGGGGCCGGTTCGGCGACCGGGTGCTCCCGTACCTGCTCCTGCTCCCCGCGCTCGCGGCCATCTTGGTCCTGCTCGCCTGGCCGCTGGTCCAGGTGCTCGCGATCAGCTTCCGCAAGCTCGACATCGGCCAGCTGGTCTCCGGCAAGACGGTCTGGATCGGGTTCGACAACTACACGAACACGCTGTCCGACCCGGAGTTCTGGACGATCACCGCCCGGACCCTGGTCTTCACCGCCGCCGTCGTGGCCGCCACCGTCCTCGGCGGGCTGCTGCTGGCGGTGCTGATGCGCCACCTCGGCCCGGCCGTGCGGATCATGGTCCAGGTGACGCTGGTGCTGGCGTGGGCGACCCCGGTGATCGCGACGACCACGGTGTTCCAGTGGATCTTCGACGAGCAGTACGGCATCCTCAACAAGACGCTGGACCGGCTCGGCTTCCCCGGCTTCATCGGGTTTTCGTGGTTCTCCAGCGGCGCCAGCACGCTCACCGTGATCGGGCTGCTCATCGTGTGGCAGGCCGTGCCGTTCGTGACGTTCTCGCTGTACGCGGGCATCATCGGTGTCCCGCGCGAGCAGTACGAGGCCGCCGGCATCGACGGCGCCGGCGCGTGGCAGACCTTCCGCGCGGTCACCTGGCCCGCCATCCGGCCGATCACCACCATGGTCACGTTCCTCTCGGTGCTGTGGGACTTCAACGCCTTCGCGCAGATCTGGGCGATCCGGGAAGGCGGCCCGGACGGCGGGAGCACCACGCTGGCCGTCGTGCTGTACCTCAAGGGCATCGCGGGCAACCACTTCGGCGCGGCGGGGGCGATCGCGACCCTGATGCTGATCGTGCTCGCCCTCATCACCGGCCGGTACATCCAGCTGCTGGTCCGGACCCCGGAAGGTGATCTCAAGTGAGGAAGTCGCTGCCGCAGCGGATCGCGCTCTCGGTCGTCGGCGTGGTCGTGGCGCTGCTGATCCTCTTCCCGACGTACTGGATGTTCGTCACCTCCCTGCGGACGCCCGGCCAGATCCTGTCGCCGAAGTACGACCTGATCCCGACGTCGTTCTCGTTCGGCAACTTCGCCACCGCGCTGGGCAAGGACAACTTCCCGACCTACCTGATGAACAGCCTGATCGTCACGGTCGGTTCGGTGCTGTGCGCGCTGGTCGCCGGGACGCTGGCGGCGATCCCGCTGTCGCGGCTGCGGTTCACCGGCCGCAAGGGGTTCCTGGTCCTGGTCATGGTGGCGCAGCTGGCGCCGGTGTCGGCCCTGTTCATCCCGCTGTTCCTGCTGATGAAGGACGCCGGGCTGCTCAACACGCTGCCGTCGCTGCTGCTGATCTACTTCGCGACCACGCTGCCGTTCACGGTGTGGATGCTCTACGGCTTCGTCAACGGGATCCCGTACGAGCTGGAAGAGGCCGCGATGATCGACGGCTGCAGCCAGACCGGCGCCTTCCGGCGCGTCACGCTGCCGTTGCTCGGCCCTGGCCTGGTCACCACGTCGGTGTTCAGCTTCATCACCGCCTGGAACGAGTACCTGTTCGCGCTGGTCTTCATCCGGGACAAGCCGAAGGAGACCCTGCCGGTGTGGCTCGCGTCGTTCCGCACCGCGTTCGCCACCGACTGGGGCGGCGTCATGGCCGCTTCGGTCATCTACGCGGTCCCGGCGCTGATCTTCTTCCTGCTCGTGCAACGCAAGCTGGTGTCCGGCGCGACCGCCGGCGCCGTGAAGGGGTAGCCCCGTTGTCCACGCCAGAGACGCAGTCCTCGCCCGAGAAGCAGGCCGAAGCCGTCCTCCTGCCGGGGTTCGCCGGGACGACCGCGCCGGACTGGCTGCGCCGCCGGATCGCCGGCGGCCTGGGCGGGGTGGTGCTGTTCGGCCGCAACGTCGTCGACGACGAGCAGGTCGCCGCGCTCACCGCGCAGCTGCGCGGCGAGCGCGACGGGGTCGTGATCGGCATCGACGAAGAGGGTGGAGACGTCACCCGCCTCGACGTGAACACCGGGTCGTTCGTGCCGGGCCCGCTCGCCCTCGGCGCGGCCGACGACCCGGAGCTGACCACGGCCGTCGCGGCCGCGCTCGGCGAACGGCTCGCGGCGTGCGGGGTCACGCTCGACTTGGCGCCCTGCGCGGACCTGACGCTGGCCGCCGAGGACCCGATCATCGGCGTCCGGGCGTTCGGGTCCGACCCGGCGAAAGCGTCGCCGCACGTCGCGGCGTACGTGACCGGCCTGCAGAAGTACGGCGTGGCGGCGTGCGCGAAGCACTTCCCGGGCCACGGCGCGGCGACCGAGGACTCGCACGTGGCGCTGCCGGTGCTGCCACGCACGGTCGAGGAGCTGCACGAGATCGAGCTGGTCCCGTTCGCCGCGGCGATCCGGGCCGGCGTCCGGTCGGTGATGTCGGGCCACCTGGTCGTGGCGGCCTGGGGCGACGAGCCGGCCACGCTCAACCGGACCGCGCTCACCGATGTCCTGCGCGGCGAGCTCGGCTTCACCGGCGCGGTGATCACCGACGCTCTCGAGATGGGCGCGGTGTCCGGCGCGTACGGGCGCCATGACGGCCTCGGCCGCTCGGCCGTGCGGGCCCTGGCCGCGGGGGCGGACGCGCTGTGCCTCGGCGGCGCGGCGTTCGAAGCCGAGCATCTGGACGCCTGCGTCGCGGCGATCGTGGCCGCGGTCGCGGCGGGCGAGCTGCCCCTGGAGCGGCTGGCGGAAGCGGCGGAGCGGACGGCGGGGCTGGGCACCGACCCGGCGCCGGCACAGGTCGGCCCGGTCGACCGGCGGCTCGGCCTCGAAGCGGCGCGCAAGGCACTGCGGGTGCACGGCGAACCCCGGTTGGACGGCCCGCCGCTGGTCGTCGACGTCCGGACCGACCCGACCATCGCGGCCGGGCCGATGCCGTGGGGCCTCGGCGCGCACCTGGCCGAGCTCGTGCCGGGCACCCGGGTGCTCACCGTGACCCCCGACGACGCCGGCGTGGTGCTCGAGGCGGCACCGGGGTTCCGCAGCGTCGTCGTGGTGACGCGGGAAGCGCACCGGCACCCGCGGGTGCGCGCGCTGCTCGCCGCCCTGTCCGGACTGGATTTCATCCGGGTGGAGACGGGCGTGCCCGGCCCCGACGGCGACGGCGGTCCGCGGATCGACACGTTCAGCGGTTCGTACGTCAGCCTGCGCGCCGCGGCGGAATATCTGGCCTGAAACCGGGAATTCGTCCGGTTTGCCGCAACTCCAGAACGGCGCCCGCGATTTGTACGAGGCTTGTACCGGCGGTCTTCATTCTGTCCTCACACCGAAAACAGGAGGACGGAAGAATGAACATGGGCATCGTGAAGCGGATGGCGGGGGTCGCCGGTATCGCCGCGGCGATCGTGGTCGTCGGGGCGGGCCCGGCGTTCGCGGCATCGGGCACCGTGCACACCGATTCCGGCGCGGCGCTGACCCTGCGGTCCAGCCCGAGCGCGAGCGCGGGTTCGGTCGGCAGCATCGCCGACGGCACCGCGGTGACCATCAGCTGCCAGACCAACGGATCCACCGTCGACGGCAAGTACGGAACCTCGGACATCTGGGACAAGGTGGGCGACGGCTACGTCAGCGACGCCTACGTCTACACCGGCTCCGACGGCCGGGTCGCCCCGGACTGCGCGGGTTCGACGCTGACCTGCTCGACCGCGGGCACCGGCGACCCGAACACCTGCGCCGAGGCAGTGACCAAAGCGAAGTCCCGCATCCACAAGAACGACCTCGAATCCTACGAGCGCTGGTGCGACCGGATCAACGCGCAGAACTACGGGTTCAGCGCCAGCGGCTCGGACACGGCCTACATCCACTGGACCCAGATCCCGTCGTCGTTCAAGCACCCGGGTGACTACCAGGTCCCGGCCGGTGGCCTCGCCTTCTTCAAGAGCAGCGGTGCCGGGCACACGATGATCTCGATCGGCGGCGGCAAGTTCCTGTCGAACGACATCAACGGCTTCGGCAGCTACACCGAGACGACGATCGCCCAGATCAAGAGCGACTGGGGCCAGACCTACCTCGGCTGGTCGCAGCCGTGGTTCAAGGTGAACCACTGACCCGCTGACCGGGCACGAGCCCCTGTCCACCTCTCCCGGACAGGGGCTCGCCCGCGGGCCGGGAGAAGTCAGATCTTCATGATCCGGTGCGCCGGATCCGCCAGGTAGGCCAGCAGGTTCCCGGGCCGGTACGGCGGCCGCATCCCCTCACTGCGGTGCAGCACGCACGCCCCCGCGAACTCCGTCGCCGGATCCACCGCGCTGATGGCGCGATCGGCCGAGCCGAACCAGCGGAAGAACGCTTTGAGCGAATTGTGCAGCTCGCCCAGTTCGTCGCGTGCGGACAAATACCCGAACGCGTTTTCCTTGAACGCGAGGCCGCACTGCTCGGCGCGGTCGGCCATCCACCGCAGGGTGAGATCCGACAGGGCCGGCTGCCGATATCCGCCCCCGACGTCGGAATGGGCGCCGGCGAACCAGACCTGTTCACGGATCCGGCCGTCCGCCGCTTTCGACGGCGCCCAGACGGCCGGGCTGAACGACTTGCGGTGCTCGTCGACCGCCAGCGCCTGGAACGCCGCCTGCACGATCGAGGTCAGCTCCATGTCGTGGAACTGCCAGCGCTTGTTCAGCAGGTGGATCAGCCGGCCGCCGCTGAGGGGAATGCCCAGCGCGCCGACGGTGTCCCAGACGCCGACGAACCGGATGGGTGTCCGGTCTTCGCGGGCGTACTTCGCGCGGAACTCGCGGGCCCGTGGGCTGTCCGGGCCGGAGGCGTCCCGGTCGCGATCGCGGTAGAGCCGGTAGGCCTCCTCGAGCCGGCCGATCTCGCCGGGCAGCAGGACGCCGCAGTTGCGGATGAAGCCCACGGTGCTGCGCGCGGTGTAGGCACCGCGGCTGAAGCCGAAGAAGAACAGTTCGTCGCCGGGTTCGTAGTTTTCGGCGACGAAGCGGTAAGCGTCCTGGACCTTCGCCGAGAGCCCCATGCCGAAAGCGCCGCCGACGAGGTGGTCCACCAGCTTCCCGGTCCCGACGCCTTCGCGGTAGTGGACCCGCTGCGGCGTGCCGGCCGGGTCGACGGGCGCGACGGCCTTCTGGAGCTGGCCCACGTTGGTCGGAGCCGGCTGGCGGAGGGTGTTCCAGGTCCCGTCGCAGCAGATCACCAGACGTTTCGCCATGCTTCCTCCCCGGTCCGGACCCTCGTGAGTCGCCGGTACCCGGTACGGCGTTACGCCTGGTCGGTCACCCGCAACGGTGACGCTTCCCGTTTTTGGGGATCGCCTGGCAGCCGGTGCGCGAGGTGTGCACGGACCTCGACGACGAAGGCCTCCTCACCGGCGGTGCCGGCGAAGAGGCCTTCGCGGTCGATCGATCACGTCGTCAGAGCGGGTGGGTCTCCAGGTAGGTGGTCCAGACCTTCTTGGGCACGCGCATCCGCCACGCTTCCGCCGCGATCAGCGCTTCCCGTTGCTCGCGGGGAAAGGCGAAGCCCATCAGGGTCTCGTCAGCCGACAGCGTCACGAACACGATCTGCCCGACCCGGAACTTGATCCGCATTCGCGCACGAGTGCCTCGTAGGCGCGGGGAGGGTGGAAGCGAACGCGCGGACTTCGTCGCCGGTGACCATGCCGGCCACATCGTCGCGCGCGGAACCGGCGGCGCACCATCCCCGGGTGCGCCGCCGGTCCCGGGTCACGCCCGGCAGTTCCGCCCGCGGTTCACGCAGTTCACCAGGCCGTTCATGATCCGCTGCGACATCACGTTGGCGAAGTCGTCGTGGTCGGACAGCGGGTTGTGCTTCTCCTGCGGGAAAGCGTCCACTTTGTACTGCTTCTTCTGCTGGACGTCCCGCGGGATGTCGTAGGTCAGCGAGATCTGCAGCTGCGGCACCGCCTTGAACCCGTTGCCGCACCGGCCGAAGCGGTCCGGGAACACGATGTGGGTGCGGTGGTTGGCGCTGTCGGTGTTCTTGCCGTCCCAGCAGCTCGGGAACGTGTGGATCCGCTTGACCTTGCTGCCGTCGGGGCAGATCGGGTACTTGTCGGTGACGCGGTTCTCGAACCCGGTGCACGTCCAGCTCGCCTTGGCGTTGGCGGGCCCGTTGGTCGAGACCTTCGCGTCGCCGTAGAGCACGCGCAGGAAGCGCGGCATCGCCACCACCTTCCCGACCGGGCTGCCGCGGAAGGTGATCTGGACGCGCTGCGGCCGCAGGATCTTGCCGTCGTTGCCGGGCAGCTCGTTGTTCTCGTCCTGCCCGGGCAGCGTGCTGGCGGGAGGCGTGGTGCTCGGCGGCGTCGGCGTCCCCGTGTCCTTGCCCGGCTTCGTCGCGCACGGCGCGAGACCGCCGAGATCGCCGGGCTTCTGCGTGAACCGGCCGATCGCGGTGGCGATCCGGTCGATGATCGCCTGGCGGCGGTCCTTGAGCGGGTTCAGGATCGCGTTGCGCACGAAGTCCTGGCCGCCCTGGCCCTGCGTCGCGGCGATGCGCTGGTTGGCCTCGTCGGCCTGGCTGTCGAGCTGGTCGAGGTTGCTGTCCACTTCGGCCATGGCCTGGTCCGGGATGTCGGTGAGCTTGCTGGCGACGTCCGGGCACGCGACCTGGACGGTCTTCGCCTCGCGGTCGGCCTGCGCCCGGTCGCCGTCGGGCACCTTGGCGGGCTCGTTCTTCTCCTCTTCGCCGGTGTCGATGCGGACCACGGGCCAGAAGTAGGCGGACTTGTCGCCGTTGCGGCAGGTGGTCCCGGCCTTGACCAGGCTCTTGTTGTTCGAGTCGGCGTTCGTCGACAGGTTGCCGACGTAGTCGTGCAGGTGCTGGGCGCCGTTGCGGATGCCGGGCTGGGCGATGAAGTTGTCCGGGTTGAAGTGCTGGTTTTCGTTGCGGCCGCAGTCGACGGTGAACGTGCCGGTCGCCGCGCCGCTGACCGGGCGCGGGTCGAACTGGTTCGGCTTCACCTTCAGGATGTCGACGAAGAACGCGGGATTCGCTTCGTCGGCGCTGGCTTCACCGGTGTTGCCGGTGGTCGTGGCGACGACGATGCCACCGACCGCGATCGCGAGGGCGAGGCCGCCGGTCGCGATCTTCGTCCGGCGGGAAAGGCGATGCCGTCCTTGGGTGCGGGACATGGGAAAATCCTCCGGGGTGTCGGGCTGGCGGGAACGCGCGACACTGAGCCGGGACGAGCCCAGGCTCGTCCCGATCAGGCGGGGTTCTTGCGGGATGTGTCGGCAGGAACGAAACCCGGCTGGTCCACTGACCCGACATCAGTGGGTGCGCGACTCACCTGCCCGTGGCCGCGCCGTCAACCGGCTGGTTATCGTTCCGTTATGGAACCTACACGGGCGTTTGACACCGGGCAAGAAGTTCTTTTCGCCGTTACGAACCGTCAGGCCGGGTTCGCGTTTCCGTAGTGGAAGAGGGGTCTGACCTGGGGATCTCCGACGTCGGCCGGACTCGTGGAAAAAACTTTGAACCGAAGTGAACCGGCATCCGTATCCCTCGGTGAGGCCTGGGGAATGCGCGCGGTCCGGCCGCTCGCCGGGAATTGCCGTGAAATGGGTGAATGGCGACCTGAATCACCGGTTCACGACACCGGACCGGCGAAAGCCGCGGCGATGACCGAGACCGCTTGGCCGACCGGCCGCCCGGCGGTGTCGACGACGAGCCGGTCGCGGCTCCACGGCTCGTACTCGCGGGCCACGATCTCGGCCCAGGTGGGCGGGACGAGCCCCGGGATGCCGGTGTCGCGGGTCTCCGCCCGCCGCCGGTGTTCGGCCGGGTCCGAGCAGACGATTTCGGTTTCCAGCACCCGCGCCCCGGCCTCGGTACCCGTCGCCCGCCAGGCGTCCCGGGTGACGGCGAGCGGGTTGACGCACTCGGCGATCACGCTCACCCCGGTGCGGAGCAGGTCGGCGGCCACCTCGCGGGCGACGACGTAGCCGACCGGGCCCAGTGGCCGGCCGAGCGCCGTGCTGCGCAGGATCGCCTGCTCGATCGTGTCGACCCGCAGGAAGGCGAAGCCGGTGCGGCGCGCCAGTTCCGCGGCGACGGTCGTCTTCCCGGTCGCGGGCAGGCCGCCGACGACGATCAGCAGCGGGGACACCGGAGCATGATCGCACGCACGGTCAGGAGGCGGCGCCCCGGTGTTCGAGCAGGCTGCGCCGCAGGGTCGCCAGGGCCCGGTGCTGGGCGACGCGGACCGCGCCGGCGCTGCCGAGGCCGACCGCGGCGGCCGTCTCCTCCGCCGTCATGCCGAGGATGATGCGCAGGACCAGGATTTCGCGCTGGCGCGGCGGGAGCGTGTCGAGCAGCCCGGTGGACCAGTCGAGCGCCGCGGAGCGCTCGGCCTCCTCGCCCGTCGGGTCCGCGCCGCCCGATCGGCCGGTCGGGGGTTCGGCGACCGGGCTGGTGCGGTCCCGCGCCCGGCGGCGGTGGAAGTCGGCCACCTTGTGCGCGGCGATGCCGAAGACGAACGGCACGAAGCTGTCGGCCGGGTGCCGGTACTCCGGCAGGGCGCGGACGATCGCGAGCAGCACGTCCTGGGCGCAGTCCTCGGCGTCCGACGAACCGTCCTGCCAGGTGCGCAGCCGGCCCAGGCAGTAGCGGAAGACGACCGGGCGCAGCGCGCGCAGCAGCCCGGCCACCGCGGCGCGGTCGCCCTGCACCGCCGACCGGACGAGCGCCGGGTCGAGGGAGAACGTCGCCGTGGGCGTGGAACCACCCTCGGCGGAGTGCGGCGGCATCGGTCCTCACCCCCTCTTCCTGCGTATCTCGGCGACGGACGGTCACGACGCTAGGTCACTCCGCGTGGCCGTCACACCGGCCGGGCGGCCGTCCCGAACGGGGTCTTCCGGCCCTGGCCGGAAGCGGCCCGATGTGCCGGGCCGCCGCGGCCGCGGGAGCCGGGCCGAACGGCCCTATCGAGGGACCGGGCGCACCGATCACGCTGGTGGCCGGGGAATTCACAGGACGAACACAGGGACGAGATGGTGGACGACGTGGGCTTCGGGCTGCTGCTCGACCGGCAGCAGTGCCTCGCCTTGCTGCGGACGGCGAGCCTCGGGCGGGTGATCTACACCCACCGGGCCATGCCGGCGGTGCGTCCGGTGCGCTTCACGGTGGTCGACGACGCCGTGGTGTTCGCCGTCCCGCCCGGCAGTGCCTTGTACGCGGGCGCGCGCGACGCCGTCGTCGCGTTCGAAGCCGACGAGATCGCCGCCGACCTGGGCGCCGGCTGGTACGTCAGCCTGCTGGGCCGCGCCACCGAGTCCGGTGCGGTCGACCTCGGCGAGCTCTCCTGCCCGTGCCCCGCGCCCGGCCGCACGAGCCACCGGTTCCTGCGCGTCCCGGCGGAGACCATCAGCGGTCACCGCATCGCCTGCCACGCGGAGTGATCCCGCGAACGCCGTAACGGACCGGCTCCCGGCATCGACCCACCGGATGGACGAACCGGATTGGGCCGACACGGGCAGTGGCCTGTGGGACCCTTGACCGTCCGGGGCAAGCCCGGGATACAAGCGGAGCCAGCGGGGTCGAGGGGACGTGGCGGACGAAATCAGCATGCCGGCGATCCTGGCGGCGGTGGGCGGCATCGCCCGCGAGCTGGAGCTGCCCGCGCTGCTGGACCGCGCGGTGACGGCGGCGTGCGAGCTGCTCGGCGCCCGGCGCGGCCGCCTGGACCTGGCCGAGGGCGGGATCGCCGAGTACGGCCGGGGCGCGCTCGGCGCCGGCGCGGTCGAGCTGCCGGTCCGCGCCGGAACGCAGACGTTCGGGACCTTGACCGTCGAGCCCGGCGCCGGGGGCGAGTTCGGCCGCCGTGAACGTGAGGTGCTCGGCGCGCTCACCGCGGCCACCGGGATGGCCGTCGAGAAAGCCCTGCTCGTCGACCAGATGCGCCGCCGCGAACGCTGGCTCGAGGCGTCCTACGACGTCACCCGCGCCCTGCTCGCGGCCCAGAACCTGCGGGACACGCTGCGACTGGTCGCCGAACGCGCCCGCGTCGTCGCGGGCGGGACGGCCGGCGCGATCGCCCGGCCCGACGGCCCAGGCCGGCTCGTGTTCGACGTCGTCGAGCCGCCGGGCGAGGACGCCGACCGCCTGACCGGCCTGACCGTGCCGACCGAGGGCACCGCCACCGGGATGGCGTTCACCACCCGGCGCCCGGTCGTGGTGCGCGACTACGGCGAACACGTGCAGGAGCAGCAGCGCGACCACGACGGGCCGATGCCGGCGATGATCAAGGACCTGGACTCGGCGATCTCGGTGCCGCTGATCGTCGGCGAGGAGACCCTCGGGGTGCTGGTGGTCGCGAAGTTCCGCGACCGCTCCCCGTTCACCGACTCCGACGTCCAGCTGGCCGAGACCTTCGCCGGGCACGCCGCGCTCGCCGTCGAGTTCTCCCGCGCGCAGGAGGCGCGCCAGCAGCTGGCGGTGTTCTCCGACCGCGACCGGATTGCCCGCGACCTGCACGACCTGGTCATCCAGCGGCTGTTCGCGACGGGGCTCGGGCTCGAGGGCGTCAGCAGGCTGATCGCCGACGCCGGGGTCGCCGCGCGCGTGGCCGGGTTCGCCCAGGACCTCGACGGCACGATCCGGGAGATCCGCAACAGCATCTTCTCGCTGCAGGCGCCGGCGCAGGCGCAGGGCAGCCTCCGCGCGGAACTGCTGCGGGTGGCCGTGGACGCCCGGGACGCGCTCGGCTTCGAGCCGCGTGTCGGCTTCGACGGGCCGCTGGACGCCGCGGTCCCGGACGCGGTCCGCTCCGACCTGATCGCCTCGCTGCGCGAAGCGCTGACGAACGTCACGCGGCACGCCGGGGCGAAGTCGTCGTCGGTCGAGGTCACTGTCAACCAGCACGGCCGGCTCGGCCGCCGCCTGACGCTGGTGGTGCGCGACGACGGGACCGGCCCGCCGCCGGAGGCGGGCCGGATCAGCGGCCTGGCCAACCTCGCGTCCCGGGCGGCCCGGTGGGGCGGCCACTGCGTGCTGACGGCGGGCGAGGACCGCGGGTCGCGGCTGGAATGGACGGCAGAGCTGCCGGCGATGACCGGCGAGCAGGGGAGGGGACGATGACGATCTCGGTGTTCCTGCTGGACGACCACGAGCTGGTCCGGACCGGGCTGAAAACCGTCTTCGAGCCGGAAGCCGACATCGAGGTGGTCGGGGAGGCGGGGACGGCGGCCGAGGCGCTGGTGCGGATCCCGCAGGCCCGCCCGGACGTGGCCGTCCTCGACGTGCGGCTGCCCGACGGCGAGGGCGTGGCGGTGTGCCGGGAGATCCGGTCCACCGTGGACCCGCCGCCGGCCTGCCTGATGCTGACGTCCTATTCGGACGACGAAGCGCTGTTCGGCGCGATCATGGCGGGCGCGGCCGGGTACATGCTCAAGCAGGTGTCCGGCCGGTCGCTGGTCGAGGCCGTCCGCACGGTCGCCGCCGGCGGCTCGCTGCTGGACGCCACGCTCACCGCGTCGGTGATGAACAAGCTGCGCGGCGAGAACGTCGCGGCCCCGGACCCGCGGTACGAGCAGCTGAGCCCGCAGGAACGGCGGGTGCTGGACCTGGTCGCGGAGGGCCTGACCAACCGGCAGATCGCCGAGCGGCTGTTCCTGGCCGAGAAGACGGTGAAGAACTACGTGTCGTCGGTGCTGCACAAGCTCGGCGTCGAGCGGCGCACCTCGGCCGCGGTGTACATGTCCCACCGGCGGGCCGAACCGGGCCGATCGGGCTGAATTCCGGGCTGTTCGGACGAAACCGGTGCGGCGTTCGACGTATCCAGCCGCCGATGGAGTACACCTGTCGGGTGACGCACGAATTGGCGTGCGCGGCAGAGGGGACGACATGACGGGGTTGTCGGGCGGGGACTACGTCACGCGGCAGATCCGGGCACTCGCGGACGCGGTGCGCCGCGAAGGGGCCGGTGGTGTCGGTACGCACAGCTTCCAGCTGGCGGAGCACCTGGCGGCGGAGGGTGGCGTCCACCGCGGCGACATCATGACGGCCACGGCGACGCTGCTGGCGATGACGGCCTGGTGCGACGGCGAGGCGGAGGCGGCCCGCCGGTTCGCGGAGCTCGCGGGCGAGCACGACGAGGAATCACGCGAGCTGGTGACCCACCTGCTCCGCCTGGAGGCGGGCGCGGACCGCGGCTGGCTGCCGCGGGACCAGGCGCAGGCGCTGCTGGAGTACGCCCGCCGGGAACGCCGCGGCGACCTGGCGACCCGCGTCCGCGCGATCGCGGCTCCCCGTCGCGGCCGGCACCGGCGGGACAACTGAGCCCGGCTCAGTCCCCCAGCGGCCGGGCCGGGTCGGCGAGCCGGTCGGCGTCCACGGTCCGTCCACCGAGGATCAGTTCGCGCACCGCGTCGAGGCCCTCGTCCCACTTGTTCACGTGCAGTCCCGCGACCACCCGGCCACCGGTCAGCCAGAACGCGTGGAACGCTTCGGCGTCGCCGCGGGTGACGACGCGGTCGTAGCCGCCCGGCGGGAACCAGCCGGTGAACTCCATGCCCGCGTCGTACTGGTCCGAGAAGAAGTACGGCAGGTCGTCGTGGACCACTTCGCGGCCGAGCATCGCCAGTGCGGCCGCCGGGCCGCCGTTCGCCGCCGCGGCCCAGTGCTCCACGCGGACGCCACGTCCGTAGCGCTCCTGCCACACGCTCGCGACGTCGCCCGCCGCGAAGACGTCCGGGTCCTCCGTGCGCAGGCCGGCGTCCACGAGGACGCCGTCGTCGACGGCCAGGCCCGCGTCGGCGGCCAGCTGCGTCTCGGGCCGGGCGCCGATCCCGACGACGACCACGTCGGCCGGGATCTCGCCGTCGTCGGTCAGCACCGCCGAGACCGCGGAGTCCCCCGCGAAGCCCGTCACGCCGGTGCCGAACCGCAGTTCGACGCCGTGGCGGCGGTGCAGGCCGGCGAAGAACCCGCCCACCTCCGGCCCGAGCGTGGCGTGCAGCGGGGCCGGTCCTGGCTCGACGATCGTCACCGGGCAACCGTGGTGGCGCGCGGCGGCGGCCGTCTCCAGGCCGACCCAGCCGGCACCGGCCACGACGACCCGGCCACCGGCGGCCAGCGCGTCGCGCAACCGGTCGGCGTGCGCGAGCCGGCGCAGGTAGTGGACGCCGTCGAGCTCGTTGCCGGGCACCCGCAACCGCCGCGGCGACGCCCCGGTCGCCAGCAGCAGCTTCGTGTACCCGAGGCGTTCGCCGCCGGCCAGTTCCACCTCGTGCGCCGCCCGGTCCAGCGCGGTCACCCGCCGGCCGGTCAGCACCTCGATGCCGTGGTCGACGTACCACTTCTCGTCGTGGACGAACACCGAAGCGCGGTCGTCCTGGCCGAGCAGGTACCCCTTCGACAGCGGCGGCCGCTCGTAGGGCAGGTCCGGTTCGGCGCCGACGATGACGACGCGCCCGTCGAACCCCTCGGCACGCAGGGTTTCCGCGGCTTTCGCGCCGGTCAGCCCGCCGCCGGCGATGACGAAGGTGGCCATCACGCGCTCACCCCGGTCAGCGCGAAGAACTCCTGCCGGGTCTTGGGTTCCTCCCGCAGCAGGCCGTGCAGCGCCGACGTCACGGTCAGCGCGCCGCTCGCCCGCACCCCGCGCAGGGACATGCACAGGTGCTCGGCCTCGATCACGACGCCGACGCCCTTCGGCGTCAGGTGCTCCTGCAGCCAGTCCGCGACCTGCTTGGTCAGCCGCTCCTGCACCTGCAGGTCGCGCGCGAACATCTCGACGACGCGGGCGAGCTTGGACAGCCCGAGGATCCGCTCGCCGGGCAGGTAGCCGACGTGGGCGACGCCGCGGAAGGGCAGCAGGTGGTGCTCGCACAGCGACTGCACCGGGATGCTCTTCGCCAGCACCAGCTCGTCGTAGCCCTCGTCGTTGGGGAAGGTCGTCAGCCGGAAGTCGCGCGGCTGCAGCATTTCCGCGTAGGCGTGGGCCACCCGCCGCGGCGTGTCGCCGAGGTGCTCCGACGACGGGTCCTTCCCGAGGGCCCGCAGCAGGTCGGCGACCGCGCGCTCGGCCGCGTGCAGGTCGACCGAGCCGCGGTCGTGGACGACACCGAGGTGCCGCAGCGGGACCGGGGTGCTGACGGGTTCGACGGTCACGGGGGTGCCTCCTTCTAAAAGCAACTCGGACCGACGTTAGAAGCTCCCGGGGGTTTTCGTCAACAGGTGTTTGTTTTAGAATGCCGTGATGCAGGAAACCCAGGCGCTGGCCGCGGCCGCAGCCCTCGACGAGCCGACCCGGCGCCGGTTGTACGAGTACGTCGTCCGCCGCCCGGAGCCGGTGAGCCGTGACGACGTCGCCGCCGCCCTCGGCGTCCCCCGGGCGACGGTCGCGTTCCACCTCGACCGCCTGGTGGAGGAGCGGCTGCTGGCGGTGGGCCACGAACGCCGCACCGGCCGCACCGGCCCGGGCGCGGGCCGTCCGGCGAAGCTGTACCGGCGGTCGGACCGCCAGGTGAGCATTTCCCTGCCCGAGCGCCAGTACGAGCTGGCGGGCACGCTCCTGGCGGCCGCGGTGGAGGAGGCCGACGAAACCGGCGGTTCCCCGCGCGAGATCCTGACCCGCCGCGCGCGCGAGCGCGGGGCGGAGCTGGCCACCGGCGGCCGCGACATCGTCGGCACGCTGGAGGAGAACGGCTTCGAGCCGCGCCTCGAGGACGGCGAGGTGGCGCTCGCCAACTGCCCGTTCCACCGCCTGGCCCAGGTCCACACGCGACTGGTGTGCGAGATGAACCTGGGGCTGGTCGAGGGAATGCTGACGGGAGCGGGGGAGAACGGCTGGCGGGCCCGGCTGGACCCGCACCCGGGCTCGTGCTGCGTGCGCCTCGCCCACGACTGACGCTCCACCGGCCAAACCGAGCGCCCCGAGGTGGCCTCGGTCGCGTTCAACGCACCGAAGGCCACCTGGGGGCGCAGGGCTCGTTACGGCGAGTTCGTCACTTCGGCGGGACCTCGCCGAGCCGCCCGGTCACCGCGGTCGTGATCGCGCTGGCCCCGAGCTGCGTGCCCGGCTTGATCCACGGCTGGTCGGGCTCCGCTCCGGCGATCGTGCGCTCGCCGATGAAGCCGCCGGTCGCCGGGTCGATGATCAGCTGCCGGATCTCGTGCCGGTCGTCCAGTCCGAGCGCGACACCGGTGCGGCCGTCCAGGTTCGTCGATGCGGCCTGCACCGTGATGCCCGGGATCTTCGCCAGCGCCCGGTACCACTGCGCCCGCAGCTGTGCCGGCATCTGCCCCGCGCGGAGGATCTCGATGCCGAAGTGGAACATCACCGACGGCGTCGAGCCGCGGCCCTTCGTCAGCTGCTGCAGCTTCGCGTACAGCGCCGCCGGGTCGTGCGGCAAGGCCGCGTAGAACACCGGGCTGTCCCAGTCGCTCCTGTCGCCGCACTTCTTCGCCGGCTTGGACTCCGGGAAGAAGTCGCCGCAGCGGCCCTGCCACTGGCCCTGGTCGGTGTTCGTGATCTCCGGCTCCGGGGCCTGCGACTGCGGCACCGAACCACCGAGGAACTTGCCGGTGCCGAGGATCTTGCGGGTCTCCTGCCAGACGTCGTGCTCGTCGGCCGGGATCCAGCGGTCGACCTCCTGCTCCCACAGGTAGGTGTAGCCGGTGCTGTCGCCGGTCTGGACGCCGCGCTGCACCCACGTGTGCTCGCCGACGTACCGGAACTGTCCCGGCCCGACGGGCTGGTCGGCCGCGCCGACGGCCAGGTCCGCGGCCCGGGTCAGCACCTGGACCGCCGACATCAGCCGGACGTCCGGGGCGGCCGCCGTCGGGACCGGAGTGGTGGTCCGGACCGGTGGCGCGGCCGCCGGGGCGGGCGCCGGAGCCGCCGGGCGCTGCTGCTGGACGACGACGGCGGTCACCGCCACCACGCCGGCCACCGCGGCCGCGGCCGGCAGCGCGAACCGGCGAAGGCGCTTCGGGCGCAGCGGGACGACGTCGGCAACGGCACCGGCGTCGAGCTCGGCCAGCAGCCGGGCCCGGGCCGCGGACAGGTCGGCCGGCGCGGTGCGGGCGTCGCGGTGGAGCAGCTCGAGGGTCTCGTCGAGCTCGTTCATGACTGGTTCTCCTCGGTGGGGACGAGCAGGGACTGGAGCCGGTGGCGCACGCGGTGCAGGCGCGAGCGCACCGTGCTCGCGGGCACGCCGAGCGCCTCGGCGACCTCGGCCGGCTCGAGACCGGCCCAGGCGGTGAGCAGCAGGACGTCACGGTCCTGTTCGGACAGTGCGGCGAGTTCGGTGGCGAGCAGCCGCAGCCGCGCCGCCGCGTCGACCCGGCCGGCGACCGCGGTGTCGTGGTTTTCGGCGGGGCGGTCCTCGGCACCCGCCTTCGCGGTCAGCTGGAACCCGCGGACCTCCTGGCGCACGTGGTTGCGCAGCAGGTTGGTGGCGATGCCGTAGAGCCAGCCGCGGATCGGCGCCTGCTGCGGGTCGTAGCTCGTCCGTCTTCGGAGCGCGACGACGAACGTCTCCGCCACGAGGTCGTCGGCGACGTGCACGCCCACCCGGCCCGCGAGGTAGCCGCGCAGGGGAGGGGCGTACTCGTCGAAGAGCCGCGCGAAGATCTCCCGGGGATCCCGTGCGGCGAGGTCGGGCCGGTCCAGCCGTTCGACGATTCTGGTCACGGTACTGGTTGTCCCGGCCTGCCGCCCGCGTCCCCGGTCGCCCGTCCGGATGAGACGCACGCCACATCCGTGGAACGGCCCGGCCCGCTGCGGACAACAGCCGGTATGCGCAGAGGGAACGAGGTGCTGCTCGCCGCGACGTGTGCCGGGGCGGTGGCGGTGATGCTGGTGGTGGCCGCCGCGGTGCGGCCGCCGGGCCCCGCCGAGGCACGGCCGTTCCCCCCGCCCCCGCCGGCCCTGACGACGAGCGTGGCCACCACGGCGACCGCGGCGCCGCCCGGGACACCCGTGGCCTCGCTGCCCACCGGCGCCGCGCTCGCGCACCTCGTGCCCGGGAAGCTCAGCGTGCTCGTCCACGACCGCCGGACGGGCCGCGACCTCGTCTCCCACCAGCCGGACGCCACGTATCCGGCCGCGTCGCTGGTCAAGCTGCTGATCGCGCTCGAAGCGCTGCGCCAGGGGGAGCCGGCGGGCGTGGTCGCGGAGCTGCTCTCGCGCAGTGACGACGAGGTCGCCGGCCGGCTGTGGGCGCAGCTGGGCGGCCCGGCGATCGTCACCGGCTGGGCCGCGCGGATCGGCCTGACCGCGACCCGCCCGCCCGCCGATCCCGGTCACTGGGGCAGCACCCTGGTCACCGCCGCCGACGTCGTGCGGTGCTACCGGTACCTCCTCGACGCCGCGCCCCCCGCGACCCGGCAGATCGTCCTGCGGGCCCTCGAAAGCGCGGCCCGCCGCGGCGCGGACGGCTTCGAGCAGCTCTTCGGCGTCCCGGCCGCGGTCACCGCCACCGACTGGGCCGTGGACCAGGGCTGGTCCTGCTGCGACCCGGACCGCACCCTGCACGCCACCGGGGTGGTCGGTGACCGGCGGTACGTCGTGGTCGTGCTGACCGCCCAGCCCGCCGCCGCGAGCTGGGCGGTCGCCACCCGGCGCGTCACGGCGGTCGTGAAAGCGCTTGCTGGTCCGCTCGGCTGGTCCTGACCCGGCGCGGGACGTCCGGAAGGCGCCGATTCGGCGGTACCGTCTCGTCCGTGGGGACACGGTACGAGATTCAGGGGGCCAGGGTGGTGGACCGGGCGAAGCCGGGGGAGCAGACGAGAACCTCTCCGCCGGGGCTGCGGCAGCCGAGCCTGGCCGACGTCGCGGGCATGGCGGGCGTCTCGCACATGACCGTTTCGCGCGTGGTCAACGAGAGCGGGCCGGTGCGCCCGGAGACCCGCGAACGGGTGCTCGCCGCCGTGCAGAAGCTCGGGTACCGGCCCAACACCGCGGCGCGGGCGCTGGTCACCGGCCGGTCGGGCACCCTCGGCGTGGTCGCGCTCGAGTCCAATCTCTACGGACCGGCGAGCACGCTCTACGGCATCGAGAACGCGGCCCGCGAGGCCGGGTACGGCGTCGCGATCTGCAGTGTGACGCGGCCCGGCCGGACGTCGATCGGCGACGCGGTGGAGAGCCTGCGGCGCCAGGCGGTGGAGGGGATCGTCGTGATCGCCCCGCACGTCACGGCCGACCGGGCGCTCGACGCGGCGCCCGCGGACATCCCGCTGGTCGCGGTCGGCGGCGGCGATTCGGCGCCGGTGCCGGTGCTCTCGGTCGACCAGTACGACGGTGCCCGCCGCGTCACCGAGCACCTGCTGTCCCTCGGCCACCGGACGGTCTGGCACCTGGCCGGGCCGGAGGACTGGCTGGAGGCCCGCGACCGCGAGCGCGGCTGGCGCGAGACCCTGGAGGGCCGCGGCCTGCGCGTGCCGGCGGTGGTGCGCGGTGACTGGAGCCCGCGGTCGGGCTACGAGGCCGGCCGTGCGCTGGTCGGCAAGCGAGGGCTCAAGGCGGTGTTTTCGGCCAACGACCAGATGGCGCTGGGCCTGCTGCGGGCGTTCACCGAGGCGGGCATCCGGGTGCCGGAGGACGTCCACGTCGCCGGGTTCGACGACGTCCCGGAAGCCGAGTACTTCACCCCACCGCTGACGACGGTGCGCCAGGACTTCATCGAGGTCGGCCGCCGCACGTTCGGGCTCCTCGAAGAGCGGATGGCGGGCGGCGACGCGGGGGCGAGGCACCTGGTGCCCGCGGAGCTGGTCGTGCGCGAGAGCACCCGGCCCCGCTGACGCGACAGCCGTGGCCCCCGGCCCCCGGCCGCGAGTGCAGTGAATGACTCATTCCTGGCGTCCGACACAGTGAATGAGTCATTCGCGACATTCAAGGCAGTATGTTAGCGCTAACAATACCTCGGCACTGATCCATCTTGGTGTTGTATCTTGACGACTTCTGTGCGGTCGGCAAAGGTTCGTGTTCGATTGTGGTCCCCGCCGCTCCAGGAGGCCCCCGCATGCGCGCCGCCCGCCGTTGCCGGACGCTGTTCACCGTCCTTCTTTCCGTCCTGCTCGCCTTCGCCGGAATCGCCGTCCCGCAGGCGGCGGCCGCCCCCGCGGCTCGGCCCGCCCACACCGTCACCTACGACGGCTACTCCTTCCTGGTCGACGGGAACCGGACCTACCTGTGGTCCGGCGAGTTCCACTCCTACCGCCTCCCCAGCCCCGACCTGTGGCTCGACATCTTCCAGAAGATGAAGGCGGCCGGCTTCAACGCGACGTCGCTCTACTTCGACTGGGGCTACCACTCGCCGAAACAGGGCGTCTACGACTTCACCGGCATCCGGGACCTCGACAAGCTCCTCGACATGGCGCAGCAGGCCGGCCTCTACGTCATCGCGCGGCCCGGGCCCTACATCAACGCCGAAGTCGACGGCGGCGGGTTCCCGACCTGGCTGTCCACCACGCCCGGCCACACCCGCAGCGCCGACCCGGTCTACCTGAAGTACTCCGACGAGTGGCAGACGCAGATCGACCGCATCATCGCGCGCCACCAGCTCACGAACGGCACCGGCAGCGTGCTGGCCTACCAGGTCGAAAACGAGTACTACAACGGCAACGCCGACGGCCGCGCCTACATGCAGCACCTGGAGGACAAGGCCCGCGCCGACGGCATCACCGTCCCGCTGGTCGGCAACAACAACGGCACCTTCAACGCCGGCGCCGCCGCGCTGGACGTCGACGCCGCCGACTCCTACCCGCAGGGCTTCGACTGCTCGAACCCGGCCAAGTGGAACGGCGTGCCGGACATCAGCTACGACCACGTCCCCGGGAAGCCGCTGATCACCGCGGAATTCCAGGGCGGCGCCTTCGACCCGTGGGGCGGCCCGGGCTACGAAAAGTGCGCGCAGCTGATCAACGACCAGTTCGCGAACGTCTTCTACAAGCAGAACATCGCCGTCGGCGCCACCGGCCAGAGCTTCTACATGCTGCACGGCGGCACGTCCTGGGGCTGGAGCGCGATCCCGCAGAACTACACCTCCTACGACTACGGCGCGGCGATCACCGAGGCGCGCCAGTTCGACCCGAAGTACGCCGAAGACAAGCTGATCGGCTACTTCACCCAGTCCGTCGCCCCGCTGACCAAGACCGACGGGCTCGCGGGCGCGCCGCTGACCGATCCGGCGCTCACCGACACCGCGCGGATCAACCCCGACACCCGCACGCAGTTCCACACCCTGCGGCACAGCGATTCGACGTCGACCGCCACGAACACCACCGCCGTCGCGCTCGACCTGGCCGCGCACGCCGGCTACACCTACGACGACCGCGCGGCCGAGGTCGGCTACACCGGCACCTGGAGCCACGTCGGCCCGGAGGTCAACTACACCGGCGGCGACTACCAGCACACGGAGTCGTTCTCGAACGTCACCGGCGACAGCGTGAGCATCCCCTTTACCGGCACCGGGATCCGCTGGGTGACGTCGAAGGACCCGAGCCACGGCATCGCCGACGTCTACCTCGACGACGCGAAGGTGTCGTCGGCCGACCTCTACGCGGCCGGCAAGCAGAACCAGGTCACCGGCTACGAGGTCCGCGACCTGCCCGCCGGGCCGCACACGCTGAAGATCGTCGTCACCGGGCAGAAGAACGCGAAGGCCACGGCGCCGTACGTCGTGGTGGACGCCGTCGACCTGCTGTCGGGCAGCACCGATTACTACCCGGTCGTGCCGCAGCAGCCCGGCACCGGCGTCACGCTGAACGGACGGCAGTCGAAGATCCTCGTCGCCGGTTACGACCTCGGCGCCACGCGGATGCAGTATTCGACGTCGGAGATCATGACGAGCGCTGCCATCGGCGGCCGGGACGTCGCGGTGCTCTACGGCGACCACGGCGGGCCCGGCGAGACCGTCCTGCGGTTCGCGAAGCAGCCGGCCGTGCAGGTGCTCGACGGCGCGGCGACGTCCACCTGGGACGCCACCCGCGGCGACCTGCGGCTGAACTACACCCACGACGGCCTGGCCCGCGTGCTCGTCACCGCGCCGGGCGCGCGGCCGCTGCTCCTGCTGCTCGCCGACAAGGCGACGGCGGCGACGTTCTGGCGCCAGGACACCGCAGCCGGCCCGGTGCTGGTCCGCGGGACCCACCTCGTCCGGACCGCGGATCAGGGGTACGGGCTGCTGTCGCTGACCGGCGACACCGGCACCGACGGTGCGTTCGAGGTCTTCAGCGCGGCGAAGGCGGTGCTGTGGAACGGTTCCTGGGTGCCGGCGAAGCCGACCTCCAGCGGCAGCCTCACCGGGACCGCGCCGGCCGCGAAGGCCGTGACGCTGCCCGCCCTGACCGGCTGGAAGCACCAGCAGGAGTCCCCGGAGAGCCAGCCCGGCTTCGACGACTCGGCGTGGCCGGTGGCCGACAAGGAAACCACCAACAGCTCGACCGCGCTCGGCACGAAACCCGTGCTCTTCGCCGACGACTACGGCTTCCACACCGGCAACACCTGGTACCGCGGGCACTTCACCGGCGACGGCAAACAGACCGGGATCACCCTGGCCAGCCAGAGCGGCGGCCCGGCCGGGGCGTTCTCGGCGTGGCTCAACGGGGTCTTCCTCGGCAGCTCGACCAGCCCGCAGCACACCTTCACCTTCCCCGCCGGGTCGCTGCACCAGGGCGACAACGAGATCTCCGTGCTGACCGTGAACATGGGCCACGAGGAGGACTACGGCGCCAGCAACGGCAACAAGGCCGCCCGCGGGCTCACCGCGGCGCGGCTGACCGGCGCCGCGCTGACGTCGGTGACCTGGCGCCTGCAGGGCGTCCGCGGCGGCGAAACCGGGCTCGACCCGGTGCGCGGCCCGCTCAACACCGGCGGCCTCTACGGCGAGCGCGCGGGCTGGTCGCTGCCCGGGTTCCCGGACCGCGGCTGGGCGCCGGCCGCGCTCCCGGCGAAGGACACGACCCCCGGCGTCTCGTGGTACCGCACGACGGCGGACCTGGATCTGCCGCGGGGCCAGGACACCTCGCTCGGCCTGACCATCACCGACGACCCGGCGCGGCAGTACCGCGCGCTGATCTTCGTCAACGGCTGGCAGCTCGGCCAGTACGTCAACTACCTCGGACCGCAGCACAGCTTCCCGATCCCCAACGGCATCCTGAATCCGAACGGCCGCAACACCATCGCCGTCGCGGTGTGGAACCTCGACGGCAGCACCGGCGGCCTCGGCGCGATCGCCTGGACGAACCACGGCAGCTACCGCTCGCCGCTGACCGTCCGGCAGAACGCCTCGCCCGGCTACGACCCCGTGCGGTACGCGATGCCGCCGGCGCCCACGGCCGGGGTGTCGCTGACCGCGCCGGACACGGCGTCGGGCGGGCAGCCGTTCACCGCGTCGGCGACCGTGCGGGTGCCGGCGGGCGCGCCACCGGCGTTCGACGTCAAGCCGGCGCTGAGCGCGCCGGCCGGGTGGGCGATCGGCGGCGCGTCACCGCCTTCGGTCGCGCGGATCGACGGCGGCAAGTCGGCCACCTTCTCCTGGACCGTGACGCCTCCCTCCACTGTGGACACGGCCGCGCTGAAGGTCGCGGTGGCCTACCGGCAGGCGGGGCGCCCGGGGTCGGTGACCGGGGAACGGATCGTGGGGGCGGTTCCCCCGGCGCCGCCCGCGGGTCAGGTGGCGGTCAGCTCACTGCCGTTCCTGACCGCCACCAACGGCTGGGGCCCGGTCGAACGCGACACGAGCAACGGCGAAGCGAACGCGGGCGACGGCAAGCCGATGACCATCGGCGGCGTGGCCTACGCGAAGGGGCTCGGCGTCCACGCGGCGAGTGACGTCCAGCTCTACCTGGCGGGCGCGTGCACCCGGCTGACGGCTTCGGTGGGCGTCGACGGCGAGACCGGCACCGGCGGCAGCGTGCGCTTCGGCGTCTCGGCCGACGGCGTCACCCGGGTGACGACACCGGTGGTCCGCGGTGGGCAGGCGGCGGTCCCGGTCGACGTCGACGTCACCGGGGTCCAGGTGCTCGACCTGCTGGTGGACGACGGTGGTGACGGCAACGGGCAGGACCACGCGGACTGGGCGGTGCCGACGCTGACCTGCGTCACGCCGCCCGCCCGGTGACCGCGGGCAGCGGCCGGAGCACGAAGGTGGCGCGGACCTCCCGCCGTTCGCGCCACAGGTGGTACAGCGCGATCCCGAAGATGATCGAGCCCAGCACGTTCGCGGTGAAGTGCCACCAGACGCGGTAGGTGCTCAGCCCCGGGCCGGGGTCCACGAGCCCGAAGAACGTGGACAGCCCGATCGCCCGGGGCGCGCCGAACGCGACCGACAGCGTCAGGACCAGGTGCTCCAGCCCGTGCAGGCCCTGCATCCAGACGCCCATCCTCGCCCAGCGGCGGGCGCGGGTGCCCAGTGCCCGCCGCGTGATCACCATGACCCCCGCCAGGCCGGCGAGGAAGAGGAAGTTGCCGGTGAGGTGCAGCAGCTCCATCCCGAACGCCGGCCGGCCCGGGAGCACCAGCTGCAGGCCGTTCGCCAGGCCGGCGCCCCACGGCGTCATCCAGGCCGGGGCGTTCGGGTGACCGAGCCAGTACGCGACCTGGGCGACGTGCTCCTGGACGTGGCCGAGCTGCCCGAGGACGCCGAAGCCGATCACCGCGACCGAGCCGCGGTACACCCAGGGCCGCACCGGCCCGCGGCCGGCGTACGCGAGCACGCCGACCGCCGTCCACATGGCCAGTGCCCAGAGCACCAGCAGCACCGCGCCCGCGGTGTCCCACCCCGACATCGGCATCGCCATGGCCGCCTCCCGTGTCCGTCCCTCCCGACGCTAACCGGGTCCCGGGCCGCCGGACGTCTTCCGGCGTGCGCCCGGAAACCGGACAAACCGTTGCAGGGCAACGGTTTACGTCTCAGGTCAGGACAAGCCGGACGGCCAGCGCGGTGATCACGGCGCTCGAGACGAGCGCCGTCACCAGCCGGCCCCGCCGTCCGGTGAGGACCCGCCCGAGCAGCGCCCCGCCGCCGGCGAGCGCGGCTTGCCAGCTCGCCGACGCGGCGAACGCGGCGAGCACGAACACCGCCTGGTCGAGCAGTGGGACGGCCTCGCCGGCGCGGCCGCCGACCACGAGCGCGGTGAAGTAGACGACCGTGGCCGGGTTGACGAGCGTGATGCCCAGCAGGCTGACGTAGGCGCGACCGGGGGCGAGCGGGGACACCGGCCGCGTGGCGGGGGCGCGGTGCGACCGCAGCGCGCGCACCGCGCCGTGCGCCGCGAGGACGATCAGGATCGCCGCCGAGATCAGCCGCAGCGGCCCGGCGAACGGCGCGATGGCCCCCGCGATCGCGGCGCCGCCGAGCACCGCGACCAGCGCGTACACCCCGTCCGCCGTCGCGACGCCGAGGGCCGCGGCCAGGCCGGTCCGCAGCGACGTGCGGGCGGTGAGGGCCACCAGGTACGTCCCGACGGCCCCGACCGGGATCGCGATGCCGTAGCCGGCGACCAGGCCGGCGAACAGCGCGGCGCTCACGGCGCGGAAACGATCGGCCCCCGTGGACGGCACGGCTGCTGCTGGACCGGCGCGGTGGTCGCGGCGACGGTCGGCAGGAGCGGGGTGCGAGGCGTGGTCATGCGCCGATCGTGACGCCGGAGCGAACCGCGGGCAACCGGATTTTCCAGCCGGTGGGCTCCGGCGAGCTGTGCTTGAATCGCCGGGAGGAGGCACGCGAGCGAGAGGGCTTTCACGATGCGGGTCGACCTGAGCGGGAAGACGGCACTGGTCACCGGATCCACCCAGGGCATCGGCGCGGCGATCGCGACCGGCCTCGCGGCGGCGGGCGCGCGCGTCGCGATCAACGGCCGGAGCGAGACGGGCGTCCACAAGGCCATCGCGCGGCTGCGCGAGGAGGTGCCGGACGCGGACTTCCTGCCGGCCCCGGGCGACGTCTCCGAGGAGGCCGGCGCGGCCCAGGTGGTCGAAGAGGTGCCGGACGCCGACATCCTGGTCAACAACCTCGGCATCTTCGGCGCCCGGGAGCCGCTGGAAATCACCGACGCCGACTGGCGGCACTACTTCGAGGTCAACGTCCTGGCCGCGGTCCGGCTCACCCGCGCCTACCTGCCGGGCATGACCGACCGCGGCTGGGGCCGGATCCAGTACATCGCCAGCGATTCCGCGATCGTCATCCCCGCCGAGATGATCCACTACGGGGTGTCGAAGACGGCGCTGCTCGGGGTGTCCCGCGGGTTCGCCAAGCACGCGGCCGGTACCGGCGTCACGGTCAACGCGGTGATCGCCGGCCCGACCCACACCGGCGGCGTGGAGGACTTCGTCTACGAGCTCGTCGACAAGGACCTGCCGTGGGAGCAAGCCCAGCGCGAGTTCATGAAGCAGCACCGCCCGCAATCGTTGCTGCAGCGGCTGATCGAGCCGGAGGAGATCGCGCACCTGGTGGTGTACCTGAGTTCCCCGTTCGCCTCGGCGACCACCGGTGCGGCGGTGCGGGTGGACGGCGGGTACGTCGACGCGATTCTGCCGTGAGGCCGCGGGGCTGTTCTCACGGCGTGACGGGGATGTTCGTCAGTCCCGAGCGGGCGTTCGTGACCGTGTTCGACGCGTACACGACGTTCGGGTCGGCCGCGCACTGGGACACCGAACTGATCTTGACCGCGTAGGCGCCCACCCCGCCGAGGTCGGACTTGTTGCCGCGCCACACGTTGCCGCAGCCGTTGTCGAACGACGGGGTGGTGCTCGGGTTGTGGTTCTCGTAGCCGTTGGCGAACGTGCCGGGCGGGGCGAACGTGCCCGTGTTGCCTTCGATCGTGTAGCCGATGCCCTTGACGTCGATCCAGGAGTCCGCCGAATTCTGGCCGGAAATCCCGCGGCCGTCGAAGGTGTTGCCCCGGATCAGGCCGTCGAACGTGCCTTCCTTGACGTCGATCGGTTCGGCGGCGACGAACGGGCCGATGTGGTTGTCCAGCACCTGGATCCGGTCGCCGCGGTCGACGCCGCCGGAGTTGCCGTGGCAGCCCCAGTTCGAGCCGGCCGAGCCGAGGTAGACGCCTTCGCCGTAGCCGGGCTGCACCAGGCCGGTGTAGGTGATGGTGGAGTTCTTCAGCACGCTGTCGGCCGATGAGCGGCGGAAGTGCACGGCCTCTTCGTCGATGTGGTGGACGGTGACGCCGTCGATGGTGGTGTGCGGCGAGTCGTCCGCGACGATGCCCTTCTTCGAGTCCTGCACGGTGAACCCGCGCAGCGTCCAGTACGGCGCGCTCGCGAGCCAGAGGCCGTAGCCGGAGTCCCAGCCGGCGGTCGGTGCCGGGCAGTCGGGGGCGTCGCCGGACGGGCCGTCGTTGATCAGGACGGCGTTCGTCGGGCCGGAGAGGGTGATCGGCTTGGCCGCAGTGCCGGCTTTGGTGGTGACGAACGAGCCGCGGTAGGTGCCCGCCGCGAGCCGGATCGCCTGTCCGGGAGCGGCGTTGGCCAGGGCGGCCTGCAGCTGCGCGGCCGTCGAGACGTCGACGACGTCACCGGCGGGCGGGGGAGTGGGGGTGGTCGGGGTCGTCGTGGCCGGTGTGGTGGCCGGAGTCGTGGTCGCCTGGCTGCCGCCGTCGCACGGGAGGCCGTTGACGGTGCAGCCGGTGGGGAGGCCGGTGCCGGCGACGTTGAAGCCGAAGTTCTCGTTGCCGCCGGGCGGAATCGTGGCGTTGAAGCCGGCGTTGGTGAACCGGTAGTGCTGCCCGGCCTGCGTGCGGACGCTGCTCCACGAGCTGCTGACGGCCGAGCCGGCGGGCAGGTCGAACTCGACGGTCCAGCCGGTGGCGGTAGTGCCGCCGCGGTTGGTGACGGTGTAGCCACCGCCGTAGCCACTGGTCCAGACCGATGTCTGCGCGAAGGCGGCGGAGAGATTCGCCCCGGCCGCGCGGGCGGGCGCCGGTCCACCGAGCCCGGCGGTGACCGCGACGGCGGCGGAAATGCTGACGGCGCCGAGGAAAACGGCGGAGCTTCGTGGGGACACCGATGGCCTCCGGAAAGCAGAGCTGCGGAGGTGTTGCGGCGGACACCCGGACTTTTCCTTTATAGGTCACTGCCCTGACGTCAGTCAACCGGATGAATAATGATCACGTACGTGAATGTGACACTTTACGGTGACGCGGAGCTGAAGAAGTGTTCGACGGGGAATTCTTCCGGTGAACCCCTTGGCACGCAGGGGAAAGCTCGGCGGAAGGAGAGCACGATGAACACCCGGATCGCTTCTTGGGCGACGGCCGCTGCGCTCACGGTTTCCGCGGTGGTCGCCGCGGCCGCACCGGCCTCGGCGGACATGGTGCCGGGCAGCGCGACCCAGTTCTACGCGTACTGCTCGGTGGACCTGCTCGGAGTCCCGGTCGCCTGCACGCAGACGGACCAGGCGCACTCGTCGCACGTTTGCCAGTACCTCGCGACCCCGCTCGGCCTGGGTCTCGACTGCATCCAGCGCTCCGCGGCGTGACCGGACGGCTGCCGGGGTCACCGGCCGGCGTCGGCTGAAGGGGCTTTCCTCGCGGGTGGGGAGGGGAAGCTCCCTTCGGCGCGGTGGACGCCGGGTTGGTTGGGCCTCGGCCTGTTGTGACTTCGCTCCGCCTGTTCCGCCCCGCCCCGCACCTGCCGGTCCCGCCCGGCGCCGCACCTGTCGCGCCCCTGCTCCGCGGCCCAGCCCCCAGCCCGGTCCGCCCCACCTGGCCGGGACCAGTCCGCCTTGCGTGCGCCGTGGCCTCGGCTCCCTGCCCGCCTCTGCTCCACCTCGGTCGAGCCTGGCCCGCCCTGCGCGCGCCCCGCTCCGCCCGCCGCTCCCGGCCCCCGCGCCACCCGGCCGGCCTTGCGGCCGCCGTGCGGGCAGCTCCCGCCCCGGCGAGCCCGGCTCCGGCCCCTTGCGTGCGCCGTGGCCCGGGGCAGCTCCCGCCCGTCCCGGAAGCCGGGCCTTCCTCCTCCGATACAAGATCGGGACATTTCTGGTTCACACCTGTCGAACATCTCCGACAAAGCGGCGATCTTCCCCGGACACAGTGACCGAGGTGCGCTTCACCGGGCGCACCCGGCACCCGGAGGAGACCGATGGCCCGCACCCGCATCCCGCCCGTGGCCCTGAGCATCGCCGCCGCTGTGGCCGTGGGGCTCGCCGCTGCCTGGTGGGTTGTCTTCCCGCCCGAAACCGCCGGGCGGGCGCTGGCCGCCCGGCCCGATGTCGACCTCTCGCTGCCTTGGCCCGCCGAAGGGCAGTCCAGCGTCGAAGTGCAGAACCTGGGGTCGCTCGGCAGCCGCGGTGAGCAGGGGCCCGTGCCGATCGCCAGCGTCACCAAGGTCATGACCGCCTACGTCGTGCTCAAGGACCACCCCCTCGGCCCCGGCGAGACCGGGCCGGAGATCACCGTCGACGAGCAGGCCGAAGCCGAGTCCACCTCGGCCGAGGAATCGAGTGCGCCGGTCCGGGCGGGGCGCCTCTTCAGCGAACGCGACCTGCTCGCCCTGATGCTCGTGCCCTCCGGCAACAACGTCGCCCGCCTGCTCGCGCGGTGGGACGCCGGCAGCCAGGACGCCTTCGTCGCGAAGATGAACCGCGAGGCCGCCGCCCTCGGCATGACCAGCACCCGCTACACCGGCGCCAGCGGCGTCGAAGACTCGACCACGAGCACCGCCACCGACCAGCTCCGGCTGGCCCGCGAAGCGATGAAGAACCCGGTGATCCGCGAGATCGCCGCCACCCCGAGCCTGCGGATCGACGGCGTGCCGGGCGCGGTCGTCAACACGAACACCCTCCTCGGCCGCGACGGCGTCATCGGGCTGAAGACCGGCTCGTCGACCGCCGCCGGCGGGGCGCTGATGTGGGCCGCCCGCGCCCGCGACGGTGCCCTGATCCTCGGCGTCGTCCTCCACCAGAACCCGGGCGGGACCCCGGCGGCCGGGCTGCGGGCCGCGCTCGAGAACAGCGAGAAGCTCATCGCCGCGATCCAGCGGGAGCTGCCGGCGGCCACTCGATGACCGCGACGGCCGAGACGACCCCGCTGCCGGCCGTCCCCGCGCGCCGGCCCGGAACGTGGCGCCGCGGCCGGGTCATCGCCGCCTTCGCCGTCCTGACGGCGGTGCTGCTGCTGGCGCACCCGCTGGTGCCCAACTGGCCGGGCAACGCCGGCAGCCTGCTGGAGACGTTCCTGCCCTGGACCGGCCTGCTCGTCGTGCCGCTGCTGGCCGCGGCGCTGGTCCGGCGCGCGGCGCTGGCCCTCGTGGCCCTCCTGCTGCCGGCGCTGGTCTGGGGCGGGTTCTTCGGCGGCAGGCTCTTCGACAAGCGCGAACAGGGCGGGGACCTCACGATCGTCTCGCACAACGTGAACGACGAAAACCCGGACCCGGCGGGTACCGCGCGTGCCTTGGCCGCCGCGGGCGCCCAGGTGATCGCGCTCGAGGAGCTGAAGAAGTCCGAGGTCCCGAAGTACGAGGACGCCCTCGCCGCGGGCTACCCGTACCACTCCGTCCAGGGCACCGTCGGGGTGTGGAGCACCTTCCCGCTGCGTGCCACGCGGCCGGTGGCGATCATGCCGTGGACCCGGGCGCTGCAGACCACTGTGGACACTCCGCGGGGCCCGGTGGCGGTCTTCGTGGCGCACCTGCCTTCGGTGCGCGTGCGCCTCGACGCCGGGTTCACCGCGAACGGCCGCGACGCCGCGATGGGCCTGCTCGCCGACGCCGTCGCCGCGGAATCCGCGCCGCGGACCGTGCTCGTCGGCGATTTCAACGGCACCGCCGACGACCGCGCGCTCGCGCCGATCACCGGGCGGCTGCGCTCCGCGCAGGACGAGGCCGGCGACGGTTTCGGCTTCAGCTGGCCCGCGGGGCTGCCCCTGGCCCGGATCGACCAGATCTTCGTCGCCGGTGTGCGGCCGGTGGCGGCTTGGACGTTGTCCGCGACCGGCAGCGATCACCTGCCCGTCGCCGCCACCGTGGCGTTCTGACCCGCCGGCCCGGAGCCCTCGAATCGTCCGCCGGAGGGTTGTGGTAAACGCCCCGCAAGACCGGCGAACATGGGCTTGAACACCGGGCGGTGCTGACGGGCGGTGAATTTCAAACGACGCTCCGCGCAGGTCGCGCCGTCGAATTCGTCGTCGGAGCCGTGTGAAGGGCATGTGACTAGACCGTTACGCGACCCGGTCTTGACCCCGTGGGTGTTATCGCTAACACTAACTCCTCGTCGTCACCGGAACAGTGACGCAGACCATGTCGGAGCGGACGGAAGGGGACGCCGGTGGCCGAACGACCCCGCTCCGGCGGCCCCGTGAAGGCGACCAACGCCGGGACGCGGCAGCCGAGCCTGACCGACGTCGCGGGGGTGGCGGGCGTGTCCCACATGACCGTTTCCCGGGTGATCAACGGGACCGGCCCGGTGCGCCCCGAAACCCGTGCCCGGGTGCTCGCGGCGATCGAGGAACTGGGCTACCGGCCCAACTCCGCGGCCCGCGCGCTGGTCACCGGGCGGACCGGCACGCTCGGCGTCGTCGCGCTCGAATCCAATCTGTACGGTCCGGCCAGCACGCTGTACGGCATCGAGAACGCCGCCCGGGAAGCCGGGTACGCGATCACCATCTCCAGTGTCAGCCGTCCTGGCCGGTCGTCGATCGCCGACGCGGTGGAGAACCTGCGCCGCCAGGCGGTCGAGGGCGTCATCGTGATCGCCCCGCACGTCAGTGCGGGCCGGGCGCTGGAAGCGGCGCCCGCGGATTTCCCGGTCGTCGCGGTCGGCGGCGGAGAGACGGCACCGGTGCCGGTCATCTCCGTCGACCAGCGCGACGGCGCCCGCCGCGCCACCGAACACCTCCTGGCGCTGGGCCACCGCACGGTGTGGCACATCGCCGGACCGGAAGACTGGCTGGAGGCCCGCGACCGCGAGCTCGGCTGGCGGGAAACCCTGGAACGCCACGGCGTCGGGGCCCCGCAGGTGATCCGCGGCGACTGGAGCTCCCGGTCGGGTTACGAGGCGGGGCGATCCCTCGCCAAGGAAAAGGATCTGGACGCCGTCTTCGCCGGCAACGACCAGATGGCACTGGGCCTGCTGCGCGCGTTCGCCGAAGCGGGCATCTCGGTGCCGCGGGACGTGCGCGTGGCGGGTTTCGACGACGTTCCCGAGGCGGCGTACTTCACGCCGCCGCTGACGACGGTGCGCCAGGACTTCATCGAAGTCGGACGGCGTACGTTCGGCCTGCTGGCCGGGCGGATGGACGGAGGCGACCGGCACGCGCGCGCCCTGGTCGTCCCCGAGTTGATCGTGCGCGAGAGCACCGGACCGCGCTAGCGCGGCGGCCGGCGGGAACCGGTGGTTCCCGAGGGATTGTTAGCGCTAACACAGAAGTTTTACCCCGATAGTCCCCACAAAAGGTTTTCCCACTGATCATCGTCGATCGAGGAGTGAACGTGCTGAATAAGCGATGGGCCGCCGCGGCGGCCGCGGCGGCCGGACTCGTGCTGCTCACCGCCTGCGGGAGTGGCGGTTCGTCCGGCAACTCGTCCGGCGGCGCCGTCACGCTCGGCTTCGCCCAGGTGGGCGCCGAGAGCGGCTGGCGGACGGCGAACACGAAGTCGATCCAGGAATCGGCGAAGACCGCCGGGATCGAACTCAAGTTCTCCGACGCGCAGCAGAAGCAGGAGAACCAGATCTCCGCTATCCGCTCGTACATCCAGCAGAAGGTCAAGGTCATCGCCTTCTCGCCGGTCGTCGAGTCCGGCTGGGACACCGTCCTCAAGGAGGCCAAGACGGCCAACATCCCGGTCATCCTCACCGACCGGGCGATCGACTCGCCGGACAAGTCCCTCTACAAGACCTTCCTCGGCTCCGACTTCGTCGCCGAGGGCAAGAAGGCGGGGGAGTGGCTGACCAAGGAGTACGGCAGCGCCACCGGTGACGTGAACATCGTCGAGCTGCAGGGCACCACCGGCTCGGCGCCGGCGAACGACCGCAAGAAGGGCTTCGCGGACGTCATCGCGGCGGACCCGAAGTACAAGATCGTCGCGTCGCAGACCGGTGAGTTCACCCGCGCCAAGGGCAAGGAGGTCATGGAGGCCTTCCTGAAGTCCCAGCCCAAGATCGACGTCCTCTACGCCCACAACGACGACATGGCCCTCGGCGCCATCGAGGCCATCGAAGCCGCGGGCAAGGTCCCGGGCAAGGACATCAAGATCGTCTCGGTGGACGCCGTGAAGGACGGCATGCAGGCGCTGGCCGACGGCAAGATCAACCACATCGTCGAGTGCAACCCGCTGCTCGGCCCGCAGCTGATGGACCTGGTGAAGAAGGTCGCCGCCGGCGAGCAGGTGCCCGCCCGCATCGAGACCAAGGAAACCGAGTTCGACCAGGCGGCGGCCAAGGCCGCGCTGCCGCAGCGCCAGTACTGATCCCGACCCGCGTCCACCCCGGAGCACACCAAATGCCTGAACCGCAACCCATGGTGCGGATGAGCGGTATCCGCAAGGAGTTCCCCGGCGTCCTCGCCCTCGACGGGGTCGACTTCCGGATGTACCCCGGCGAAGTCCACGCCCTGATGGGCGAGAACGGCGCCGGCAAGTCCACCCTCATCAAGGTGCTCACCGGGGTGTACGGGGTGGACGCGGGGACGATCGAGCTCAACGGCGACCAGGTCGCCTTCACCGGGCCCGGCGAGGCCCAGCAGGCCGGCATCAGCACGGTCTACCAGGAGGTCAACCTCTGCCCGAACCTGTCCGTGGCGGAGAACGTCTGCCTCGGCCGGGAACCCCGCCGCTTCGGCCGCATCCAGTGGGGCCCGATGCGGCGGCGGGCCGAGGAACTCCTGGCCCGGCTGGACGTCCACGTGGACGTCTCGGCCGAGTTGTCCACCTGTTCCATCGCAGTACAGCAGCTGGTCGCGATCGCCCGCGCGCTCGACGTCGACGCGCGGGTGCTCGTCCTCGACGAGCCGACGTCCAGTTTGGACGCCGGCGAAGTCGAGCAGCTGCTGAAGGTCGTGCGGTCCCTGCGCGAAAGCGGCATGGCGATCCTGTTCGTGTCGCACTTCATCGACCAGGTCTTCGCCATCGCCGACCGGATGACCGTGCTGCGCAACGGAAAGCTGATCGGCGAGTACCGCACCGCGGACATCACGCCGGTCGAACTGGTCACCAGGATGATCGGCAAGGAACTCCAGGTCCTCGAGGACCTGGAGGACTCCGGCCCCAGCCGGGCCGAGGTCGCCGGCGCCCCGGTGCTGCTGGCCGCCGAAGGCCTCGGCCGCAAGGGCGGGGTCGCGCCCTTCGACCTCGCCATCCACGCCGGCGAGGTCGTCGGGCTGGCCGGCCTCCTCGGCTCCGGCCGCACCGAACTCGCCCGGCTGCTGTTCGGCGCGGACCACGCCGACAGCGGCTCGGTGAAGGTCGACGGCACCACGACTTCGCTGCGCACCCCGCGGGCCGGGCTCGACCACAAGATCGCGTTCCTCTCGGAGAACCGCAAGGCCGAAGGGCTGGTCGAAGAGCTCACCGTCCGGGAGAACATCGTGCTGGCACTGCAGGCCTCCCGCGGCTGGGCTCGCCCGCTGTCGCGCCGCCGCCAGGACGAAATCGCCGAGAAGTACATCAAGGCACTCGACATCCGGCCCGCCAACCCCGAAGCGCTGGTGGGCAACCTGTCCGGTGGCAACCAGCAGAAGGTGCTGCTGGCCCGCTGGCTCATCACCGAACCGCGGCTGCTGATCCTCGACGAGCCCACGCGCGGCATCGACATCGGCGCGAAGACGGAGATCCAGCGGCTGGTCACCCAGCTCTCGGCCGACGGCATGGCCGTCGTGTTCATCTCCGCCGAGCTCGAAGAGGTCCTGCGGCTGAGCCACCGGGTGGTGGTGCTGCGGGACCGCAAAGTCGTGGCGGAGCGGGAAAACCAGGCGCTCACCGCGGACGACATCATGGCCACGATGGCCGAGGGGGTGCAGGCGTGAAAAGCATGACGAAACACCGGCTCTTCTGGCCCGTGGTGGCCTTGCTGGTGCTGTTGGTGGGCGACCTGATCGCGAGCCCGTCGTTCTTCAAGATCGAGCTGCGCGACGGGCACCTCTACGGGAACCTCGTCGACATCCTCAAGAACGGCGCCCCGCTGATCCTCATCGCGATCGGCATGACGCTGGTGATCGCCACCCGCGGCATCGACCTCTCGGTCGGCTCGGTCGTGGCGATCAGCGGTGCGCTCGCATGCCTCTGGGTCAGCGACAACCCGGACGGGGTCGGCACCACGCTGATCGCGTTCGGTCTCGCGCTGGGCCTGTCGCTGGTGCTCGGGGTGTGGAACGGCTGGCTCGTCGCGGCACTGGGCATCCAGCCGATCATCGCGACGCTGATCCTCATGGTCGCCGGCCGGGGCATCGCGCAGCTGATCACCGACGGGCAGATCATCACCGTCAACTCCCACTCCTTCGAGTGGATCGGCAGCGGGTTCCTGTTCACCCTGCCCGCCGCCATCCTCATCGCGCTGGCGGTGTTCGTGCTGGCGTCGGTGCTCGTCCGCCGGTCCGCGCTCGGCCTGCTCGTCGAGGCCGTCGGCGGCAACCCCGAAGCCAGCCGCCTGGCCGGCCTGCGCTCGGCCCGGCTGACCTGGCTCGTCTACGTCTTCTGCGCCCTGTGCGCCGGCATCGCCGGGCTGATGATCAGCGCGAACGTGCACAGCGCCGACGGCAACCACGCCGGCCTGTTCATCGAACTCGACGCGATCCTCGCCGTCGTCGTCGGCGGCACCCAGCTGACCGGCGGCCGGTTCTCCCTCGGCGGCTCGGTGATCGGCGCGCTGCTCATCCAGACACTCACCACCACCGTCTACGCCCTCGGCATCCCGCCCGAGTCGATCATGCTGTTCAAGGCCCTGGTCGTGCTGGCGGTGTGCCTCCTGCAGTCGCCCGCGTTCCGCCGGAAGCTCCGGCGCCGCCGGGCCACCCCGCCGGGACAGCCGGCACCCACATCCGCTCCGGAGAAGGTGGAGGTCACCGCATGACCACCCTCGCCCGCGTCAAGGGCTACCGCCCGCAGCAGCGGCACCTGCCGATCCTGGCGACGATGGCGTTGCTGATCGGGGCGTACATCTTCGGTGCGTCGAGCTACGAGGCGTTCGGTTCCGGGCAGGTCGTCCTCGACCTGTTCATCAACAACGCCTTCCTGCTCGTGGTCGCCGTCGGTATGACGTTCGTGATCCTCACCGGCGGTATCGACCTGTCCGTCGGGTCGGTGGTCGCGCTGTCCACCGTGATCTCGGGCGACCTGCTGCAGAAGCACGGCTGGCCGGCGTACGCGGCGATCGCCGTGGTGCTGGTCGTCGGCGCGCTGCTGGGCGCCGGGATGGGCGCGCTGATCCACTTCTTCGAGATCCAGCCGTTCATCGCGACGCTGATCGGGATGTTCTTCGCGCGCGGCGTCTGCTACACGATCACCACGGAGGCCTACTCGATCGACAACGCGACGATCGCCACCCTGGCCCAGACGCAGATCCCGCTCGGCGGCGAGCTGCACATCTCGATCAGCGTGGTGGTCTCCCTGGTCGTCGTGGCCGCCGCGGCCTACGTCCTGGCCTTCACCCGGTTCGGGCGCACGGTGTACTCGATCGGCGGCAACGCCCAGTCGGCGATGCTGATGGGCCTCAAGACGGGCCGCACCAAGATCGCGGTGTACACGATCAGCGGGGTCTGCTCGGCGCTCGGCGGGCTGCTGCTGGTGCTCTACAAGTCCTCGGGCGACCCGCTCAACGGCGTCGGCCTGGAACTGACGGCGATCGCCGCGGTCGTCATCGGCGGCACCATCCTCACCGGCGGCTCCGGGTACGTGCTGGGGACCGTGCTGGGGATCATGGTGCTCGGCATCATCCAGACGCTGATCACCTTCGACGGCACCCTCAACTCCTGGTGGACCTCGATCATCACCGGAGCCCTGCTGTTCGTCTTCATCGTCCTGCAACGCCTCGTCACCAGACGGACCCGCTGACACCCGGTCCGCCGGCCGGGTGGACCATGTGAGCGCTCACACTCAAGGGAGAGTCATGCTCCGCAGACTGCGGCGGCCCATGGCCGTGCTCGCCGCCTTGGCGCTGTGCGCCGGCGTTCCGGTGGCGGTGGCTCCGGCCGCTTCGGCCGACGCCACCCTGGCCGGGCACTGGGCGTTCGACGACGGCAGCGGGACGACCGCCGCCGACACGGCGGGCAGCCACCCGGCGACGCTGAACGGCGGCGCGGGCTGGGGCCCGGGCATCCGGGGCGGGGCACTGACGACCGACGGCGCCAATGGCTTCGCCGACGCGGGTGCGCCGGTGCTCGACACGACCAAGAGCTTCTCCGTGAGCAGCTGGGTCAAGCTGGACAAGACGTCCGGGTTCCAGACGTTCGTCAGTGTCGACGGCACCCAGGTCAGCAACTTCTTCCTGCAGTTCCGCGACGACTCCCGCCGGTTCGCCTTCACCCGCCTGGCCGGGGACGCCCCGGCCGACGGCGTGGTGGCGTCGGCGAACTTCGACCCCGTCGCCGGCCAGTGGTACCAGCTCACCGGCGTGTTCGACGCGGCCGCGTCGACGCTGTCGCTGTACGTCGACGGCACGCGCCAGGCCACCGTCGCCGCGCCCACCGCGTGGGCGGGCACCGGGCACCTGGTGATCGGCCGCGGCAAGTACGGCGGCAACCCGGTGGACTTCGTCGACGGCGCGATCGACGACGTCCGCGCCTACTCGGGCCCGCTGAGCGCCGCCGACGCGGCCCGGCTCACCATCGCCGGGCACTGGGGTCTCGACGAGGGCACCGGCACGACCACGGCGGACGACTCCCTCGACGCGCGCACCGCCACCCTGACCGGCGGCGCGGCCTGGGGCGACGGGGTCGTCGGCCCGCACGGCGTCGCCTTGAACGGCACCGACGCCGCGGTCGACGTCCCGGCTCCGGTCGTGGACACCGCGCAGAGCTTCTCGGTGTCGGCGTGGGTCAAGCCCGGCGCGGCCACCGGCTTCCGGACGGCCGTGAGCGTCGACGGCTCGGCGATCAGCGGCTTCTACCTCCAGCGCGCCGCCGACGGCCGGTTCGCCTTCACCCGCCGCGCGGGCGACGGCGACACCCCGTCATCCTCCGCGGTGTCGACGCTGCCCGCGCAGGCCGACCAGTGGCAGCACGTCGCCGGCGTCTACAACCGGGCCGCCGGCACGCTTTCCCTGTACGTCAACGGAACCTTCCAGCAGAGCGTCCCGTTCACCACGCCGTGGACCGCGGCCGGGCACCTGGAGATCGGCCGCGGCAAGTGGGCCGGCGGCCCCGCCGACTGGTTCGCCGGCGGCATCGACGACGTCCGCGCGTACCCGACGCCGCTGACCGCGTCCGCCGTCGCGGCGCTGGCCGCGAGCGGCTCGTGGCACTTCGACGAAGGCACCGGCACGGTGGCCCGCGACGCTTCGGCGAACGCCGCCGACGGCACGCTGAAGGGTGCCACGTGGACCGCCGGAGCCTCGGGCAAGGCCGTCCAGCTCGACGGCAAGTCCACTGTGGACATGGGCAGCTCGCCCGCGTTCGACACCGGCACCGGCTCGCTGTCGCTGGCCGCCTGGTTCCGCACCACCGCGTCGGGCACGCTCGTCGACCACGGTGACGGCTACGCGCTCGGCGTGACCGGCGGCAAGCTCACCGCCCGCGTCGGCACGATCCAGGTGACCACGAACGGCGGCGGGCTCGCCGACGGCAACTGGCACCACGCCGCCCTCGTCCTCGACCGCGCCGCCCAGCGGCTCACCGTCTACGCCGACGGCGACGCGGCCGCGGTCACCAGCACCTGCGGGACGCCCACCGGGACGACCCTCGACGTCTCCGCCTGCCCGGCTTCGGGCACCGCGGCGGCGCCGTTCACCGTCGGCTCCGGCTTCACCGGGGCCGTCGACGAGGTCGAACTGCGCCGCTTCCCGCTCACCGCGGCCCAGATCGGCACCCTGGCCGGGGCCAACCAGCTGGCCGTCGACGCCAACGTCGTGCGCGCCAACACCCGGCCGACCACCTACGGCTCGATCCTCGAAGACATCAGCCACTCGGTCGAAGGCGGGCTCTACGCCGAGCTCGTCCGCAACCGCACCTTCAAGGAGGGCTACCAGCCCGGCAGCGGCGCGGGCGACACGCCGGTGCCGTACTGGTCGCTGGTCACCTCGGCGGGCGCGACCGGTGCCTACTCGGTCGACACCGCGAACCCGCTGAACACCGCGCTCGACCGCTCGCTCAAGCTGCACGCCGACGCGGTCCCGGCCGCCGGCCGGGTGGCCACCGCGAACGTCGGCTTCTACGGCGTCGCCGCCAAGCCGTCGACCAAGTACACCGGCAGCTTCTTCGCCAAGGGCACCTGGACCGGCGGCGTCCGGGTCAGCCTGGAGAAGCCGGACGGCACGGTGCTGGCGAGCAAGGACCTCCAGCCGGTCGGCCCGGCCTGGGCGCAGCAGACGTTCAGCTTCACGACGCCGTCGACGATCACCGCGTCCACCGACAACCGGATCGTCGTGTCCCTGGTCAACAAGGGGAAGAAGGCGCTGAGCGGGGACGCCTGGTTCCAGCAGGTGTCGCTGTTCCCGCCGACCTTCAAGAACCGGCCCAACGGCGTCCGCGCCGACCTCGGGCAGAAGCTCGCGGCGATGAAGCTCGGCCTCTTCCGCGTCCCCGGTGGCAACTACCTCGAGGGCAACACGCTCGACACGCGGTTCGCCTGGAAGAACACCATCGGCCCGCTCGAACAGCGGCCCGGCCACCAGAACACCGCGTGGGGCTACTGGTCCACCGACGGCTTCGGCATCCTCGACTACCTGAAGCTCGCCGAGGACATCGGCGCCCAGCCGCTCCTGGCCCTGTTCGCCGGCTACACCCTCAACGGCCAGCACGTCGACCAGGCCGACTACCCGGCCTACGTCCGGGAAGCCCTCGACGAGATCGAGTACGCCATCGGCGACGCCTCGACGACGTGGGGCGCCAAGCGGATCGCCGACGGGCACCCGGCGCCGTTCGACCTGCACTACGTCGAGGTCGGCAACGAGGACTGGTTCGACGGCTCGGGCAGCTACGCCTGGCGCTTCACCGACATGAACAACGCCATCAAGGCGAAGTACCCGCAGCTGACCGTCATCGCCACCACCGGCGGCCTGCAGGGCGGGGCCGCGTCGAGCACGTCGACCGGGGTGCGCCCGGACGCCGCGGACGACCACTACTACCAGTCGCCGCAGTGGTTCACCGACAACTCGACCCGCTACGACACCGCCGACCGCAGCGGGCCGGACATCCTCGTCGGCGAGTACGGCGCCCAGGACGGCCGGCCCACCGGCACCCTGGCCGCCGCCATCGGCGAGGCCGCCTTCCTCACCGGGCTGGAACGCAACAGCGACATCGTCATCGGCTCGATGTACGCGCCGGTGCTGGTGCACGAGAACCAGGCCAACTGGCCGGTCAACCTGATCGGGCTCGACGCCGGGAGCAGCTACGGCTCGCCGTCGTACTGGGTGCAGCAGATGTTCTCCAGCACCCTCGGCAAGCAGATCGTCACCAGCCGCCTCAACCAGGGCAGCCCCCTGCGGCAGGTGGTCAACGTGACCACGAAGAGCGGAAGGAAGACCTTCACGGTCAAACTCGTCAACCCGACCGGGCAGGTGCAGACCGCACGGCTGGCGCTCACCGGCGTCACCGCCGTCGACGGCACCGGCACGCTCACCACGCTCACCGGCGACCCGGCGGGGCGCAACAGCCTCGCCGCGCCGACCGCCATCGTGCCGCAGGCCAGGGAGATCACCGGCCTGGCCGCGACGTCGAAGCTGACGTTGCCGGCCAACTCGGTGACGACACTGGTGCTCACCGGCCGCTAAGACCCCGGGGCGCGGCGCGTTCACCGCCGCCCGCGCCGCGTCCCGGTCACCAACCAGGAGGGAAGACACCGTGGGAGAACCACTCACCGTCGGCGTCGACTTCGGCACGCTGTCGGGCCGCGCGGTGGTCGTGCGCGTGGCTGACGGGGCCGAACTCGGCTCCGGCGTCTTCGAGTACCCGCACGGGGTGCTCGACGAGACGCTGCCCGCCACGGGCCGCGCGCTGCCGCCGGAATGGGCGCTGCAGGTGCCGGCGGACTACGTCGGGGTGCTGCGCAACGCCGTCCCGGCGGCGCTGCGGGACGCCGGCGTCGACGCGGCCGACGTCGTCGGCATCGCCACCGACTTCACCGCGTGCACGATGGTGCCGACGACCGCGGACGGGACGCCACTGTGCGAACTGCCCGAGTTCGAAGGCAACCCGCACGCGTACGTGAAGCTCTGGAAGCACCACTCGGCGCAGCCGCAGGCCGTGCGGATCAACGACCTGGCCCGCGCCCGCGGCGAGAAGTGGCTTCCGCGCTACGGCGGGCTGATCTCCTCGGAGTGGGAGTTCGCCAAGGCCCTGGAGCTGTTCGAAGAAGCACCCGAGGTCTACGCCGCGATGCGGCACTGGGTGGAGGCGGCCGACTGGATCGTCTGGCAGCTCGCCGGCACCTACGTCCGCAACGCCTGCACGGCCGGCTACAAGGGCATCCTCCAGGACGGCCAGTACCCCAGCCGCGACTTCCTCCGCGAGCTCGCCCCCGGCTTCGAGTCCTTCGTGGCCGACAAGCTGGAGCACCCGCTGGGCCAGCTGGGCTCCCGCGCCGGGTCGCTGACCGCGGAAGCCGCGGCCTGGACCGGGCTGCCCGAGGGCATCGCGGTCGCCGTCGGCAACGTCGACGCGCACGTCAGCGCGCCCGCCGCCCAGGCCGTCGAGCCCGGGCAGATGGTGGCGATCATGGGCACCTCGACCTGCCACGTGATGAACGGCGCCGAGCTGCGCGAGGTCCCCGGCATGTGCGGCGTCGTCGAAGGCGGCATCGTGCCCGGCCTGTGGGGGTACGAGGCCGGCCAGAGCGGCGTCGGCGACATCTTCGGCTGGTTCGTCGAGCACGGCGTGCCGGCGTCCTACGAGGGGCACGAGCACCTCACCCGGCTGGCCGCCCAGCAGGAGATCGGCGAACACGGCCTGATCGCGCTGGACTGGCACAGCGGCAACCGGTCGGTGCTGGTCGACCACGAGCTGTCCGGCGTGATCGTCGGGCAGACGCTCGCCACCCGTCCCCAGGACACCTACCGCGCCCTGCTGGAGGCCACCGCCTTCGGCACCCGGAAGATCATCGAAACGTTCAACGCGGCCGGCGTCCCGGTCACCGAGCTGATCATCGCGGGCGGGCTGGCGAAGAACGCGCTGCTCATGCAGATCTACGCCGACGTCACCAACCTCCCGCTGTCGGTGATCGGCTCGGCGCAGGGACCCGCGCTCGGCTCGGCCATCCACGCGGCCGTCGCCGCCGGGGCCCACCCGGACATCCGCGCGGCCGCCGCCGCGATGGGCTCGGTCGACCGCGCGGTGTACCGGCCGGTGCCCGCGCACGTCGTCGCCTACGACGAGCTGTACGCCGAATACACGCAGCTGCACGACTACTTCGGCCGTGGCGGCAACGATGTCATGCACCGCCTGGCGGCCCGCCGCCGCGATGTCGCGAAAGGACGGTCCTGATGTCGCTGACCGGTGAAGTGCTCGACACCGTCGCCGAACTCCGGGAGACGGTCGCGAAGCTGCACGGCGAGCTGACCCGCAACGAGCTGGTCATCTGGACCGCGGGCAACGTCTCCGCGCGGGTCCCGGGCCGGGACCTGCTGGTCATCAAGCCCTCGGGCGTGTCCTACGACAACCTGTCCGCGGACACCATGGTCGTCACCGACCTGCACGGCGAGCTCGTCGAAGGCGACCTCGCGCCGTCGTCCGACACCGCCGCGCACGCCTACGTCTACCGGCACATGCCGGAGATCGGCGGTGTCGTGCACACCCACTCGACCTACGCCACGGCGTGGGCGGCCCGCGGCGAGCCGATCCCGTGCGTGCTGACGATGATCGCCGACGAGTTCGGCGGGGAGATCCCCATCGGGCCGTTCGCCCTGATCGGCGACGACTCCATCGGCCGCGGCATCGTCGAAACGCTTCGCTCGAGCCGCTCGCCCGCGGTGCTGATGCGCAACCACGGCCCGTTCACCGTCGGCCGCACCGCGCGCGACGCGGTCAAGGCCGCGGTGATGGTCGAGGACGTGGCCCGCACCGTCCACAAGGCCTTCGAGCTCGGCACGCCCGAACCCCTCCCGCCCGAGGACGTCGACCGGCTCTACGCCCGGTACCAGAACGTCTACGGCCAGCACTGATCTTCCCAAGGAGAACGATGACTTCGGCATCGAAACCCCAGCTCTGGTTCCTCACCGGCAGCCAGGCCCTCTACGGCGAGGAGACCCTCGAGCAGGTCGCCGGCCAGTCGCTGCGCATCCAGCAGCTGCTGACCGCCTCCGGCGCGCTCCCGGCCGAGATCGTCGGCAAGCCGGTGCTGACCGAGGCCGCGTCGATCCGCCGCGTGCTGCAGGAGGCCAACGCCGACGCCGCCTGCGTCGGCGTGATCGCGTGGATGCACACCTTCTCGCCCGCGAAGATGTGGATCACCGGGCTCGACGCGCTGCGCAAGCCGCTGCTGCACCTGCACACGCAGCTCAACGAGGCGCTCCCGTGGTCCACCATCGACATGGACTTCATGAACCTCAACCAGGCCGCGCACGGCGACCGGGAGTTCGGGTTCATCCAGACCCGCCTCGGCGTGCCGCGCAAGACCGTCGCCGGGCACGTGTCCGACCCGGTCGTCGTCGCCCGGATCGACGCGTGGGCGCGGGCCGCGATCGGCGCCGACCACCTGCGGAACCTGCGGCTGGCCCGGTTCGGCGACAACATGCGCGACGTCGCCGTCACCGAGGGCGACAAGGTCGAGGCCGAACTGCGGTTCGGCGTCTCGGTCAACACTTACGGCGTCAACGACCTCGTCGAGCTGGTCGACCAGGTGTCCGAAAAGGACTCTGTGGACGCGCTGGTGCAGCGCTACGCCGAGGAATACAACGTTGTGCCGGAGCTGGCGGCCGGGGGAGCGCGGCACGAGTCGCTGCAGTACGCCGCCCGCATCGAAGCCGGGATGCGGAAGTTCCTCACCGACGGCGGGTTCGGTGCCTTCACCACGAACTTCGAGGACCTCGGCGGACTGCGGCAGCTGCCCGGCCTCGCGGTGCAGCGCCTGATGGCCGACGGCTACGGCTTCGGCGGCGAGGGCGACTGGAAGACCTCGGCGCTGCTCGCCGCGGTCAAGGCGATGGGCGTGGGCAAGACCCGCGGCACGTCGTTCATGGAGGACTACACCTACCACTTCGGGCCGGGCAAGCCGAAGATCCTCGGCGCCCACATGCTGGAGGTCTGCCCGAGCATCGCCGCCGCCAAGCCGTCCTGCGAGATCCACGCGCTGGGCATCGGCGGCCGCGAGGACCCGGTCCGGCTGGTCTTCGACGCCGCGCCCGGCCCCGGTGTCGTCCTCGGCCTGGTCGACCTCGGCGACCGGTTCCGGCTGGTGGCCAACGAGATCGACGTCGTCGCGCCGGACGAGCCGCTGCCGAACCTGCCGGTCGCCCGGGCGGTCTGGGAGCCGGCGCCGTCGCTGGCGACTTCCGCGGAGTCGTGGATCACCGCGGGCGGCCCGCACCACACCGTGCTCACCCAGGCCGTGGGCACCGAGACCCTGCGTGACTTCGCGAACCTGCTCGGCGTCGAACTCCTCGTCATCGACAAGGACACGACGCCGCACGACTTCGCCGACCGCATCCGCTGGAACCAGGCTTACCACCGGCTCGCTCAGGGCTTCTGAGAAAGGAAGAAAGAACGATGAAGTTCACCAGAGGAATCGCGGCGGTCGCCGCCGCGGGGCTCGTGCTCACGCTGTCGGCGTGCGGCTCGAGCCAGAAGACCGCGGACCAGACCGCGGCTCCCGGCGCCAGCGCGGCGGGCGCCCTGGTCGGCGTCACCATGCCGACCAAGTCGTCGGAACGCTGGATCCACGACGGCGACAACATCAAGGCCGCCCTGGAGAAGCTCGGCTACAAGGTCGACCTCCAGTACGCCGAGAACGACATCCCCACCCAGGTGAACCAGATCGAGAACCAGATCACCAAGGGCGCCAAGGTCCTGGTCATCGCCTCGATCGACGGCACCGCCATCACCACCCAGCTGCAGGAGGCGGCCGACAAGAAGATCCCGGTCATCGCCTACGACCGGCTGATCCGCAATTCACCGAACGTCGACTACTACGCCACCTTCGACAACTTCAAGGTCGGTGTCGAGCAGGCGAACTCGCTGGTCAAGGGCCTGGGTGACGGTGCGGGCCCGTTCAACGTCGAGCTGTTCGCCGGGTCCCCGGACGACAACAACGCGACCTTCTTCTTCAACGGCGCGATGTCCGTCCTCAAGCCCCTGATGGACAGCGGCAAGCTGGTCGTCAAGAGCGGCCAGACCGACTTCGCCCGCGCGGCCATCCTGCGCTGGGACCCGGCCACCGCGCAGCGGCGCATGGAGGACCTGCTCACCAAGACCTACACCGGTGGCGCGAAGGTCCAGGGCGTGCTCTCGCCGTACGACGGCCTGTCGATCGGCATCCTGTCGGCGCTGAAGAGCAACGGCTACGGCACCGCCGGCCAGCCGTACCCGATCGTCACCGGGCAGGACGCCGAGGTCGCCTCGGTCAAGTCCATCATCGCCGGTGAGCAGTACTCGACGATCTTCAAGGACACCCGCATCCTCGCCGACACCACGGTGAAGATGGCCGACGCGGTGCTCAAGGGCGGCAAGCCCGAGGTCAACAACACGAAGGACTACGACAACGGCAAGAAGGTCGTCCCGTCCTTCCTGCTGCAGCCGGTCACCGTGGACAAGGCCAACTACCAGAAGGAACTCGTCGACTCGGGCTACTACACGGCAGGTCAGCTGAAATGACCGAACTGCTCGGCATGCGCGGGATCACCAAGACCTTCCCCGGGGTCAAGGCGCTGTCGGACGTCACTCTTTCCGTGCGCCGCGGGGAAATCCACGCGATCTGCGGGGAGAACGGCGCCGGGAAGTCCACCCTGATGAAGGTGCTCTCGGGCGTCTACCCCCACGGGACGTACGACGGCGAGATCACCTTCGACGGGCAGCGGTGCGAGTTCGGGTCGGTGCGCGACAGCGAACGGCGCGGGATCGTGATCATCCACCAGGAGCTCGCGCTGTGCGGCCAGTTGTCGATCGCGGAGAACATCTTCCTCGGCAACGAACAGGCCAAGCGCGGCTGGGTCGACTGGAACCGCACCAACCACGAGGCCGGCGCGCTGCTCAAGCGCGTCGGCCTCGCCGAAAACCCCACGCGGGCGGTGCAGGAACTCGGTGTCGGCAAGCAGCAGCTCGTCGAGATCGCCAAGGCACTGTCCAAAGAGGTCAAGCTGCTGATCCTCGACGAGCCCACCGCGGCGCTCAACGACGACGACTCGGCCCACCTGCTCGACCTGCTGCGCGGGCTGCGGGACGAGGGCGTCACCTGCGTGATCATCTCGCACAAGCTCGGCGAGGTGACGGCGATCGCCGACACCGTCACGATCCTGCGTGACGGCAAGACGATCGAAACGCTCGACGCGGCGGGGCTGACCGAAGAGCGCATCATCACCGGGATGGTCGGCCGTGACCTCGAGCACCGGTTCCCGCCGCGGGAGCCGGAGATCGGCGAAGAGGTGCTGCGGATCGAGGACTGGACCGTGCACAGCCCCACCCAGGCCGGGCGGGTCGTGGTCGACCGCGCGTCGCTTTCGCTGCGGCGCGGGGAGATCGTCGGCCTGGCCGGGCTGATGGGCGCGGGCCGCACCGAACTCGCGATGAGCGTGTTCGGCCGGTCGTGGGGCAAGGACATCTCCGGGCGGATCCTCAAGCACGGCAAGGAGATCGAGGTCCGGTCGGTGCAGGAGGCCGTCCGCCACGGCATCGCCTACGCCACCGAGGACCGGAAGCGCTACGGGCTCAACCTGATCGAGGACATCCAGCGCAACGTGTCCGCGGCCGGGCTGGGCAAGCTGGCCAAGCGCGGCTGGGTCAACGAGCACGCCGAGCACGACACCGCCAACCGATACCGCCGTGACCTGCGGATCAAGGCACCGAGCGTGCAGAGCGTGACCGGGAAGCTCTCCGGCGGCAACCAGCAGAAGGTCGTGCTGGCCAAGTGGATCTTCACCGATCCGGACGTGCTGATCCTGGACGAGCCGACCCGCGGCATCGACGTGGGCGCGAAGTTCGAGATCTACACGATCATCAACGAGCTGGCCGCCCAGGGGAAGGCCGTCCTGGTCATCTCCTCCGAGCTGCCGGAGCTGCTCGGGCTCTGCGACCGGATCTACGCGCTCTCGGCGGGCCGGATCACCGGCGAGGCCAAGCGCGAAGAAGCCACTCAGGAACTGCTGATGCAGTACATGACTAAGGAACGGGAATGACCACGACCGAAGCGCGGCCCGCCGTGCCCCCGGTTGAGCGCTCCAAGCGGAGGATCTCGATCAACCCGCGCCAGAGCGGCATCTACGTCGCGTTCGCGCTGATCGTGGTGCTGTTCGAGGTGCTCACCGGTGGCGCGCTGCTGGAGCCGCAGAACATCTCCAACATCATCGTGCAGAACAGCTACGTGCTGATCCTCGCGATCGGGATGATCCTGGTGATCATCTCCGGGCACATCGACCTGTCCGCCGGGTCGGTCGTCGCGATGACCGGCGCGGTGTCGGCGGTGCTGATGGTGAACTCGCACGTGCCGTGGTTCCTGGCGGTGCTGATCACCCTCGTCGTCGGCGCGGCGATCGGCGCGTGGCAGGGCTACTGGGTCGCCTACTTCGGCATCCCGGCGTTCATCGTGACGCTGGCCGGCATGCTGGCGTTCCGGGCCCTGACCCTGACGGTGCTGGGCAACCAGGGCATCGGCCCGTTCCCGGACGCGATCCGCACGCTCTCCAACGGCTTCACCTCCGGCTACCTGGGCAACATCGGCCTCGGCCCGCTCGGCGGGGCCGACCTGGTGTCGCTGCTCGCCGGCGTCGCCGCGGTGGCCGGGATCGTGTTCACGCAGTGGCGGAAGCGGGCGGGACGGATGGGCTACGGCCAGGACGTCGATCCCTTCCCGGTGTTCGTGCTCAAGATCGCCGGGATCGCGGTGATGGTGCTCGCGCTGGTCGTGCAGCTGGCGCGGTTCAAGAACCTGCCGTGGGTGCTCATCCTGCTGGCGGTGCTGGTGCTCGGCTACTCGCTGGTGGCCGGGAAGTCGGTGTTCGGCCGGCACATCTACGCCGTGGGCGGCAACCTGCAGGCCGCGACGCTCTCGGGCGTCAAGGTCAAGCAGGTGACGTTCTGGATCTTCGTCAACATGGGCGTGCTGGCCGCGCTGGCGGGGATCATCTTCGCCGGCCGGCTCAACCAGGCGGGCCCGACGGCGGGCGTCAACTTCGAGCTCGACGCGATCGCGGCGGCGTTCATCGGCGGCGCGGCCGTCCAGGGCGGCGTCGGCAAGGTGGTCGGCGCGATCACCGGTGGCCTGATCATGGCGGTGATCAACAACGGCATGTCGCTGATCGGCGCCCCGAGCGAGCGGGTGATGCTGGTCAAGGGTGTCGTGCTGCTGGCCGCGGTGGCCTACGACATCTGGACGAAGCGGCGCGCGGCTTCCTGAGCCGGGTGCCGTCGGAGGGGGCCTTTCCCGGGTGCGGGAAAGGCCCCCTCTTCGTGTGGGTGAATACCTTCGTCGGAACGCGGTTTCGAAGTCCTCGAACCGCGTTGACCGGTGGCCGGGCGGGCTGTGACAGTCCCGGGCATGCGCCGCCTCGTCTTCGCCCTGATCACCCTGCTGCTGTGCGGTTTCTGCGTTCCGGCCGCGGCGGCGGCACCCGGGCGCGCCCGCACCGGGACCGTCTTGGCCACCGGCTGGAGATTCCACCTCGGCGACGTTCCCGGCGCCGAGGTGGCCGATTTCGACGATTCCGCGTGGACGCCGGTCTCCGTGCCCCACACGTGGAACGCCGCCGACGGCTCCGACGGCGGCGGCGACTACCGGCGTGACGTCGGGTGGTACCGGACCCGGGTGGCCGTCCCGGCCGGCGACCGGCGGGTGTTCCTGCAGTTCGACGGCGCGAACCTGGTCACCGACGTCTACGTCGGCGGCCGGCGCGCCGGCCGCCACGAAGGCGGCTACTCCGGCTTCCGGTTCGACATCACCGGACTTGTCCGCCCCGGGGAACTCGTACCGGTCGCGGTGGCGGTCGACAACCGCAAGAACGCGGCCGTGGCCCCCCTCGACGGCGACTTCACGCAGTTCGGTGGCCTCTACCGCGACGTCCGGCTGATCACCACCGATCCGTTCCACGTCGACGCGCTCGACTACGGCGGGCCGGGTGTCACCGTGCGGCAGAACGCGCTCACCGCGGCGGCGGCCGACCTCTCGGTGACGACGCGGGTCACGAACGACTCCGCGGTGACGCGGCGGATCCCCGTCCGGACCGTGGTCCGGGACGCTTCCCGCCGGGTCGTGGCGGTCTCGGCCACCACCGTCACCGTGGGCGCGGGCCGCACGGCCCCGGTGACCTCGGCGGTGCGGGTGATCCGTCCGCACCGGTGGAACGGCGTCCGGGATCCTTACCTGTACTCGGTCACCGCCGAGGTGGGCGGGGATGCGGTGACCGTCCCGCTCGGGCTGCGCACCTTCGCCGTCGACCCCGGGCGTGGCTTCCTGCTCAACGGCGTCCCGTACCCGCTGCACGGGGTGAACACCCAGCTGCCCAGCCGCCCGGACCGCGGGGCGGCGGTCTCCGATGCCGACGTCGACGCCGACTACGCGCTGATCGCCGAGCTGGGGGCGAACGCCGTCCGGATGGCCCACTACCAGCACTCGCCGCGCGAGTACGAGCTCGCCGACCGGCTCGGCCTGATCGTCTGGACCGAGGTGCCGCTGGTCGGCTGGGTGACGGATTCGCCGGCCTTCACCGCGAACGCCGAGGCCCAGGCGCACGAGCTGGTCCGGCAGAACGTCAACCACCCGTCGGTGGCGATGTGGGGCCTCGGCAACGAGCAGTACGCCTCCAGCCCGGCCGCCAACGCCGTGCTCGCCGCGGTCCAGGACGTCTTCCGCGCCGATGACCCGGACCGGCTCACGACGTACGCGCACTGCTGCCTGTCCGACACCGACGCCCTCGCTGGCCACGCGGACCTGACCGGCTACAACCGCTACTACGGCTGGTACCTGCCCGGCGCCGCGAACCTGGGGAAGTGGGCGGACGAGCTGCACCGGGCCGAGCCGGAGCGCCGGATCTCGGTCTCCGAGTACGGGGCCGGCGCGAGCGTCCGGCAGCACGAGCAGCACCCCGTCCCGCCGGTCCCCGGCGGGCACTGGCACCCCGAGGAGTACCAGGCGGAGGTCGCCGAGGCGTCGTGGCGGGCGATCGAGGCCCGGCCGTACCTGTGGGGGAGCTTCGTCTGGGTGATGTTCGACTTCGCCTCGGACGGGCGCAACGAGGGCGACCGCCCGGGCATCAACGACAAGGGGCTGGTCACCGACGACCGGGTGACCAGGAAGGACGCCTTCTACTGGTACCAGGCCAACTGGTCGGACCGGCCGGCCGTGCACATCACTTCCGCCCGCGACACCGTCCGGACCACCGCCACCACCGACGTCAAGGTCTACGCCGGTACCGCGCCGGTCAGCCTCTCGGTCAACGGCGTCCCGGTCGGCACCCGGGTGCCCGACGGTCACATCGCCGTCTGGGCCGGGGTCGCCCTGCAGCCGGGGCCGAACGTCGTCCGGGCGACCTCCCTCGGGGACGGCCGGACGGACACCGTCACCTGGACCCGGCAGCCGTGACCGGCCCCTTCGGGGAATGTCCTCGAAGGGGCCGGTCAGCGGGTCACTGGTTGCAGCGCTTGCCGGTGTTGATGCAGTTGACGACCTGGTTCATCAGACGCTGGCCCATGACGTTGGCGAAGTCGTCGTGGTCCGAGCGGGGGTTGTGCTTCTCCTGCGCGAAGGCGTCCACCTTGTACTGGCCCTTGACCTGGATGTCGTGCGGGATGTTGTAGACCAGCTTGATCACCAGCTGCGGCACGTTCTGGAAACCCTTCGGGCACTTGCCCTGCTGGTCGGCGAACACGATGTGCGTGCGGTGGTTGGCGCTGTCGATGTTCTTGCCGTCCCAGCAGTTCGGGAAGGCGTGGATCCGCTCCACCTTGCTGTTCTGCGGGCAGATCGGGTAGTGGTCGGTGAGCCGGTCCTCGAAGCCCGTGCAGGTCCAGCTGGGCCGGGCGTTGGCCGGGCCGTTGGTGCTCTGCTTGGCGTCGCCGTAGAGGATCCGGAGGAACTGCGGCATCGCGACGACCTTGCTCGCGCCGCCGCTGGTGAAGGTGATCGTCGCCGACTGGACGCGCTGGATCTCGCCGTCGTTGTCGCCGACCTCGTTCTTGTCGTTGACGCCGGGCAGTTCCGCCGGCTGGCCGTTGCTGTTCTGGCCGCCGTTGTCGATGCCGCCCTGGCCGTTCTGCTTGAGCGCGCACTGCGCGAGCCCGCCGAGGTTGGTCGGCTTCGCGGCCCGGCGGCCGATCGCGATGGCGATCCGGTCGATGGTGGCCGCGCGCTTGTCCTTGAGCGGCCCGACGACGGCGTTCTGGATGTCCTGCGGCGTCTTGAGATCGCCGTTCGCGATCCGCTTGTTGGCCTCGTCGATCTGCTTGTCGAGCAGGTCGAGGTTGCGGTTGACCTCGTCCATCGCCTGGTCGGGGACGTCGGGCAGCTTGCTGGCGACGTCGGGGCAGTCGACCTGGGCGCTCGCCTTGTCCTTGGCGCTGCCGGCCCGGTCGGGCTGGGTGGCGGGCGGGTTCTTCTCGGCGTCGCCGGTGTCGATGCGGACGACGGGCCAGAAGTAGGCCGACTTGTCGCCGTTCTTGCAGGTGGTGCCGGCCTTCACGAGGCTCTTGTTGTTCGAGTCGGCGTTCGTGGAGAGGTTGCCGACGTAGTCGTGCAGGTGCTGGGCACCGTTCTTGATCCCCGGCTGGGCGATGAAGTTGTCGGGGTTGAAGTGCTGGTTCTCGTTGCGGCCGCAGTCCACGGTGAACGTGCCGCGGGCGCCCTTCTGCTGCAGCGCCTTGTTCACGTTGACGCCCGACGGGACCTTCGCGATGTCGAGGAAGAACGACGGGTCGGCCTCGTCGGCGCTGGCCTCGCCGGTGCGGCCGGCGGTGGTCGCGACGACGATGCCGCCGACGGCCAGCGCGAGCGCCAGGCCACCGGTCGCGATCTTCGTGCGGCGGGTGATGCGATGTCTGCCCGTGGCGGGGGTGCGGGAAGTATTCCGGGCCATGTTCACCTCGTTCGGTTTTCCGGGCACGCTGAAGAAAGCCTGCGTGCCCGGGCTGGAGACGCGCGGAACCCGGGGAGTGGCACCGGGTCGCGGGTATCGGGGGACCCGCCCGGTGTCACTGGTTCCGGCATTGGGGGGAACGGCCGCGGGACGGGCCCGGTTCAAGCCGCCCTTCCGCCGTTACCGTTTCGTTATTTATGGAAGGTGAACAAAGTTCACGTCTATCGGTGTGATCGCTAACATCGACGCATGCCCGTGGACGACGCAGGTCCCGACGGCCCGCTCCGTGCGCGGCCCCTCCAGCGGCGGGGCACGCTGGGGGTGATCGCGACCGGGTCGTCGGCGTCGGGGCCGGTGTTGCACGGCCTGCGTGCCGCCGCCCGCGAGCAGGAATACGTGCTGAGCGTCTTCAGCGTGTCGGTCAACAGCGGCGCGGCGGTGCTCGCCGCGGTGGCCGGCCTGCAGCTGCAGGGGGTGGCCGGGATCGTGGTGCTCGACGGGCACCTCCTGGCCGAGCTGGCCCCGGTCGCCGAAATCCCCCTCGTGCCGGCGGCGTCCACCGACCAGTACGCGGGGGCGCGCCAGGCCACGGAACACCTCCTGGCCCTCGGCCACCCGACGGTCTGGCACCTCGGCGGACCGGAGGAAGGACCGGTGGCCCGCGCCCGCGAGCGCGGCTGGCGCGAGACGCTCGAACGCCACGGAGCGGAGGTCCCCCCGGTGGTCCGCGGCGACTGGTCCGCCCGCTCGGGTTTCCGCGCCGGCCAGTCCCTGGCGGTCGAATCCGGGGTGGGCGCGGTGTTTTCGGCGAACGACCACATGGCACTGGGACTGGTGGCGGCGTTCGCGGAGGTGGGCATGCGAGTCCCGCGCGACGCCCACGTGGTCGGCTTCGACGACGTCCCCGAAGCGGCGTACTTCGCCCCGCCGTTGACCACGGTCCGCCAGGACTACGTGGCGGCGGGCCGCCACACGCTGGCGACACTGGCGGCCCGCATCGACGGCGTGGCGGTGCCGGCGTGGGGAACGGTCGAGGCCGAGCTGGTGGTGCGGGAGAGCAGCCGCTGCCTCAAAGGCGTGTAGCGCGCGTGATCACCTGGGACGGCGGTTCGATCTGCGGCCGGGGAACGATGTTGCCCTCGCCTGCGGTGATCACTAAGGTCGGTCGCGTGACTGCCGGGTCGGCCTTGGGCCATACACGAGTGAGTTTCCCGGCCTCGGCGTGAGCCCGAGGCGGGCCAGAGGCCCGCCGCCTTCTCCGCGTCTTTAGCTCCCGGCGCCCACGTGCGGCGTCTTTCAAACGGATCCCGAGACCGGAGACACCCCACTGATGTCCTATCACCAGCCATACCCACCTGCCGGCGTCCAGCTGAACCACACGGCTGTCTACGCGAGCGACCGTTCCCTGTCCGCCGAGTTCATCGCCGCGATCCTGGGCCTGGAAGTCGGTGCACCGTTCGGGCCGTTCCTGCCGGTTGACCTCGGCAACGGCGTGACGCTCGACTACTACGAGAAGAGGGACGAGCCGATCCAGGCGCAGCACTACGCCTTCCTCGTGCCCGACGAGCAGTTCGACGCCGTGATCGCCCGTCTGGAGGCGGTCGGGGTCACCTACTACGCGGACCCTCGCCACATCGACCCCGGCCGGGTGAACGATCTGTTCGGTGGTCGCGGCGCCTACTTCGACGACCCGGACGGTCACAACATGGAGGTCATGACTCGGCCTTACGCCCGTCCGTAGCGCATGACAGGGCGGCCGACGGGCCCACGGACCCGGGTCTGCTTCCGCACTGGGGTGAACTGTGGGCTGTCGGCCGCCTGTCCGACCCCGCTTCGCAGCTTCCGCGATCCGGAGCTCCAGGAGGCCTCGAAGACGCCGGCGTCACGCCACTGCCGGAAGCGGTTGGAGACCGTCGACGATGCGCCGGACTCCTGCGGCACCTCCCGCACTGCGCGCCGGTCTTGAACCGCCGGATCACGCCCTCGAACTGCCGGCGGAGGTGCTCGAGGTACGGGCCGTACTCGCCGACCGGCAGATGGCCCGATGAACTCCCACTCGTCGTCGGTCAGATGCACTCGCGTCACAGAGAACGACCTACCGGGTCGGCCTCCATCGCGAGGGCCGATCCCGCGGATTGACCACCACTCGATACGCGCGCCAGCGCCGATCGCCGCCGGCCCGCGGATCACCGGGTCAGCGGCAGAGCGGCCATCCCGCGCAGCGCCGGGTTGGGGCGGCGCCGCACCTCGCCTTCGATCCGCAGCGTGGGAAACCGCTTCCCCAGCTGTTCGAGCAGCACGGTCATCTCGAGCCGCGCCAAGGCCGCGCCGAGGCACAGGTGCAAGCCGTGGCCGAAGAACAGCCCGCGGCCGCCTTCGCGAGTGATGTCGAAGCGGTCCGGGTCCGCGAAGCGCGCAGGATCCCGGTTCGCCGCGCCGGCGAGGAGCACGACCACGTCGTCCGCCGGGATCTCCCGGCCGTCGAGCACCGCCGGCCCGGCGGCCACGCGCTGGCTCATCTGGGCGGCCCCGTCCCACCGCAGCATCTCCTCGGCCGCGCCGGCCGCCAGCCCCGGATCACCGGCGAGGAGGGCGAACTGGTCCGGGTGGGTCAGCAGGGCGTGGACACCGTTGCCCAGCGCGCCCGCGGTGGTCTCGTAGCCGCCGCCGAACAACACGAGGAGGGAATTGAGCACCTCCTCCTCCGACATCAGCTCCACCTCGGCGGTGGGCCGGGCCAGCAGCGCGGACGTCAGGTCGGCACGCGGTTCCGCACGCCGCCGGGCGATCAGCTCCGTGAAGTAGGCGCGGAATTCGACGGCGGCCGCGTCCACCTCCGCGCGCAGATCCACCGGCATCGCGGGCTGGACCTGCTTGCCGATCAGATCGGTGAGGCGGCGAAGCCGGTCGTGGTCGGTTTCGGGCACGCCGACCAGGTCGCCGATCACGGCCATCCCGAGGGGGTAGAGGACCGTGCCGACGAACTCCGCCGCGGTCCCGTCCGCCGTGGCGTCGGCGAAGCCGTCGAGCACCCGGTCGGTGGCCCGGCGGACGGCGGGCTCCAGTTCCCGGACGCGCCGGACGGTGAAGTCGCGGACGAGCAGGCGGCGCTCGCGCGTGTGTTCCGGCGGGTTCTTCCACGGCAGGAGGTCGGCCAGCAGCACCATGGCCGGGTTCTCCCGCCAGCCCGGCGTGTGCCGGTCGCGCCACTGGGCGTCCAGCACCCGGAAGGTCTCACCGTCGGCGAGCACGGCCTGGCAGTCGGCGAACCGGCTGAGGACCCAGCCGCCGAAGACTTCGCTGCGGAAGACCGGCGTCTCTTCGCGAAGCGTCGCGTAGACCGGGTACGGATCGGCGAGCCCGGCCGGGGTGGACAGGGACAGCAAGGCCTGGTCGGCGGCTGCGGACACGAGTGCTCCCTCCAGTGGCGAAACGGTGCCCGCAGTCTTCTCCGGGCGCCCGTGCCGGAGCAGGGTTCGGGCCCGGCTTCACCCGGATGGCAGTGTCAGAGCTTCAGGCGGTCGCCCAGGCCGCGGATGTGGTCCGCCGCACCGCAGTCCAGGTCGAGCTGGCGACGGCGTTCCGCGACGAACGCCCGGCCCAGCCCCGTCCGGTCCGATGTGGACATGCTCCGGCGCAGTTCGTTCAGCAGCCCGCGTTCCTCGCCGCGCACATGAGCGTCGACGACTTTCTCCAGACGTGGCAACGCCTTTTCGAAGTCGTCGCCCTCCAGGACCGCGAGCAGGTCGTCGGCGAGCGGTTCGCCCGGCGCGTCCGGGCGGACGATCCGCTCGGTCGCCGTCGCGTGGGCGACCAGCAGGGCCGACAGCTCCGCCACCAGCGCCGGCCGGTCGGCTTCGGTGTTGCGCAGGTCGCGCAGCAGCTGCTCGAACCGGCGGTGGTCGGCCAGCAGGACCTCGACCAGGTCCGAACCCGGCGCCGCCGCGGCCGGGGCCGGGCGCATCCAGCCGAACGTCAGCTCCACCGCCTGGCGCCAGTGCGCGTATTCGGAGTCACGGCGGGCCGGGTCCATCGCCGGCAGCCACTGGCCGGCCCGGTGCCAGTTGCGCCGCAGGCCCTCCAGGTCCGGCCAGTACCCGACGGACAGCCCCGCCGCGTAAGCCGCGCCCAGCGAGACCGTCTCCGCCACCATCGGACGCACCACCGGCACGTCGAGGACGTCGGCGATGCACTGCATCAGCAAGTTGTCCGCGGTCATCCCGCCGTCGACCTTCAACGTCGACAGGGCCAGCCCGGAGTCGGCGTTCATCGCGTCGACGACCTCGCGGGTCTGCCAGGCGGTCGCTTCCAGCACCGCCCGCGCCAGGTGGCCCTTCGTGATGTACGACGTCAGCCCGGCGATCACCCCGCGCGCCTCGCTGTGCCAGTGCGGCGCGAACAGGCCGGAGAACGCGGGCACGATGTAGCAGCCGCCGTTGTCCTCGACCGTCCTGGCCAGCGTCTCGATCTCGGGCGCGCTGCCGATCAGCTCCAGGCCGTCCCGGAACCACTGGACCAGCGATCCGGTGACGGCGATCGAGCCTTCGAGGGCGTACACCGCGGGCTCGTCACCGATCTTGAACCCGACGGTGGTGAGCATGCCGTGGGTGGACAGCACCGGCGTCGGGCCGGTGTTGAGCAGCAGGAAGCTGCCGGTGCCGTAGGTGCACTTGGCCTCGCCGGGCGCGAAGCAGGTCTGGCCGAACAGCGCCGCCTGCTGGTCGCCGAGCGCCGCGGCGATCCGGATGCCGGGGACCACTCGCGAAGTGGTGCCGTAGACCTCGGTCGAGGACCGGATCTCCGGCAGCATCGCGCGCGGGACGTCGAAGAACTCCAGGAGCTCGTCGTCCCAGTTCAGCGTGCGCAGGTTCATCAGCATGGTGCGCGAGGCGTTGGTGACGTCGGTGACGTGCACGCCGCCCTCGGCGCCGCCGGTGAGGTTCCAGATCAGCCAGCTCTCGATGGTGCCGAAGAGGACGTCCCCGCGTTCGGCCCGCTCGCGCAGCCCCGGGGTGCGTTCGAGCAGCCAGCGGATGCGCGGTGCCGAGAAGTAGGTGGCCAGGGGCAGGCCGCACAGCTGCCGCACGCGGTCGGCGCCGGGTTCGCGGGCGAGCTGTTCGAGCATGGCGTCGGTGCGGGTGTCCTGCCAGACGATCGCCCGTCCGACGGGGTTGCCGGTACGCCGGTCCCACAGGACGGTGGTCTCGCGCTGGTTGGCGATCCCCAGCCCGACGACCTGATCGGCGGTGGCGCCCGCGTCGGCGAGCGCCTGCGGGACGATCCGGGAGACGTTCCGCCAGATCTCGGTCGCGTCGTGCTCGACCCAGCCGGGCCGCGGGAAGTGCTGCTGGTGTTCGCGCTGGACGACCGAGACGAGCCGGCCGCGGGCGTCGAACAGGATGCACCGGGTGGAGGTGGTGCCCTGGTCGATGGACATCACGTACCGCTGGACCATGCCCCTCCCTTCACCATCGGGACGCACCCAGGTCCCGCGAAACCGCGCGCGCCGCGTCGCGGACGTGGCCCAGCAGGCGGGCGCTCGGGCTGCCGTCCGGCTCGCACACCCGGTCCGCCGGCCCCGACACGCCGATCGCGCCCACCACGATGCCGCCGTGGCCGCGGATCGGGGCGGCGATCCCGGCCTCGCCCGAGATCATCTCGCCGTTCTCCACCGCCCAGCCCGCCTCCCGTACCTTCGCACACGCCCGCTTGATCGCCGTCTGGGTGACCAGCGTGCGGCGCGTGTACGGCTCGGGGTCCGCCTTGAGCGTCGTGTCGTAGGCCAGCAGGACCTTGCCGAGCGCCGTCGCGTGCAGCGGCAGCAGCGTGCCGACGTCGAGGGTCTGCAGGCTGTCGTCCGGCCGGAACACGTGGTGCACGACCAGCACCCGGCCTTCCAGGGGCGCGCCGATCCGGACCGCCTCGCCGCTGCGCGAGGCCAGGGCGTCGGCCCAGTTGATCGCCCGGGAGCGCAGCTCGTTGACGTCGAGGTAGCTCGTGCCCAGGTGCAGCAGCGCCGCGCCGAGCTGGTACTTGCCCGTGTCGCGGTCCTGCTCGACGAACCCGACACCCTGCAGCGTGCGCAGGATCCCGTGCGCGGTGCCCTTCGCCAGTTCGAGGGACTCGGCGATCTCGCCGACGCCCAGGCGCCCCGAGCCGCGCGCCAGCAACCGCAGGATCGCGGCGGCGCGTTCGATGGATTGGATCGGGCCGGGCACGGCGCGACCCTAACCGACCGGCCCCGATTCGACAATGTCGAACATCCACTTCGGCCGTTCGACAATGCCGACCGCCGTCCGTTGACCGGCCTGACCCGCGAACTTAACTTTCACCCACCAGTAGGGGGACAAGGTCCTTTGTGGAGGAAAGCAATGGTGCGAAGCCTCAAGGCCCGTGGACTCGGCGGCGAGATGGCCGCCGAGTTCGTGGGGACGATGATCCTCATCCTGTTCGGGTGCGGGGTGGTGGCGCAGGTCGTCGCCGCGGGCATCGGGGACCACGACAGCATCGCCTGGGCCTGGGGCCTCGGCGTCACGCTGGGTGTCTACGTCGCTTCGCGGATCAGCGGCGCGCACCTGAACCCGGCCGTGACCATCGCCCTCGCGGTGTTCAAGGGCTTCGAGTGGCGCAAGGTCGCTCCCTACGCCCTGGCGCAGACGGCCGGTGCGTTCGTGGCCGCGATGCTGGTGCGCTGGAACTACACCGAGGTCCTCAACGCCAAGGACCCGGGCCTGACCATCAAGACCCAGGGCGTGTTCTCCACCCTTCCGGGTAACGGCACGCTGCCGGTGGGTGACTGGGGCGCCTTCCGCGACCAGATCATCGGCACCGCGATCCTGCTGATCGTCCTCTTCGCCATCACCGACCTCCGCAACACCTCGCCGGGCGCGAACCTGGCCCCGGTCGTCGTCGGCTTCCTCGTCGTCGCGATCGGCATGGCCTGGGGCACGAACGCCGGGTACGCGATCAACCCCGCCCGCGACTTCGGCCCGCGCCTGGCCTCCTGGCTGACCGGTTACGACACGGCGTTCACCGACCAGTACGGCTTCCCGTACTGGTGGATCCCGATCGTGGCGCCGGTCATCGGTGCCCTCGTCGGCGGCGCGATCTACAAGTACCTGATCGAGCGCTTCCTCCCGGCGGGGGACCCGCTGGACGCCATGCCCGCCAAGGACTTCGAGCCCGCCAACTGAGTAGGAGCACGACCATGCCGGACTTCGTCGGCGCCGTAGACCAGGGCACCACCAGCACCCGCTTCATGATCTTCGACCACGGCGGCAACGAGATCGCCCGCCACCAGCTCGAGCACGAGCAGATCCTGCCCCGGCCGGGCTGGGTCGAGCACGACGCCACCGAAATCTGGGAACGCACCCGCTCGGTCATCGCGACCGCGCTGAACAAGGCGAACCTGACCGTGGGCGACCTGGCCGCGCTCGGCATCACCAACCAGCGCGAGACCACCGTCGTGTGGAACCGCCGCACCGGCCGCCCGTACCACAACGCCATCGTCTGGCAGGACACCCGCACCGACCGGATCGCCTCGGCACTCGAGCGCGAGGGCAAGGGCGACGTCATCCGCCGCAAGGCCGGCCTGCCGCCCGCCACCTACTTCTCCGGCGGCAAGCTGCAGTGGATCCTCGAGAACGTCGAAGGCGTGCGCGAGGATGCCGAGAAGGGCGACGCCCTGTTCGGCACCACCGACTCGTGGCTCATCTGGAACCTCACCGGCGGCCCGGACGGCGGCGTCCACGTCACCGACCCGACCAACGCCTCGCGCACCATGCTGATGGACCTCGAAACCCTCGACTGGGACGACGAGCTGCTGTCGTTCTTCGGCGTCCCGCGGCAGATGCTCCCGGCGATCCGGCCGTCGTCGAACCCGGGCTTCGGCACCACCCGCGCGGACGGCCCGCTCGGCGGCGAGGTCGCCATCACCGGCGTCCTCGGCGACCAGCAGGCCGCCACCGTCGGGCAGGTCTGCTTCCGGCCCGGCGAGGCCAAGAACACCTACGGCACCGGCAACTTCCTGCTGCTCAACACCGGCCAGGAGCTCGTCCGCTCGAAGCACGGCCTGCTCACGACGCTGTGCTACCAGTTCGGCGACGACAAGCCGGTCTACGCGCTGGAAGGCTCGATCGCGGTCACCGGTTCGGCGGTGCAGTGGCTGCGCGACCAGCTGGGCATCATCAGCGGCGCGTCCCAGAGCGAGAGCCTGGCCCGCCAGGTCGAGGACAACGGCGGCATCTACTTCGTCCCGGCGTTCTCCGGCCTGTTCGCGCCGTACTGGCGCTCCGACGCCCGCGGCGCGATCGTCGGCCTCACCCGCGCCACCACCAACGCCCACCTGGCGCGGGCGACCCTGGAAGCGATCTGCTACCAGACCCGCGACGTCGTCGAGGCGATGCAGAACGACTCCGGCGTGACGCTGGACGTGCTGCGGGTGGACGGTGGCGTCACCGCCAACGAGCTGTGCATGCAGCTGCAGGCGGACATCCTCGGCGTGCCGGTGTCGAAGCCGGTCGTCGCGGAGACCACCGCGCTCGGCGCCGCCTACGCGGCCGGGCTGGCGGTCGGGTTCTGGAAGTCCACCGACGAGCTCGAGCAGAACTGGAACGAGGACAAGCGCTGGACGCCGTCCTGGAGCGACGAACAGCGCGCCGAGGGCTACGCGGGCTGGCAGAAGGCCGTCGGCCGCACGCTCGACTGGGTCGACGTGCAGTGACCATGAGGAGGAACACCGTGACCCCGCTTTCCCCGCAGTACCGCGCGGAAACGTTGCGGAAACTGGTGAACGAAGAGGTCGACGTGCTCGTCGTCGGCGGGGGAGTGACCGGGGCCGGCGTCGCGCTCGACGCCGCGTCCCGCGGGCTGTCGACCGCGCTGGTCGAGGCCCGGGACTTCGCCGCGGGCACGTCCAGCCGGTCGTCCAAGCTGATCCACGGCGGCCTGCGCTACCTGGAGCAGCTGGACTTCAAGCTGGTGCGCGAAGCGCTCAAGGAGCGCGGGCTGCTGCTGCAGACGCTGGCCCCGCACCTGGTGCGGCCGGTGAAGTTCCTGGTCCCGCTGCAGCACCGGGTGTGGGAACGCGGCTACATCGGTGCCGGCGTCACGCTGTACGACACCCTCGGCGGCGCTCGCGCGCTGCCGCGGCACCGGCACCTGTCCAAGCGGGGCGCCTTCAAGGTGGCTCCGGCGCTCGCGGACGACGCGCTGATCGGGGCGATCCAGTACTACGACGCCCAGGTCGACGACGCCCGCCACACGATGACGATCGCCCGGACCGCCGCCGAGCAGGGCGCTTCGGTCCTGACGCGGGTTCGCGTCACTTCGCTGCTGCGCGAGGGCGAGCGAGTCGTCGGGGCGAAGGTCGTGGACCGGGAGAGCGGGATCGAGTTCGAGATCCGCGCCCGCACGGTGGTGGCGGCCACCGGTGTCTGGAGCGACGACATGGCGGAGGCGGCCGGGATCCCCGCGCCGTTCACCGTCCGTGCGTCGAAGGGCATCCACCTCGTGGTGCCGCGCGAGAAGATCGACCTGGACACCGGGCTGATCCTGCGCACCGAGAAGAGCGTGCTGTTCGTCATCCCGTGGGGACGGCACTGGATCGTCGGCACCACCGACACCGAGTGGGACCTCGACCGCGAGCACCCGGCGGCGAGCCGCGCGGACGTCGACTACGTGCTCGAACACCTCAACGCCGTCCTGCGTACCCCCGTGACGCACGACGACATCGAGGGCGTGTACGCGGGCCTCCGCCCGCTGCTGGCGGCGAAGGCGGCCGCGACGACGAAGCTGTCGCGGGAACACGCGGTGGCGCACCCGGTGCCGGGCCTGGTCATCGTGGCCGGTGGCAAGTACACGACGTACCGGGTGATGGCCGCGGACGCGGTCGACGTCGCGGTCGAGGAGATCGGCCGACCGGCGCCGCCGTCGTGGACCGACCGGCTCCCGATCGCCGGTGCCGAGGGCTACCACGAGCTGTGGGCAGACCGATTCGGCGTGGCCGCGAACTCGGGGCTGCCGCTGACCCGCGTCGAGCACCTGCTGCAGCGGTACGGCACGCGGATCTGGAACCTCCTGGAGTTGATCGAGGAGCAGCCGTCGCTCGGGGACCCGATCACGGAGACCTCCGAGTACCTCCGCGTGGAGGCCGTCTACGCGGTCTCCCACGAGGGTGCGTTGCACCTGGAGGACGTCCTCACGCGGCGGACGCGCATCTCGATCGAGGAGCGCGACCGCGGCGTGGCGGCGGCGCCCGTCGTGGCCGGTCTGATGGCCCCGCTGCTGGGCTGGGATTCGCACCGGACCGACCGCGAGGTGGCGAATTACCTGGCCCGGGTGGAGGCGGAGCGCTCGGCCCAGGAAGCCCCGGACGACGCGGCGGCGAACGCCACCCGCCTCGCGGCCCCGGCGCTGCTGCCGGGCTAAACCGGTTGCCGCCGTCGCGCGTGGACACCTCGAACCGACCTGAAGGGGAGGAACAGGGATGTTCAGAGGTGTGCTCGCGGCGGCGGCGCTGGCGACGGTACTCGCCGCGGTCCCCGCGGATGAGGACGAACCGGTCGCCCCGGTCGACCTGGGCACGCTGCCCGGGGGACTGACCAGCTACGGAGATTTCGTGTCGAACGACGGAACCGTGTTCGGGACGGCGTTCGACAAGGCGAACAACCCGCGGGGCGCCCGGTGGGACGCGGCCGGCCGGATCACCGAGCTGCCGCCGCAACCGGGCTACACGTCGGTCGTACCCGCTGCGATCACCGAGGACGGGGTGGCACTCGGGAACTCGATGCTGGCCATTGAGTCCGCCGGGCGGGCGACGCTCTGGGGCGCGTCCGGGGTGCCGGTGGACCTGCCGCCGGTGCCGGGCTACCCGTCGTCCAGCGTGGCCGCGATCAACGCCCACGGCATCGCCGTCGGGTATTCCTACGGCGCTCAGGCTTCGGACACGGCGGTGAAGTGGGACACGACCCAGGGCACGGTCACGGCCCTCGGCTACGGCCGCGGCTTCGCGATCAACGACGCGGGCGCGGTCCTCAGTTCGTACCAGGGGGAGTCGAAGTACTGGGATCCGGCGGGCAACCTCGTGCCGTTGGAAGGCGGCGGTACGCCCGCCGACCTCGACAACGCGGGCACGGTCGTCGGCTCGAGCGGCGTCCACGCCGCGAAATGGGATGCGGCGGGACACCTCACCGTGCTCGACACCACCTGGAAGTCCAGCACGGCGGCGGAGATCGGCGCGGACGGGACGATCTACGGCACCGTGGAGGCGGGGGACGGCATCAGGCACCTGGCCCGCTGGAACGCGGCCGGGCAGCTGACCGTGCACCCGAACCCGGACGGCGTGTGGACCCGGTTCGTCACCGCGAACGACACGGGCAGCGCGCTCGTGGCCATCGGCTCCGGCAAGTACTTCGTTTGGGGGCCCGGCGGCGGGCTCACCGCGCTGCGGCCGCTGACGGAGAACGCCTGGTGCGGCGCCGATGACCTCAACGACCGCGGCGCGGTCACGGGCGGCTGCACGGTCCTGAGCCGGAACTTGCACGCCTTGCGGTGGGACCTGCCGGTCATCGGCACCTGGTGAGCACGCCGAGCTCCGTGAGCACGTACCGGGCGTTGGCCGAGATGACCGCGTTCGTGTGCCGGTAGTACGGCAGCTGGATCACCGCCATCGACAGCGCCCGGCCGCGGCCGCGCGTCCAGGTGGCGTCGTCGGGGGCCACGGCGTCGCGGAAGGTGCGGCGGGTGTCCGCGGTCAGCAGGTTCCACGCCGGAATCAGGTCGGCCGCCGGGTCGCCGAGGCCCGCGGTCGCCCAGTCGAGGACCCCGGCCAGCCGGTTGTCGCGCAACAGGAGGTTGCTGGGCATCAGGTCGCCGTGCACCCAGCACGGGGGGTCGGTCCACTGTGGAGCGTCGAGCGCCTCGGACCAGGCGGCGTGCGCCGCGTCGGCGTCGAAGGGCTCGTCGGTGCGGCGCAGCTCGTCGATCGCCCGGCGGGTGGCCGTGTCCACAGCGGACAGCGGCCGCCCGCGGGAGGTCGGGGGGGCCGTCCGTCCGGTGGGCCCGCAGCGCGAGGACGAACTCCGCCAGGCCGTGAGCCGCACGTCCTTCGAGCGCCGGTTCGCCGTCGAGCCAGCCGTGCACCGCCCACGGCCACGGGTACCCCTCGGCCGGTTCGCCGACCGCGACGACGACCGGGACCGCCACCGGCAGCCCGCCGAGCGCGCCGAGGGCCTGGCGTTCCTTCGCGATGTCGTCGGCGCCGCCCTCGGTGAGCGGAAGCCGGACCGTCAGGGAACCGCCCAGGCGGTACACGGCGTTGACCGTGCCGCCCGAAGCCAGGGGAGTGACCGGCAGGCTCGCCCACTCCGGGAACTGCCCGCGCACCAGCCGCTCCACGAGCGCGGTGTCGATGGTGTGTTCGTCGGCGTGCATGCGGCCCATGTGATCACCGAACCACGCACGTCAACGCGTTTCCGTGAGCCAGGGCACCCCGGATTGCACGACGATGCATAGCCGTGCATAATCATTCGCATGTCCAAGGTGCTCACTTCCCTGCCCGTCGGCGAGCGTGTCGGTATCGCCTTCTCCGGTGGCCTCGACACTTCCGTAGCGGTCGCGTGGATGCGCGACAAAGGCGCGGTCCCCTGCACCTACACCGCCGACATCGGCCAGTACGACGAGCCCGACATCGACTCGGTGCCCGGGCGCGCCGGCCAGTACGGCGCCGAGATCGCCCGGCTGGTCGACTGCAAGGAAGCACTGGTCGAAGAGGGGCTCGCGGCGCTGACGTGCGGCGCCTTCCACATCCGCACCGGCGGCCGCAGCTACTTCAACACCACCCCGCTCGGCCGCGCGGTCACCGGCACGCTGCTGGTGCGCGCCATGCTCGAGGACGACGTCCAGATCTGGGGCGACGGCTCCACCTACAAGGGCAACGACATCGAGCGGTTCTACCGCTACGGCCTGCTGGCCAACCCCTCCCTGCGCGTCTACAAGCCGTGGCTCGACGCGGACTTCGTCACCGAGCTCGGCGGCCGCAAGGAGATGTCCGAGTGGCTGCTCGCGCACGACCTGCCCTACCGCGACAGCACCGAGAAGGCCTACTCGACCGACGCCAACATCTGGGGCGCCACGCACGAGGCCAAGTCCCTGGAGCACCTGGACACCGGCATCGAGATCGTCAAGCCGATCATGGGCGTGGCGTTCTGGGACCCCGCGGTCGAGATCGCGCCCGAGGACGTCACCGTCGGCTTCGAGCAGGGCCGGCCGGTGACGATCAACGGCAAGGAGTTCGCCACCGCCGTCGACCTGGTCCTCGAGGCCAACGCCATCGGCGGCCGGCACGGGCTCGGCATGTCCGACCAGATCGAGAACCGGATCATCGAGGCCAAGAGCCGCGGCATCTACGAGGCGCCCGGCATGGCGCTGCTGCACGCCGCCTACGAGCGGCTCGTCAACGCCATCCACAACGAGGACACCCTCGCCAGCTACCACAACCACGGGCGGCAGCTCGGCCGCCTGATGTACGAGGGCCGCTGGCTGGACCCGCAGGCGATGATGCTGCGCGAGTCGCTGCAGCGCTGGGTCGGCACCGCGATCACCGGTGAGGTCACCCTGCGGCTTCGCCGCGGCGAGGACTACTCGATCCTCGACACGACCGGCCCGGCGTTCAGCTACCACCCGGACAAGCTGTCGATGGAGCGGACCGAGGACTCGGCGTTCGGCCCGGTCGACCGCATCGGCCAGCTGACCATGCGCAACCTGGACATCGCCGACTCGCGGGCGAAGCTGGAGCAGTACGCGAGCCTGGGCATGGTCGGCGGCTCGAACCCCAAGCTGATCGGCGCCGCCCAGGCCGCCTCGACCGGCCTGATCGGCGCGATGCCCGAGGGCGGCGCCGAGGTGATCGCCTCGCGCGGCAAGACCGACGACGTCGAGCTGCTCGACAACGCCGCGATGGAGTTCGGCACGGACTGATCGCTCACGACCCGAAGGCCACCACGCTCGCCGTGGTGGCCTTCGGTGCGTTCAGGGGACGAGCACGACCTTGCCGGTCACCGTGCCGGATTCGGCCAGTGCGAGGGCTTTCGCGGCTTCGGTCAGCGGGATCCGGGCGGCCACCTGCGCCTCGAGCTGTCCCCGCACCGCCAGCTCGAAGACGGCCGTCAGGTCTTCGGCCAGGCGCGCGCGGAACCGGGCGAGGTTCCGCTTGCCGCCCCAGACGTTGTAGAAGTGCGCCCGGCGGCGGTTCGGCACCGCGTTCCACCACAGCAGCCGCGCGACGAGTTTCAGCACGGCGGGCTTCGGGTTGCCCCCGGTGTTCACCGTCGACGCGCTGCCGTAGGCGACCAGGGCGCCACCCGGGGCGAGCAGGCGGAACGAATCGACGATGCCGGGGCCACCGACGTGGTCGAAGACGGCGTCGACCCCGCCGGGCACCAGCGCGCGCACCCGGGCCGGGACGTCGCCGCGGTAGTCCACGGCGGTGGCCCCGAGCGCGGTCACCACGTCCAGGTTGCGGGCCGACGCCGTCCCGATCACCCGGATCCCGGCCGCGCGGGCGAGCTGCACCAGCGTGGTGCCGACGCCGCCGCTCGCGCCGTGGACCAGGATCGTGCCGCCGGTGCGCACCTTCGCCCACCGGTGCAGCATCTGGTACGCCGTGATGCCGTTGACCACGAAGGTTTCCGCCTCGGCGGCGTCCAGGCCGTCGGGCACCGGCACCAGGTCGGCGGCGGGGACGGCGAGGTGGCTGCGCCACCCGCCGATCTTCGTCATGGCCGCGACGCGGCGGCCGATCAGAGCGGGGTCCTCGGCTTCGAGCACCGTGCCGACGACGTCGTAGCCGGGCACGAACGGGAACGGCGGCTGGTCGTAGTACTTGCCGCGCCGCATCTGCTGTTCGGCGAACGAGATCCCGCTGGCCTCGACGCGGATCAGGGCTTCCCCGGCGCGCCGGGGCGGCAGCGGGCGGTGTTCGACGCGCAGGCCGTCCGGCTCCACGAGGCCGGGGAGGACGATCTGGGTGACGTTCACGGTGGTTCCTTCCGTAGCGTGAGTGACTGGTCAATCACTCGACGGGCGAGCAAAACGGCCCTGACCGGGCCGGGATTTCAGTTCCGGCCGGGGTGGCGGATACCGGCGGACAGCACGGCGGCCCAATCGCCGGCGTGCTCGTCCAGGCCGAGGGTGGCGATCAGGTGGCAGAGCTGCCCGTAGGCGATGAATCGCTGCACCTCGTCGTCGGCCGCGCCGGAGCGCGACCGGGCGAAGCCGGTCACCTTGGCCAGCCCGCGGCGGACGGCGTCGGCGATCTCGGGCGTGTCGGCGGCCGACTGGGCGTGCACCTGCAGCATCAGCAGGTTCCGGTCGGCGATCAGCTCCGCGTAGGCGCCGCCCATCTCGTGCAGGATCTTCCCCGGGTCGGCGTCCTCGACGCGGGCGGCGCCGTTCGAGAGGGCGTGGACGACGAGTTCGTAGCACCGGTCGAGCGCGGCGACGAACAGGGAAATCTTGCCGGGGAACAACTTGAAGACGTACGCGGGTGAGATGTCGGCCCGGGCGGCCACCGCGCTGATCGGCGTGCTGTGGTAGCCGCCGCGGGCGAACTCGGCGATGGCGGCATCGACGACGGCGTCCCGACGGGCGTCGGAAGTGGAGAGCGTGGCACCGCGTTTCGTCATGTGAGTGACTGTACACTCACTCTCATCAACGAGGCAACCGGGATGGGACAGACGAGTGACATCCCGGTTCCTGCCGTCCCGGATGTGCGCGAATTCCCCACGGACCGCGGCGTCGTCCGGTTACAGTCCGGCCGCGAGGTTCCGCCTGGGGGCGGCCGCGGGAACGGGAGCGCGCGATGGGGCCTGAAGTGCGGTTTCACCTGCTCGGACCACTGACCGTGACGGTCGGCGGGCGGCCGGTGCCCCTCGGCGGGGCGAAGCAGCGGGTCCTGCTCGCGCACCTGCTGCTCAACGCGAACCGGACGGTGTCGCCCGGGCAGCTGATCGACGCGCTGTGGCGCCGTGATCCCCCGACGTCGGCCACCGCCAACCTGCAGACGTACGTGTGGCGGCTGCGCCGGCTGCTGCCCGACGGCGCCGTCCTGCGCACCCACGACGCGGGTTACTCGCTGGTCGTCGACCCCGGCGAGGTCGACGCCCACCGGTTCGCCCGGCTCGTCGGCGACGCCGCCCGCGCGGCCGAGGACGGCTCGCCCGAGACGGCACTGACGCTGCTGGCCGAGGCCGAAGCGCTGTGGCGCGGCGACCCCCTGGAAGACCTGCCGACCGCGGCCGCCTGGGACGCCGAGCTCGGCCGGCTGGTCGAGAACCGGCTGGCCGCCGTCGAGGAGCGGCTCGCGCTGCAGGTCCGGCTGGGCCGGCACGACCCCGCGATCGCCGAGCTCACCGTGCTGCTGGCCGAACACCCGTATCGCGAACGGCTCTGGCAGCAGTACCTGCTCGCGCTCGCCGGCGCGGGCCGCCGGGCCGAAGCGCTGCAGGCGTACGCGACAGCGCGCGAGCGGCTCGTCACCGAACTCGGCGTCGAACCCGGGCCGGAGCTGCGGACCCTGCAGGCGGCGATCCTCGCCGGCGAGCCGCTGCGCGTTGCCGCTCAGGTGGCCGCGTCGTCCCCGCTGCGGCAGCTTCCCGCCGATCTGCCGGACTTCACCGGCCGCGAGGAGCACGTCCGCGAACTGTCCGCGGCGCTCGGCGCGGGCCCGGCGCCGGTGGTGCTGACCGGCGCGCCCGGCACCGGCAAGACGGCGCTGGCCATGCACGTCGCCCACGGCCTCGCGGACCGGTTCCCGGACGGCCAGCTCTACGTCGACCTCGCCGGCACGGGTGCGCCGCGCGACCCCGCCGAGGTGCTCGCCGACTTCCTGCACGCACTGGGCGTCACCGGGAACACCGTGCCGGCCGGGCCGGACCAGCGGGCGGCGCTGTTCCGCTCGCGCCTGGCCGGGCGCCGGATGCTGCTGGTGCTGGACGACGCGGCGACGGCCGCGCAGGTCCGCCCGCTGCTGCCCGCCGATGCCGGGTGCGCCGCGCTGGTCACCACCCGCGGCCGGCTGCCCGAGCTGGCGGGCGCGAAGCACGTGGAGCTGCCCGTGTTCGGTGAGCGGGAGGCCGCGCAGCTGCTGGCCGAGCTGGCGGGGCCGGACCGGGTGGTCGGCGAACCGGCCGAGGCGGCGGCGATCGTCCGGTGCTGCGGGTACCTGCCGCTGGCGATCCGCATCGCCGGCGCGCGGCTGGCCGGGCGGCAGGCGTGGAGCCTGCGGACCCTGCACGACCGGCTGGCCGACGAGTCGAGCCGGCTGAGCGAGCTGCGCGTCGGCGACCTCGGTGTCCGGCCGAGCTTCGAGCTGAGCCTGCGTCAGCTGCCGCCGGCCGCGCGCACGGCGTTCGGCCGGTCGGCGGTGCTGGGCGCGCAGGACTTCCCGAGCTGGGTGGTCGACGCGCTGCTGGACCGCGCGGGCACGCACGACGTCCTCGACGTGCTCGTCGACGCCAACCTGGTTTCGCTGACCGGGCGGGATTCGAGCGGGCACCCGCGGTACCGCCTGCACGACCTGCTGCGCTGCTACGCGACGGAACTGCTGGCGCAGGAACCACTTCCGGTCCGCCGCGAGACGCTCGCCCGGGTGCTGTCGGTGCTCCTGGCGCTGGCGAAGACCGCGGCGGCGGGCCTGCCACCGGCGTTCGGCGCGATGACCGGACCCGCGGTGGCCGCGCGGCCCGTCCCGGAGCGCCTGGTGGCCGACCCGCTGGGCTGGTTCACGGCGGAGCGCAAGCTCCTGGCGGCGGCGGTCCAGCTCGCGGCGGAGGCGGGCCTGGACGAGCTGGCCTGGCAGCTGACGGCGGCCGCGGTCCCGTTCTACGACCTGCGCGGCGCGTACGACGACTGGCGACGCAGCCACCTGACGGCGCTGGCGGCGGTCGAGGCGGCGGGGAACCGCGCGGGAGCGGCGGTGCTGGCCCGCGGCCTCGGCCAGGTCCGCCTGTACCACGACGAGTACGAGGAAGCGTCCCGGGACATGCGGCGGTCGGCGGAGCTGTTCGCCGAACTGGGCGACGTCCGAGGCGAGGCACTGGCGGTGGCGGGCCTCGGCACGGTGGCCCGGGTCCGTGACCGCCCCCGGGAGGCCCTGGGGTGCTACCGCCGTGCCCTGGCGGGCTTGGAACGCGCGGACGACCGGAGCGGCGTCGCCCAGATGCGCAACTCGATCGGCTCGACATACGCGTTGCTGGGCTCGTTCGCCGAGGCGGAGACCTGGCTGCACCGCGCTCGTGAGCTGGCGCGCGAGATCGAGGACCCGCACCGGGAGGCGAAGGTCCTGACGGAGCTGGGCACGTTGCACCGCGATACGGGACGGCTCCCGGAGTCGTTGACGCGCTTGAGGCTGGCGTTGAGCATCCTGGAGGACCTCGACGACGAGAGGTGCAGCGCGTACGCGCTGCTGGGCATCGGGCAGACGTTGCTGGAGGCGGGCGAGCCGGTCCAGGCGCGCGGAGTCTGCGACCGGGCGTTGCGGGTGTTCCGCGAGACGGGGAACCACCAGGGCGAGACGACGGGGCTGGCATTGCTGGAGCAGGCCCAGCGCCGCAGAACCCCCTCGGCGGCTCACACCTGAGGGCGTGTTCCGGGCCGGGTGCCGAACCGGCCGGTGCGTGCCCGGAGGATCGATCGCCGACCGGCTTGCTCGCAACCCGGGGGCGCCGGCGCGGAGTACGGGCGCCCCCGGGTTGCACGGGTCAGTTGCTGTTGCCCGGCTTCCAGCCGAGGTAGTTCGCGAAGTAGCCCTGCCGGGCGTGGCCGATCGCGCCGTTCACGCTCGTCGCCCAGACTCCGCCGCTGCCGTCGGCGATGCCGACGTGGCCGTACGACGAGATGTTCCAGAACACGAACGCGCCGCGGGGCGGGGTGCCCGTCGTGTGGCGGGCGCCGTCCGAAGAGCGCCAGTGCTCGATCGCGCTCGCGTGGTGGGTCACGCGGTCCCACGCCAGGCGCACCGCCCGCTCGCAGTAGCCCTGGTACGCGGTGCTGCCGTTGCGGCCGGAGAACCAGGCGATCGCCTGGCTCGCGGTCCGCGCCGCGGCCAGGTCCGCGGCCGAGTCGGTGATCACCGCGCCCGGGTCGGCGATGTCGGCGGCCGTGACCTCCGAATAAACCTCCGAATACGCCTCCGACGGCGCGGCGGTGGCCGCCGAAGCGACGGTCGCGCCGCCGAAGAGCAGGGCAGCCGACAACGCGGCCGCCTGGCAGATCATTCGCATGGGTGTCTCCCTCAGTAGGCCGGGTCAGGCGTCCCGGCGTCGACGGGGAGAACCCTGCGCGCCGCCGCTACACCGCCACTACACCGCCGCTCTCGCGGGTCCACGACAAAACCGGGACGGTGAAGACGGACGCGCGTGACAAATCCCGGGAAACGAAGTCCCGGGGTGAACGTCGCCACCCTCGGCGCGACCACCGCTTCCCGGCCCGGCCACCACGCGGGGGCCGCCGGAATCCGTCCGGCGGCCCCGCGCCGATGCCGGAATCCGGCGGCCCGGAACTGCCGGGATCCGCCGGAATCGTTTCCCGCCAACGCAATCCTCCCTTGGTAGGTACCGGATCACCGGGCCGGGAGCGGAGTATTCCGTGCCACCACGTCGAATCGTCACCGGCTGGAGGAGTACTTCGTGAAACCCACCTCAGGAGTCCTGTGTGGACTCGTCGCGCTCTCGGCCGCGGTCGTCGCGCTGCAGGCCCCGGCCGCCGCGGCGGCGGCGCGGACCGATCTCGGGATCACCATGCAGGCGCAGCAGAAGGACCAGTGGTGCTGGGACGCCAGCGGAAACACGATCGCCGGCTACTGGGGATATTCCCTCACCCAGACCCGGTTCTGCCAGATCGCGCACAACGAATCCGGCAGCGACTGCGCCAACAACCAGGGCTACCTGTCCGACCAGCAGCGCGTGTTCCGCTACCTCGGTTTCCCGAACATCGGTACGTACAACTCGGGCGGCCAGACGCTTTCCTTCACCGGCGTCAAAACCCAGATCGACGCCGGGAAGCCGGTCGGCACCCGCATCGGCTGGCGCTCCGGTGGCGGCCACATGCACGTGCTCTACGGATATGACAATTCCGGCGGCGCCACCCGCGTCGAATACGGCGACCCGTGGCCGAACAACAGCCGCTACAACTCGATGAACTACGACACCTACCGCTCGAACAGCCAGTTCCAGTGGACCCACACGCTGTACGGGATCGAGGGATGAGCATGCTGCGGAAAGCGATGGGCGTGGCCGTTCTGGCCGGCGCCGCGATGCTCACCACGGGTGCCGCCGCGAGCGCGGCGGACGGACCGGCCGGGGCGCCGACCGCCGCCGACACCGCGGCCATCGGCCAGGTCACGAGCGGCCCGGCCACGCTCGGCCGCCTCGCCACGACGAAGTTCCCGGGCAGCCACGCGGCCGCGGCGGCGCAGCAGACGGCCGACCCGCGCACGCAGGTGCCGGTCTACGAGCCGACGGCGGCGTTCGTCGCCGGGAAGTCGGACGTGCCCGCCGCCCTCGCCTACGTCGCCGTCCCCGCGCGGACCGGCGACGGCACCGCCGCCACCGTGTGGGCGGAGCGCCAGGGTCCGGCCTGGACCGTCGTCAACGTCGCGTCCGGCGACTACGAGCGGCAGTACGCCCAGGCCGCCGCCGGCGGCTACCTCCTGCACGAGCCGCAGGTCAACGCCTGGTACGCGGTGCACGGCGACGCCGTGACGGTCCTGGACGGCTCGGTCACCGGCCTGGCCGCGGGCACGAAGGTGTCGCTCGAGGACTACCGCACCACGTTGCACACGCGGTACGCGGACAAGCTGCCCGGCTCGGCCTACGACCGTGACGGCGCCGGTGGCGGCTACGGCGGCCGCGAACGCGCGGTGCCCGCGGTGGACCCCGGCGACGTGCCGGTGCTGCCGTTCGTGCTCGGCGGTGTCCTCGTGCTGGCGGCGGGCGCGGCCGCGGTGCCGCGGCTGCGGCGCCGGTAGGACGGCGAGGGGCCCGCCGGCCGCGTCCGGCGGGCCCCTTGGCAGCCGATCATGACCAGGTCACAATGCGCCATGCCCGTTTCGCCCGGTGCGCCGCCGGAAGCGGCGCGCCCGGGGCTGAGCGCGTCGGACCTCGCCCGGGTGGAGGCGCTGCAGCGCGACCCGCGAGCGCCGTGGACGCGCATCGCCGCCGCCGTCGGCACCGACGCGACGACGGCGGCGCGCCGCTGGGAGCGGCTGCAGGCCGCCGGGCTGGCCTGGCTCACCGCCTACTCCACCCCGCCGACGACCACGGTCGGCTACGTCGACCTCGCCTGCCGCCCGGACGCGCTGAGCGCCCTGACCCGCGAGCTGTGCGGCTGGCCGTCGGTGTTCAGCGTCGAGCGCACGACCAGCCGGTTCGCGCTGTTCCTCGGCCTGGCCGCTCGCGGCCTCGACGCGCTGGACGCGCTGGTCACCGGCCGCATCGGCACCTTGGCCGGGGTGCGGGAGGTCCGCTTCGCCGTCGTGACGCGCGTCTACCGCGAGGGCAGCGGCTGGCTGGTGGACGCGCTCGCCCCCGAACAGCGGGCGGTGCTGGACGACACCGCGGTGCAGGCCCGGCTGGTCGTGCCGCAGCAGTGGAACGACCGGGACCTGCGCGCGCTGGTGGAGTCGCTCGGCGAGGACGGGCGCCGCAGCTACGCGGTGCTGGCCCGCGACTGCGGGATGAGCGAGTCGGCGGTGCGGCGCACGCTGGCGCGGATGCTGCGCAACCACGAACTCGACTTCCGGTGCGACCTCGCGCACGTCCCGGCCGGCTGGCCGGTGATCGCGGGCTACCGCCTCGACGCCCCCGCGACCGAGCTCGACCGCGCCGGCGCGGCGATCGCGCAGCTGCCCGAGACCCGGCTCTCCGCGGCGGTGGTGGGGGAGGGCAACCTCGTCGTGTCGGCGTGGCTGCGGGTGCCGGCCGACTGCACGGCCTACGAGACGCGGCTGGCGGAAGCCGCCCCCGGCGCGCGGGTCCTCGACCGCGCGATCACGCTGCGGATGCCGAAGCGGATGGGCCGGCTGCTCAGCCCGCACGGCCTCGGCGGGCCGCACCAGGCGATCATCCCGGCCCGCTGAAGTATCGTCGGCCGGACCGGCCCCGGGGGAGGACCATGAACCTGCGCGAGAGCCTGCACCGCTACGTCGACGACGGCACGCTGCCCGGGGCGGTGGCGATCGTGGACCGGGGCGGCCGGCGGGAGGTCGTGACCGCCGGCTCGGTCGACGTCGAGGGCAGCCGCCCGATGGCCGAAGACACGCTGTTCCGGTTCGCGTCCATCACCAAGCCGATCACCGCGGCCGCCGTGCTGGTGCTGGTGGACGACGGCCGGGTCGCCCTCGACGACCCGATCGGCCGCTGGTTGCCCGAGCTGGCCGAGCCGAAGGTCGTGCGGACGCCGTCGGGCGCGCTCGACGACGTCGTCCCGGCGAAGCGGCCGATCACGGTGTTCGACGTCCTCACCGGCCAGGCCGGCTGGGGCTTCCCGTCGGACTTCACGCTCCCGGCCGTGCAGGCGCTGTTCCCCGTGCAAGGCGACGGCCGGGAGGTGCAGAGCTTCCCCGAGCCCGACGTCTGGCTCGCGCGGCTCGCCCGGGTCCCCCTCGTCCACCAGCCCGGGGAAGCCTGGCTGTACGACACCTGTTCCACGATCCAGGGTCTGCTCGTCGCCCGCGCGTCCGGACAGTCCTTCCCCGAGTTCCTCGCCGAACGGATCTTCGCCCCGCTGGGCATGACCGACACCGGCTTCGTGGCCGCACCCGGCCGGTCCACCGCCTTCTACAAGAGGACCGCCGGCGGGCTGGTGCTCGCCGATCCGCCGGACGGCCAGTGGCGCACGATGCCGGCGCTGCCGCTCGGCAACGGCGGCCTCGCCGGGACGGCGGGCGACTGGGTCGCGTTCGGCCGCATGCTGCTGGCCGGCGGCGCCGGCGTGCTCACACCCGAGGCCGTCCGGCTGATGACCACCGACCACACCACCGCGGCGCACCGCGAGGTCGGCGCGCTCTTCCTCGAAGGTCAGGGGTGGGGGATGGGTGGTGCGGTGGACATCGCCGTCACCGAGCCCTGGCACGTCCCGGGCCGGTACGGCTGGGTCGGCGGCACCGGCACCACCGCACACGTCGTCCCGGCCACCGGCACGGTGGCCGTCCTGCTCACCCAGGTCGGCGAGGACAACCCCGTGCCGCCGCGCTGGATGCGGGACTTCTGGCACGCGGCGGCCGCGTAGGGTTCCAGACGAAGATCGGGCACGCGGAAGGACATGCGGGTGGGCGAGTCGAACTGGGCCGGAAACCTCACTTACGGCGCGGACGCGGTGACCACCCCGCGGACCGTCGACGAGGTGCGGGCCGCCGTCACGGCCGCCACGCACGTCAAAGCCCTCGGGAGCCGGCACTGCTTCAACGACATCGCCGACTCCCCGGGCGGGCTCCTGCTGGACCTGCGCGCCCTCGACGCGGGAGTCGAGCTCGGCGACGGCACCGTGACGGTCGCCGGGTCGGCCCGCTACGGCGACTTCGCGCGGCAGCTGCACGACGCCGGGTTCGCGCTGCCGAACCTGGCATCGCTGCCGCACATCACGGTGGCGGGCAGCGTCGCGACCGGCACCCACGGGTCCGGGCGGCGGCAGCCGGGCCTCGCCGCGGCCGTCTCCGGCATCGAACTGGTCACCGCCGGCGGTGAGCTGCGGACGTTCACCCGCGCCGACGCCGAGTTCCCCGGCCTGGTTGTCGGGCTCGGCGCGTTCGGCGTCGTCACCCGGCTGACCCTCGACGTGGTGCCGGCGTTCGACGTCCGCCAAGACGTCTTCGACGACCTGCCGTGGGAAGCCGCCTACGAGCATTTCGACGAGATCGAAGACGCCGGTTACAGCGTCAGCATGTTCACGAACTGGGCGAACGACGCGATCGACCAGGTGTGGATCAAGAGCCGCGTCGGCGATTTCACCGAGCGTGCCGGCTTGTTCGGCGCGGTGCCCGCCGACGGTCCGCGCCACCCGGCGCACGCCGCCGGCATCCCGGCGGACAACTGCACGCCCCAGCAAGGGGTGCCGGGCCCGTGGCACGAGCGGCTCCCGCATTTCGAGCTGGCGTTCACGCCGAGCGTCGGGGACGAGCTGCAGTCGGAGTACTTCGTGCCTTACAGCGCTGCCGCCGCCGCGATCCGCGCGGTCCGCGGGATCGGCGACCTCGTCGCGCCACTGCTGCTGGTCTCGGAAATCCGCGCCATCGCGGGCGACGACCTGTGGCTGAGCCCCGGCCACGGCGGTGACCGGGTGGCCCTGCACTTCACGTGGCAACCCCGGCAGCCGGAGGTCGAGGCGGTGCTGCCGGTCATCGAGGAGCGCCTGGCCCCGTTCGGCGCCCGTCCGCACTGGGGCAAGCTCTTCCACGGCGTTCCGGGGGAGTACCCCCGGCTGGCCGAGTTCCGGGCGCTGGCGGAAAGCCTGGATCCGCAGGGCAAGTTCCGCAACCCGTTCCTGAACCGCAACGTCTTCGGGAGCTAGCCGGACGGCGGCGCCGTGGTGGCGCGGACGATGAGGTGGGTGTCCAGCACCTGCGTCGTGTGCTCGTCGGCCTCGCCGTCGAGCAGGCCCAGCAGGATGGTCACCGCCGCGCGGCCCGCCGCCTCCGTCGGCATCGCGATCGTCGTCAGCGGGGGTGCCGAGATCGCCGCGAAGACCAAGTCGTCGAAGCCCACCAGGCTGACCTCGTCCGGCACCGGCACCCCGCGGGCGTTCAGGCGCGCCAGCGCGCCGAAGGCGACGAGGTCGTTGTAGGCGACGATCGCCGTCACGTCCGCGGCCAGCGCCAGGTCCGCGCCCTGCAGGCCGCCCTCGAACACCGGCGGGAACGGGCCGAACTCGACCACGTCGGTGCCGTGCTTCTGCGCGGTCTCCGCCAGGCCCTGCTTGCGGGCCCGGTTCGCCCACGACGCCCGCGGCCCGCCCAGGTAGGCGCAGCGGCGGTGACCCAGCGCGGCCAGGTGCTCGATGGCCTGGCGCATCCCGTCCGCGGCGTCCATCACGATCGACGGGATGCCGGGCACCTCGCGGTTGAGCAGCACCAGGGTCGTCTGCCCGGCGAGCACGCGCAGCTGGTCGTCGGTCATGCTCGGGCTGCACAGCACGACGCCGTCGACCTGCTTGGCCATCCGGCGGACGAGGTTCTGCTCGGTCGCCGGGTCCTCGTCGCTGTTGGCGAACAGCACCGCGATGTCGTCCTGCCGCGCGCGGGCCTGGACGCCGTTGAGCACGCCGGTGAAGAACGGGTTGCCCAGGTCGGAGACCACGATCCCGATGTGCCCGGTGCGGACCGCGGGCCCCGGCTGCGGGGCGCCGGCCGCGTGGTAGCCCAGCTCGTGCGCGGCGGCCAGCACCCGGGTACGGGTCTGCTGCCGGACCAGGTCCGGGGATGTGAACGCCCGCGACACGGTCGAGATCGACACGTTGGCCCGGCGGGCGACGTCGTGGATCGTCACGGTCAAGGCAACTCCTCGGCAGGCTCCCCCGCAACATCATGGAAACGCCTGAGAGCGTTGTCAACAAATCCTGCAAACCTGCTGCAGTGCGTTGCACCCTGAAGTGGTCTATTCCAGTAAGCGCTATCTCGAAACGCACGCGGCCGTTCGGAGTATCGAGGCATCGATGATTTCGACGCGGCTGTCCTGATGATTGACACGTTTGTCGGGCACACCCTACGGTGGCGACCGGAAGTTTCCCCCAGAGCCTGACCCATTCGTCAGTTCCGCGCGGCCCGTACCGGGTCCCGCCGATCGGAGACCCATGTCGGGGAGCCGGAGCCGCACCGTGGCGGACCCGCCGAGGCTGGCGGTCGTCGGCACGTCCGGCTACGCCTTCAGCTACCTGCACCGTGCGCGGATCCTGCACGACGAAGGCCTGGTCCGGTTCGCCGGCATGGCCGACATCCGGCCGCCGTCGGCCGCCGCCGGCGCACTGCTGCCACCGGGCGGCACCGCGCACCCGGGTGTCGACGACCTGCTCCGCCGCTGCCGCCCCGACATCACCGTGGTCGCCACCCCGCCGCACGCGCACGTCCAGACCGGGGCCGCGGTGCTGAGGGCGGGCAGCGACCTGCTGCTGGAGACCCCGCCGGTGCTCGACCTCGACGGCTTCACCACGCTGTCGCGGCTGGCCGCGGAGACCGGCGCGGCCTGCCAGACCGGGTTCCAGAGCTTCGGCTCCCCGGTGCTGCCCGTCCTCCGGGCGGCGATCGCGGCCGGCCGGCTCGGTCAAGTGACCGGTGTCGGCGCGGCCGGGGCGTGGATCCGCACCGACGCCTACTACCGCCGCAACCCGTGGGCCGGGCGCCGCTGGCTCGACGGCGAGGCCGTCGTCGACGGCGCCCTGACCAACCCGTTCTCCCACGCGGTGGCCACCGCGCTGCTGGTCGGCGGGGTCGCCGGGCGCGACCCGGCGGAGATCGCCCTCGAGCTCTACGGCACCCGTGACATCGAGGCCGACGACACCGCGTGCCTGCGGATCCGGTTCGGCGACGGACCCGAGATCGTCGTCGCCGCTTCGCTGTGCGCCGAGCAGGACCACGAGCCCTACGTCGTGGTGCACGGCGAACGCGGGCGCGCGAAGTTCTGGTACAAGAGCCACCGCCTCGAGATCGACGACGAGCGGTTCCACCTCGGCGAACCGGCCGACCTGCTGCGCAACCTGATCGCCCACCACCTCGACCCGGACGGCGTGCCGCTGCTCGCGCCGCTGGCCGGGACCCGGGCGTTCGCCTCGGTGGTCGAAGCGGTGCGGGACGCACCGTCGCCGTCGCGGATCCCGGCGGGCTGGATCCGCACCGTCGGCGAAGGGGCGAGCCGGCACCCGGTCGTGCGCGGGATCGGCGAAGAGGTCGCCGTCGCCGCGGACCGGCTGGCGCTGTTCTCGGAAATCGGCGTCCCGTGGGCGAGTGCCGCGCGACGGCGAACGGGCGGCGCGGCCGCCGAACGCACCGGCTGACGATCCACCGGTGCTCATCGCGCTGACGGCCCGGCCATCGACCCGGTTCCGGTAAGCGCTTTCTCAGCCTGCCCTCCGAACGGCGAAACCGTTGCTGCACAAGGGCTATTGTGCCGAATTGGCCGTTGACACCGGTGTGGCGCACTGCCTACCGTGAGCGCGCTGACAGCGTTTTCAGAAAAGTGCTGACCGGCTGAGGACGGAGAGTTCGATGGGGCGGACAACTGAGCGTAGGACCAGGGGACGGGGTGTCGCCGCGCTGGCCGTGGTGGTCCCGCTGCTGCTGACCGGGGTGGCCGCCTGCGGCTCGGACTCCGGTGGCGGCGGTGACGTCACGATCAACTTCGTGTGGTGGGGCAGTGAAGGGCGGGCGAACCTGACGAAGAAGGCCGTCGAGCTCTTCCAGCAGAAGAACCCGAAGATCAAGGTGCAGACGTCGTTCTCGGCGTACGCGGCCTACTGGGAGAAGCTGGCGACGCAGACGGCCGGGGGCAAGCCGCCGGACGTGCTCAACGTCGACAGCCGCTACCTGGCCGAATACGGCGGCCGCAACGTGCTGGCCGACCTGAACTCCGGTGCCGGCAAGGCGATCTCGCTCGCCGACGTCAACCCGGAACTGGCCGCCACCGGCGTCTACCAGGGCAAGCGGTACGCCGTGCCGTGGGCGCAGAACACGCCGGCGATGATCTACGACCCGGCTGCGTTCACGACGGCCGGCGCCGACCCGGCGAAGGGCCTGACCTGGGACCAGTACGCCGAGGCGGCCCAGAAGGTCAGCTCGGCGGGCTCGGTACGCGGGGTGACCGACTTCGGCATCCTCGACACCACGCTGGAGATCTGGCTGCGCCAGCAGGGCAAGCAGTTCTACACCCCCGAGGGCAAGCTCGGCTTCACCGGCGACGACCTGCGCCGCTACTGGCAGCTGGCGAGCAAGTTCCGCGACACCAAGGCCGCCTCGCCCGCCGACGTCACGGCGTCCTACAACACCTCGCCCGAGCAGGCCCCGCTGGGCAAGAAGCTGACCAGCTCGGAGTTCGCCTACGACAACCTGCTGCCGGCGTACCAGAAGGCGAACGGCAAGCCGCTGAACGTGGCGCCGTACCCGAGCGGCGCGAACGGCGACACCGGGCAGTACCGGCGGCCGTCGATGTTCCTGGCCGTGTCCGCGCGCAGTCAGCAGCAGGAGGCGGCGGCGAAGCTCGTCGACTTCCTCGTCAACGACCCCGAGGTCGGCAAGATCGTCGGCACCGACCGCGGCCTCGCGCCGAACCTCAAGGTCCGCACGCAGCTGGCGGCCGGCGCGTCCGGCAACGACAAGACGCTCTACGACTACGAAGCCGCGCTCGAACCGAAGCTCGGGGCCGCCCCGCCGGTGCCGCCGAAGGGCGCCGGGGCGATCCAGAAGCTGCTGCAGCGCACGTACGAAGAAGTCGCGTTCGGCCGGATGAGCATCGACGACGCGGTCAACCGGTTCATGACCGAAGCCCAGAAGGGACTGTCCTAGCCGATGACGACCCTGCGCACGCCGGGGCCGCCGGTCGCGCCTCCGGCGCCGGCCGCGCGTGGCCGGCGCCGGGACCGGCCGGCCGGGCGCCGCCGCAAGAGCCAGCCGGAGGCGTTCGCCTTCCTGACGCCGTGGCTGCTCGGCGCGGTGGCGCTGACCGTCGGCCCGATGGTGGTCTCGCTGTACCTGTCGTTCACCGACTACGACATGTTCACCTCGCCGAAGTGGGTCGGGTTCGGCAACTTCGCGCACATGTTCACCGGCGACGACCGCTACCTGCAGTCGGTGAAGGTCACGCTGATCTACGTGCTGGTCTCGGTGCCGCTGAAGCTGACGGTGTCGCTGCTGGTGGCGATGCTGCTCAACACCCGCCGCGGCGCGAACGGCTTCTACCGGGCGGCGTTCTACGCGCCTTCGCTGCTCGGCGCGAGCGTCGCGGCGGCGCTGGTCTGGCGGGCGCTGTTCATGGGCGGCGGCCCGGTGAACGAGGTGCTGGCGTTCTTCGGCTGGCACACCCCGAGCTGGGTCGACGACCCGCAGTTCAGCCTCGCCTCGATCGTGCTGCTGGGCGTCTGGCAGTTCGGCGCGCCGATGGTGATCTTCCTGGCCGGGCTCAAGCAGATCCCGGCGGAGCTGCACGAGGCGGCGGCGATCGACGGCGCGGGCGCGTTCCGCCGGTTCCGGCACATCACGCTGCCCATGCTGTCGCCGGTGATCTTCTTCAACCTGGTGATGGAGGCGATCCACGCCTTCCAGGCGTTCACCCCGGCGTTCGTCATCGGCAGCGGCCGCGGCGGCCCGGCCGACGCGGACCTGTTCTACACGCTCTACCTGTTCGAGGTCGGCTTCCAGGACTTCCGGATGGGCTACGCGTCGGCGATGGCCTGGGTGCTGCTGGTGGTCATCGCGATCGTGACGGCCATCGTGTTCCGGACGGCGAAGCTGTGGGTGTTCTACGACGATGCGGAGGACAAGAAATGACCGTGCTGCCGCGCACGGCGCGGTCCTTCGGCTGGCACGTGCTGTGCCTGGTCATCGTCGCCGTGGTGCTCTACCCGCTGGTGTGGCTGGCGTTCGCGTCGGTCAAGCCGCCGGACGAGATCCTGTCCCGGCTGGCACTGCTGCCGACCCGGTTCGTCTTCGACGGCTACACGAAGGGCTGGGAGGGAGCGGCGGACGTCGGGTTCGGCCGCTTCTTCCTCAACTCGTTCCTGGTGGCCGGCCTGTCGGTGGCGGCGAACGTGCTGTCGTGCTCGCTGGCCGCATTCGCCTTCGCCCGCCTGAAGTTCCGGTTCCGGGGCGCGCTGTTCGCGTTCATGATCACGACGCTGATGCTGCCCTACCACGTCACGCTGATCCCGCAGTACGTGATCTTCCAGCAGGCCGGGCTGGTCAACACCTTCGTGCCGCTGATCCTGCCGAAGCTGCTGGCCACCGAGGCGTTCTTCGTGTTCCTCATCGTCCAGTTCATGCGGGGCATCCCGCGTGAACTCGACGAGGCGGCCATCATCGACGGCTGCTCGGTCTACCGCACGTTCTGGCACGTCGTGCTGCCGCTGTCGAAACCGGCGCTGGTGACGACGTCGATCTTCACGTTCATCTGGACGTGGAACGACTTCTTCACGCAGATGGTGTACCTGAACGACACGGAGAAGTTCACCGTGCCGCTGGGCTTGCGGCTGTTCGTCGACACCAGCAGCGAGTCGAACTTCGGCGCGATGTTCGCGATGTCCGCGCTCGCGCTCGTCCCGATCGTGCTGTTCTTCCTCGCCTTCCAGCGCCTGCTGGTCGAAGGCGTCAGCACCAGCGGCCTGAAGGGGTGAACGGATGCGGACGCTGAAGCGATCAGCAGAGTGGCGAACCGGGCTCGGTGACTTTTCGGACTGCCTGCTGGCGGGGCTGCTCGTCGCGCTGGCGTCGGTACCGGTGGTGACGGCGGCCCCGGCACTCGTGGCGGGCTGCCGGGTCCTCGACCGGACCCGGCGCGACCTCGGTAGTCCATTGTGGACAACCTTCTGGGCGGACTTCCGCGAGGCCGCGCGGGGCGGGGTGCTCTTCGGGCTGGGCTGCCTGGCGGCGGTGGTGGTGTTCGCGGTGGACCTCGAGGTGGTGGCGTCGATGCCGGGAGCGGGCGTGCTGAAGCCGGCGTTGTGGGTGCTGGCGGTGGCGGGCGTGGTGGTGGCGGTGCGGACCTGCGAGGTGGTGGCCACCGGCGGCCCGGCCGGCCGCGAACGGATGGCGGCCGCGGAGACCGCCACCGGCGGCCCGGCCTGGCGCCGGGCGATCGTCACGGCGGCGCGCGAAACCGCTGCCTCGCCGCGAAACGCGTTGCTCGTTGCCGCGGCGCTGGCCGTGTCCGCCCTGCTCGTCTGGATGCTGCCCATCCTCGCTCTCGTGGTGGCCGGGCCCCTCGCCCTGGCCGCGGTCGCGACCGGCGGCCGCCGATGACGCCGGAGGTGGTCGTCTTCGGCACGGCCGGCTACGCGGCTCAGCACCTGCGCCGCGCCCGTGCCCTGCACGATCGCGGCGACCTGGTGCTGGCCGGTGCCTGCGACATCCGCGAACCCTCCGAAGAAGCCCGCGCCCTGCTGCCCGAAGGAGCGGTGATCACCCGGGACGCGGCTGAACTGCTCGCCCGCACGACCCCGGACATCGCCGTCGTGGCGACCCCGCCGCACACCCACCTGCCGCTGGCGAAACTCGCGCTCGCAGTCGGCTGCCACCTGCTCGTCGAGAAACCACCCGTGCTGGACCTCGCAGCCTTCGGCGAACTCACCGCGCTGACCCGCGGCCGTGCCTGCCAGACCGGGTTCCAGAGCTTCGGCTCAGCGGCGGTCCCCGTCGTGCGGGCGGCGATCGAAGCGGGGGAGATCGGCACGGTCACCGGGATCGCGGCCGCCGGGGCGTGGATCCGGCGGGACCGGTACTTCGCGCGCGCCGAGTGGGCCGGCCGCCGCCGGGTCGGCGGGCAACCGGTCGTGGACGGGGCGCTGACCAACCCGTTCGCCCACGCGGTCGCGACCGCCTTGCTGGTCAACGGCACCGCGGAGGTCCTGCCGGAGCGGACCGCAGTCGAGCTGTACCGGGCCAGGGACATCGAGTCGGACGACACCGCCTGCGCGCGGCTGAGCTTCGCCGGGGCGCCGGACGTCGTCGTCGCGGCCACGCTCGACGCCGAGGCCGACCACGACCCCTACGTGCTGGTCCACGGCACCGAAGGCCGGATCCGCTGGCACTACAAGACCGACCTCGTGGTCGTGCGTGACTCGGAAACACCGGTCGGGCCGCCCCGGGACTTGCTGGCCAACCTCGTCGCGCACCTGCGTGACGGCGAGCCGCTGCTGGCTCCGCTGGCCGCGACCCGCGCGTTCACCGCGCTGGTGGAAGCGGTCCGCGACGCCCCGGAACCGCTGCCGCTGCCTGCCGAATGGGTGCGCGCCGTAGACACCGGGCCCGAACGGCACTTCGTCGTGCCGGGCGTCGATCGCGACGTCGACACCGCGGCCGAGCGGCTCGCGCTCTTCTCCGAACTCGCCCTGCCCTGGACCGGCGCGGCTTCACCGGAACGAGAGAGGTGATGGCGGTGCGTCGCCACGCGATCGTCGGCCTGGGCTCCCGGGCCCAGCTGTTCGCCCGGGCACTGGCCGCGTCGCCGCGGGCCGAGCTCGCGGCCTTCTGCGACCACAACGAGACTCGCATGCGGGTCCACAACGACTGGCTCGGCATGGAGATCCCCGGCTACCGGCCGGACGACTTCACCGCCATGCTGGCGAAGGAACGCATCGACGTCGTCGTGGTGTGCACCCCCGACCACACGCACGCGGACTACGTCGTCGCCGCGCTGGAGGCCGGCTGCGACGTCGTCACGGAGAAGCCCATGACGACCGACGTCGAGGGCGCGCGGCGGATCCTGGCGGCCCGGCGCGAGACGGGCCGCTCGGTGCGCGTCGCCTTCAACTACCGGTACAACCCGGTGCACCGCCGGGTGCGGGAGCTGCTGGCCGGCGGCGCGATCGGGGAGGTCGGCTCGGTCGAGTTCAGCTGGCTGCTCGACACCGCGCACGGCGCCGACTACTTCCGCCGCTGGCACCGGGACAAGGCGAACTCCGGCGGCCTGCTCGTCCACAAGTCCGGCCACCACTTCGACCTGGTCAACTGGTGGCTCGGCAGCGGCCCCGAGACGGTGTTCGCGCTGGGCCGGCTGTTCTTCTACGGCGACGAAAACGGCCGCCGCCACCGCAGTGCCGGCGACCGGTTCGCGCTGGACCTCGAAGCCTCACCCAAGCTGCGCGCGCTCTACCTCGACGCCGAGCGGGAAGACGGGTACGTCCGGAACCAGGACGTGTTCGCGCCCGGCGTCACCATCGAAGACGACCTGTCGGTGCTCGTGCGCCACCACGGCGGGGCGGTGCTGAACTACCACCTGCACGCGTATTCGCCGCGGGAGGGCTACCGCGTCGCGTTCTCCGGCAGCGAAGGCCGGGTGGAGCTGGACGTCCGCGAGAACGAGTACGCGTCCGGCGCCGAGCCGGTGCCGAAGCGGGCGCGGGCCCGGCTGACCGTGCAACGGCACTGGGAACCGCCGGAAGCCGTGTTCGACGGACTGCTCGGCGACGGGCACGGCGGTGGCGACGAGCGGATGCTCGCCGAACTGCTCGGCGACGCCGAACCGGACGCGCTCGGCTGCGCGGCCGACCACGACGCCGGCCTGCAGGCCCTGCTCACCGGGCTGGCCGCGAACCGATCGCTGGTCACCGGCCGATCGGTGGCCGTCGAAGAGCTGCTGGGGGAGATCGGGGAACCGGCGTGAGCCGGGCCACCGTGGGGGACAGCACGCCGGAGGTGACCGAAGAGCCCGACGGCCGGGTGTGCGTGCGCCTCGGCGACGTCGTGCTGGCCGAGTACGTCGTCGAGCCGCCGACACCGGCCGGGGACTCGCCGAAGCCGTACCTGCACCCGTTGCGCACCACCGCGGGGGAGATCGTGACCGCGGTCCGGCCGCACGACCACACCTGGCACAACGGCCTGCAGTTCACCATGGCCCACCTCTCGGGCGAGAACTTCTGGGGCGGCCGCACCTACGTGCGAGGCCGCGGCTACACCCCGCTCGACAACAACGGCACCATCGGCCACGTCCGCTGGGAAAGCATCGACGACGCCGGCGGGCACTGCGAACTGCGCCACGAGCTGGCCTGGCGCACCGCGGCCGGCCGGCGCTGGCTCACCGAACACCGGACGCTGCACTTCGGCGACGTCTCGCTGCGCGGCGGGCGCTGGACGCTCACCTGGTCCAGCCGGCTGCGCAACACCAGCGGCCACGAGCTGCGGTGGGGGAGCCCGGTCACCGAAGGCCGGGACACCGCCGGCTACGGCGGCCTGTTCTGGCGCGGGCCGCGCTCGTTCGTCGGCGGCACGGTCCGGACGTCGGACGGGAAGCCCGCGGCCGAGGCGATGGGGCACCGGGCGCCGTGGCTCGCCTTCACCGGGCAGCACGACGAAAGCCTGCGGACCTCGACGCTGCTGTTCGCCGACAGCCCGGAGAACGCCGCCCACCCGACGGCCTGGTACGTCCGCGCCGAGCCGTTCCCCGTGGTCAGCTTCGCCGCGACCTACCACCGGCCGTGGCTGCTCGAACCGGGCGAAGAGCTGACCCTGACCCACCACGTCGTCGTCATCGACGGCGCCCCCGACGCGGCCGGGCTCGCCCGGCTCGCGGCCCGGGTGCTCAGGAGACCGGACACCGACTAGAGGAGCCGACATGCGCTGGAAGGCTTTCGCGGGGTGCCTAGCCCTGCTCGGATTGACGCTCACCGCAGCACCCGCCCAAGCTCACGGCCGCGACCCCGGCCGCGTTGTGCTCGGCGCGCACGACGGCTGGGCCGCGGCGACCACCGGGACCACCGGCGGCTCGGCCGCCGCCCCCGGCGACGTCCGCACGGTGACCAAGCGCTCCGAGCTGGCCGCCGCGCTCGCGGCGAACCCGGGTGCGCCGAAGATCGTCTACGTCCGCGGCACCATCGAGGGCAACGTGGACGCCGCCGACCGGCCGGCGAGCTGTGAAAGTTTCGCCGATCCGGCCTACAGCCTCCCGGCGTACCTGGCGGCGTACGACCCGGCGACCTGGGGCAGAGTGCCGCCGTCGGGACCGCTGGAGGAAGCCCGGGAGCGCTCGCAGGCCAACCAGGCGAAGCAGGTCGTGCTCGACGTCGGCCCGAACACCACGATCGTCGGGCTCGGCGCGCACGCCACGCTGCACGGGCTCACCCTGCGCGTCACCGGGAACAACGTCATCCTGCGGAACCTGCACTTCTCCGACGCCCACGACTGCTTCCCGCAGTGGGATCCCCTCGACACCGCCGACGGCAACTGGAACTCCGAGTACGACAACCTCGACCTGGTCGGCGCGACGCACGTCTGGGTGGACCACAACGAGTTCAGCGACGGCGGCAACGACCGGCAGCCCACGTACTTCGGCCGCAAGTACGAGGTCCACGACGGGCTGTTCGACATCGTGAACGGCTCGGACCTGGTCACGGCGTCCTACAACCGGCTGCACGACCACGACAAGACCATGCTGATCGGCAACACCGACAAGCCCACCTACGACGTCGGCAAGCTGCGGGTCACCCTGCACCACAACCTGTTCTCCGAAATCGGCCAGCGGGCGCCGCGGGTGCGGTACGGCCAGGTGCACGTCTACGACAACCTCTACCTGGTCGAGGACCCGGCGGCCTACACGTATTCACTCGGCGTGGGTGTCGAGTCCCGGATCTACGCGGAGAACAACTTCTTCCGGGTCCCCGCCGGGCTGCCCCTGGGCCAGCTGGTGCACTACTGGAAGGGCACCGTCCTGCACGCGACCGGGACGCTGGTGGCCCAAGGCAACCAGTGGCCGCGGCCGGTCGACTTGCTGGCCGAATACAACGCGGCCAACGACCCGGATCTCGGGCCGGACGTCGGCTGGACGCCGAGCCTCGTCGAGCGCCTCGACCCCGCGTGGGCGGTCCCCGCGCTGGTGCTCGCCGGTGCCGGTCCCGGGCGTTGAACCCTTCGACAGTTTCGGCGTTTTCTGAAAATCGAGGCCGCTGGCGACCATCCGGGCGACATGCGTGGCGCTGCGGCGAACGACATTGACACACTCCGCCCCGAACCCGAAACTCGGGGGCGAGAAAGCGCTTTCACAACCCGGTCGGACGTTTTCCATCAGCGCCGATTGAAGCACAAGACCAGGGAGTGACGAATGGTTCCCCCAGCAATGTCCCGGATCGTCCGGGTGGTGGCGGTCGCCGCGCTCGCCGTTTCGGCGGCGGTCGGCACCGGCGCGACCGCGTCGGCCGCCTCGTGGCCGAACCCGAGCACCAGCGTGCCGGTGGGCGCGACGATCAAGGTCACCAGCGGCACCTACGACGGCGGGCTCAAGCGGTTCTACGGCACCGGCGACCTCGGCACCGGCGGCCAGAGCGAGGACCAGGGCCCGATCTTCGAGCTCGCCAACGGCACCACGCTGAAGAACGTCGTGCTGGGCAACCCCGCCGCCGACGGCGTGCACTGCCTCGGCACCTGCACGCTGCTCAACGTCTGGTGGGAGGACGTCGGCGAAGACGCCGCGACCTTCAAGGGCACCTCCGCCTCCCAGACGATGACCATCGACGGCGGCGGCGCGCGCAAGGCGTCGGACAAGGTGTTCCAGCACAACGGCCCCGGCACGATGTACATCCGCAACTTCCAGGTCAACGACTTCGGCAAGCTGTACCGCTCCTGCGGCAACTGCAAGACGCAGTACAAGCGCAACGTCGTCGTGGACAACGTCACCGCCACCGTGCCCGGCAAGGCGCTGGTCGGCATCAACACCAACTACGGCGACACCGCCAAGCTGACGAGGATCACCATCGTCGGCGACTCCAGCCGCAAGATCGAGCCCTGCACGAAGTACAAGGGCGTGACCAGCGGCGAGCCGACGAAGATCGGCAGCGGCCCGGACTCGACGAACTGCCTCTACACCGCGGCGAACATCACCTACAAGTAACCGACCCGCGCCGGGGGTGCCGGCCGCCGTCCGGTACCCCCGGCGCGTTCCACTCCGTGGAGGCGTCATGCTCAAGACCCTGCTCGTCGCGTCGGTGCTCGCCGGGGCGTCCCTGGCGGCTACTGCGACGTCAGCCGCCGCGGCCACGAACGTCGTCGTGGCCAAGGACGGCTCCGGCAACTACACCACCGTGCAGGCCGGCATCAACGCGGTTTCGGCGGGCGGCACGATCTCGATCAAGCCCGGGACCTACCGCGAAGTGATCACCGTGCCCTCGGGCAAGACCGGGATCACGATGCGCGGGACCACCGGGAAGGCCGCCGACGTCGTCGTCGACTACAACAACGCCAGCGGGACGAAGAAGCCCGACGGCTCGACGTACGGCACCTCCGGCAGCGCGACCGCGACGATCGCCGCGAACGGCTTCACCGCCACGGCGCTGACCTTCCGCAACTCCTTCGACCGCAACGCCCACCCGGAGATCAAGGACACCCAGGCGGTCGCGGTCAAGACGACCGGTGACCGGATGGTCTTCGACAACGTCACCTTCCTCGGGCACCAGGACACCCTGTACGCCGACACCGCGGCCGTCGGCACCGTCGGCCGCCAGTACTACCGCAACTGCGCGATCAGCGGCGACGTCGACTTCATCTTCGGCCGTGCGACCGCGGTGTTCGACCGGGCGACGATCACCGCCCTCGACCGCGGTTCCAGCAGCAACAACGGCTTCCTGACCGCGGCCAGCACCCGGCGGTCGAACCCGTACGGCTTCCTGATCGTGGGCAGCAAGGTGCTCAGCTCGGCCGCCAACGCGAGCTTCTACCTCGGCCGTCCGTGGCACCCGAGCGGCGACGTCGACGCCATCGCCCAGGTCCTGATCCGCGAGACGTCCCTGCCCGCGGCGATCAAGCCGGCGCCGTGGACCGACATGTCGGGTTTCTCGTGGAAGGACGCGCGGTTCTCCGAGTACCGCAACACCGGCCCGGGCGCGGGGACCGGAACCGACCGGCCGCAGCTGCCCGCCGCGCAGGCCGGGAACTACACCGCGCAGAAGTACCTCGCTGGCAGCGACGGGTGGAACCCCGTGCACTGACGACGTCGTCGAGGCCGGACGGGGAGACCCTCCGTCCGGCCCTTGACGCACCGGCCCGTGACCGCCGACCATTCTCTCCGTCAGACGTTGTTAGCGTTAACAGCGCCCCGGATCAGAGTCGAACCCGAGGACACCCATGAGCTTGCGCCGCCTCTCGGCCCTCGTCGCCGTCGCCGCCGCCCTGCTGAGCGCCCCCGCCGCGCAGGCCGCGACCTACCCGGACCCCGGTTACGTGACCGGGGACATCGAGGCGGTGCACGACCCGGCGATGATCCGCGCCGCGGACGGCAGCTACCTGCTCTACTCGACCGACCAGTACCTGCAGATCCGCCGCTCGACCGACCGGATCCACTTCACGAAGATCGGCTCGGTCTGGCCGAACGGCGCCCCGTGGACCGCGCCCTTCACCGACCCCGCCAAGCCGGAGTACCTGTGGGCGCCGGACATCTCGTTCCACAACGGCAAGTACTACCTCTACTACGCGGCTTCGTCGCTCGGCTCCCGCAACTCGGCGATCTTCCTGGCCACCAGCACCACCGGCCTGCCCGGCAGCTGGACCAACCAGGGGATCGTCGTGCAGACGAGCACGAGCAACGACTACAACGCCATCGACCCGAACCTGTTCGTCGACTCCTCCGGCCGCTGGTGGCTGAGCTTCGGCTCCTGGTGGACCGGGATCAAGATGATCCGGCTCGACCCGGCCACCGGCAAGCGCAGCACCACCGACACGGCACTGCGCGCCGTCGCCCAGCGCACCGGCAGCACGTCGGCCGAGGAAGCGCCGTTCATCATCCAGCACGGCGGCTACTACTACCTGTTCGTCTCGTGGGACCTCTGCTGCCAGGGCACGAAGAGCACCTACCGCGTGATGGTCGGCCGGTCGACGTCGATCACCGGCCCGTACACCGACCGGGCCGGCGTCCGGATGACCGCGGGCGGCGGCACCCAGATCCTGGCGAGCCACGGCGCGGTCCACGGCCCCGGTCACGTGGCCGTGCTGCACGACTCGGACGCCGACGTGCTCGTCTACCACTACTACTACTCGGACGCGACGCCGCTGACGGGCAAGCTCGGCATCAACCTCATCGGCTACGACAGCGCCGGCTGGCCCTACGTGTACTGATCATGTATAACGACCTATACGTCCTTCGACGGGAAAGTTGTTCCATGCGCCGGTTGCTGTCCTTGTTCGTCACCCTGCTCGTCGCGATCGGGCTTTGTGCGGCCCCAGTGTCGGCCGCTCCGGTTGCGGCGCCGAAGCACCAGGTCACGTTCGACAAGTACTCGCTCATGCTGGACGGCCGCCGCCAGGTCGTCTGGTCCGGCGAGTTCCACCCGTTCCGGCTGCCCAGCCCGGACCTGTGGCGCGACGTCCTGCAGAAGATGAAGGCCACCGGCTACACGGCGGTCTCGATCTACTTCGACTGGAACTACCACTCGCCCGCGCCCGGGGTGTACGACTTCACCGGCGTCCGCGACATGGACCGCGTGCTCGACCTCGCCGCCGAAGCCGGGCTGTACGTCATCGCGCGACCCGGCCCGTACATCAACGCCGAAGTCACCGGCGGCGGTTTCCCGGCGTGGCTGAGCACCCAGGCCGGCCGGGCCCGCAGCGACGCGCCGGACTACCTCGCCGCGGCCGACGAGTGGCTGTCGCAGATCGACCGGATCATCGGCCGGCACCAGTACACCGACGGCCGGGGTTCGGTGATCCTGTACCAGATCGAGAACGAGCTGGCCGCCACCGGGACGGCGCAGCGCACCTACATCGCGCACCTGTACGACAAGGTGCGGGCCGACGGGATCACGGTCCCGGTCTTCCACAACGACAAGGGCCGCAACGGCATCTGGGTGCCGCCCGGCTCCGGCGTGCCCGGCACCGTCGAAGGCAAGGTCGACCTCTACGCCTTCGACGGCTACCCCGGCGGCACCTGCCGGACCGACGCGACGCCGGGAAACCCGAACACCGCCCCGGATTGGGGGACCTACGGGCCGGGCGGGGCGAAGGGGGGCGCGAGCGCGTCGCCGAACACGCCCGGCTTCGTCGCCGAGTTCGGCGGCGGCTGGTTCGACTACTGGGGCAGCAACGGCACCTACCCGTGCACCGCGGTGCGGCAGGGGCCGGGCTACGAGCGCGTCTTCTACGGCACGAACCTGGCGAACGGCCTGACCCTCCAGAACTTCTACATGACCTTCGGCGGCACGTCGTGGGGCGGGCTCCCGGCGCCGGTGGTCTACAGCTCCTACGACTACGGCGCGGCGATCGACGAAGGACGTCAGCTGCGGCCGAAGGCCTTGACGATGAAGGAGATCGGTTCGTTCCTGGCCACCGTCCCGGATCTGGCCAAAATGGACCGTGCGGCGCCGGTGACGCCGTCGTCGGCCGCGGTGAAGGTCTACCACAACGTCAACCCGGACACGGGCGTGCACTTCTACCTGCCGGTGCACTCGCCGTCGAACGCCACGACGGACGACGCGTTCACCTTCCCGCTGTCCACGCCGGACGGTGACTACACCGTGCCCGTCCGGCTGAACGGGCAGGACGCCAAGTACCTGGTGGCGAACTTCGACGTCGCGGGCCAGCACCTCGTGTACTCGACGTCGGAGCTGATGGCCCAGGCCGCCGGGACCGTGCTGCTGCACGGCCGGCCGGGGGAGGACGGCGAGACGGTGCTGCGGTACGCGACGCAGCCGCGTGTGGACGTCCTCGCCGGGAACGTCACGACCACCTGGTCGGGCCACGACCTGCGGCTGAACTACCGCCACGACGGGCTCGCGCGGGTCCGGATCAGCGGCGGTGGCCGCCCGGCCGTCACGCTGCTGCTCGCCGACGACGCGACCGCGGACACGTTCTGGCCGGTCGGTGGCCTGCTCGTGCGCGGGCCGGACCTGGTGCGGACCGCCCAGGCCGGGTTCGTGCTGACCGGCGACACGAAGGCGCCGAGGGATCTTGAAGTGTGGGGCGCCCGTAGCCCGCTGCTGTGGTGGAACGGCGTCCCGGTGCCGGCGCGGCCGACGGCGTCGGGCAGCTTGCTGGCGCTGCGGCCACTGCCCGGACCCGCCGACCCGCGCCTGCCCGAGCTCACCGGCTGGCGTTCGGCGCCCGGGTCCCCGGAGGCGGAACCGGGGTACGACGACTCGGCGTGGCCGTCCGCGGACCGGACCGCGACGAACAGCACCACCCCGCCGCCGGCCGGGCAGCCGGTGCTGACCGCGGACGACTACGGCTTCGGCGTCGGCGACGTCTGGTACCGCGGCCGGTTCACCGGGACGCCGGGGGAGCAGGTCAGCCTCCGCTACGGCGGCGGGGGCGCCGGGATGCTCCAGGCGTGGCTGGACGGGCAGTACCTCGGCCAGCACGTGGTGCCGTCCGCGCTGCCCGCCCCGCCGACGACCGGCACCGCGGCCTTCACCGTGCCCGAAGGCCTGCGCGGCGACGGCCCGCACGTGCTTTCGGTGATGGTCCGGAACAACGGCCACAACGAGGACGGCGGCGTCAACGACGCCCACAAGGAGGGCCGGGGGCTCATTTCGTCGTCCCTGACCGGCGTGGCGTGGAAGCTCCAGGGCGGCACGGCGGACCCGGTGCGCGGCCCGCTGAACAACGGTGGCCTCGCGGGCGAACGCGCGGGCTGGCACCTGCCCGGCTTCCCGGACCGCGCCTGGACACCGGCGGCGGTACCCGCACCGGCGGCCGACCCGGGGACGACGTGGTACCGCACGACGTTCTCGCTGCGGGTCCCGCACGACCAGGACACGTCGGTGGGCCTGACGATCGGCGATCCGGCGAAGCCCCGCTCGGGCGGCCGCTACCGGGTGCTGGTGTTCCTCAACGGCTGGAACGTCGGCCAGTACATCGGCGACGTCGGGCCGCAGCACACGTTCGTGCTCCCGACCGGAATCCTCGACCCCCACGGCCGCAACACCCTGGCCCTGGCGGTGACCAGCGACGGCGGCCCGGGCAACGGCCTGGAGAAGGTCACCTTGACGGACCTGGGCACAGCCCGCGGCGGCGTCCCGGTCCGGCCGGTGTTCTCACCGGGGTGGCGACGCTGAGCGGGCGCCGGTCGGGCCGAGGAAGGCGCGGCTCGCGTTGACGGCCGAGTTCGGCGCGGCGGGGCCTTGGCGGCGGCCAGGGTCTCCGGCCACGCGCTGACTCGGGCGGGGTCGGGCAGCGCCGAGTTCGGCGCGGCGGAAGCGTCGGTCCGGGCGGTGCGGGCTCGGCCGGCGCGGCCCGTCGTAGCGCGGCTTGCCCAGGTGACAGCGGGCGTCGACCGGGCCGCGCAGGACCAGCCGACCGAAGGTGTTTGGAGCCGGCGGCCGCAGGGTAGGAAACGATCACTGACCGTTGATCTCCATGGAAGGAGCACCTCGATGAGCGCCCCTGACCTGTCCGCGCTGCTGCTGACCGCGACGACCGCGGAGCCCCGTCCGGGAACGCTGCGGGTCACCGTCACGGGCGAAATCGACATGGTGACGCGGCCGCGTCTCGACGAGGAACTCGACCGCGCGATCGCGGCGGCACCGCGGCGGCTGGTGGTCGATCTGCTGGGCGTGGGTTTCTGCGGCGTGACGGGCGTGGCGTCGCTGGGCCGCCTGCGGGCTCGCTGTGCCGAGGCCGGGATCGACCTGGCGGTGAAGCCGTCCGGTGTCGTGCGCCGGGCCTTGGACCTCGCCGCGGTCGCCCCGCTGTTCCGGCTGGAGGGCCGGCCGGAACAGCAGCTCATCGCCCGGTGACGGACGGCCCGGCGAACGTCCGCGCCTCTTCGTCCGCCGCCGCCAGCTCCCGGTCCGCGGCCGCCGCGTCGCCCGGACCTCCGCGGCGAAGCAACGCCTCGGCGTGCCGGCGGCGGGAAAACACGACCGCGGGCCAGTGGGCCAGCGCGAGGTTGTGCCGTACCGCGGCCCGAAGGTGCGTGACCGCTCGGTCGGGGTCGCCGGCCGTCAGGGCCGTGGTCCCGAGCGGGTGGTGGACCGAGCCGAAGCACGCGATGCCCAGGCTCGGCATCGCCGGCAACTGCGCGAACGGCGCCAGCAGCTCGTGGACTCGCGCCGCCGTCACCCGATCGTCCAGCAGGTAGGCCGTTTCCGCGGCGCCGCACAGCGAAGTCAGCCAGCTGCTCGACCGCGGCAACGCACCCAGGTCTTCGCCGCACAGCCGCGCCAGCGCGCCCGCGGCCGTGCGGCGGTCCCCGGCCGAGGCCGCCGCCACGGCGAGCGCCGCGTAGTACGAGTTGTCGATCGGGCTGAGCGTCGGCGAGTGCATCAGGCCGTCCAGCACCGGCACCAGCTCGCCGAGCCGGCCCTGGAACCACCGGATCGCCACCAGTTGCGCGCCGTACCAGCCGAGTGCGTCGGAGTCGCCCGCCGCGTGGCCGGCCTCGGCGCAGGCCTGCGCCCCGGCTTCGGCCTCGCGGAACCGGCCGGCGCGGATGGCCAGCATGACCTTGAGCGCGTCGGCCACGAAGCCCGCCGCCAGGTGCTTGCGCTCGGCCAGCAGCTCGTCGAGCTCGACGAGCCGCCGCTCGGCGTGCCGGTCGCCGGCCAGGAACAGGTCGACGGTGTCCCACAGCACGCCCATCACCAGATCGGTGCGCCGCCCCGAGCGGGCGCTCACCCCGACCAGCTCCGTCGCGAGGGCGTGCCGCAGCCGCGTGTGGTCCGGGCCGAGCAGGCAGTGGTGGGCCAGGCTCAGCGCCTCGGCGTGCGCGACCGGGTCGCCCGCCGCGCGCGTCCGCTCGGCCGCCGCGAGGACGCGGTCGTGCGTGCCCGCTTCGTAGTCCAGCTCGGCCGCGAGCCGGACCCGGAGCCGGTGGCCCAGCGTGGACCCGGGATCCACCTGCTCCAGCGCGTGCCGAAGCCGCGTCAGCAGCGACGCCGCCGCGACGGCCGTCCGGTGCTCGTGCACCCACAACCCGCCCAGGCCGAGGGCCGCGCGGGCGAGCGTGGTGGCGTCCCCGGCCCGCTCGGCCCGGACGTAGGCGGTTTCGAAGTGTTCCCGGCTGGTCCGGAGGTCGCCGTCCTCGAGCAGCGCGTGTTCGCCGACGGTGAGGGCGTCGTCGGGGGTGGTCACCGCCGCGGTCGCCCGGGTGGCGAGCAGTGCCGGGTGGTGGTCGAGCACCTGGCGGTGCACCTGCGCCAGCACCGGCGACGGCTCCACCCCGGACGTGGTGATCAGGCCGTGCCGGGCCCGGCGGAACGCCTCCAGCGCGTCGCTCTGCCGCCCGGCCCGGTAAAGCGCCGTCATCAGCTGCGCCCACAGCCGTTCGTGGCCGGGGAACGCGGCGGTCAGCGCCTCCAGCTCGGCGATCAGCCCGGCGTCCTCGCCGGCCGCGAGGTCGGCGTCGATCCGGTCCTGGACGGCGTCGTGGCGCAGCCGGTCGAGCCGCATCCCCTCGGCCGCCAGGGTTTCCACCTCCCCGAACTCCTCGTAGGCGGCGTGGCCGCGCCAGAGGTCCAGCGCGGTGGCCAGTCGTTCCCGGGCGGCGGCGGGTTCCCCGGCGGCCAGCACCCGCCGTCCCTCGGCGGCGAGCCGTTCGAACCGCGCGGCGTCGAGGGCGTCGGCCGCCAGGTGCAGCACGTACCCCGGCGGCCGGGTCACGATCACCCCCGAGCCCACCGTGCCGCGCAGTCGTGAGAGGTACGTCCGCACGGTCCGGTCGGCGTGCGCGGGCGCCTCCGCACCCCACAGCGCACGGCCCAGCGAGGCGACGCTGACCACCCGGCCCGCCTCCGCCGCCAGCACCGCCAGCAGGGTCCGCAGGCGCGGCCCCCCGACGTCCCGCGGCTCGCTGTCCAGCCGCACTTCGAACGGTCCCAGCACCCCGAGGTCCACCCCGCCCATGCCCGCCCCTCCGCGACGCGGTTATCCCGCGTGCTTCGGCGTACAGGAGCGGGCCACGCCACCCGGGATACGTCCGACGCCGAAGTAAACCTCCGTCGACGAACTGTCGACGGAGTGTCGACGGGCGCTGCGAGGCTCGCCTGGCGCGGACCAGGAGGGTCCGCGGCCACCGGTTCTTCGGGAGGAAGTCCATGAAACGCATGATTCGGGGTCTGGCACCGGTTTTCGCCCTCGCGGCGACGGGGGCGGCGGTGCTGGCGGGTGCCCCGGCGGCGACCGCGGCGCCGGCGCACAGCGCGGCGGTCCTCGAGGTGAAAAGCGCCACGTGGGGCCAATTGCACGTCGGCGACTGCGAGCAGGACAACGGCACCATGGTGATCCGGTCGGACGGCACGGGTGACTGGAGCGCGACGACGCTGACGTTCCAGACGCACACGGGCGATGTCTGGCACTCCAGCTTCGACTTCAAGACCACGGCCGGGACGAAGCTGTTCTCCGCGGGCACGTTCGACAGCCCGCGGATGGACGACGGAAACCCGCCGCCGCGCTACTTCTGGACGAAGCACTTCACTTTCGACGCGTCGCTCTTCAGCGCTGTCAACATCTTCAAGACGAACCAGCACTCGAGCTGCTGAGCGGGGAGCGAACCGCCCTGGGTCACGGTGCGCCGGGACCCAGGGCGGTGCCCGCGACGGCTCCGCCGGGGCGGAGCTCCTTCAGCTCGACGAATATCGCGTGCGTCGGCGTGGCACCGACGTTTTCGCCCGAGTGCTCCTGGGCCGCGAGCCAGCGCACCGCGCCGGCCGGCAGCTCCACGCCCACCTCGCGGCCGCCGGCGGAGATCCGGCGGCTGAACCCGCTCAGCGTGACCATCACCGAGTCGGGGTGCCGGTGCGGCGCGGTCCGTTCGCCCGGGACGTCCTGGTACTCCAGGACCCGTACCCGCTCGTTCTCGAAGACCACCCGGTACAGCTCGGGATTCGTTTCGGCCGGGTCACCGGTCATGGCCGCCTCCTTCGTGGGACGTGGGTACCATGATGGCATGGCTGTCCCGTATGAGTCCACGGGCCGGAGTCGGCAGAAGGGGCGGACGCGTGCGGCGCTGGTCGCGGCGGCCCACGAACTGCTGGCGAAGGGCGTCTCACCGGCGGTCGAGGACGCTGCCGAGGTGGCCGGGATCTCCCGCACCACGGCCTACCGGTACTTCCCGAACCAGCGCGCGCTGCTCTTGGCGGCGTACCCGGAGATCCAGGACGACGCGGGCCTGCTGCCCCCGGACGCGCCCGCCGACCCGACCGCCCGCCTCGACCTGGTGATGCGGGCGTTCATCGAGTTCACGCTGCGCTGGGAGCCCCAGCTGCGCGCCCAGCTGAGGCTGTCCCTGGAGGCCGGCGCGCCGCAGCCGGTGCTGCGGCGCGGCCGGGCGATCCGCTGGATCGAGGAGGCACTGGCCCCGCTCGCGGAAACGCTGGACGTCCACGCCCTGGCGGTGGCGATCCGCTCGGCGACGGGCATCGAGTCCCTGGTCTGGCTGACCGACATCGGCGGCCTCGACCGCCCCCGGGCGGCCGAGGTCCTGGCCGGTTCGGCCCGCGCGATCCTGCGCGCCGCCCTCGACCGGGGGGCTAGCTGATCGGCACCGTCGCGGTGCAGGACGCCGAGCCGTTGTCGAACGTCGCCGCCGCGGTGCCCGTGGACGTGACCGGCACGGTGGTGGTCGTCGGCACGGTGAAGGTGGTGTGCCCGGTCGTCGCCGACGTCTGGGAGTACACCGTGTGCGTCGTCGATCCGGTGCGGTAGGAAATCCGCAGGGAGACGGTGCCCGCGACGTCGCCGATGTACGGCCCCGACACTGTGTAGCCACCGGTGATGCGGTAATCGAAGCCGACGGCTTCGTACTGGAGGGTGAACCTGCCGCTGAAGTCGCCCGAGTGGCAGATGCTCGTCCGCTGGATCATCGACGCCGCTCCGGCCGGGGTGGCCGGAACCGTCGCGCCGGCCAGCAGCGCCCCCAGCGCCACCAGCCCGGCCTTTTTCGCAGTCTTCATCTTTGTTCCTCCCTCTCGCTTTCCGTCATCCTGCCCGGTGCCGCTTCCGTTCCGCTTCCCCGTTACGCGGTGGTGCGCACCAGCAGGACGGGGCAGGCCGCGTGGTGCAGGAGGGCCTGACCGGTGGAGCCGAGCAGCAGGCCGGGGAACCCGCCGCGGCCGCGGTCGCCGAGAACGACCAGCTGGGCGGTGGCGCTGCGCTCGACCAGTTCCTTCCGCGGGTGCGCGTGCACGACGATCTGCTCGACCGCGACGTCGCCGGTGTCGTGGGCCAGCACCCGCTCGCCGAGCAGCCGGCGTCCCGCCTCGGTGACGCACCGCGGGTCCCGGTGCGGCGGCGGGCTGTCCGCCCACGCGTGCAGCACGACCAGCGGCGCGCGGCGGGCCCGGGCTTCGGCGAGGGCGGTCGCCAGGACGCGGGCACCGGCTTCGCTGCCGTCGACGCCGGTGACGACCGGCCGCTCGGCCGCGCCGGGTTCGTCCCAGCTGTCCCCGCGGACGACGACGGTGTCGCAGCGGGCGTGGGTGCCGACGGCCGTGGCGACCGATCCCGCGAGCAGGCTGGTGAGCCTGCCGTGCCCGGTCGAGCCGACGACGAGCAGCGCGGCCGACCGCGACGCCTCGATCAGGGCTTGGGCGGCGCGGTCGGGATCGAGCCGGGTGACCGCGCCGGGAACCCCCTGCGCGCCGGCGAGCTCCTGTGCGGTCCGCAGCGCGCGCCGCCCCCGGGCGCGCAGCGCGTCGACCATCTCTTCGGGCGGCGGCACGACCCCGCCGGCGAGCAGGGCCGGAACGTCGAGGGCGTGCACGACCTCCAGCGGCGCCGCCCGCAGCCGGGCGGTCCGCGCGGCCCAGCGGACGGCATCGAGCGACTCGGCCGACCCGTCCACCCCGGCGACGATCGGCAATCCGGCGGCGGTCACCTCCCAGACTGTAGGCCCGCACACCCGCCCCCGGGACCCACCCGGCGAACTCGCGTACCCAGCCGGACGACTCGCGTACCCAGCCGGACGACTCGCTTACCTGGACGGACGACACGCGTACCCAGCCGGACGACACGAGCGGGCCCGCGGCCGATCGGTGTGTCGTCCGTTGCGGTACGCGTGTCGTCCTCCTGGGTACGCGTGTTGTCCGGTCGCGGGCGCGGGCGGTGTCGGGCAAGATCTGCGGCGTTCGTCCCCGACCGAAGGAGCCCGATGGCGGTGCTGGTCGTGGCCGCGGCGGTGCTCGGCCTGCTCGTCGGGTCGTTCCTCAACGTCGTGATCCACCGGGTGCCGCGCGGTGAGTCGGTGGTCCGCCCGCCGTCGCGCTGCCCGGCCTGCGGGCGGAGCGTCAAAGCCCGGCACAACGTCCCCGTCTTCGGCTGGCTCGTCCTGCGCGGCCGGTGCGCGGGCTGTGGTGCCCGGATCAGCGTCCGGTACCCGCTGGTCGAGCTCGGCACCGCCGTGCTGTTCGCGCTGCTGGCCCTGCGGCTCGACCCGCCGGACCTGCCCGCGTTCCTCTCCGTCGGCGCTATCGGCATCGCCCTGGCCCTGATCGACGTCGACTGCCGCCGCCTGCCGAACGCCATCGTGCTGCCGTCGTACCCGGTTCTCATCGTCCTGCTGACGGCGTCGGCCTGGTGGCGCGACGACTGGTGGTCGCTCGCCCGTGCCGGGATCGGCGGCGCCGCGCTGTTCGGCTTCTACCTCCTCCTCGCGCTGGCGTACCCGGCGGGCATGGGCTTCGGCGACGTCCGGCTCGCGGGCCTCCTCGGCGGGATCCTCGCCTACCTGTCCTGGCCGGCCCTGCTCATCGGGGCGTTCGGCGGGTTCCTGCTCGGCGCGGTCGCCGGCGTCGTCGTGCTGGCGACCGGCAAGGGCGGCCGCAAGACGGCATTGCCGTTCGGGCCGTTCATGATCGCCGCCGCGCTGGTGGCCGTCTTCGCGGCCGGCCCGCTCGGCCAGGCCTACCAGCGGCTGACCGGCCTCGCCTGAGCGGTCACCGGTTCTCCGACCAGCTCAGTCACCCGCCCGACTTCGAGGCTGACTCTTCGTGACAGTTCCCCGCGTGATGAGTCACGCCGGCAGCTATTTGAACATGTTCAACTCTTGGCGTACCGTGGGAACGGGCGAACCGTGAAGGGGGTTGCGTGAAGATCGTGATTCCGGGCGGCACCGGGCACCTGGGACGGGTGCTGGGCCGCGCGCTGATCGGGCAGGGGCACGAGGTCGTGGTGCTGACCAGACGGGAAGCACGGCCGGAGCCGGGGGTGCGCCACGTCCACTGGGACGGCCGCGGCCCGGGCCCGTGGACGGCGGAGATCGACGGCAGCGACGTCGTCCTCAACCTGGCCGGCCGGTCGGTGAACTGCCGGTACACCCCGGCGAACCTGCGCGAGATGCTGAACTCCCGCGTCGACTCGGCGAGGGTGGTCGGCGGCGCGATCGCCCGCGCGGCCCGCCCGCCGCGGGTGTGGCTGCAGATGAGCACGGCGACGATCTACGCGCACACGTTCGGCGCCCCGAACGACGAAACCACCGGAGTCCTCGGCGGGGACGAGCCGGACGTGCCGGCCTATTGGTCGTACAGCGTCGACATCGCCAAGGCGTGGGAGCGCGAGCAGCGCCTGGCGGTAACCCCGGACACGCGCAAGGTGGCGCTGCGCGCGGCGATGGTGATGAGCCCGGAACCCGGCGGAGCGTTGGCGATGCTCCTGCGTTTGACGCGCCTGCGCCTGGCCGGCCCGGTTGCGGGCGGCGGCCAGTACATGTCGTGGATCCACGAGGAGGACATGGTCCGGGCGATCGGCTTCCTCATCGAGCGCGACGAGCTGAGCGGGCCGGTGAACCTGGCGGCCCCGGAGCCGTTGCCGTACGCGGACTTCCTGCGCGCTCTGCGCTCGGCGGCGGGGGTGCGCGTGGGGCTGCCGGCGACGAAGTGGATGGCGGAGATCGGCGCGTTCGTGCTGCGCAGCGACACGGAGCTGCTGTTGAAGAGCCGCCGCGTGATCCCGGGGAGGCTGCGCGAGGCGGGATTCGAGTTCAGGTACCCGGAGTGGCCGGCCGCGGCCGCGGATTTGGTGCGGCGGTCACGGGAGCCGGTGAAGACGGTCAGCTGAGCCCGGCATCGGCCGGTTCGCGTGTCTGGCGAGGGTGCCTCGTAGGCCGCGGTGGTCCGGCAAGGCCGGGGCACGGCCGCGAGGGGAGGGGCCGTGCTGGTCCACTCAGGACGGTCAAGCCGGGTCGGCGTTGTCCCGCAGGCGTCGCAGCAGCAGGGCCAGGTGGAGGCGGAACCGGCCGGCCGGCGAGTCGACTTCGAACCCCAGCACCGACTCCGCGCGGGCCAGCCGGGCCGGCATCGTGCTGTGGTGGCGGTGCAGCGCCGCGGCCGCCTTGCGGGCCGAGCCCGTGGCGCACAGCGCGTCCAGGGCCGCCAACGTGTCCGCGCCGTGGGGTTCGGCGGCGAGGCGGTCGAGCGCCCGGACGTCGGCCAGCTCCGCGAGTTCCGCCGGCGCCAGTTTGCCCGCGAAGGCGGCCAGGCCGCCCAGCCGCTCCCACCACACCACCGGCTCCGCCGCCGAGGTGAAGCGCAGGGCCGTCCGGGCCGCCGCCCAGGAACGGGCCACCTCCATCGCCGGTCCCTCCGGGCCGATGCCCGCGCGCGCCCCGTCGGGCGGCGAGGGCACTTCGCCGGGCAGCAGGACCGCCCGCACCCCGCCCAGCCGGGCCGAACGGCCGGCGATCGCGTCGACGCCCGTGCCCGCGAGCACGCGCAACCGGGCCGCCGGGCCGAAGCCGAGCAGGTGCAGGGCCCGGGACCGCTCGGCCGTGCCGGTGTCTTCGGACAGCACCAGCTCGACCAAAGCGGGATCCCCGAGCTCGGGCCGCGGCACACCGGAGTGCTCCAGCAGGATCGCGGCGGCGATCGCGAACCGTTCGAGCAGCATGTCGTCGAGCGGAACCGCCGCGCCCGCCCGGGCCACCCACACGACGACGCCGCCTTCGAGCGTCCGCGTGGCGGCCCCCGCGGGCGCCGCGGCCGGGGTGACGACGCCGCCCCCCGGCGACGCACGCAGCGACAGGCCTTGGCCGGGGGCGTGCACACCGACGGGGCAGCCGGCCAGGTCGGCGGTGCTGCGCACGAGCGCATCCAGACCCGCGCGCCCGGTGATCAGGCGGTCGAAGAACCCGATCACCCGCACGGCGTTCTCGGCGTCGGCGTCGAGCCCGGACAGCCGCAGCAGCAGCCCTTTCATCCCGCCACGATAGGCGCGCTCACCACCGGATGGCGAGCATCGGCCCGGCGATGCCGCAGCCGGATGGCGCGGGCGGCTTGGCAAGATCCGCCCGCCGGATGCCGCGGGTCGGCAACCCCGCGGCCCGGCCCTGCACCGCCCGCCGCAGAAATGGCGCGGGTCGGCACCGCGCGGCCCCGCCCGGCAGTGGTCGCCGCAGAATGGCGCGGCTCGGCAAGCCTGCAGGCGGCTCGCGCGGCCCGGCGGGGCATTGCTCGCCGCTGAATGGCGCGGGTCGGCAACTCTGCGGCCCGGCCCTGCACTGCTCGCCGCTGAATGGCGCGGGTCGGCAACTCTGCGGCCCGGCCCTGCACCGCCCGCCGCAGAATGGGCGCGGGTCGGCACCGCGCAGCCGGCCCGCGCGGCCCGGTCCGGCAACGTCCGCCCGCCAGATGGCGTGAGTCGGCAACCTCGCAGCCAGCTCGCGCGGCGCGGCCTGCTCGCCGCCAGAAGGCCTGAGGTCGGCACCCCGCAGTTCGCCCGCGCGGCCCGGCACTTGCTCGCCGCCAGAATATCCCGGCTCGGCACCTCGCGCGGCCCGGCCGGGCACCGCCCGCAGCCAGAATGCCCGGGCCGGCAACACACCGCACGGCAACCGGCCGCCGCCGGGTGGCGCTGATTCGGGGGGCAACGGCCGCCGCGTGGCGGTGGTCCGGGACACCCCGGTCGGCCGATCATCAAGACCATGACCTACGCGATCGATCCCGAGCTGCTGCCCTGGCTGGACATGCTGCCCGCGGTGACCCTCACCGACCACGAGTCCCTGCTGGCCGCGCGCTCCTCGATGGCGCAGCTCAGCGAAGTCCTGCCCGCCTACGAACCGGCCGCCCCCGTCGACGTCCGGGACGTCGCCGTGCCCGGGCCGTCCGATGCCCCGGATGTGCCGGTGCGCGTCTACGCCCCGGCGAACCGCGCCGCCGCGGTGCCCGGCCTGCTCTACATCCACGGCGGCGGGTTCGTCATGGGCGATCTCGACACCTTCGACGCGCACGTGCTGCGCCTCGTCGACGAACTGGGGATCGTGATCGTCTCGGTCGACTACCGGCTCGCCCCCGAGCACCCGTTCCCGGCGCCGGTCGAGGACTGCTACGCGGCCCTTACCTGGGCGGCGGCCAAGGCGGACGAGCTCGGCATCGACCCGGCCCGCCTCGGCGTGGCCGGCGAAAGCGCCGGCGGTGGCCTCTCGGCCGCGGTGGCGCTGCTGGCCCGCGACCGCGGCGGCCCGCAGCTGTGCTTCCAGTACCTCGGCATCCCGGAGCTCGACGACCGGCTCGACACCCCGTCGATGCGGGCCTACACCGACACGCCGATCTGGAACCGGCCGAACGCGGTGCAGAGCTGGACGAGCTACCTCGGCACGGAACCCGGCGGCCCGGACGTCTCGCCCTACGCCGCCCCGGCGCGCGCCACCGACCTGGCCGGGCTGCCGCCCGCGTTCGTGACGACGTGCCAGTTCGACCCCCTGCGCGACGAGGGAATCGCCTACGCGCAGCGGCTGGCCCATGCCGGCGTGCCGGCCGAGCTGCGCCACTACCCGGGGACGTTCCACGGCTCCAGCCTGGTCGAGACGGCGGAGATCTCCCGCCGCATGTTCGCCGACGAGCTGGACGCGTTGCGGCGCGGCCTCCGCATCACCGCCGGCTGAGGGAGCGGTCGCGCACGCCGGACGGGCGTGCGCGACCCGGGCGCGGATCAGCCCGCCGGACTGACGTCGATCAGCACCTTCCCCGTGATCCCGTCCTCCGACGCCGCGTGCGCCTTCGCCGTTTCCCCCAGCGGGAACCGGTGGATCGGCACCCCGCGATCCTCGCCGACCCCCAACGCGCCGTCCGCCAGCGCCGCCGTGATGTCCTCCGCGCCCGCGCGGAGCTTGTCCTCGCCCACCGTGTACAGCACCAGGAACTGGTAACGCGCGTTGAGCATCAAGTTCGGCCCGAACTCCAAGGTCACCGTTCCGGTGCCCCGGTCGTCGCCGTACGTGGCGACCGTGCCGCGGGTGCGCAGCACCTCCGTGTGCAGCTTCGCGTTGACCCCCATCGCGACCTCGACCACCAGGTCGACACCGTCGGGGGCGACCTCGCGGATCCGGGCGCCGAGCTCCGGGTCGGGATACCGCAGCACGTGCTGAGCGCCGGCCGCCCGGGCGAGGGCGGCCTTCTCCTCGCTGCTGACCGTCGCGATCACCGTCGCCCCGGCCCAGCGGCCGAGCTGGATCGCCGCGTTGCCGACCGCGCCCGCCCCGCCGCTGACGAGCACCGTGCGGCCGGCCAGCGCGCCGGGGGAGAGCCGGGACGGGCCGTCCTCGGCGACCGTGAGCGCCCGGTGCGCGGTCAGTGCCGGGACGCCGAGGCCGGCGCCCTCGTCGAACCCGGCGCCGTCGGGTAACCGGACCAGCTTCGAAGCCGGCAGCACGGTGTACTCCTGCGCCGTGCCGGACGTGGGCCGGTACGCGCCGGCGATGATCGTCCACACGCGGTCGCCGGGTGCGAAGCCGGTGACGTCCGGGCCGACCGCGTCGACCACGCCCGCGCCGTCCTGGTTGGGCACGGTTTCCGGGACCTCCGCCCCGGGTTCGGCGCGCAGGCCGCTGCGGGCCTTCCAGTCCGTGGGGTTGACCGCGGACACCACGATCCGGACGCGGACTTCACCCGGTCCCGGGTCCGCGACGACCCGCTCGGACAGCTCCAGCACTTCGGGTCCGCCGTGACGGCGGTAAAGGACTGCCTTCATGCCGGGTGCAATCCGCGGACGGGCCGGGATATTCCCGCCGGTCCCCGGAAATGTGCGGCGGGAAATCGTTTTTCGGCGCGGGGAAAGCGCGAAAACGAGATCCCCCGGGCGGGCGATTTTCGGTGCTCGCGTCAGCGGAATCGGCGGCCGTCGCAGAAACTGGGCGCGTGGGAGAGGAAAAGAGCACATCGGGGGACGAACGGCCGAAGCGCGACGACGGTGAGCCGACGCCGATCTTCGACGCCGTGTTCAGCGCGACGCGCGCGCTGGCGAAAACGCCGAATCCGGCGCGGGAACCGGACGAATCCGGGCGGTGACCGGACAGCGGAACGGCGGGCGGACCGCCGACGTGCAGCACGTTGTTCGACGTCCGCGACGAACATGTAGCATCTCGGGTGCCCGAACACCCGTGGCCGAGGAGTGAGCCGTGGCCGGCGTCGTCAACAGCATGATCGCTGCCGAGTACGCGGCGGGAGCGTCGATCTCGGAGCTGGCCGAGCGCTGGGGGATCGACCCCCGGCAGGTCGTCGAGCGGATTTCGGCGGCCACCCGTTCCTGACCGGGCTCAGATCGCGCGTTCCCCCTTGCCCAGCACGACGATGCCGCCCTCGCTGACGTGGTAGTGCCCGCGGTCGCGGGCCAGGTCGACGCCGATGTGCGCGCCGGGCGGGACCACGACGTTCTTGTCCAGGATCGCCCGCCGCACCACCGCGCCGCGGCCGACGCGGGCGCCGTCGAGCAGGACCGAGCCCTGCACCACCGCGCCCTGCTCGACGATGACGTCGGGGGAGAGCACCGAGTCGACGACCTGGGCACCCGAGATGATGCAGCCGTTGCTGACGATCGACTGGTTCGCCGAGCCGCCCTCGACGAACTTCGCCGCCGCGCGCTGGCCGGGGTGGGCGAGGATCGGCCATTTCCGGTTGTAGAGGTTGAAGATCGGGTGCGTCGAAATCAGGTCGGTGTGCGCGTCGTAGTAGCTGTCGATGGTCCCGACATCGCGCCAGTAACCGTGGTCGCGTTCGGTTTCGCCCGGGACCACGTTGGTGGTGAAGTCGTAGACGGCGGCTTCGCCCGATTTGACCAGCGCCGGGATGATGTCGCGGCCCATGTCGTGGTGCGAGGAGGCGTTTTCGGCGTCGGCGTGCAGCGCTTCCAGCATCACCTTCGTCGTGAAGATGTAGTTGCCCATCGACACGTACGACTCGTCGGGGGAGCCCGGCAGGCCCGGCGGGTCGGCAGGCTTTTCCATGAACGCGTCGATCATCAGCCCGTCGGTGGTCCGGATGACGCCGAACGAACTCGCCTCCGCCCGCGGGACCCGGATCCCGGCCACCGTGACGCCCGCCCCGGACGCGATGTGGGCGTCCAGCATCTGCCGGGGGTCCATCCGGTAGATGTTGTCCGCGCCGAACACCGCGATGTAGTCGGGGTCCTCGTCGTAGACCAGGTTGAGGCTCTGGTGGATGGCGTCGGCGCTGCCCTGGTACCAGCGCGGGCCGAGCCGCTGCTGCGCCGGGACCGGCGTGACGTACTCGCCGGTCAGCGCCGAGAGGCGCCACGTCGTCGAGATGTGCCGGTCGAGCGAGTGCGACTTGTACTGCGTCAGCACGCACAGCCGGCGGATGCCGCCGTGCACCAGGTTCGACAGCACGAAGTCGATCAGCCGGTGCGTGCCGCCGAACGGCACGGCGGGTTTGGCGCGGTCCGCGGTGAGCGGCATCAGGCGCTTGCCCTCGCCGCCCGCGAGGACGATGCCCAGCACGTCGGCTCCAGTTGTCACTACGACCTCCCGCACGCTTCGTAGAGGGCGACCGTCCGCTCGGCGATCGCCTTCCAGCCGAACTCGCCGACCGCGCGCTCGCGGCCGGCGGTGCCCATCGCGGCGGCCCGGTCTCCCGCGCCGACCACTTCGTTCAGTGCGGCGGCCAGGCCCGCCTCGAACGCTCGCGCGTCCTGTTCGTCGTAGTGCACCAGCAGCCCGGTGCGCCCGTCGTCGACGACTTCCGGGATGCCGCCGACGTCGCTGGCCACCACCGGGGTGCCGCACGCCATCGCCTCGAGGTTCACGATGCCGAGCGGCTCGTAGACCGACGGGCAGGCGAACACCGTGGCGTGGGTCAGCAGCTGCACGACTTCGGGGCGCGGCAGCATCTCCGGGATCCAGCGGACGCCGGTGCGCGTCTTCTCCAGCTCGGCGACCAGCCCGCGGAACTCCGCGTCGAGCTCGGGGGTGTCCGCGCCGCCCGCGCACAGCACGAGCTGGGTGCCGGGGTCGAGCGACGCGGCCGCGCGGACCAGGTGCGGGACGCCCTTCTGCCGGGTGATCCGGCCGACGAACAGGACATACGGCCGGTCGGGGTCGACACCGTGCTTGGCCAGCGCGTCGGTGCCCGGGTCCGGGCGGTACAGGGTGGTGTCGATGCCGTTGTGGATCACGTGCACCCGCTCCGGCGGCACCGCTGGGTACGCGGTGAGGACGTCCCGGCGCATCCCGCCGCTGACCGCGACGATGGCGTCCGCGGCTTCGTAGGCCTCGCGTTCGATCCACGACGAGACGCGGTAGCCGCCGCCGAGCTGCTCGGCCTTCCACGGCCGCAGCGGCTCCAGCGAGTGCGCGGTGACGACGTGCGGGATGCCGTGCGTCATCTTCGCCAGGTGCCCGGCGAGGTTCGCGTACCAGGTGTGGCTGTGCGCGAGGTCGTGGCGTTCGAGCGCGTTCGCCATGGAGACCGCGATGTCCATCGTCGTGAACGCCGGCTGCCGGTAGCCGTGCGGATCGGTGTGCCCGGTGGCGTCGGGCCGGTCCGCGCCCCAGCAGTGCACGTCGAGGTCGACCAGCGGTCGCAACTCCCGGGCGAGGAACTCCACGTGGACCCCGGCGCCGCCGTAGACCTCCGGCGGGTATTCGCGGGTGAGCAGACCGACCTTCATGATGCGAACCCTAGGGCCTCACGGGCCCGTGGCGCAGTCTGGCGGACCGGGGAATCGCGCGAGTTTTCCGTCACTGCCCGGGTGATCCCACCGCCGCGGAGCGGACCAGCCGGTGCGTCCGGTCCGCTCCGGCGGCCGCGGCGTCCGGCTGAACAGCGGGTTCGCTGTCCGGTCCGCTCCACTGTGGACAACCCGTGGCCCGGCGCGCAGCCGGGCCACGGGCCGGTCAGTGCCGGTACCGGAGAGCCCACTCCTCCCCGCAGTTCCCGCAGGTGCCGACGAAGAGGGTCCCGCCGTCCCCGTCGACCTCGTGCCAGCCGTCGACGCGCACGCGGTACGGGCCGGCCGGGACGGTCCCGAACGCCACGTGCCCCTGCGCGTCCGACACGGCGGTCGCGGTGACCGAGCCGTCGACGCGGTCGACCAGTTCGACCGGCGTGCCGGCGATCGCCTCGCCCGCGTCGACCGTGTAGTTGCTGTTGTCGTCGTGGTAGATCACGCCACCGGTCGTGCCCGGCGGGGCCGGCACGTGGGCGAACACGTCGACCTCGGGCCGCCCGTCCAGCGGGCCGGGGTCGATCCCGAAGTCGCAGGCCGCGTAGAAGCCGCCGTAGGTGGGGGCGGCCGACGGCACGGTGCCGGTTTCGGTGAACGTCCGCGTCTCGCCCGCGGCCAGGTCGATCCCGCCCGGGGCGGCGACGGCCCAGTCCGTCCACCCGAGCAGGTGGTCGGGGCCGCCGAAGCGGTCACACCCGGCGGTGATCCCGTGGAGGTCGCCGCCGCTGACGTTGGTCACCGTGAAGGTCACCCGCACCTGGTCGCCGGCCTGGTAGGTGCCGCGGTCGAACGAGCCGGTCGCGTGCACCTTCTCGGAGAACGGCCGGAGCGCGCGCAGCTGCACCGCGGGCCCGGGGTCGCTGCCGTCGACGTCGAGGTACTGCTGGGCGGCGGCTTCGTAGATCCAGCCGTCCGGCAGGTCCCGGGTGGAGATCCCGTAGCGCTGGGCGGGCAGATCGGTGAAGGCGAACCGCCCGTCGGCGTCCGTGGTGACGTCGACCGGGTTGCCGGAGCTCGTGCCGTACAGGTAGGCGACGGCACCGGGCAGGCCCTCGCCCGCGTCGAAGGCACCGTTTTCGTTTCGGTCGCCGTAGAGGACACCGGAGGCCGGCCCGTGGGTCGTCGTCGGGTCGAGCAGCGGCACGACGAGGTCGCCGCCCTGGGCCCAGTCACTGCGGAACCGCTCGTGCGGGACGCCGGAGTTCCAGGTGTGGACGGTGGCGGTGATCGTGAACGTCCGGGTGGCGCCCGGGTCGAGCGCCACGCCGGCCTGCGGGCTGCCGCCGAGACCGGCCCAGTCCTGGACCGACAGCCAGGAGCCGGAGAGGTGCTCGTCCCAGATCGTGACCTTCGGCATCGGCTGGTCGGTCGGGTTGGTGAGCGTCAGCGTGATCGGGAACGGCCTGCCGAGCAGCTGGGGCCCGTCGCCGACCGACGCCGCGATGATCAGCGACGGCGTGTCGGCGTGGGCGGCCGGCACGGTGAGGGCGCCGGTGGTGAGCACGGCGGCGAGCACGGCGAAGAGCCGTCTCACCCCGCGCAGGGGTGTTCTGGACACGGTGTATCCCCCTGGAACGGCCGGGCCGGCGGCTCCCCGCGGCGCCGCCCGGCGATGGCGCAGAAGACTGCGATCACCGTCAAGCTAGCGAACGCGGAGGCGCCGGACCAGAGCCGACGGGGTGATCAAGACACGTCGCGGCCCGCGACGGCCGCCTGGGCCGTCTCGGACCCTGGGTGCAGCGGCAGCAGCCGGTCCAGGCCGAGGATCTGCAACGGCCGGGCGACCGCGGTCTCGCCGGCGGCGATGGCGTAGGGCACGTTCCGCGCGGCGGCGTCCCGGTGGGCCTCGACCAGCACGCTGAAGACGGTCGAGTCGCAGTAGGTCGTCTCGGTGAGGTCCGCGACGACCCCGCGGGCGCCGGCCCGGATCGGACTCAGCAGGGCGTCCCGCAGGTCGCGCGCGTTGTTCAGGTCCAGCTCACCCACGCAGCGGACGGTCACGATGCCGGCGTCGGTCGTGACGGTGAGGTCGGACGCGGTGTGGTCTTCGGTCATGGGTTCCCCTCCTTTTCGGGCACCCGGACCGGGATACCCGCCGCGGCGGGAGATCACTCGCCGGCGCTGTTGCGGCATCCGAGGGAAGGCGATGCGCAAGCGTTGCGCCGCGGTATAGCTTGGTTCGGGGACGGGTTCCCGGCACGTCACCGGCCGCGGCGGTTGCCACACCGCGCGGCCGGTGGGATCCGGCTGACGCGGGCCGGATCGCCGGCGCCGGGCGGCGCCGGAGGGGACGCGGCCGGCGATCGCCCCGCCGCCGCGTCCCCGCCGCGGCCTGCGTGTCTCCGCCGTTCGGCCGCCGGGAACATCGCTAAACTTCGGCCGTTCGCGGTCAGCTAGGCGAAGGGGCACGGTGGAACCCGACAACGACGCGCTACCCGTCGCCGGGGCTTGGGCGCCCGGCAAGGTGGCCGAGCTGCTCGGGGTCTCGCCGGTGACGCTGCGCAGCTGGAGCGCGCGGTACGGGATCGGCCCGCCCGCCGGCGCCGGGCGCCACCGCCGCTATTCCGACGCCGACGTCCGCCGCCTCCAGCACATGCAGCGGCTGGTCGCGCGGGGGATGCCGGTGCGGGAGGCGGCGGAGGCGGCGTTCGGCCGCGCGCCGGCCGGGCTCGAGGTGCCGGCGTCCCGCCGCGCGCGGGAGCTCGCGGAGGCGGCGGAGGAGCTCCGGTACGCCTCGGTGGCGGGGCTGCTGGACGAAACGCTGGGGACACTGGGCCCGGCCGCGGCCTGGACCGACGTACTCGCACCGGTCCTGCGCGGCTTGGGCGACCGCTGGCAGCGCGGCGATGTGTGTTTCGCGTCGGAGTGGGCGCTGACGTCGGAGATCTCCCTGGCGTTCGAGCGCTTCAGCCGCCGGTTCCCCGCGGCGGTGCCGGGCCGACCGGTGCTGCTGGCCTGTTGCCCGGCGGAGCGGCATTCGCTGCCGATCGAGGCGCTGCGGGCCACCCTGGCCGAAGCGGCGGTCCCGGTGGCGTATCTGGGCCAGCTGGTGCCGGCGGAAACGGTGGCGGACCTGGCGGCCCGGTTGGACCCGGTGCTGGTGCTGCTGTGGTCGATGGCCCCGACCACGGCCGACGACCTGCTGGCGGCCCGGATCCGCGCGTCCGGCTGCGAAGTGGGCACGCTGGGCCCGGGCTGGGCGCACCTGGGGGATCGCGGCTTCCGGTGGGTGAACGACCTGGCCTCGGCGGTGGAACTGGCGGTGGAGCACGCGGAGGCTTGAGGGCCGGCGGCCGGCCCCGGCTCGCGCGGGGGAACCGGCTCGACGGGACCTCACCCCGCCGCGCGGATCAGCCCAGCTCGCCCAGCACCCGGCGCAGCTCCGGCACCACCTCGTCGCCCAGCCGCTCGAACTCGCGCTTGAGCAGCGGGCCGGCGAGCTTCGCCCAGCCGTGGAACACGATCGTCGCGCGGTACCGGACCGTCGTGCCGTCCGGGCCGGACGTGAGCGTGAAGTCGTCGGTCGAGGTGGCGGTCCGGTTTTCGCCGACGAAGGTCACCTTGCCCGGTTCGCGGTGGGTCAGGTGGTAGTCGAGCTCCGTCGTCCGGCCGCGGAACTCCGACACGTTGTGCCACTGCGCCCCCACCGCGATCGGACCCGGGTCGGTGCGGGTGCACGAGATCGTGCCCGGGTCCCAGTCCTCCGTGTGCGCGAAGTCGGCCAGGTACTGCGCCACCGCACCGATCGGCGCCGTCACCCTGACCGTGCGTTCGACCTGGACCACTCCGGCCTCCCAAGATCGCTGCAGGTTCGTTGCAAGCCTACCGCGTCCCGCTCATCGAGACCGGTCGGCGACATCGATGTCATCGGTCCGGATTCTTGTCCTCCTTGTCTTCTTGACGGTGTCGGCGACCGCGGCGGAAGCTTCCTGGCAACGTTGTCAGTCCCCGGCGCCCCACCCCGCCAGGTCCCGGTTGCCGCTTGAAGAACGGAGTCCGCATGGCGGAGGAGAACGAGCGCGCGGAGGTGACCGCCCTGTCCCGCCGGCACGTCCTGACCGCGGGAACCGGGCTGCTGGCCGGGTTCGGGCTGGCGGCCGTCCTGCCCGGTGTCGCGTCGGCCGCGCCCGGGAGCCGCAAGAGCGACCTCGCGCTGTTCCGGCCGGTCCGGGTTTCCTCGACCGACTACGCCGCCACCCCGGCCGAGTTCGCCGTCGACGGTCTCGCCCGGACGGGCGTTCGCGGCTCCGGCTGGCGCGCCGCCCGGGGCGACGACCAGTGGATCGTCGTCGACCTGCAGGCCCCGTGCGCCATCGAATCCGTGGTCCTCACCTTCGAGGCCCGGCCCGGCGACCCGGCCTTCGACGCCGGCGCCTCCCGCTCCCGCACCAGCGGCTTCGAGGTCCAGTCCAGCTACGCGACGGCGTTCGACCTCGACGTCTCCGGCGACGGCAAGGCCTGGCGCACCGTGCACCACACCGACGCGGGCACCGGCGGTGTCGTCACGATCCCGCTGGCCGTCACCGCGCGCTGGGTCCGCTTCACCGCCAGCCGCCGCTCGACGACGAACCCGCTGGGCCTCAACGGCTTCCAGGTCTTCGGCACCAGCCGCGAGGCCCGGCCCGCGGTCCGCGGCTGGACGAGCTTCCCGGTGCGCCCGGACGACGAGCCGCCCGCACTGGCCGTGGCGGCCGACGGCACCGTCCCGCTCGAATCCGGCTGGGTGCTCACCATGGACGACTGGGCGCCCACCGGCGACGGCAAGACGCTTTCGGCTTCCACCGTGGACACCCGCGGCTGGCTCCCGGCGACCGTGCCCGGCACGGTGCTGGCCTCGCTCGTCGAGCAGGGGCAGCTGCCCGACCCGGTGTCCGGGATGAACAACCTGCACGTCCCGGAAGCGCTTTCGCGCCACGCCTGGTGGTACCGCCGCCGCTTCGCCCTGCCGCGCGGCCTGGACACCTCCCCGGGCCGCCACGTCTGGCTGGAGTTCGACGGCGTCAACCACGAAGCGCAGATCTGGCTCAACGGGGCCGAAATCGCCACGCAGAGCCACCCGTTCGGCCGCGGCGTCCACGACGTCACCGCCGCGCTCCGCCGCACCGGCGAGCAGGTCCTGGCCGTGAAGATCTCGCCGATGCCGCGGCCCGGCAGCCCCGGCGACAAGGGCGCCGACGGCAGCTCCTGGGTCGACGCCGGCGGCACGATGTTCGACAACTCGCCGACCTACCTCGCCGTCTCCGGCTGGGACTGGATGCCCGCGGTGCGCGACCGCGCGGCGGGTCTCTGGGACCACGTCCGCCTGCGCTCCACCGGCGCCGCCCTGCTCGGGGACGTCCGGGTCGACACGAAGGTGCCCGACGGCAAGACCGCCGAGGTCACGCTCACCGTCCCGGTGCGCAACGCCGCCGCGACCGCCCAGCGCGTCAAGGTCACCGCCGCCTTCGGCCCGGTGAACGTGGCGAGCACGGTCACCATCCCGCCCGGGCAGAGCACCGACGTGGTGTTCCCGAAGCAGCGGGCCGAGAACGCGAAGCTGTGGTGGCCCAACGGCTACGGCGACCCGGACCGCTACGACCTGACGCTGACCGCGGCGATCGGCGCGGCCACGAGCGACCGCCGGACGGTCAAGATCGGCCTGCGCGAGATCGGCTACTCCTACGACCTGCCGATCGTCATCGCCGACGGCCGCGCCACCCAGACCGTCGACCTCGCGCCGCAGAACGCCCGGTTCGTCCGCATGCGGGGGCTCAAGCGCGCCACCGGCTGGGGGTTCTCGCTCTGGACCATGTCGGTGGTCGACAGCGGGAACCCGGGCACCGACCTGGCGCAGGGCAAACCGTCGGCGGCCCAGTCGGTGGCCGACGGCAACCCGCCCGAGCGCGCGTTCGACGGCGACCCGAACACGCGCTGGACGTCCGGATACAGCGACGACCAGTGGCTGCAGGTCGACCTCGGCGCCGCGACGGCGTTCGACCGCGTCGTGCTGACCTGGGAAACCGCCTACGCGGCGACGTTCCGGATCCAGGTGTCGCAGGACGGCGGCACCTGGACCGACGTCGCCGCGGTCGACAACAGCCCGAAACCGCTGACCTTCCTCGTCAACGGCGTGAAGATCTTCGCCCGCGGCGGCAGCTGGGGCTGGGACGAACTGCTGCGCCGGATGCCGTCCGAGCGGGCCGACGCCGTCGTCGCGATGCACCGCGACATGAACTTCACGCTGATCCGCAACTGGGTCGGCTCGTCGTACCGGCCGGAGCTGTTCGACGCCTGCGACAAGTACGGCATCCTGCTGTGGAACGAGTTCTGGGACGGCTGGTCGACCGACCCGGCCAACCACGACATCTTCCTGGCCCAGGCGGAGGACACGGTGCTGCGCTACCGCCACCACCCGTGCGCGACCGTCTGGTTCGGCTGCAACGAGGGCACCCCGCCGCCTTCCCTCGACAACGCGCTGCGCGACCTCGTCCACACGCACACCGACCTGCTCTACCAGGGCAATTCGGCGGGCGGCGTGATCACCGGCGACGGACCGTACTACTGGCAAGACCCGAAGCGGTACTTCTCGGGCGAGGCGACCGGCGGCAAGTACGGGTTCTGGAGCGAGATCGGGCTGCCGACGGTGTCGGTCGTCGAGAGCATGCGCAACCTGGTCGGCGCCGGGGACCCCGGCTGGCCGATCGGCGCGCCCTGGTTCCTGCACGACTGGTCGACGGGCGGCAACCAGTCGCCGCAGAGCTACCTCGCGGCGATCGACGCCCGGCTCGCGCCGTCGACGAGCCTGGCCGAGTTCTGCCGCAAGGCGCAGTTCGTCAACTACGAGAGCATGCGCGCCATCTTCGAGGCGTGGAACGCGAAGCTGTGGGCCGACGCCACCGGTGTGCTGCTGTGGATGTCGCACCCGGCGTGGCACAGCACGGTGTGGCAGACCTACGACTACGACCTCGAGGTCAACGGCAGCTACTACGGCGCACGCAAGGGGTGCGAGGCCCGGCACGTCCAAGCCGACCTCACGACGTGGCAGGTGCGCGTGGTCAACCACACGCCGGGCGCGCTGACCGGCGTGACCGTCACCGCGCGGCTCCACGGCCTCGACGGGACGGCGCTCGGTGAAGCCCGGCAGCAGAAGCTCGACGTGGCCCCGGTTTCGGCCGCGGCCGCGTTCACCGTCCCGTTCGCCGACGGCCTGCCGGACCTGCACCTGCTCCGGCTGACCCTGACCGACGGCCGCGGCACGGTGCTGTCGGAGAACACGTACTGGCGGTACCGGACGGACGCGGCGATGCGCGCGCTCAACCAGCTCCCGGGCGCGCGCCTGAGCACGTCGCTGCGGCCGGACGGCGACGCCTACACCGCGACGGTCCGCAACGACGGGAGGACCGTCGCGGCGATGATCCGGCTGTCGCTGCGCGAACGCAACGGCACCGACCGCGTGCTGCCGACCCGCTACGGCGACAACTACTTCTGGCTGCTGCCGGGGGAGAGCCGCACGATCCGCGTCGAGCCGCGGCGGCGGGTGCCGAACGCGAAACTGCTGGTGGAGGCGTACAACGTGGCCGCGAAGCTGAGCTAGCCGCGGTTTTTGTCGGACCCCACCGCTACGCTGGCGGGGCTCGCGAGCGGGGAGTTCCGGTGCGTGGCTGTGGGTCGCGATTCCGGAGCGAGTGGAGGGGTGGCACGTGTTCCCCTCACCGTCCGCCGACGACCAGCCCGGAGCCGATCCGGGTCTCGGTTCTCCTCGCTCGCGGGCCTGACGTGGGGGAGGGGCGGTCATCGAAGAGCTGTACCGGACGGTCCTGGCCAGAGCGGCGTACCAGGACGCGTTCTTCGCGTGGCCACGCGAAGAGAAGGAGCGGTACGTCGCGCTGCTGCGGGCGGCGGATCCGACGTGGGCGCCGGGTTTCCTGCGCTGGCTGCGGGTCGAGACCCCGATGCGGTACGCGGCCCTGGCCGGCGCGGCGGCGTTCGTGGCCGGGCGGCTGGAGCGGGGTGAGCACGGGGTCTCGCGGCAGGTGATCGCGTCGGTGCTGCGCCGCGCCGACGACCCGGGGCACCTGCTGGCGTACTGGAGTTTCGCGTACGGGCCGTCGCTGCCGAAGCCGGTGAAGCGCGGCGTGGCCGACGCGGTGACCCGCCTGTACGACGAGCCGGCCCTGCTGGCGTACGACGACGGCGGCCACCACTTCGAGATGGGCTTCATCCGCGCCGACCTGCCGTGGCTGCACGGCGTCGGCACGCCCCGGCCCCTGCGGTTCGGCGAGGTGATCAGGCGCGTCCACCCGAAGGCCCGCGACAGCGCACAGGGCGACCTGTTCCGGCACGCACTGGCCCGGCGGCACGGGAAGGTCCGGACGATCCCGGAAACGTTGCCGCTGGTGCGGAGCTGGGCCGGGATCCCTGGTGAGGGGAACGAAGCCGCGGCGGCCCCGGCGGGAGGCTCCGGTGGGCGCGAGGCTGACGTGGGCGGCGGGTCGGCGGCCGGGGCCGGTACCGGAGACGAGGTGCGGCGGCAGGTTCCGGCAGCGGCCGGGCTCGGGGGGCGGGGCCGGGTGGCGGGGGAGTCGGCGGCTGAAGATGTGATGCCGGGGGGATCGTTGCGGCGGGGCTCTGTGGCGGCGGGGCCAGCGGAGCTGGCGGCTGAAGATGTGGTGCCGGGGGGATCGCTGCGGCGGGGCTCTGTGGCGGCGGGGCCAGCGGAGCTGGCGGCTGAAGATGAGGTGCAGGCGGGATCGTCGGAGCGGGGCCGTGCGGCAGTACAGCCGGGAGCGCCGCAGGCCGAGGTCACATCCGGGCCTCTAGGGCAGGGCTCGGTGGAGGTGGAGCCGGCGGCCGAGGTGGCGGCCGGATCGTCGGAGCGAGGCCGTGTGGCAGCACGGCCCGGAGCCCCGGCGGCTGCGCACCAAGCGCTCGCCGGGCCGCTGCACCTGCTCGGCCGGCTCCGTGCGAACTCCGGCCACCCGCCGCCCGGGCAGTGGCTTGCCCAGCTGCGGCGGGCCACCACCCCCGCACACGCCGAAACCCTCCTCGCGGCCCTGCCGGTGGCCGACCTGCTGGCGCGGCCCGGCGGCCTCGCCCGGCTGGAACCGCTGATCCCGCACCTGCCCCTCGCCGCCCTGCTCGCGCACCTGCGCCGGCTCGATGCCGCCGGGATGGGGTTCGAGACCGCCATGGCCGTTGCCGCGCGGATCGGGGATCCCGGCGAAGTCCGCGCGTCCGGGGTGGGGCCGCTGCGGTTCGCCGCGGCCTGGGCCGGCGTGGACAGCCGGCGGTGGGAACCCGCCCTCGCCGCCGGTGCGCGGCACAGCCTCGGTGCCGTCCCCCGGCTGCGGGGGCGCACCCTCGTCGTGGTCGAACCGCGCAGCGACACCCGGATCGTCTTCGGGCTCGCCCTGGCACAGCGGTGCGAGGACGCCGACGTCGTCCTCCTCGGCGGCGGCCGGTTCCCGCTCGAGCCGGAAGAATCCCCGCTGCACGCCCTGATCCGCTGGCACTCCACGGACCTGCGCACCGCCGCACCCGCCGCCGGGCACGACCGGGTCGTCCTCGTCACCGAGCAGTACCTCGAGGAGGAGGAGCCGGTCATCCCCGCCGGGGTCCCGCTCTACGTCTGGGAGAGCAGGCGCTACAGCCGGCACGAACACGAGCCGGAGTTCGGGCCCGGCTCGCCGCGCGTGTTCTTCCGCGGGCTCGGCGACGCGTCCTTCCGGCTCATCCCCTGGTGGGAGGAATTCGTCGGCCGGCACCAGATCGGAAGCTGATTTCGTCGTCGGCGACGAACTAGGCTGGCGGCGTCGCGCCTAGCTTCGGGAGGTGCTCGTTTCCGTGAAACTGCGCCCGCACGCCGGCCTCGCCCGCGTCCTCGACGACCTGGGCGGCACGCTCCTGGACCTGGTGCTCGGGGACGGCGACCGCCCGGGCAGCATCGGCGGCGTCGCCATCCACGATCCGCTCGACGAGCCCGCGCTGCCGAAGAACGCCCTGGTGCTGGGCGTCGGCCTCGCCGACCCCGACGAGGTCGTGCGGCAGCTGCGGACGCTGGCCCGCCAAGACGCGGCCGGGCTCGTGCTGCGCGCCCCGGTCACGGTGACCGCGGCGATCACCGCCGCCGTCGGGGAGACCGGCGTCGCCCTGCTCAGCCTGGCGCGGGGCGCGTCCTGGACCCAGCTCGCCGCGATGCTGCGGTCGCTGCTGGCCGAGGGCGACGTCGGCGACGCCCAGCCGGAGACGCTGGCCGGGCTGCCGTCGGGTGACCTGTTCGCGGTGGCCAACGCGATCGCCGCGCTGATCGACGCGCCCGTCACCATCGAGGACCGGCGGTCCCGGGTGCTCGCGTTCTCCGGACGGCAGGACGAAGCCGATCCCTCGCGCGTCGAGACCATCCTGGGCCGGCAGGTCCCCGAGCGGTTCGCCCGGATGCTGGCCGAACGCGGGGTGTTCCGCGAGCTCTACCGCAGCGATCAGCCGGTCTACGTCGACCGGCCGGCGGAAAGCCCGGCCGGGTTCATGCTCCCGCGCGTCGCCGTCGCGGTCCGGGCGGGCGACGAGATCCTCGGCTCGATCTGGGCCGCGGTGAGCGAGCCGCTGACGCCCGACCGTGCGCAGGCGCTGCGTGACGCGGCCCGCCTGGTGGCCCTGCACCTGTTGCGCGTCCGGGCGGGCGCGGATGTCGAACGGCGGCTGCGCGCGGACCTGCTGAGCACCGCTCTCGAAGGCGGGCCCGCCGCGCGCGAGGCGCTGAGCCGGCTCGGCCTGGCCGACCAGCCGGTCGTCGTGCTGGCGCTCGCGGTGCTCGACACCGGGGCCGCCGGCGCCGAGCTGGCGGCCGGCCGCCAGCGCCTCAGCGACGGGCTGGCGATGCACCTGAGCGCGGTGCACCCGCGGTGCGCCGCGGCGCTGGTCGGCGACACGGCCTACGGGCTGGTGCCGGTGACCCGCGACACCGACGCCGAGCAACGCGCCCTGCGGATCGCCACGGACTTCCTGGACCGGGTCGGCGACCGCGTCCGCGCGGTGGTCGGCATCGGCCCGGTGGCGCGCAGCGCGGCCGAGCTGCCGGAAGCCCGCGGCAGCGCGGACCGGGCGGTGCGCGTGCTCCGGTCGGGCAGCGGCGCCGGCCGCCGGGTCGCGCTGCTGGCCGACGTGCACGTCGAGGCCCTGCTGCTGGAGCTGCAGGACCTGGTCGCCGCGCGTGGCGACCGCCCGACCGGCGCGGTCGCCCGCCTGCTCGACTACGACGCCCAGCACCAAGCCCACCTGGTGGAGACGCTGCGAGCCTGGCTGGACGCGTTCGGCGACGTCATCGCGGCGTCCGCGGCGGTTCACGTGCACCCGAACACCTTCCGCTACCGCCTGCGCCGCCTCGCCGAGGTCGGCGGCTTCGACCTGGCGGACCCGGAAGCGAGGTTCGCGGCCATGCTCCAGCTCCGCGTGGTGGCCCCACCGGCCCGTGATCGGAAGGCCGGCACGCGTGATCGGAAGGCCGACACGCGTGATTGAAGGGTCGACACGGCGGAACCCGGGGCGGGCCCGCGGAAAATGCGTTGGCCGCCGGTGCGCCCGTCGCTACCCTTCCCCGGAACCCGTCCACCGCGTCGACCGAAGGGAGCCGGCCGTGCGTCACCGCATCGCTGTCGCTTCCCGTCCGCGGTCCGAGGTGATCCTGGTGTCTTCGCGTCCCCGGTGCCTGCCGCGCGGCTCGCACCGGACCCCGTGACGCGTTCCTGAAACCCGCCGCGGGGAATCGCGCCGTCCCGATCAGTTCGTCCACAAAGGACCGTGTCGTGCGCAACCGACCCCTGACCACCGTCCGCAACCTGGGCATCCTCGCCCACGTCGACGCGGGAAAGACCACCGTCACCGAACGGATCCTCCACCGCACCGGCGCCACCCACAAGACCGGCGAGGTCCACGACGGCACCACCGTCACCGACTTCGACCCGCAGGAACGCGACCGCGGCATCACCATCTTCGCCGCGGCCGTCAGCTGCACCTGGAACGGCCACCGGCTCACCCTCATCGACACCCCCGGCCACGTCGACTTCACCGCCGAGGTCGAGCGGTCGCTGCGGGTGCTCGACGGCGCCATCGCCGTGTTCGACGCCGTCGCCGGGGTCGAACCGCAGAGCGAAACCGTGTGGCGCCAGGCCGACCGGCACGGCGTGCCGCGGATCGCGTTCGTCAACAAGCTCGACCGCGCGGGCGCCGACCTCGACGCCGCCGTCGCTTCGATCCGGGCGCGGCTGCACCCGGCACCGCTGGTCGTGCAGCTGCCGATCGGGCGCGAGGACGGCTTCACCGGCGTCGTGGACCTGGTCCGCCTGCCGGTGGACGCCTCGGCCGAGGCGCGGCGACGCCGGCGTGTGCTGGAAGAGGCCGTCGCCGAGCTGCATCCGTTGGCGCTGGAGGAGTTCTGCGCTGCGGGGACCATCTCGGCCGAGACACTGGAGAAGGCGCTGCGGGAGCTGACCCTCAGCGGCGACGGGCTCGTCGTGCTGTGCGGGGCGGCCTACCGCGACCGCGGGATCGAGCCGCTGCTCGACGCCGTCGTCGCGTACCTGCCGTCGCCGGCGGACGTCCCGCCGGTGCGGCCCGACCGGCCCGCCGACCCGGCGGCGCCGGTGGCCGCACTGGTGTTCAAGGTCGTCTCGGCGGCGACGGGACGGCTGACGTACCTGCGGGTGTATTCGGGAACGCTGCGGAAGGGAGACCAGGTGACGGACGCGGGACGCACCGAGCGCATCGCGCGCGTCCTGCGCGTGCAGGCCGACCGCCATTCCGAAGTGGACAGTGCGGCGGCCGGCGACATCGTGGCGGTCGCCGGGCCGAAGGCGGCGCGCGTCGGCGCCACCCTCTGCGCGCCCGGCGACCCGGTGCTGCTGGAGCCGCCGGTGACGGCGGACCCGGTGGTCTCGGTGGCGGTCGAACCCCGGCGGGCCGGCGACGGCGAGCGGCTGACGGCGGCCCTGTCGCGGCTGGCCGAGGAGGACCCGTCGCTGGTCGTGCGGGTCGATCCGGAGACCGGGCAGACGGTGCTGTCCGGGCTGGGTGAGCTGCACCTGGAGGTGGCGGTGGAGAAGCTGCGCCGCGACCGCGGCCTGGAGGTCGCGGTGGGCCGTCCTTCGGTGGCGCACCGCGAGACGGTGGTCAGCGGCGTGACGGGGCTGGTGTACCGCCACGTCAAGCAGGACGGCGGGGCGGGCCAGTTCGCCCACGTGGTGCTGGATGTCTCGCCGGCGCCGGAGGGCTTCGAGTTCGCTTCGGCGGTCGTCGGCGGCCGGGTGCCGCGCGAGTACGTCCGCGCGGTCGAGGCCGGCTGCCGGGACGCGCTGGCCGAGGGGCCGCTGGGCGGGCACCCGGTGACGGGCCTGCGCGTGACGCTGACCGACGGGGCGACGCACCCCAAGGACTCGTCGGACCTGGCGTTCCGCACGGCGGGCCGGCTCGGGCTGCGTGAGGCGCTGCGCTCGTCGGTGCTGCGCCTGCTCGAGCCGGTGGCCGAGGTGGTGGTCACGGTCCCGCCCGACGCGGTCGGCGGCGTGCTCGGCGACCTCGCCGCCCGCCGCGGCCGGGTGGCCGGCTCGGCGGTCCGGCCGGGTTCGGCGGTGGTGACGGCCACGGTGCCGGTGGCGGAGCTGTTCGGCTACGCGAACCGGCTGCGGAGCCGCACGCAGGGCCGCGGCACGTTCACCGCCCGTCCGGCGGGGTTCGCGCCGGTGCCGTGAGCTCGAGGGTGGCGAGCCGGGGTTTCCCCGGCTCGCCACCCACCCCGCGTGTCGACCCGGCAATCACGCGTGTCGACGCCCCGATCACACGTGCCGGCCGTTCCGTCACGGAGGGACCGGCACGGATCCGCGCTCAGCCGCGCGGCAGCGATTCCACCCCGGCCAGCAGCCGGTCCACGTCGTCGTCGGTCGTGTACGGGGCGATCCCCGCCCGGACCGCCCCCGTGTCGCCCAGCCCCAACCGCCGGGAGCACTCGATCGCGTAGAAACTCCCCGCCGGTGCGTTCACCCCCTGCGCCCCGAGGTGCTCGTACACCGCCTGCGAAGCGATCCCCTCCACCGAGAACAGCACCGTCGGAGTCCGGTGCCGCCCCGGCGCGCCGTACCGCGTGACGCCCGGCAGCGCGGCCAGGCCGGCGTCGAGCCGAGCCAGCAGCGCGTCCTCGTGCGACTCCAGCCCCGCCATCGACGCCACCAACCGCGACCGGCGCGGGCCCGTTCCCGGCACCAGCCCCGCGAGAAAATCGATCGCCGCGGTCGTGCCCGCCAGCAGCTCGTACGGCAGCGTGCCCAGCTCGAACCGCTCCGGGACCGCGTTGGCCGACGGCAGCAGCTTGTCCGGGTGCAGCGTTTCGAGCAGGGCCGGCGCCGCCGCGACCACGCCGAGGTGCGGCCCGAGGAACTTGTACGGCGAGCACGCGTAGAAATCGGCCCCGAGAGCCGTGACGTCGACCGCCGCGTGCGGGGTCAGGTGGACGCCGTCGACGTAGAGCAGCGCGCCCGCGTCGTGCACCTCCGCGGCGATCGCCGGGATGTCCGGGCGGGTGCCGAGCAGGTTCGACGCCGCCGTCACCGCGACCAGCCGCGTCCGCTCCGACAGCAGGCCGCCGATCGGCGCGAGTTCGCCCGTGGCCGGGTCGAAGTCCGCCCAGCGGACGGTGGCGCCGGCCGCCGCCGCGGCCTGGACCCACGGGCGGATGTTGGCGTCGTGGTCGAGGCGGGTCACGACGACTTCGTCGCCGGGACCCCACTTCTGGGCCAGCGTCCGGGAGAAGTCGTAGGTCAGCTGCGTCATGCTGCGGCCGAAGACGACGCCGGCCGGGTCGGCGGCGAGCAGGTCGGCGACGGCCTGGCGGGCTTCGGCGACGACCGCGCTCGCCCGGCGTTCGGCCGCGGTGACGACGCCGCGGTTGGCGATCGCCGCGCACAGCGTGCCGGCCACCGCTTCCGCGACGACGTCGGGGACCTGCGAGCCGCCGGGTCCGTCGAAGTGGGCGGCGCCGCCGTCGAGGGCGGGGAAGTGCGCTCGGATCGTCTGAACGTCGTAGGTCACGCCGCCAGCATGCCGAACGGCGCCCACCGGCCTCAAGATCCGGCGAGGCCCTCGAACGTCAGCGTCCGCGGTTGCGGGGGTGCTCCCGCGCCCGGCGCTCGTTGCCGTGCTTGTAGTTGCCGGTCACCCGGGCCATCAGCTGCTGCTGGTCGTCACCCCGCGCCACCGCGGCCAGGAACCGGGCGGCGGCGGCCCCGCGCAGCGTCCCGGCCGGCCGGCCGTGGTGCGTGATGGTCACGGTGCCCTGCTCGTCGCGGTAGGCGAAGCCCTCCGGTGTCCCCATCCGCACAGGGTGGCACGGGCGGCAACCGGTTTTCCCCGGGTCGGTTCGGGGGTTTCCCGGATGGTGCCCGGGCCGGGACCCGACAGAATGCGTGGGGTAGGCGGAGGGGGAGCAGGGTGCGAGGCAGGCTGGGGAACAAGTACGTGCTGGTGGGCGCCCAGCTGCTCGTGCTGGTGGCGGTGCTCGTGTCGTGCAACGGCGGCCGGTGGCGGTTCCCGGCCTACCGCGTCGACCTCGACGTCTACCGGCTCGGCTCGGCGGCGCTGTGGCACGGCCAGGCGCTCTACGGCACGCTCCCGCCCACCGGCGACGGTCAGCTCCTGCTCTTCACCTATCCGCCGTTCGCGGCGATCCTGCTGGCCCCGCTGGCCGTCCTGCCGTACTGGGCCGCCTGCCTCGCGCTCACCCTGCTCACGCTCGGCGTGCTGGCGGTGGTCCTGGTGACGGTGCTGCGCGCACTCGGCGCCCGGTGCGACTGGCGGCGGGTGGCGGCGCTGCTGCTGGCCGCCGAGGTGCTGGAACCGGTGCTGCGCACGCTGTACGCCGGGCAGCTCGACCTGCTGCTGCTGGTGCTGGTCGTGCTGGACGTCCTGGTGGACACGCCGCGCTGGCCGCGTGGCCTGCTGATCGGTCTGGCTGCCGCGGTGAAGCTGACGCCGGCGGTGTTCCTGCTGTACTTCCTGCTCCGCCGGGACAGCCGGGCCGCGGTGACCGCCGTCGTGACGTTCCTGGCCGCGACGACGCTGGGGTTCCTGCTCGCCGGCGCGGACTCGGTGCGGTACTGGACGGGCGCGCTGTGGGACACCGGCCGCGTCGGCGAGCCGACCTACGCCGGCGACCAGTCGCTGCTCGGGCTGCTGGCCAGGGCCGGGGTGCCGCCGGAGGCGCGGACGGCGTGGTGGCTGCCGCTGGTGGCGGTGGTGCTCGTGCTGACGGCGCTGGGCGTGCGGCGCGCGCTGGCCGCGGGGGAGCGGACCGTCGCGCTCGGCGTCAACGCGATCGGGGGGCTGCTGGTCTCGCCGATCTCCTGGACCCACCACTGGGTCTGGGCCGTGGTCGTGCTGCTCGGCTGGGCGGAGCTGGCCCGCCGCACGCGGCGGCGGGGGTTCGCGGTCCTGGCCGGGGCGGGCGCGGTGCTCTTCGTCGCGGGGCCGCAGTGGTGGTGGCCGCGCGGCGGGGAGGTGGAGCGGCAGTGGAACTTCCTCCAGCAGCTCACCGGCAACGGCTATGTCCTGTTCGGACTCGCGGTGCTGCTGACGGCGGTGCTGGTGCGGTTCCCGGAGCGAACCGGCCCGGTCAGCGCCGCTGTGCCGGCCCGCGCCGGAGCCAGCCCGCTCCCAGGATGAGCATCGCGGTGCCGAGCGCCAGGTCGAAGCAGACGCCCGCGGTGTTCATCGGCAGCGCGTCGGTGATCGCGTGCGGCAGCGGGAGCAGCCCGGCGAGCCCCACCACGGCGTAGCTGGCGCCGGCGACCAGGAGGAAGCGGGCGGCCCAGCGCGAGGAGCGGGTGCAGAACACCGCGGTGGCGCCGGTCAGCAGGTGCACCAGCGTCCACACGCCGGAGACGGCGAGGACGCCGAAGAGCACGCGCGGGCCGCCGCCGGCCGGCACCCCGGCCATCAGCTCCAGCGCGGCGAGGACGAGGAACAGCAGGCCGATCAGCATGCCCATGCCCTGCACGGGGGCAGGACCCCGCCGGGGCGCCCGGGCCTCGGGTTCAGTGGCCGTCATGCCTTCTGGGTTCCCCGCGCGAACCCTTTTAAAGCACCGCTTCACGGGTATCCGGGCACGATTCGGACGCCGACGAGGAGTGAGACGATGACCGAGTACCGCCACAGCGCGACCGCCGACATCCCCGCGGACGAGCTGTTCGCGTTCCTGAGCCATCCGGAGAACCTGCCCCGGTACTTCCCGCAGATGAAAGTCGCCGAGCCGAAGGGCGGGGACAGCGTCCACGTCGAGGCCGAGGTGCACGGCAACCGCGTCGCGAGCGAGGCGTGGCTGCACACCGATCCGGCGACCCGGTCGCTGACGTGGGGCGCGGAGGGCCCGGACGACTACCACGGTGAGCTGCGCATCCGCGACGACGGCCCGGCGTCCTCGGAAATCGTCGTCACGCTGCACAGCGTCCGGGAAGCCGACGGGGACGAGGTCCAGCAGGGCCTCGAACGCACGGTCGCGGCGATGACGCACGCCGCGTCCGCCGACGCCGACGTCGAGGCGGCCGAAGGCCAGGGCGGCTGGACCTCCTACGACGAGAAGAGGGATTCGTCGAGCTGAGGCGGGAACGGCCCGTAGGCGTTGCCGCGGGCGCCCCGGGTGCGCACCGCCGGCACGGCGAACAGGTACTTGAGCAGTTTCGGGGGTGCGGTGCCGCGGCCGCGGGCCCGGGCGGCGGCCGCCCGCCGTTCGCCCCGCACCTGGTCGGCCTGCACCCGCTCGATCGCGCGGATCCGGCCGGCCTGCACGGCCGCCAGGTCCGCGGCGGTGACGCCGCCGCGGCGGAAGGCGGGCACCAGCCGGTTCGCCGCGGCGACGGCGTCCTGGACCGCCATCAGGATGCCGTTGCCGCCGACCGGGGAGATGACGTGCGCCGCGTCGCCGAGCAGCAGCAGGCCCGGCCGGTACCAGCGGTCCACGCGGGAGATGTCGACCGACAGGAGCGTGGTCTGGGAGAAGTCCGTGAGCAGGTGGGCCCGGTCGGCCAGCCACGGCACGCGTTCGCGCACGAACGCGCGGATCGGTTCCACCCCGCGTTCGCGCAGCGCCGGGTACGAGCCCTTCTCGATGCTGTAGCCGACCTGCCAGTCGCGGACGCCGCCGAGGACGCCGACGTAGGCGTCGCGCCCGAAGTAGAGGTCGAGGTCCGCGTCCGGCGGGTCACCGGGGGAGCGGGGCAGCCGGAACCAGAGCAGGTCGGTGGTCGCGCCGAGCGACCGGGCTTCGAGCCCGGCCAGCCGCCGGACGGTGGAGAACCGGCCGTCGGCGCCGACGACGACGGACGCGGCGAGTTCGCCGCCGCGGTGGCGCACGCCGGTCACCGTGCCGTCGCCCGCTTCGAGCAGCCCGGTGACCTTGGCGTTGGTCCGCAGCGTGAACGACGGCAGGGCGCTCGCCCGCTCGGCGAGGAAATAGAGGAACCGCACCTGCGGCATCAGGGCGACGTAGCCGTACGGCGTGCGGAGGCGGTCGTAGTCGGCCGCGCGGTAGACCCCGGCTGGGGTGTGGAAGCGGAACGAGCGCGCCTTGAAGTGGTCGAGTTCGAGCAGGTCCTCGGCCAGGCCCAGCCGGTCGAGCAGTTCGAGGGTGTACGGGTGCAGCGAATCGCCGCGGAAGTCGCGGTCGAAGTCGGACCGCGACTCGAGCACGGTGACTTCGATGCGAGCGCGCGCGAGCAGGTAGCCGAGCAGCAGCCCGGCGGGGCCGCCGCCCGCGATCGCGACGCTCACGGCACGTCCACTGTGGACAGCCGGAACACCGCCATGCCCGGCAGGTGCTCGAGGATCTGCGCGGGGGTCGCGTCCTGGCGGACCGGGAACGCCCGGATCGCCCACGGCACCGACATCGCGGCCAGGTAGGCGGCGACCACCGCGGCCGCCTCTTCGCCGCCGGCCGGCTCGGCACGGCGCTCCTCGCGGCGGCCGCCGGACAGCAGCGCGCACTCCGGCGTGGCCAGGAGGTTCTCCACCCAGTCGCGGTCGCGGACCGGGGAGACGAGGTACTGCCCGCCGCCGCACGCGACCACGGCGAGGGGCACGCGCCGCGGCTCGCCGGTGCGGCGTCCCCGCGTCTCGACGACGCGCAGGGCGTACCCGCCTTCCGGCGGCGGCTCGGCGGGGGCGTCGATCAGCTTCGCGGTCATTTCGGCGTTCATCGCTCGGACGTCCACGAGGTCCACGGTAGCAAGAATAGCTAGATTGTCTAGCTAACTTAGAATGACCGGGTGGAAGACAGTCCGGTCGCGCTCCGGGTGAACCTCGCCCTGCGGGAGCTCCTCGCCCTCGCACACGACGTCCAGATCGCCCTGGCCCGGCGCCTCGGCCTCGGGGCGACCGACGTGCAGGCCCTGCAGCACCTGGCGGCCGGCACCCCGATGGGTACGGTCGACCTCGCGCACGCGCTCAAGATCCGGTCCGCGTCGGCCACCGTGCTCGTCGACCGCCTGGAGGCCGCCGGGCACGTCCGCCGCGGCCCGCACCCCCACGACGGGCGGCGGGTGACCCTCGTCGTCAGCGAGGCGGCCCGCTCCGAGGTCCGGGCCGCGCTGGCCCCGCTGGTCGACGCCATCACCCGGTTGACGGACGGCTTGGCCCCGGAGCAGGCGGAAGTGGTGGCCCGGTTCCTCGGCGACACCACGGAGATCCTCCGGGCCTACGCCGCCGAGCCGCCGGACGCGGGTTAGCCTGTCACTTTGCTTGTATAACGACCTATACGGCGGCTCGTCGAAGAAGAGAAACCAAAGTGACAACAGCAAAAAGCCCGCAAGCGACGGCCGCCGCCGTCTGGACGCTCGCCGTGCAGGCCGTCCGGGCGGCGGTGAGGAGCTCGGTGGCCGCCGCGAAGCCGTGGGCCGCGGCTTCGGCCTGTGCCGGTCCGGCCGAAGCCAGCCGGGCCGCCGCGTCGGGCACGCCGGGTGGGACCACCAGGTGGGCCGCGTAGACGGCCGCCGCCAGCGAGCCGAACGCCGTCGTGCCCAGGCCCGCCCCGAGTTCGTAGCCGGTCTTCTCGACCGCGGCCGCGCCGCCCGCCCGGTCGGCGGGGGCGGCCGTCAGCAGCGTGTCCGTGCTCGACGTCAGCGCGAGCGCCATGCCGAAGCCCGAACCGGCCAGTGCGCCGCCCAGCCACCACGGCGACGCCAGCCCGCCCGCCGCCGGGATGCCGAGGGACGCCGCCGCCAGGGCGAACCCCGCGGTGCGGACGCGGGGGTTGCCGAACCGCTCCAGCAGCGCCGGCGCCACCACGCTGCCGGTCGCGGCCGCGCCGAGCACGAGCAGCAGCCGGGCGGCCGCGGCGGTCGGGGACAGGCCGAGCACCACCTGGAGGTACTGGGCGAGCAGCAGGCCGAGCCCGACCAGCGTGCTCATCACCAGCAGGACCCCGCCGGCCGCGGCCGGCACCCCCGGGCGCCGGAACAGGGCCAGGTCCAGCAGGGGTGTTGCGGCCCGCCGCTGGCGGCGCACGAAGAGCGCGAGGAGGACGCACCCGGCGGCACCCGCCCCGGCCGCGAAGCCGCCCCCCGACGGCCCGACGGCGGCGGCGATCCCGAGCACCCCGCCGGCGGCGAGTACCGCGCTGAGCGCGTCCCACGGTTCACGTCCGGGCGGGCTGCGCGGCAGCCACCGCAGCGCCGCCGCGACCGCGGCCAGGATGACCGGCGGGTTGACCAGGAACGTCGCCCGCCAGCCCCACGTCTGGACGAGCAGCCCGCCGAGCACCGGCCCGAACACCGAGCCGGTTCCGGCGATGCCGCTGCACACCGCGATCGCCGCGCGTCGCCGTCGCCGGTCCGGGAACAGCTCCCGCAGCAGCGCCATCGTCACCGGCATGATCAGGGCACCGCCGACGCCCAGCGCCGCGCGCGCGGCGAGCAGCGTGGGAACGCCGGGCGCGAGCGCGCAGCCGAGCGACGCGGCGCCGAACACCGCGTAGCCGGTGACGAGCACGCGTCGCCGTCCGAAGCGGTCGCCGAGCGTGCTGGACGGCAGGAGCAGCGGCGCCGCGGTGAGCGGGTAGACGGCCACGATCCAGACCTGGGCCGCGGCACCGGGCCGCAACTGCCGGACGAGGTCGGGCAGCGCGACGTGCAGCACGGTCGCGTCCACCGCGACCAGGAAGAGGCCGGCGCCGAGCACGGCCAGCAGCGGCCACGCCCGGACGCCCGCCTGCGTCACGGCCACAGCAGGCCCCCGAGGTGTCGCACGACGACGTCGACGTGGGGCGGGTCGACGACCGACAGGTGGTGCGCGGCCACCGGGACGATCTCCAGCCGCGGGCACAGCCCGGCCCAGCCGGCGGCGAGGTCGGTGCGGGAGTAGCGCGGTTCCATCGCGAGCCCGGCGGCGTACGGTTCGGTGGCCCGGTACAGCACCACCCGGCCGCCGTAGGGCCGCGGCGTCCCGCGTTCCGCCGCGAGGGTGTCCGAAAAGGACTGGTGCTGGTGCCGCAGGACACCGGGGCTCAGCAATCCGGCTTCGGCGACCCGCCGCATGGTGAGCTCGATCTGTTCTTCTTCGGGCAGCGGCGCGAGTTCGTCGTGGCCGAGCCGGACGGTCCGGCCGTAGGTGCCTTCGACGTAGCCGGTGAAGCGCAGGAACCGCCGGGCCGACGACGCCCGCGGGTCGAGGTCCGGTTCGGGCAGCGGCAGCATGGTGTCGATGAGGGCGACGAGCTCGACCGGTTCGCCCTCGTCGGCGAGCCGCGTGGCGACGCCGTAGGCGAGGGCACCGCCGAACGACCAGCCGGCGAGCCGGTAGGGCCCGTGGGGCACGCGGGCCCGCACGAGCGGCAGGAGCCGTTCGACGCGGTCCTCGATGGCGGCGCCGGGCACGCGTTCGAAGCCGACGCAGGGCACGCCGGCGGGCAGCCGGTCCAGCAGCGGGCGGTAGACGGTGCAGGTGCTGCCGCCGGGGTGGAACAGCAGCAGGGGTGCGGTGCCGGCGTCGCCGGGCCGGAGGAGGTGCACGGGCCCGCGGGCCTCGCGCGTGTCGAGCAGTGCCCGCGCGACATCGGCGACGGCGGCGAGGGAGTCGTGGCGCAGGAGGTCCGCCGGGTCGACGGGGGTGTCGAGTTCGGTGGTGAGGCCGTCGGCGAGCAGCCGGGCCAGCCGCCGCGGTTGCGCGGTGCCGGTGAGGCGGACGTGCGGGCCGGCGGCCTCGGTGCCGGTGTGCTGCCGCCAGAGCCGGCGGACCAGGCGGTCGGCGGCGTCCCAGGCCCGGTCCCGGGCCGGGGGTTCGTCACCGCGGGGGACGAGATCGCGGTTGAGGTCGGCAAGGGTGGCGCCCCGGAGGACGGCGGCGGCATCGGGTTCGGCGCCGAGTTCCCGCCGGACGGTTTCGCGGATCCGGTTCGCCATGAGCGAGTCGAGCCCGAGTTCGACGAGCGGGACGTCGGGATCCAGCCGGTCGGGGGAGAGGCCCATGATCGCGGCGACGATGCCGGTGAGCCGATCACCGGCGGCGGCGGGCGCGGTGGGTTCGGTGGCGTGGCCCGGTGCGGTGCGGGGGCCGGCGGCTCCGGCTGGGGTGGGCGCGGCGGCTGGGGAGGTGAGCCGGGCCGCACGGTCCGGAGTCGCGGTCTCGGGTCCGGCCGCTCCCGCCGGGGCGGGCGCGGTGGGTCGTGCGGCGGGCCCGGCCGCGCAACCCGGGGCCGTTGTCCCGGGTGCGGTCGCGAGCGCCGGGGCGACCTCGGCATTGTCCGTGTACCAGTGCCGCTCGTGGCGCCACGGCATCGGCGGCACGTCCGTGAGCTGGGCGCCGTCGTCCGGGGTGGTCACCGTGATGCGGGTGCCCGCGCAGTACAGCGCGCCCGCGGCCGCCGCGAAGGCGCGGACCTCGTCCTGGCCTCGGCGCAGGGTGCCCGTCACCACCGCGTCCGTGATCCCGGCCGCTTCGAGGGTGCGGGCCAGCGAACCCCGCAGGATCGGGTGGGGCGAGACCTCGGCGAACACGCGGTGGCCGTCCGCGGCGGCCGCGGTGACCGCCTGGCGGAACCGGACCGGGCGGCGCAGGTGCGCGGCCCAGTAACCGGCGTCGAAGTCCGGGAGTTCGCGCGGGTCGGTCAGCACCGTGTCGTACCAGGGCACCAGCGGCCGCCGGCCACCCAGCTCGGCGAGCGCGTCGCGCAGGGCGCCGAGGACGGGCTCGATTCCGGCCGAATGCCCGGCGACCCCGACGGGCAGCCGCCGCGCGCTCCGCCCGGCGGCCTCGAGCTCGGCGACGAGCCGGTCGAGGACGAGAGCGTCCCCGGCTACGGTCACCTGCCCCGGCGCCGAGTCGACGGCGAGCTCGACACCGGGGTACCCGGCGAGCTCACCGGGCGTCAGTTCCACCGCGGCCATGGCGCCCCCCGGGCCGGCCGTCTCCAGCAGCCGGGCGCGGGTGGCGACCAGGTGGACGGCTTCGTCGCCGGTCAGCACCCCGGCCACGACGGCCGCGGCCGCGGACCCGAGGGAGTGCCCGATGACGGCGGCGGGCCGGACGCCGAGCGCCTCCCACCGCGCGGCCAGCGCGACCTGCGTCCCGAAGATCGCCAGCTGGGTTTCCGCCAGCGTCCGGGGAGCGGCGCCGGTGAGGAGCGAGCGCAACGACCGGCCGGCGTACTCCGTGAAGGCGTCGCCGAGCTTGTCGGCCTGGGCGGCGAAGGCCGGTTCGACGGCCAGGAGGTGCCGGCCCATCCCGGCCCATTGGGACCCGTGCCCGGAGAAGACGAAAACGGGTCCGTCCCCGGCGACGGCGGCACCGGTGACGGCACCGGCGGGCAGGGGGTCGGCGCGGTCTCCGACGGCTCGCAGCAGCGCGGCGAGTTCCCGGTGGTCCGCGGCGACGAGGGCGGCCCGGTGCGGGCCGGCGTTGTCGCGCCGGGCGAGGGTGTGGGTGACGTCGGTGAGCGAGCTCCGGCGCCCGGCGGGGGAGTCCAGCCAGTCCGCCAGCTGCGTGGCCCGCTCGGTGAGCCGGTCGCGGGTCCGGGCGGAGAGAAGGCCGAGCCGGACGCCGCCGGTGCCGCCCGGCCGAACACCGTTCCGCCGCGCCGCGCCGCCGCTCTCCCGAGCCGGCGGCGTGGCCTCCTCGAGCACCACGTGCGCGTTCGTCCCGCCGAACCCGAACGCCGACACCCCCGCCGTCGCTCGGCCGGTGTGCCGGGGCCACGGCGTCGGCTCCGTCACCACCCGCAAGCCCAGCGAGCCGAACGCGATGTGCGGGTTCGGCGCCGCGAAGTGCAGCTGCGGGGGCAGGGAGCCGTGCTTCATCGCGAGCACCACCTTGATCAGCCCGGCGATCCCCGCGGCCGCTTCCGCGTGGGCGATGTTGGTCTTCACCGAGCCGATCAGCAACGGCGCTCCGGCCGCCCGTCCGGCACCCAGCACCGCGCCCAGCGCGCCGGCCTCGATCGGGTCGCCCAGCAGCGTCCCCGTTCCGTGCGCCTCCACGTAATCCACAGTGGACGGATCGACCTCCCGGTACGCCTCCCGCAGCATCGCCTGCTGCGCCAGTGGGTTCGGCGCGGCCAGGCCGTTCGAGCGGCCGTCGGAATTGACCGCGGAGGCACGGATCACCGCGAGCACCCGATCACCGTCGTATTCGGCGTCCGCCAGGCGTTTGAGCACCACGACACCGCAGCCCTCGGCGCGCGCGATGCCGTCCGCGGCCGCCGAGAACGTCTTGCAGCGGCCGTCGCCCGCCAGCAGGCCCGCGGCCGCGAACGCCGCCGTCGGGCCCGGGAGCAGCATGAGGTCGACCCCCGCCGCCAGCGCCAGGTCCGCCTCGCCGTCGCGCAGCGCGCGCACCGCGTGGTGCACCGCGACCAGCGACGACGAGCACGCCGTGTCCACCGCCATGCTCGGCCCGCGCAGGTCGTAGACGTACGACAGCCGGTTGGCCGCGATGCTGCCCGCGGCGCCGGTGGCCGTCCACAGGTCCGGCTCGCCGCCGGTCATCGTGAGGTGGCCGTAGTCGTGGGTCGCGATACCGGTGAACACGCCGGTCCGGCTGCCGCGCAGGGACGCCGGCGCGATGCCGGCGTGCTCCAGCGCCGCCCAGGTGACCTCCAGGAGCATCCGCTGCTGCGGGTCCATCGTCGCCGCTTCGCGCGGCGTGATGCCGAAGTGCTCGGCGTCGAACCCGGCGACGTCGTCGAGGAACCCGCCCAGCACCGGGGCCGCCTCGGCGCTCCAGCGGCCCGGCGGTGCGGTCCGGACGGCGTCGCGTCCGCCGCGCAGCAGGTCCCAGAACTCGCCGGGCCCGTCCGCGCCGGGGAACCGGCAGCCCAGGCCGACGACGGCGACGGGGTCGGTCCGGCGGCGGTCGGTGCCGCGCGGGACGTCCGGCTCCGCGAAACCGGCCAGGCTGCGGACGAGGTGGTCGATGGTCGGGCTTTCCCACAGCAAGGTCGCCGGCAGCCGCCGGCCGAGCCGTTCCTCGAGGTCGGCGGCGATGCCGACGGCCTGGCGGGAGGACAGGCCGTAGTCGCCGAGCGGCCGGTCGGGCTCGGCCGTGACGCCGGTGTGCTCGGCGACGGTGTCCAGGACCCAGCGGCGCAGGGTGTCGGTCGTCGGCTCGGTCATCGCGCCAGTGCCTTTCCGTAGTCGCCGGCGAAGTAGCGGTCGCGGCAGGCGCCGCGCGCGATCTTGCCGCTGGAGGTGCGCGGGACCCGTCCGGGCGGCACGAGCAGCACCTCCCGCAGCGCGAGCCCGTGCGCGTCGGAGATCAGCCGCCGGATCGCGCCGCCGAGCGCGCGCTCGGCGGGTTCGGTCAGGTCCGCGTGGCCGCGGTGTTCGGCGACCACGACGACGGCTTCGGTGTCGGTGCCCGCGACGGCGAAGGCCGCGACGCTGCCGGGGCGGATCGCGGGGTCGGCCGACGCGGCGGTCGCTTCGACGTCCTGCGGGTAGTGGTTGCGCCCGTCGACGATGATCAGGTCCTTGATCCGGCCCGCGATGTACAGCTCGCCGTCGTGGCGGACACCGAGGTCGCCGGTCCGCAGCCAGGGCCGGTCGTCGCCGGACGGCCGGGCGCCGAACGTCTCGGCGCTCTCCACGGGTTTCTGCCAGTACCCCGTGCCGACGTTGGGCCCGTGCACCCAGATTTCGCCGACCGAGCCGTCGGGTCGCACGATCCCGGTTTCCGGGTCGACGAGGGCGACGAGCTGCCCGGCCGGGACGCCGCACGCGACGAGCCGCACGCCGTCCCCGGCCGGTCGCGCGGTGCCCATGGAGAGGGCGTCGCGGTCGAACGTGGTGACGCGCGGGGTCGCGGCGGGGCCGGTGGTGACGAAGACGGTGGCCTCGGCCAGTCCGTACGCCGGGCGGGTCATGTCCGGCCGGTACCCGGCGGCGGCGAAGGCGGTGTGGAACCGGTCGAGGACGTCCGGGTTGATCGGCTCGGCGCCGTTGACGATCGCGGCGACCCGGCCGAGCCGCAGCCGCGCGCGGTCGGCCTCGCGGATCCGGCTCGCGCAGTAGTGGAAGGCGAAGTTCGGGGCCGCGCTCCAGCTGCCCGCGTGGTCGCCGAGCAGCTCCAGCCAGCGGACCGGCCGCTCGATGAAGGCGAGCGGGTCCATCAGCACCGAGCGCAGGCCCAGCGCCAGCGGCGTGATCAAGCCGAGGACGAGCCCCATGTCGTGGAACAGCGGCAGCCACGAGACCGTGGTGGCCGCGGCCGGGTCGAGGCCGAGGCCGCGCACGGCCTGGGTGACGTTGGCGAGCACGTTCGCGTGGGTCAGCACCACGCCGGCCGGGCTGCGCGTCGAACCGGACGTGTACTGCAGGTACGCGACGTCGTCCGGGGCCGCGGTGGGCGCGGGCCACGTCCGCGCCGGTTCCGGCCGGTCGACCGTGACGACGGCGATGTCCTGGCCGAGGAACGCTTCGACGCCCGGCCGGGCGCCGGCCGTGGTGACGACGGCCGACGGCGCGCAGTCGGCGAGGACCGCGGCGAGCCGTCCCGCGTGGCCGGGCAGGCCCGGATCGAACAGCGGCACCGCGATCGCGCCCGCGGTGATCGCGGCGAGGAACCCGATGACGTAGTCCGGGCCCTGCGGGCAGAGCACGGCCACGCGGTCGCCCGGCGACACCGGCAGCGCGCCCGCGGCGGCGTCGACGCGCTCGGCCAGCTGCCGCCAGGTCAGCGTGCGCCGCCGCCCCGCGGGGTCGTCGGCGAAGTCGGCGAAGGTCAGGGCGGGGGCGTCGGGCGTGGTCGCCGCCCAGTGGCGCAGGCACGCGGTCAGGGTGTCGCCGCCCACCGCCGGGAAGTTCTCCTGGGACATGGGTTCTCCTTGCGGGTGCTAGCGGCCCAGCCGCGGGGCCGCGTGCTGCCACGCGGCGACGGCCAGGGTGTCGAGGTCGAGGTCGGTCGCTCCGGCGTCGCGGAGCAGGACGAGCACGCCGCCGGCGGCGATGGCGACGGTGCGCAGGCGCAGTCCGGGCAGCCCGGCCGGCTGTCCGGGCAGGGTCAGCACCTGCTGGTAGGACAGGGTTTGCGCGCCGGGAACGGTGGGCGGGGTCACGACGGTCGTGGTGGAGACAGTGGGGAGGTCCTGGTCGTCGGTGGTGACGCGGGCGCAGCGGCGCGCCTGCGCGGCCCAGGCGTCGAGGCCGGGCGGGTGCGGGGTGCGGGCGACGAGTTCGGACAGCTGCCCGCCGGGTACCGCCGTCTGGAAGCCCTGGCCGGTGCCCGCGCCGGGGCGAAGCAGCCGGCCGTGGACGACGTCGGCGCACTCGCCGTCGTCCGTCCGGTCCGAAGTGGACAATGCGGTGGCGACGTCGAAGACGTCGCGCGCGGCGGGCCGGCCGGGGATCGCCTCGGCCGGCAGCAGCGCGGCGGGCGGCCCGGCCGGTGGCTCGGAAAGCGGGATCGCCGTGGCCGGTTTTGCGGGCGAAATGGTGGCCACGGCGGCCGCGGCGATCAGGAGGACCGCGAAGCGGGGCGGGGGAAAGCGAATTCGGGCAGCCATGAAGAACCCTTCCGGGAGCATTCTCGGGGGAGGTGCGGCCCCTGCGCTGGAACCCTTCGCCGGAGACGCCTCGAGTGACGTCCGATCCGGCGGCACGGCGAAGGCTACGCTGGGAAATCGGTTACCGGAAGCACCTCAAGACGGCGTAAACATCGTCATGCACAGCGGGTGACCTGCCGAATTGCAGGTTACTGGCGAGTTCGGCCGCCGGTTGTGGCACGGCCGTCCGAGAGTGGTCACCCTGCGCGACCGCCGCCTCACCCTTGCGGGGGAGTTTGTTTTCCTGGCATTCACATTGTCCGTTCACATCGTGGACAGGACAATTGCTTTTCCGGTCGTCGTTCCTTTAGCTTGGCCGCACCTTCGAGTGTCCGGGAAAGGAAACGCATGGGCCCTTTGGTGAGGTGGTTCACGGCACTGGCGACGGCGGTGTGCGCGCTGCCCGGCACTCCCGCCTCGGCCGCGGCCGGTGGCCCGGACACGTGGGCCGACGACGGCTCGCACGTCGTCGCCCAGACCACTGTGGACGGTGACGCGCGGGTGCTCGACCTGACCGTGCGCTCGGCCGGTGCCGGGGCGTACGCGATGGTCCGGCTGATCCTGCCGCGGAACTGGGCGGCCGAGCCGGGCCGGCGCTGGGCGGCGGTCTACCTGCTGGCCGGCGAGACCCGCCTGCAGGACTACCGCGGCTGGAGCGCGAACACCGACGTCCGGCAGCTCGCCGACGACGCCGGCGTCCTGGTGGTCATGCCCGGCGCGGGACCCGCGGGCTTCTTCAGCGACTGGTGGAACTACGGCAAGGACCTCGCGCTCAACCAGTGGGAGACCTTCACCGCCGTCGAACTGCCGCAGCTGATCGACCGCGGCTACCGCGGGAACGGCCGGCGCGCGGCCGCCGGGCTGTCCCTCGGTGGGTACGGGGCGCTCGAGCTCGCCGCGCGACGGCCGGGAGTCTTCCGCTACGCGGCCTCCTTCAGCGGCAACGTCAACCCTGCCGGTCCCGGCGGCGAGCTGCTGACGAACGCGATCGTCACGTCCGCCCACCTCGACCCCGAGGCCCTGTGGGGCGACCGCCGCCGCGAAGCCGCGCGCTGGGAAGCGCACGACCCGCTGGTGAACGCGGAGCGCCTGCGCGGCACCGAGCTGTACCTCTCGGCGGGCAACGGGCTGCCGGGCCCGCTCGACGCCAAGCTCCCGATCGACGTCCTGCCCGGCGCGATGCTGCTGGAGTTCCTCTGCGGTGCCCAGACGACGGCGATGGCGGGCCGGCTGCGCGACCTCGGCGTCCCGGTGACGGCGGACCTCTACGGCCCGGGCACGCACCAGTGGGCGTACTGGCAGGAGCAGCTGCACAAGACGTGGCCGCGGATGCTGGAGGTGCTGGCGTCGTGAAACCGTCCTACGTGGTCACCGGGGCGGCGGGCGGGATCGGCCGCGCCTGCGTGGCGGAGCTGGTCCGCCGCGGCGCGCACGTGTGGGCGAGCGTACGCACCGACGCGGACGAAGCGGACCTCGAGCGCGCGTACGGCGACGCGGTCACGGTGCTGCGGATGGACCTGCGCGACGCGGAATCGGTCGCCCGGTGCGGAGCGCGCGTCGCGGCGGCGGGACCGTTGCGGGGCCTGGTGAACAACGCCGGCGTGGCGCGGCCGGGGCCGCTCGAGCACGTGCCGCTGGCGGCGTTCCGGGAGCAGCTGGAGGTGAACGTCACGGGTCAGCTGGCGGTGACGCGCGCGATGCTGCCGGCGTTGCGGCGCGCGGAATCGGCGCGCGTGGTGACGATCGGCTCGATCGGCGGCCGGATCGCGGGCCCGATGGTCGGGCCGTACCACACGTCGAAGTTCGCCCTGGTCGGCTTGACCGACAGCCTGCGCGCGGAGCTGGCCCCGGAGGGGATCCGCGTGGTCCTGGTCGAGCCGGGCGCGGTGGCCACGCCGATCTGGCCCCGAGCCCGCGCGGCGGCGGAGGAGGTCCGCGAGCGGTTGCCGGCGGCGGCCCTGGAGAGGTACGGCGAGCAGCTGGCGGCGGCGGAACGCAGCGCGGCCCGCTCGGCCCGGACCGGGGTGCCCCCGCGCCGGGCGGCGGAGACGGTCGTCCGGGCACTGACGGCCCGCCGGCCGGCCCCGCGCTATTTGGTGGGCCCCGACGCCCGGCTGGCGGCGGTGCTGGCGCGCTTGCCGTTCCGGGTGCGGTACCACTTGACGGCGGCGAAGCGATGAGGTGGTGCGGTGCGGTGCACGGCCGGCCGAATCCGCCCCACGGCCCCCCTGGCGGAGGGAAGCGATGAGGCGGTGCGGTGAACAGCCGGCCGGGGCCGCCCCACGGCCCCCGTGCCGGAGGGAAGCGATGAGCCGCCTGGTCGTGATCGTCGCGCCGGGCTCGCGTGGCGACGTCCAGCCGTGCGTGGCGCTCGGCCGCGGCCTGGCCGCCGATGGCGATCGTGTCCGCTTGCTCGCCGCGCCCGGCTTCCGGGCGCTTGCCGAAGCCCACGGCCTCGGCTTCGCGCCCCTCTCAGCCGACCCCGCCGCCATCCTGGGCTCGGCCGCCGGGCGAGCGTGGACCGCCGGAAGCCGCCGGAGCTTCCTCTCCGGGCTGCGGGCCGTCCTGCGGCCCGTACTCGACCGGCTTCTCGCCGACGTCCACGCCGGCGCCGCCGGGGCCGACCTCGTGCTCGCACCCTCACTCGGCTTCCTCGGCACGCACCTGGGTGCCCATTTCGGCGTTCCCGACGTCGAACTGCATTACCAGCCCAGTGTCCCGACGCGCGCCTTCGCCCACCCCCTCCTGCCTCGGGCCGGCCGGCTCGGCCCGTGGGGACGGCACCTCAGCTTCACCGCCGTCGACGCTTTCGCCTGGCAGGTCCTGCGGCCCGAAGTCGACCGCTGGCGCGTCGAGACGCTCGGCCTGCCGAAGGCGGGGGCCAGGGGACCGCGGCGGCGGTCGCCGGTGCTGTGCGGGTTCTCCGACGCCGTCGTGCCGCGGCCGCCCGACTGGCCCGCCCGCGTGCACGTCACCGGCTACTGGTTCCTCGACACCGCGAACCCGCGCCCGGACCCGCGGCTGCGCGACTTCCTCGCCGCGGGCGCGCCGCCGGTGTACGTCGGCTTCGGCAGCATGCGGCCCGCCGACGCCGAGCGGACGTCCGACATCGTCACCACGGCGTTGCGCCGCGCCGGGCTGCGCGGCGTCCTCACCACCGGGGCCGGCGCGGACGACCTGCTGATCGCCGGGGACGTCCCGCACGACTGGCTGTTCCCCCGCACCGCCGCCGTCGTCCACCACGGCGGCGCCGGGACCACCGCCGCCGGGCTGCGGGCCGGGGTGCCGGCGCTGGTCTGCCCGGTCTTCTCCGACCAGCCCTACTGGGGTGACCGGGTGTCGCGGCTGAGCGCCGGCCCGGAACCGTTGCCCCTCAAGGAACTCGACGTCGGATCACTGACCGCGCGGCTGCGGGAACTGACGGAGAACCCGCTGTTCAGCCGGGGAGCGCAGTACGTCGGCGCCCGCCTGCGGGCCGAGGACGGCGTGGCCCGCGCCTGCTCGATCCTGCGTGCGGGTTAGGGGTACCGAGCGCCGGGCCCGCAACCTCGCCGCGGGCAGCCCGGCTAGGTGGTCAGCGGCCGGGCCGGCACTGCGCGCTCGACCGCCGAAACCAACGCTCGCAGGGCCGCCACTTCCGCGGCCAGCGCTCGCCGGCCCGCCGGGCTGATGGTGATCCACGTGCGCGGGCGCTTGCCCTCGTACCCCTTTTCGACGTCGATCAGCCCGGCCTCTCCAAGGATCGTGACGTGCCGGGACAGGTTCCCGGCCGTCATGTCGAGGGTCCGGCGCAGGTACCCGAAGTCGACCTTCCCGGCCTCGGCGGCGATGGTGAGGATGCCGAGCCGGTGCCGCTGGTGCACGGTCTCGTCCAGGCCCGCCGCGGGGTGCTCGCTCATGCGCGCGCCTGCCGCTCGTGCCACGCCGCCACCGCGCCGCCCACCAGCAGCACCAGGCCCGGCAGCAGGGTGTTCGTGAACGTCATCGTCTCCGGGCCTTCGTAGCGCTCGAAGACGCCGAGGTGGAAGAAGACGTTCTGCATGTTGTAGAGGTTGGCCAGGAGCGCGGCGGCCGCGAAGACACCGCTGATCACGCCGAGCAGCTCGCTGCGCTCCAGCCACGCCAGCCCGATCAGGCCCAGCGCGATCGTGAGCAGTGGCGCGTTGGGCCGCACCGGCGCGAACTCCAGGTCGAGCACGGCCAAGGCGAGAAGGCCGAAGACCATCGCGACGGCGGTGGCGGCTCCTCGCGCGATCCCGCTGCCGAGCCGGGATCGCAGCCACCAGACGGCGCCGAGCGCGAGCAGGACGAGGGCGGCCGCCGGGATCGTGAACGACGGCCGGGTGTACGGGAGGATGGCGGTCCGGGGGTGGAACGATGCGACGGCCGCCATGCCCAGGGAAAGCGCGAGGACGCCGACGAAGCCGATGGCGAGGTAGCCGCGGATGGGCGTCCGCACGCCGGTGCGGCTGCCGCGGTGGAGGTACCAGGCCGCGGTGGCCAGGAACCCGCCGACGACCGCGAACAGCCAGTACAGCTGCAGGGGCTCGCCGAACCACACGCCCGCGACGCTGAACCGGGGCGGGGCGCCGTAGGCCCACAGCGGCGAAAGGAGCACGAGCGCGCCGAACAGGAACAGCGGCGGGACGTACGCGTGGCGGTCCGCCCTGGTCCGCGCCCGCAGCCGCGTCATCTCGTCGAGCAGCTCGGCCGGTGCGAGGTCGCTCATCTGACCCCCTGGATTCGTAACTGGTCTATTTGGCAAACTCGATCTGTGCGTGAACCTACCACGGGGAGTGCGGTGGCTCAGGCGAAGAGCGCCAGCAGGAGGCCCGCGCCGGCGATCACCGCGCACGCCGCGATCGTCGTCCGGCGGTAGTGCAGGATCAGTGCCGCGAACTCGCGCAGCAGCGCGCTCGGCAGGAAGTACCGGGCCGTCGGCGCGCCCGTCGCGTGGAACGGCAGGCCGAGCCGGCGGCACTCCACCGCCGCCCGGAACACGTGGTAGCTGCTGGTCACCACGACCACCCGGCGCGCGCCGGCGGGGAGCAGCCCCGCCGAGAACCGGAGGTTCTCCTCGGTCGTGCGGGCCTCGTCCTCGCACCGGATGCGGTCGGCCGGGATCCCGCGGTCCCGCAGGTAGTCGTGCATCGCTTCGGCTTCGGAGACCGTTTCGCCGGGGCCCCGCCCACCCGAAACGACCAGCAGCGGCGGCACCGGCTCCCGGTCGTGGAGCAGGATCGCGCGCTCGAGGCGTCCGGCGAGCAGCGGCGGCACGCGCTCGCCGTCGAGACCGCAGCCGAGCACGATGATCGCGTCGAACCCGCCGCGGCGGCCGATCCGGCTGTACACGACGGAATAGACCAGCAGCGACAGGAACAGGAACCCGAAGTACCCGGCCAGCACGGCGGCGACGGCCACCAGCACCGAACCCCACCGGCCGAGCGGCGCGAAGGCCAGGGCCTCCAGCGTGACCAGCCCGGCCCCGAGGCCCAGCGACAGCAGGTTCCCGCCGCTGCGGCCTTCCCGCCGCCACATCCGCACGCCGTTGGCGATCAACGCGGCCGGCAGCATCAGGGCGACGAGCACCGCCACGACGCTCAGCAGCCCGAGCAGCACCGGCGTCAGCCACTCCATGTGCAGCGCGGCGCGCAGCAGCCCCAACGCGGTCAGCAGCAGCGCGACACCGAGCCACACGGCGTTGCCCAGCCGTCGCGGTTCGCGTGCCAGCCGGACGGCGAACACGACGAGGGCCACCCCGGCGGCGCCCGGCAGCACCACACCGGCGACGTTCACCCCGGCCTCCCTGGATTCCCCTGCGGGGTCCCAACCTAGCCGGGCTTGCCCGGACGGGTGACATGGCATGGTGAACGCCGTGAGCGATCGGCGACCGGCGTTCGTGCTGCACGAGCACTTCCGCCCGCGGCACCACTTCGACCTGCGGCTGGAGGAGGACGGCGTGCTGCGCTCATGGGCGGTCCCGCGCGGCCTCCCGCCGGATCCGGGCGCCGACCGGCTCGCCGTCGCCGTGCCCGACCACGCTCTCGACCACCTCGCCTACGAGGACGAGACGAAGAAGATCGCCGACACGGGCTGGTGGGAGGAGCACGACCGGACGGCCAAGCGCATCCTCTTCACTCTGCACGGCCGGGCGGGCGCGGTGCGGTACGCGCTGATCCGCACCGCCCGCGACTGGCTCCTGCACCGCACCCGCGATCAGCCGGGCGCCGAGGCCGGGTAGCCCCGACCCGGAACCCGCGTGATCAGAACCGGAACTCCCGTGATCGAGGCCGGAACTCACGTGATTGGGGCCGTAACTCGCGAGTTCCGGCCCCAATCACGCGGGAGCCGGCCCCAGTCACGCGAGTTCCGGCCCCAGTCACGCGGGAGACGGCCCGGATCACGCGAGTTCCGGATTCCGGCGAGCCCGCCTCAGCCGGGCGAGACCTGAGCGCGCGGCCGGAACCGGACGCCGGCCGGCATCGCCCGGTGCGCCCAGTGACCGAGGACGCCGAGCAGGGCGATCTCCAGGACCATCATCAGCCGCTCGACCAGGCCGGTCGCCACGGTGGGCAGGTGGCCGCCGAGGATGACGTTCACCGCGAACGGGACGATGAACGGCAGGTAGAACGGGATCGCCGCCAGGGCCAGCCGCCGCGACCACGTCGCGAAACGCCGCCAGCGCGGGTCGTCGCGGTGCCGCCGTCCCAGCGCCCAGCCGACGACCGGCAGGCTCAGGCACGTCACCGCCGAGGCGTACAGGTGGATCTTGCCCGTCGCGGTGACCGCCCCACCCTGCGGGTCCTTCGCGAACACCGCGACCGCCAGGAGGCTCACGCACCACAGCGCCTTCGCCGCCACCAGTGCCGGGTTGGCCAGCAGGCCACGGCGGTAGAGCGCGACCAGCAGCAACGCCGATCCCGTGCTGGTGAGCAGGAGCGCGCCGTCCCACATCCAGCGGCCCGCGCTCAGCGCGTAGTCGCTGAGCATCGTGCTGACCGGGTCGAGGGGCGCGAGCCGGCGGTCGACGTGCAGCACGGCGAGCAGGACGACGGCGCCGGCGAAGGCGGCGAGGGCCCCGGGCACGAGCAGGCGGGCGCGCAGGCGGGGACGAACGGGTGCGGGACACAGCATGCAGGGAAACACTCCGGGACGGTTCGGCTGGTTCAGGCGCAGGCGCGGACGCTACCCGTGACCTTTCCGTGACCATTGCCGACGTGCTCGCGCTGTGACGCAGGACACCTTCAGTGGTCGCCGTCCTGCGGGATCTCGGCCGAATCCGTGAGCCGCAGCTTGCGCCGCGCCCGCTGGTAGAACGTCGTCATCCCGAGCCGGACCACCCGCGCCGCGCTCGGCCGGCCACGCAGGTCGAGCCGTTCGCCGGCGGAGACGTACCCCTGAACCTGGCCGTCGACCTCCACCGCGAGCCGGCCGCTGGTCGGCAGCAGCTCCAGGCTCACCTCGTCGTGCACCGACAGCACCACGCCCCGGCTGTACGCCGAATGCGGCGCCGCCGGCGTCACCAGCAGGGCCTCCACCGCCGGGCTGGTGATCGGGCCGCCCGCCGAGAAGCTGTACGCCGTCGAGCCGGTCGGGGTCGCGACGACCACCGCGTCGGCCGAGTAGCTCACGAACGGCTGGCCCCCGACGCGGACGGCGACCACCGCGCTGCCGTCGCCGGGCACGCGCACCACCGCGATGTCGTTGAACGCCGTGACCTTCCGCCCGTGCAGCACCGCGTCCACGGCCAGCCGCGGTTCCACCGTGAACTCGTGGTCGTCGATGGCCGAGAGCGCACCGGGCAGGTCGGGGACGTCGACCTCGGCCAGGAAGCCGAGCTTGCCGAGGTTCACCCCGAGCACCGGCGCACGCTGCCCGTCGGCCAGCCGCATGGCCCGCAGCATCGTGCCGTCGCCGCCCAGGCTGACCACCAGGTCGGAGCGGCGGCCGAGCTCCTCGGGCGTCACCCCGATCGCGGCGCAGTTCAGCCGGACGATCTCGTCGGCGATGCCGAGGATTTCGATGCCCCGGTTCCCGGCCCAGCCGAGGACGGCCTCGACGGCGGCTGCGGAGTCGCGGCGGGGATGCAGCACGAGGCCTGCGGAGTGCATGTCAGCGGCCCTGGGCGGGCGAGGTACCGAGCGTCATGCGCTCAGTCTGCCCGCTCCCGCCCGGCGCCGCGAGAAACGCAGCGCGCCGTCGTCGATCCGCCCGTGCCGGAGCTTGACGACGTCGTGCGCGTAGCTCATGCCCAGCTGCCACGGCGCCCGTGAACCCGCCTTCGGGAACTCGTCGATCGACCGCAGCACGTACCCGGCGTCGAAGTCCAGCAGCGGCCGCTCGGTGACCGCCGGGTCGTCGTTGACCGGCACGCACTGGTCGTAGCCGTGCCGGTCGAGGTGGCGCAGCAGCCGGACGACGTACTCGCCGACCAGGTCGGCCTTGAGCGTCCACGACGCGTTCGTGTAGCCGATCGTGAAGGCGAAGTTCGGCACGCCGCTGAGCATCATGCCCTTGTAGGCCATGGTTTCCGGCAGCTTCACCGGCGCGCCGTCCACCGACAGCCCGATGCCGCCGAAGGCCAGCAGCCGCAGCCCGGTGGCGGTGACGACGACGTCCGCCTCGAGCTCGCCGCCCGACTCGAGCCGGATGCCCCGCTCGGTGAACTCCGCGATCCGGTCGGTGACGATCGAGGCGTCGCCGCGGCGGATCGACCGGAACAGGTCGCCGTCCGGGACCAGGCACAGCCGCTGGTCCCAGGGCTGGTAGCGCGGCTTGAAGTGGGTGTCGACGGCGAACCCGGGCGGCAGCTGCTTCGCCGTCGCCTTGCGGATCAGCGCCTTGACCACGCCGGGGCGACGCCGGCTGAGCTGGTAGATCAGCGTGCTCACCGCGACGTTCTTCCAGCGCGCGATCGGGTACGCCAGCCGCGCGCCGAGCAGCCCGCGCAGCCGGTTGGCCAGCGCGTCCTCCGCCGGCAGCGACAGGATGTAGCTGGGGGAGCGCTGCAGCATCGTCACGTGCGCGGCGCGGCCGGTCATCGCCGGGACGAGCGTGACCGCGGTGGCGCCGCTGCCGATGACGACGACCTTCTTGCCGGTGTAGTCCAGGTCCTCGGGCCAGTGCTGCGGGTGGACGACGGTGCCGCCGAAGTTCTCCAGCCCGGGGAACTCCGGCGTGTGCCCGGCCGCGTAGTCGTAGTAGCCGCTGCACAGGTACAGGAACTTCGCGGTGAACTCCACCGGCTTCCCGTCGTGCTCGGCCTCGACCGTCCACAGTGCGTCCTCTGTGGACCAAGCGGCCCGGACCACCCGGTGCCCGAACCGGATGTGGCGGTCGATCCCCGCGTCGGCCGCGGTGTCGCGGACGTACTTCAGGATGGACGGCCCGTCCGCGATGGCCTTCGCGTCGGTCCACGGCCGGAACCGGTAGCCGAGGGTCTGCATGTCCGAATCGGACCGGACGCCGGGGTAGCGGAAGAGGTCCCACGTGCCGCCGATCGCGTCGCGGGCTTCGAGGATCACGTAGCTCTTGCGCGGGAACGCCGTGCGCAGGTGGTGGGCCGCGCCGACGCCGGACAGCCCGGCGCCGACGATCAGCACGTCGAGGTGTTCGGTCATGTCACACGGTCTCCGTCCGCCGGGCGCGCTGCATCACGCGCGTCAGCACGGCGTTGTAGTGGGTGGGGGTGATGCGGGCGAGCGCGTCGAACAGGTAGGCGTCCGGGCCGACCAGGATGCGGGCCTTCCCGCGGTCGACGCCGGCGTGGATGATCGCCGCCGCCTTGTCCGGCGACGTCATCGCCACCGCCTCGAACTGGGCGGCCATCTGCTCGTGGGTACGGCCGCGCCCCTCGGGGTCGCGGCGCACACGGGCGTTGCGCGCGATGTTCGTCGTGATGCCGCCCGGGTGCACGGTCACCGCGCGGACGTCGGTGCCGCGCAGTTCCTGCCGCAGCGACTCGGTGAAGCCGCGCACGGCGAACTTCGCCGCGCAGTACGCGCTCTGGTACGGCACCCCCAGCAGGCCGTAGACGCTGGAGGTGTTCACGATCGCTCCTTCGCCCTGCTCGACAAGGATGGGCAGGAACGCCCGGGTGCCGTGCACGACCCCGCGGAAGTTGATGTCGTGCAGCCAGTCGTCGTCCTCGGGCACCGCGTCGAGCACGGACGAGGTCACCGCGACACCGGCGTTGTTGAACACCGCGGCCAGGGGCGCCGGGAGCCACTCGCGGACCTCGGCGGCGAACCGCAGCTGGTCTTCGGCGTCGCGGACGTCGAGGACGCGGGTCAGCACCTGGCCGGACAGCGCAGCGGCGGTGGCTTTGAGGCCGTCTTCGTCGACGTCGGCGAGGGCGACCGGCGAGCCGAGCCTGGACAGCCGGGTGGCCAGGGCGCGGCCGATGCCGGAGGCCGCGCCGGTGATCACCACCGGGCGGCCCGCGACACTACGGGGCCGGGACATCGCTGCTCCTCGCGTGCTCGTCGATGAGGTCGAGGATCGCAGGCCACGCGCCTTCGGGCAGGTCGTGGCCCATCCCGCGGACGGTTTCGAGCCGGGCGCCGGGAATCGCGCGCGCGGTGGCCGCGCCGCCGGTGGGGTGGACCATCCGGTCGCGGTCGCCGTGGATCACCAGCGTCGGCGCGGTGATCTTCCGCAGCAGCGGCGTCCGGTTGCCGGACTTCATGATGGCGGCGAGCTGACGGCCGACGCCGCCGGCCGTCGGGTCGCGGTCCCAGCCCGTCCCGGCCAGCTCGCGGACCCGGGCCTCGTCGAACGGGAAGCCGTGCGAGCCGATGTGGCGGAACATCCGGACGGCGCTTTCGACCGCCTCCTCGCGGGACTTCGGCGGCTTCGCGCCCATCATCCGCAACGTCGAAAGCGCGGGCCGGCCGAGCACGCGCGACCCGGTCGTCGACATGATCGACGTCAGGGTGCGGATCCGCTCCGGGTACCGCGCGGCCGTGGTCTGGGCGATCATGCCGCCCATGGAGACCCCCGCGATGTGGGCGGTCTCGAGGTCGAGGGCGTCGAACAGGCCGATGGTGTCGGCGGCCATGTCCGTGAGGTCGTACTGCTGCGCGGGGAACCGGCCGGCGAGCATGCCGAGCAGGCTCGGCGGCCGGAAGCGCGGGTGCGTGGAGCGGCCGGCGTCGCGGTTGTCGAACCGGACGACCTCGTACCCGCGTTCGGCGAGCTTCGCGCAGAAGGCGTCCGGCCAGCTGTGCAGCTGCTGGCCCAGGCCGGCGACGAGCACCAGCGGCTCGGCGCCGGTGTCCCCGATCCGCTCGTAGGCCAGGGAAATGCCCCGGCCGGCGTCGGCGATCTGGTCGGTCACGAATCTCCTCCGGTGGTCCGGCGGCGCACGATCGCGCGGCCGCCCTTGGCCGGGGCGTAGGCCACGCCCCGCGAGTGCCAGCGTTCGTCCGGCTCGTCGGTCGGAACGAGTGTGAAGTCCCGCAGCAGGGTCCGCAGCACGACGGTCATTTCCATGGTCGCGAAGGCGGCGCCGAGGCAGCGGCGGGTGCCGCCGCCGAACGGGATCCACTGGTAGAGATCCGGGCGCGCGCCGGCGAAGCGGTGCGGGTCGAAGGTGGCCGCGTGGGGGAAGACGGCGTCGTCGTCGTGGATCAGCGCGATGCTGACGAGCACCGCGTAGCCCTTCGGCAGCGTCCACCGGCCCAGCTGGAAGCCGTCCTGCTTGACCTGGCGGGCGGTGAGGTCGATGACCGGGCGGGTGCGCTGGACCTCGAGGATCGTGGCGTCGAGCAGTTTTCCGTCGTCTTCGTGCAGTTCCGCCAGCAGCGCGGGGTGGCGGCGGAGCCGTTCGACGGCCCAGGCCAGGGTGGTCGCCGTGGTCTCGTGCCCGGCGGTGAGCAGGGTGAGGAGCTGGTCGGAGATCTCTTCGCGGCTCAGTCCCGACCCGTCGTCGTAGCGGGTCTGCAGCATCATCGAGAGGACGTCGTCGCGGTCGTTGCCGTCGGCGCGGGCCTTCGCGATCAGCCGGTCGACGATGGCGTCGTACTCGCGGCGCATCCGTTCGAAGCGGCGCCACGGGTTGAAGCGGCCGCGTTTCGGGATCGGCAGCACGGCCAGCCGGGAGCCGAGGGTGACGAACGGCGGCAGCAGCTCGCGCAGCTCGGCGAACTCGGCCCCTTCGGCGCCGAAGACGGCACGGAGGATGGCGTTGAGGGTGATCCGCATCATCGACGGCAGCGTGGCGAACGCTTTGTCTTCGGGCCAGCTCGCCAGTTCGCGCGCGGTTTCTTCCTCGACGATCCGCTCGTACGCCGCCAGCCGCCGTCCGTGGAACGGCGGGACCAGGAGCTTGCGCTGCCGTTTGTGCTCGTCGCCGGACAGCGCGAACATCGACCGGGAGCCGAGCACGCGCCCGAGGTTGACCTCGAGGTTGTCGGCGAGCTCGGGCCCGGAGGTGAACAGCTGCTTGATCTCGGCGGCGCCGCTGATCACCACGGCGTTGCCGAAGATCGGCACGTTCACCGTGAAGGCGTCCCCGTAGCGTTCTTTGAGCCGCCGCATGCCGCGCAGGGGCTGCGTCAGCGCGTAGGCGCCCTGGACGGCCCGGGGCGCGGTGGGCCCCGGTGGCAGCGTCGCGGGGCTTGTCATGGTCGTCATCGACCCTCCTGGAAGGTGGTACGCGAGCGTACCGTCGGTACGGTACGCCGGTGTACCATCCGGTTTCAAGAGCGAAGGTCTGGGAGGTATAGCGTGACTTCCGTGGACGTCGACACCCGCCGGTTCCGCCAGCGCCTCCTGGACGGGCTGGCCGAGTCGATCACCGAGGCCGGCTTCCGCGACACGACGGTGGCCGACGTCGTCCGCCGCGCCCGCACGTCGCGCCGGACGTTCTACGAGCACTTCTCCAGCCGCGAAGAGTGCTTGATCGCGCTCCTGGCGGAGGCGAACCGGTCGATGATCCAGCAGATTTCCGAGGCGGTGGACCCGCGCGCACCGTGGCGGGACCAGGTCCGCCAGGCGATCGAGACGTGGATCGCGTGCGCGGAGTCGGAGCCGGCGATCACCTTGAGCTGGATCCGCGACGTACCGGCGTTGGGTGCCCCGGCCCGCGGCCTGCAGCGCGACGCGATGGAGGGCTTCATCGCGATGACGCTGCGCCTGACGGACACCCCGGAAATGCGCGCGGCGGGCATCACCCCGCCTTCGCGGCAGCTGTCGATCATGCTCCTGGGCGGCCTGCGGGAGCTGATCGCCACGACGGTGGAGGACGGCGGCCGCGCCGGTGATGTCACCGAGGTCGCGGTCCGGGCCTCGATCGCGGTGCTCGGCCCGGCGTAACGCACCGGCTGGGTGGCGGCACCCGCCACCGGGTGCCGCCACCACCTCCCCCTGCTCCGCAGCGTCGGCGTCGTGCTGCGCAAGACCAATCTGACAGGCGGTGGCGGCTCCCGGGAGGGAGGAATCGCGGGATCCCGGTCAGGCGAGCGCGGCGAGACGGCGTTCGATCCGCTCGATGTCGGAGGCCCGGTGCTGCCGGCGGAAGAGGGCGAGGGCCTCCAGCCACAGGTGCCGGGCCCGGCGGTAGCGGTGGGCCGACGCGTACACCTCGGCGAGGTCGGCGAGCACGACCGCCTCCTGTTTGGGGTCGAACGCTCCGCGCAGGAGGTTCACCGCGCGCCGGTAGTGGCGGACCGCGCTCGGGTGCCGTGCGGCCTGGTGGTCGATGTAGCCGAGGCTGTGCAGGGCATAGGCCTCGGCGTCGAGGTACCGGAGCCGGCGGAAGAGGCGCAGTGCCGCGGTGCAGTACCTGGTGGCCTGGTCGAGTTCGCCCAGGCGCGCGTACTGCCACCCCACCGTGTTGAGGGCGTTCGCGATCCGGGCGGCCTGGCCGAGACCTTCGTACAAGGTCAACGCCTGCCGTGCCGGCGCCAACGCACGCCGGGGATCCCCCTGCTGCTCCCAGGCCGCGGCGAGTGCCTCGTGGGCGCGGGCCTGGCCCGCGACGTCGCCGGCCTGCCGGAACAGCTCCAGCGCCCGGCCGAGCTGGGTCATCCCGGCTCCGTGATCGCCGACCATGACCCGGGCCCAGCCGTAGAGCCGATGGACGTCCGCCTGGTCGGAGCGCCCGCGGATGTCGGTGACGGCGTCGATCGCGGGCTGCCAGACGCGGAGGTTGTCGTCCCGGCGGTCGTGGCGCATGTGGTGGGTGTTCACCGTCCACGCGATCCGCCAGACCTCCTCGACCCAGCCGCGCCGGATCGCGCACTGCTGGGCGGTGAGCAGGTTCGCGTGTTCCTCGGCGAACCACTGCACGGCCGCGGCGTGGTCGTCGAGGGGCGCCGGATGGCATCCGGGCGGCGGGGGCGGGAGGTCGATGGACGGGCGGTGGTCGTCGAGCAGCCGCTCGGCGGCGAACGCGGTGTGCAGGTAGAAGCCGACGAACCGGCGGATCGCCTGGTCCCGCGCGGCCTCGGACAGGTCGGTCTGCGCGCGGTCGCGGGCGTAGAGGCGGACGAGGTCGTGCATCCGGTACCGGCCGGGGCGGTGCTGCTGGAGCAGGTGGGCGTGCTCGAGGGTGCGCAGCTGCCGGCGGATCCGGTGGCCGGGCCGGCCGGTGAGGCCGGCGATGGCGGCGACCGGGACATCGGCGCCCGGCGCCAGGCCGAGGTGCCGCAACAGGTCCGCGGCTTCGTCGTCCAGCGCCCGGTAGGAGGCGGAGAACACCGAGGACAGCCGCACCGACGCTTCACCGGCGTCGAGCCCGTCCAGCCGGCCGGTTTCGTCGGCGAGCTCGGCGGCCAGCAGCGCCAGGGGAAAGGCCGGGTTCGAGCCGGCCCGGGCCGCGACGATGCTGATGGCCAGCGGCAGCCCGGCGCAGAAGCGGACCAGTGCGGCGCTCGCGTCGGCCTCGGCGTCGACCTTGGCGGCGCCGAGGTGCTTGACGAGCAGCTCGCCCGCTTCGCCCGGGGTGAACATCGGCAGCCGCATCGCGTGCGCACCGCGGGCGACGAGCCCGGTGAGGTGGTGGCGGCTGGTGACGATCACCGTGCAGCCGGCGCTGCCCGGAAGCAGCGGTTCGGCCGCGGCGCTGTCCCGGGCGTTGTCGAGGACGATCAGCATGCGCTTTCCGCTGACCAGCGTCCGGTACAACGCGGCCTGCGCGGTCAGGCCGGCCGGGATCGCCGAGGTGGCGACGCCGAACGCGTCGAGGAAGCCGCGGATCGCGGTTTCGGGCGGCATCGGCGGACCGGCGGGGTCGAACCCGCGGAGATCGACGTAGAGCTGGCCGTCCGGGAACCGGTCCAGCTCACGGTGGGCCCAGTGCAGCGCCAAGGCCGTCTTCCCGACACCGCCGGCACCGGCGACCGCCGAGATGACCAGGACGGCACCGTCGCCGACCCGGCCGCCGTCACACGCGGCCGAAAGCTCCTTCAGCTCGTCCACGCGGGCGGTGAACCGCAGTGGTGGCGCCGGAAGCTGGTGCGGCACCGGCGACACCGCCCGGCGCTCGGTGACGGGAGCGGCCGGACGGCGCGAATTGGCGAACCCCAGGTCCGCGTCGGTTCCGGCGTCCAGCACAGCGCGGAACGCGGCCCGGTACCGGGCGTTCGGCCACCGGATGGTGCCGCGCTCGAGCTTCGCGACGTAGTTGTCGTCCACCGCCGTCCGCTGCCGGTGGTGCTCCCAGAGGCAGGCGTTGACCAGCTCCGCCAGCTCCCGCCGCGACAGGCACTCACCGGGGTGCTGCCTCGATCCGGTGCGTTCCCGCGCCGCCCGGAGCCGTTCGTTCTCCGTCACCGTCGCTGAGCTCCTCCCCACAGCTCAAGCTGACAGGGTGACCATCCGTACGCGTGTTGTCAACGCGGCCGGGCCCAGGCCCTTTCCGAAGAGCCCGGGCCCGGTTTCAGGCGTCGAGATCCCGGGCGATCAGCTCGGCGAGTGCGTCGACGGACTCCTGGGCCGCGTCGCCTTCGGCGGTGAGCTCCACCTCGTCGCCGAAAGCCGCGCCCAGGGTCATCAACCCGAGGACGCTGGCCGCGTCGACGGGGTCACCGGCGACGCCGGCCGTGATCTTGGCGATCCGGACCTTCGCGGGCTGCCCGGCGGCCGTCTTCGCGACCAGGCCCGCGGGCCTGGCGTGGAGCCCGACGCTGCTGGCGACGAGCGTGCGGCGTTGGTACACAGTGGACTCCTTCACGCGTTGACCGGCTGGCCGGAAACGGCGGACGAGCGCTCGGCCGCCCGGAAGCGCACCTGCTTGAGCGCGATCACCGACCCGGCGGCGACCAGCGTCCCGGCGATCAGCGCCACCAGGAACAGCAGCGGGTTGCCGATCAGCGGGAGCACGAAGATCCCGCCGTGCGGGGCGCGCAGCGTCGTGCCGAAGGCCATCGACAGCGAGCCGGTGACCGCCGAGCCGAGCATGATCGACGGGATCACCCGGAACGGATCCGCCGCGGCGAACGGGATCGCGCCCTCGGTGATGAACGACGCGCCCAGCAGCCAGGCCGCCCGGCCGTTCTCGCGTTCGGCCTCGGTGAACAGCTTCTTGCGGACCGTGGACGCGAGCGCCAGGGCCAGCGGCGGCACCATCCCGGCGGCCATCACCGCGGCCATGATCTGCAGCGACGCCGTCGCTCCGGTGGTCAGGCCGCCGACGGCGAAGGCGTAGGCGGCCTTGTTGACCGGGCCACCCATGTCGAAGGCCATCATCAGGCCGAGCAGCGCGCCGAGCAGGAGCGCGCTGGCACCGCTGAGGCTGTTGAGCCAGTTGGTCAGCCCGCTCGTCGCGGCGGCCATCGGCTTGCCGACCACGACGTACATCAGCACACCGACCACAATGGACCCGAGCAGCGGGTAGACGACCACCGGCATGATGCCGCGCATCGCCTTCGGCACCTGGATCTTCTTCAGCGCCAGCACGACGCCACCGGCCAGCAGACCGGCGACGAGGCCGCCGAGGAAGCCCGCGCCGACGGTGACGGCGATCGCGCCGCCCACGAAACCGGGGGCGATCGCCGGGCGGTCGGCCATCGCGAAGGCGATGAACCCGGCCAGCACCGGCACCAGGAAGTCGAAGGCCGCGCTGCCGATCTGGAACATCAGCGCGGCCCAGCCGGCGACCGAACCCGCGTCGAAGTGCTCGGTGACCTTCGGCGCGTCGACGATCTTGTAGCCGCCGAGGGCGAAACTCAGCGCGATCAGCAGGCCGCCCGCGGCGACGAACGGGATGAGGTAGCTGACGCCGGTCATCAGCCACTGGCGGATCTTGGTCCCGGCGTTGTCGTTCGCGCCGACCTTCGAAGTGAGCTCCGGGGCGGCCGGTGTCGCGGGTGCCGGCTCACGGGCGGCGGCTTTGGCGCGCTCGAACAGCCCGGCCGCGTCGTTGATCGCGGCCTTGACCGGTGCCTCGACGATCGGCTTCCCGGCGAAGCGGTCCCGGCCCTGCACCGCGAGGTCGGCGGCGAAGATGACGGCGTCCGCGCTCGCGATGTCCTCGGCGGACAGCGGTTCGGACCCGGCCGAACCCTGGGTCTCGACGACGATCTCGTCGCCGTTGGCCTTGGCGGTCTGCTCCAGCGACTCGGCCGCCATGTAGGTGTGGGCGATCCCGGTGGGGCAGGCGGTGATGGCGACGAACTTCATGATCAGGCCACCTCCTGGCGGATGTACTCGGCGAGGGCGACGGCGTCGGTGGCGTCGGAGAGGTTCTGCTTGAACTCCGCCCGGACCAGCCGCCGGGCGAGCGCGGCGAGGACCTTGAGGTGGTCGCTGCCCCCGCCTTCCGGCGCGGCGATGAGGAAGATCAGCTTCGCCGGGCCGTCCGGCGCGCCGAAGTCGATACCGGCGTCGCTGCGGCCGAACGCCAGCGTCGGCGCGGTCACCGCGGCCGAGCGGCAGTGCGGGATGCCGATGCCGCCTTCGAGCCCGGTGGCCATCTGCTCCTCACGGGCGGCGACGTCCTTCAGGAACAGGTCGAGGTCGGTCACCCGCCCGGCGTCGACGAGCCGCTGCGCGAGGCCGCGGATGGCGGCCTGCTTGTCGGCGGCGTCGAGGCCGAGGTCGACCAGGTCGGCGGTGATCAGGTCTGGGGTGGTCATGCGGCGGCTCCGCTGAGGGTGAAGGTGGGGTCGGCGTCGAGCAGGCGCACCTGGTCGGGGTGCACGTCCTGCGGGGTGGGCATGCGGCTGCCCTCCTGCGTGACCGCGGCGGTGCCGTAGGCGACCGCGGTCCGCAGGGCTTGGGGGCCGGTTCCTCCGGCGTGGAGGAACCCGGCGAGTGCGGCGTCTCCGGCGCCGACGGTGCTGCGCACGGCCACCAGCGGGCCGAGCGCGTGGCAGGTTCCGGTCTCCTCGACGAGCACCGCGCCGCGCGCGCCCAGGCTGACCAGCACGCGGCCGACGCCGCCGGAGATCAGCTCCCGGCAGAACGCGACGACGTCGCCGAGCAGCGGCAGTGGGCGGCCGGCGAGCTCGATCAGCTCGTCGAGGTTGGGCTTGAGCAGGTCCGGCCCGGCCGCGCAGGCGGCGGCGAGCGGCGCGCCGGAGGAGTCGACGGCGACCTTCGCCCCGGCTTCGCGGGCGAGCTTCGTCAGCCGCGCGTAGAAGTCGTCGGGCACACCGGCGGGGAGGCTGCCGCAGCACACCAGCCATTCGCCGCGCGCGGCGAGCTCGACGGCGCGGCGTTCGAGGGTGGCGAGTTCGGCGGGGGAGATCTCCGGGCCCGGCTCGTTGATCTTCGTCGTGGTCCCGTCGGCTTCGACGAGCGTGATGTTGCTGCGGGTCGAGCCGGCGATCGGCACGGCGACGACCGGGACGCCTTCGGGCGCGAGCAGGTCGGCCAGCCGCTCGCCGACCGCGCCGCCGGCGGGCAGCAGCGCGACGGTCGGGGTCCCGGCGGCGGCCAGCGCGCGGGCCACGTTCACGCCCTTGCCACCGGGGTCGAGCCGCACGGCCGAGGCGCGCAGCACCTCGCCGCGGCGCAGCTCGGCCAGCCGCGCGGTGCGGTCGAGGCTCGGGTTGGGGGTCACGGTGACGATCACGCCAGCACCACCTCCGGGCCCGCTTCCTCGAGTTCGGCCACCGCGCCCGCGTCGATGCCGCTGTCGGTCACCAGGACGTCGATCTCGGCCCGCCGCGCGAAGCGGCTGAGCTGGTCGGTGCCGTACTTGCTGTGGTCGGCCAGCAGCACCCGCTTGCGGGCGGCGGCGACCACGGCGGCCTTCACGGCGGATTCGGCCATGTCCGGCGTCGTGCAGCCGTGCTCGGCCGAAAAGCCGTTCGCGCCGAGGAAAGCGACGTCGACGAGCAGGCCTTCGAGCGCCCGCAGCGTCCAGGCCTCGACCGCGGCGAGCGTCGTCCCCCGGACGCGGCCGCCCAGGATGTGCAGCGTGATGCCCGGCCGGGTGGCGAGGATCGAGGCGACCGGGATCGAGTTGGTGATCACCGTCAGCTCGCGGTCGGCGGGCAGCAGCGTCGCGAGCCTGCTGGTCGTGGTGCCCGCGTCGAGCAGGATCGAGCCGCGGTCGGGCACCAGGTCCAGCGCGGCCCGGGCGATCGCGTCCTTTTCGGCGGCGTTGGTCTGGTCCCGCTGCGCGACCTCGGGTTCGAAGTCGAGCCGCTCGACGGCGACCGCGCCGCCGTAGACGCGGCGGACCACGCCTTGGCGTTCCAGGACGCCGAGGTCGCGGCGGATGGTCTCGGGAGCGACACCGAGTTCGGCGGCGACGTCACCGACGTCGACGCGTCCGTCGCGTCGTGCGCGTTGCGCCAGGAGCTGATGCCGTTCGGCGGCGTACATGCCCGTTCCTCTCCGATGGTTGCCCGTTGCCGTTTGATTGTGCCCGTTGTTACCGTACTGTCAATCCCCAGTTACGCGTCACTTGCTCCCGGAGGTCCCGAAATGCAGTTGTCCGGAGTCGGAGTCAGCCCCGGGCGGGTCGACGGTCCCCGCGTGCTCGTGGCCGCTGACCTGCCGGAACCCGCTTCTTCGCCCGCTCCTGCCGATCTCGAGGCCGAAGCGGGCAAGATCGGGCAGGCGGCGACGACAGTGGCGGCCGCGTTGTCCGATCGTGCCCGTTCCGTGTCCGGAGATGCCCGGTCGGTGCTGGAGGCGACGGCCGCGATGGCGTCCGACCCGGCGTTGACCGCGTCCGCGGAGAAGCTGGTCCTCGCGCGATCGCTCCCGGCGCCGCGGGCCGTCTGGGAAGCGGCGGGGGAGTTCATGACGGCACTGCGGGCCGCGGGCGGCTACATGGCCGAACGCGCCAGGGACGTCGCCGACGTCCGCGACCGGATCGTCGCGGCGTTGCTGGGCGTGGCCCCACCGGGCGTGCCGGACCTGACGTCGCCGAGCGTGCTGGTGGCGCGGGACCTCGCTCCGGTCGACACCGCCGGGCTCGACCCGGAGCTGGTCCTGGCGCTGGTGACGGCGGAAGGCGGCCCGACGAGCCACACCGCGATCCTGGCGCGGGCGCTGGGCATCCCCGCCGTGGTCGCGTGCGCCGGGGTGCTGGAACTGGACAGCCCGGGCCTCGCGGTCGACGGTTCGGCAGGCACGGTGACCCCGTCCGACGGCACGGTGCGGGCGCCGGCCCGGACGTCCCGCCCGACGTGGGACGGCGTCGGCCGCCTCGCCGACGGCCACCGCGTGAAGCTGCTGGGCAACGTGGGGTCCGCCGCGGACGCCGAGGCCGCGGCGGCGGCCGGCGCGGAAGGGGTGGGGCTGTTCCGCACCGAATTCTGTTACCTCTCCGCGGCATCGGAGCCGACGGAGGCCGAGCAGCGCGCGGCGTACGCGGCGGTGCTGGCCCCGTTCGCGGGCAAGCCGGTCGTCGTCCGGACGTTGGACGCCGGTTCCGACAAGCCACTGGCGTTCCTGCCGATGGGCGAGGAACCCAACCCGGCCTTGGGTGTCCGCGGCCTCCGCGTGGCGTTCGACCGCCCCGAGCTGCTGGACCGCCAGCTGACGGCGATCGCGGCGGCGGCCGCGGACACTGGCGCCGAGCTGTCGGTGATGGCCCCGATGGTGGCCACGGCGGCGGAGGCGGCGTGGTTCGCCGCGCGCGCCCGCGCGGCGGGCATCGAGCGGGTGGGCGTGATGATCGAGATCCCGGCGGCGGCGTTGTGCGCCGATTCGATCCTCGCGGAGGTGGACTTCGTGTCACTGGGAACGAACGACCTGGCCCAGTACGTGTTCGCGGCGGACCGCCAGCTGGGCGCGGTGGCGGCGTTGAACGCCCCGGACCAGCCGGCGTTGCTGCGGCTGGTGGCGATGGTCGCGCAAGCCGGCGCGGCGGCGGGAAAGCCGGTGGGCGTGTGCGGCGAGGCAGCGGCGGACCCCGCGCTGGCGCCGGCACTGGTGGGGCTGGGCGTGACGTCGTTGTCGATGAACGCGGCGGCCCTGGCGGGCGTGGGCGCGGCACTGCGCGAGGTGGATCTCGCCGATTCTCGGGCCGAGGCGGGATCTCGGATGGCGACAGCCGGGCTGCCGCCCCGGTCGTGAGTCGGCCGCCTACGTGACGGCCGGATCGCCGAGCGCGAGCTCGGGTGGCCGGCCCCGCCGGGTGACGACGACGGCCGCGGATCCGAAGGGGGACGCCGTGCCGGCCGGCCGCGACATCTCGAGCCGCAGCAGGCTGGCGCCGGTGACGTCGAGCTCGATCTTCGCCGGCTTCCCGGCCGCGACCTCGTGTTCGGAACGCGGCGTTCCGTCGAGCACCAGGCGGAACCGCCCGACCTGGAAGGGATCCCGGGCGTTGTCGAGCACGCCGGCGACCGTGGTGAACCGCTGGTAGTGCCCGCCCAGGTCCAGTTCGATGAATCCCGGCCCGGTGGTGGTCGGCGCGCTCGGCCGGAGAACGATGCTGTTCTCGTAGTGCAGGCCGTCGATCCAGGCCGCCCCTCGCCGGATTCCCGGGCTGGTGCACGTCCACGGCAGTTCACCGGCGAGCACCCGCCGCGGTTCCCGCGCCCCGCCGCGCCAGACACCGCGGCGGGGCATCGGGTACTGCCCCTGACCGGTGATCGCGGCGAGCAGGTCGGCGACTCCTGCGTCGGTGAACTCGGCGATCTCGTACCGGGTCGTGGAGTAGGGGTTGAGGAATTCGGGGATGTCGTCGATCGAGTGGCCGGGCAGGACCACCGGGAGAACCCTGCGGGTTCCCGCCTCGAGGTCCTTGGTCAGCTTGTTGCGGATGATGGCAGTCTCGAACTGGGCGCCGCGCCCTTCGTCCGGCGGCGCGTCGCCGTCGGCCCGAGCCCGGTACAGGGGAGACGCGACGACGATGACGAAGTCGGCCGCCTTGAGGTTCCGGGTAGCCCAGAGTGACCAGTCGATGCGGACGTTGTCGTGCCACTGGTCGAGGACGACCTCGAGGCCGATCCGGCTGTGCAGGACGGTCGCGAACCGCCGGACCTGCGCCTTGTGCTCCTCGGAGTCGTGTGAATAGCTGACGAACACCCGGGGTGCCTCGTGCTCGGACATCGCCCTCTCCTCGGGATCGGTCGGTGATCAACCGATCCGGGAGATCGGTATTCCGGAAACGACTCGTTTTCTGTTTCCGTGTTCGCCTGTCATATATCCGGGCTCGGCCGAGGTGTCAAGTGCTTGTTTCCCGGTCGTTTTCGCCGCTGACCGGTTATTGTCCTGGATCTGTCAGGTTTCCCGCCTTCTTGACTGGCACGCAACGGATCTAGGATCGGACCCGCCTGGCGGGAGCGGCGAAGGGGCGGCGGCACGCGTGTACGAGTACGACGTGTTCATCAGTTACCTGCGCACGGCGAGCGACATATCGGCGTGGATTCGTCACCATTTTCACCCCCGTCTCCTGGAAGTGCTCGACAACAACCGGTACGAGGACGTCAGGATTTTCTTCGACGACCAGGTCCGCGTCGGAGCCAGCTGGCCGGCGGAACTGAGCTCGGCGTTGCAGCGCTCGCGGGTGCTGGTTCCGGTCTGCTCCCCGAAGTACTTCCGGAACGAATGGTGCCTGGCCGAGTGGGCCTCGATGGCGGAGCGGGAGGCACTGACCGCCGCCGCGGCGGGGGAGCACCGGCGGCCCTTGATCTACCCCGTGATCTTCTGCGACTCCCGGCACTTCCCCGACTGGGCACACGCGCGCCGCCCCCGTGACCTGCAGCAGTGGAACCACCCCTTCGAGCACTTCCAGACCGCGCCGGCCTACCTCGACTTCAACCAGCAGATCAAGCAGATCGCCGCGGAGCTGGAGGAGCTCATCGAACGAGCGCCGGAGTGGCGGGGCGACTGGCCGGTGCGCACGCCGCCCGCGGAACCGCCGGCGCCGGCGCGGATGCCGAGGTTCTGACCGATGCCGGGTGCGGTGTTCACCTTCTACTCCTACAAGGGCGGGGTCGGCCGGAGCTTCACGCTGGCCAACATCGCCGTGCTCCTGGCCCGGTGGGGTCACCGCGTGCTCTGCCTGGACTGGGACCTCGAGGCCCCCGGGCTCGGCGACTACTTCCGCCCGCGGCTGCCGGCGGCGCCGAGCGGCGGTGTGGTCGACATCGTCGACGACTTCCGCCACGGCCGGTTCGCGCCGGAAGCCCACGTCCAGCGGCTGGCGGACGGCGGTGTGCTCGACTTCGTCGCGGCCGGCCGCGACGAGCCCGGCTACGTCGCGCAGGTGCAGGAGATCGACTGGGACGGCCTTTACGACGACGGGTTCGGTGAATACCTCGAGAAGTGCCGTGAGCAGTGGGTCGCGCGCTACGACTTCGTCCTCATCGACAGCCGCACCGGGATCTCCGACATCGGCGGGATCTGCACGGCGCACCTGCCGGACCACCTGGTCCTGCTGTTCACCGCGAACCGGCAGAGCATCCTCGGCGCGGTGGAGGCGGCCCGGCGCGCCGACGCGGCGCGCAACCTCCTGCCGTTCGACCGCTCACGGCTGACCGTCCTGCCGGTGCTGTCGCGGTTCGACAACCGGGAAGAGTACGACCGGTCGGAGACCTGGCGCCGCCGCGTGGTCGACGAGACAGCCGAGCTGTACCGGACCTGGCTCGACCAGACGGTCGAGCCGGCCACGATGGCCCGCCACCTCACCCTGCCGTACGTGTCGTACTGGAGTTTCGGCGAGCAGCTGCCGGTGCTGTCGGAACAGACGCCGAGCGCCGACCAGATCGGCTTCGCCCTCGAGACGGTCGCCGCCGTGATCGCCTGCCGGCTCGACCGGACCGATCTGCTGGCCGAAAACCGCGATGCCTACGTGGCTTCCGTCCGATCGAGCCGGCGGGAGTTCCACCACGACCTGCGGGTCAGCGTCCCGCGCTCGTCCGTCGGCACGGCGAACGAGCTGGTCGCCGAGCTGGAGAAGCGGGACGTCCGCGCGGTGAAGTCACTCTCGGGCGATCGTTCCCTGCTGGCGCGGGCCGAGGACGACGCGCGGCACCTGTGCCTGGTCGTCGACGGAAAAGTCAGCCGCTGGCAGGCGGCCGAAGTCGAGCTGTTCCTGCACCGCACCCTGGGCCAGGACCGCCGGGTGATCCCGATCCTGACGGCGGGCACCGACGCGTCGTCGCTTCCGGGTTACGTCGGGAACCTCCGCTACCTGCGCCTGAGCCGTTCGCGCGGGCCGGCCGAGGTGGCCCGCGATCTCGTCGGCCAGTTGAAGGGCTTCACCCCGCTGGTCGACGCCGACGACGATCTCGACCTCCCCGCGCTCCTCGCGCAGGCCCGCGGAACCCGGCTGCGCCCGTCCCGGTGGGACCTCGTCGACGAGCTGGTCACGGCCTTGCAGGCGGCCGTCGGCGCGGGCGACGGCGGCCGGACCCGCGACCTCGCGACGGACCTTGCGGTGGCGGTGAAGCCGCGTTCCCCGAGCGGCGACGACCACCACGCGGCCCCGCCGAGCGTCCGCCGGTCGATCGACTGGCTCCTGCGGACCCTCGACACCCGCGCCCGGACCACCACGAAACCGAACCACCGGAAGGATCTCGGATGACCGACCGCCTGAAGCACAAGGAAACCGCAGCGATGTTCACGCTGATGGTGCTGGGCCGCGAGGTGCCCAATCAGGAGCTGGAGGAGGTCGTGGGATTCACCCTCACCGGCAAGGAACGCAGGGGGCTGAACGAGCTCGGGTACGTCGAGAGCGATCAGACCGGGAAGAACAACAGTTTCGTGCACGTGTTGAGTGACAGCGGTTGGGCTTGGTGCGAAAAGGAGCTCGCGGCGGGCGGTCCGCCTCCGCCTCGGGGACAGAGCACGCTCGCTTCTGCGCTGTATGTGCTGCTCGGCGGCTTGAACGGGTATCTGGAGCGGGAGAACCTGCGGCTGTTTCAGCTCTTCCGCCTAGCCGAGGTCCCACCCGCACCAGCCGACGAAGCGGCTCCGACCGGCAATCTCGAAGACCGCATCCGGGTTGCCTACCGCGAACTCGTGAAGGAACCTCGCGGCTGGGTCGGTCTGGTCGATCTCCGGCCGAAGCTCGGCGCGCCGGCCGCGGAGGTCGATGCCGTGCTGAAGGAACTGAGCCGGGTCGGGAAGGTGCACCTGATTCCTGAGGACAACCGCAAGGCGCTGACCGCAGCCGACCACGAGGCGGCGATTCGCATCGGCGGTGAGGACAACCATCTGCTCTCGATCGAGGCGTTGTGATGGACGAGCTCAAGGCGCTGGCGACACTCAGTTTCGACTGGGCGGACACTCCCGACCACATTTGGCGGGACTCGCCCTACCACGTGGACGGCTTGCACGCCGACGCGCTGGCCGCACTCGACACGGGCATCCGCGACGCCGCGATCAGCGACGGGCCCAGCCCCATCGGGCTCGTCCTCCGCGGGCTGAAGGGGGTCGGCAAGACGCATCTGCTGGGGCTTGTCCGCCGCCAAGTGCACCGCTCCCGGGGATACTTCTTCCTCGACGACGTTACTGCAGCGGAGGCGTTTTGGGAGAACACGACCGCGGCACTCCGCGGCGGGCTGGCGTGCCCGGATGATTCGGGTGAGTCGCAACTGAAGAGCTTCCTGCGGCGGGTGTGCCTGCGCGCGCACGTGGACGCCGCGGCCGAGGAGCGGATCCGGCGTGGGCGTGGGCTCACTGCTGACGACGTCGAGGCGTTCGTGGACGGAGTAGCGTCCCTCGACGAGAGGGTCGCCGATGAGTGCGGGGACACCGCACGTGCCCTCGTGCTCATCGCCTCTCGGGACCCGAAGGCCAAGTACATCGGCGACGATTTCCTGGACGGAGACGAGCAGCTCACGCCGGAAGCCCGGCAGTGGAACATCTACTCGAAGCCGAAACCGGCTCGGGTTCTTGTGCGGGAGATCGTCCGCCTGCTCGCCCTGACCGGACCGGTGGTGATCGCGGTGGACCAGCTCGACGAGCTCGTCTCCTGGTCGACGAAGCTCACTCAGGAGACCGGGGATTCCGCCGAGGAAGACCTGCTCGTGGCGCGGATCGCCGATGGTCTCATGGGGCTGCGGGAAGTCACCCGCAAGACCCTCACCGTGCTGACCTGCCTGCCCAGCACCTGGGATCAGATCAAGCGGAAGGCGACGGGGACCGTGCCCGACCGCTTCCGCGAGTCGGTCACGCTCGGCCGGATCATCGACGCCGAGGTCGGCCGGGCGCTGGTGGCGAAGCGGCTCGGAGTGGCCTACCAGGCCATGGGATTCGCTCCGCCGCACCCGACCTGGCCCGTCGCGCCCGTGGCGTTCGCGGAACCCTGGGAGCAGTGGACCCCGCGGCAGCTGCTCAAGCGCATCGGCGCGCACATCGAACTCTGCCTGCGCGCGGGGCAGGTCCAGGAGCTCACTTCATTCGACGAAAAGGTTGCGGTGCCGGTCGCACCGGCGCGCACCGCGGTCGAGACCGACCGCTTCGCCGAACTCGACGCCGAATTCGAGAAACTGCAGGCCGAAGCGGATCCCGAGAAGCTGCTCGCCGAGAAGACCGTGGACAAGGTGATGCCCGATCTGCTGTCCGCGGCCCTGCGGTGCTGGGTGACCGAAGTCGGAGACGATGACCTCGAGTGGTCGTGCGAGCGCCAGAACGGGCGGGGCGAGCTGCACGCCTGGCTCTCCCGGACCCTCGACGAGAAGGCGGACCTGAAGGAGCACTGGGCGTTCCGGGCGATCGCGGCCCGGGATCCGCGGGCCGCGCTGAGCCGGTTCCGGAAGGCCAGGTCCGAGGCAGGCCAGCTGCAGGGGGCCGACAACCGGCACCTCGTCATCCTGCGGGACGCCTGGCGGGGCGGGATCAAGACGAAACAGGAAGTCGAGAAGTTCACGGCCGCGGGTGGCCGGACGATCCGGCTGCCCGAGGCCGATGTGAGGGCTTTCTCGGCGTTGCAGAAGATGCTCGGCACTGGCGGGCGGGAAATGCACGAGTGGCTCATCGACCGGCGGCCCGCGAGCCGGTCGGAGTTGTTGTCCGCGGTGCTGCCGGAAAAGCCCTCGGGGCAGCCGGCCGAAGGGACCCACCCACCACCCGCCGACGGTGAGATCACGCTCGGCACCGTCGTCGGCTCGGGGGAGCCTGTGCGTCTCGGGCTCTCCGCGCTGCGCAAGCACGCCGCCGTCTTCGCCGGGTCCGGTTCCGGGAAGACCGTGCTGCTCCGGCGGGTCGTCGAGGAGTGTGCGCTGCAGGGCGTCTCCGCGATCGTCCTGGACCCCAACAACGACCTCGCGCGCCTCGGGGACGCCTGGCCCGAGCCGCCCGGCGGCTGGAAGAACGGTGATGCCCAGCTGGCCAAGCGGTACCTCGCCGAGACCGATGTCGTCGTCTGGACGCCGGGGCGGGCGACCGGGCGGCCGCTGGCGTTCCGGCCCTTGCCCGACTTCGCCGGCGTTCTCGACGACACCGACGAGTTCACCGCGGCCGTCGAGGTGGCCGTGGCGACGCTCGCGCCGCAGGCCCGGCTGACCGGCAGCACCGCCAAGGCGAACATCGGGCTCGCGGTGCTCCGGCAGGCGGTGATCCACCACGCGCGGACCGGGTCGCGCAGCCTTCCGGACCTCGTCGAGCTCCTGTCGGACCTGCCGGAGGACGTCAGCAACCTCAACGACGCCCCGCGCATCGCGGCCGGCCTGGCCGAAATCCTCAAGGCGGCCATGGTCAACGACCCGCTCTTCGCCGGTGGTGGCGAACCGGTGGATCCGGGTGCGCTGCTGACCCCGGCAGCCGGCAAGCGGGCCCGCGTCTCCGTGATCAGCTTCGTCGGGCTGCCCGCCGAAGAACAGCGGCAGAACTTCGTCAACCAGCTGCAGATGGAACTGTTCGCCTGGATCAAGCGCCATCCCGCGGGCGACCGGCCGCTGGGCGCGTTGTTCGTGATGGACGAAGCCCAGACGCTGGCGTCCTCCGGAAGTCTCACGGCGAGCACGCGCAGCACGATCGTGCTCGCTTCCCAGGCCCGCAAGTACGGTCTCGGGCTGCTGTTCGCGACGCAGGCACCTAAGGGGTTGCACAACCAGGTGGTCGGCAACGCGATGACGCAGTTCTTCGGCCGCCTCAACAGCCCGGCCCAGATCGCGGCGGCCAACGAACTGGCCCGCGCGAAAGGCAGCCCGGTCGCGGACATCTCCCGGCTCGAACGGGCGCAGTTCTATGTGGCGGGGGAGGCCTTCGGCTTCCGCCGCGTGGCGACGCCGCTGTGCCTGTCCCACCACCCGGCCAGCCCGCTTCGCCTGGAAGAGGTGATCGCTCGGGCACGGGCCGGGCAGTGACCGTGGTGGCTCCGGCGCGGGGCCGGAGCCACCACCGTCAGGCCAGCCGTGGCGGAAGCACAACGAGCACCCCGGTGCCCGTGCTCGCCACCGGAACGGAAAAGCGCTCACGCCGGGCCTTCGGCGTAGACGTTGCGCGAAGGGTGCAGCTGCTGTCCGAGGTCGGTGTGGAAGCGGCCGGATTCGCAGGGCAGGCCGAGCAGGATGCGGCGGGCCGCTTCCCCGCACAACGCGCCGCCGAGTGCCACGCCGGAAGCCGGCCGGGGCCAGCTGCTCAGCGTGCGCCCCGGCTCGCCGGACGACGCCGCCGGCTCCGGGCTGATCCGGCCCGCGTCCACCATGGCCAGGACGAGCTCGGTCCTGGCCCGCGCGGTCAGGTCGAGGACGTCGACCGACTTCACGTCGCCGAGCAACCCGTGCAGCAGCGGGCGGTCGGGTTCGCGGTCGAAGCGTTCGACGTCGAGCACGCCGCGGTCGTTGCCGTCCATCACGACCGGGATGCCGAGGTCACGCGCGTACTCGCGGGCCGCGATCTTCACCCACGGCGTGTCGCACCCCTCGACGAGCAGGTCGAGACCACCCGCGAAGAACCGCTCGATGGTCTCCGGCGTCAGGCCGGCCCGCTCGATCTCGATGTCGAGGTAGGGGTCGACCTCGGACATCTGCCGGGCCGACAGCACCGCCTTGTCGACCCCGAGGTCGTGCAGGCCGCCCCGCAGCCGGTTCAGGTCGGACAGCCCGAAACCGTCCAAGTCGGCCAGCCGGAACGCGCCGCCGATGCCTTCGAGCGCGAACGTCAGCGCCGCGCTGTTGCCGGCGGACAGGCCGATGACGCCGATCCGCTTGCCGAACAGCCGCTGCCGGTCGGGCCACTCGATCCGGCCCCGGTTGCGGTCGGTGCGGACCAGCCGGAACTCTTCGCGCGGCAGCACGTGCACCAGCCGTCCGGACCACGGGTACCAGGCCCAGGTGCCGTACTCCCACGGCTCCGCGCCGGCCAGCTGCTCCCGCTTCTTGCGCTCGATCCCCACCCGGTCGCGGCACTGCGGTTCACGGCTGCGGACCAGCTCGGTGAGCTGGTCGTCGATCGTGTCGTGCACTTCGCGGACGTTCCCGGACGCGAGCAGGGCGTCGAGCTCGGCCGCGGTGTGCAGTACCGGCCGCCACGTTTCGCGATCCGGTGAGGTGGTGCCGGTCGGCGTCACCCGCGCGGCGCGGCGCACCGGCGGCACGGGGAGCAGCGGGGCCGCGCCCGCCGCCGCGATGACGGGGAACTCGTCGCGCAGCCGCGTGACCAGGTCGTGGTGCCGTCCGGCGCCGTCGGCGACGCGGTGCAGCATGATCACGACGTCTTCGGTGTACTGCGGGACGTACCGGCGGGTGCCGCGGACCGGCCGGAAGCCGAACCGCTCGTGGAACCGGTCCTGGCCGTCCTTCGTGCCGGACGTGCCGATCATCGCCCGTGCGCCGAGGTGGTGGGCCGCGCCGATCGCCAGCGCGTTGAGGTGGAGCCCGAGCCCGAGCTTGCGGGCCCGGTGCTCGACGACCGGCCTGCTGTGCTCGAACACGTCCGCGGCGCCGAAGCCCTCGCCCGCCAGGAGTTCCTCGTAGCACCGGTCGCCGAGGAAGTCGCGGGACTGGAACCGCGCGCCCGTGTCCGGTGTGGACAGCCGGATGTACCCCAGCGGCGGGCCGCCGGGACTGCGCCGGGCGATGAAGTGCCAGGCGCCGAAGTCGAGGTCCTGGTCGTCGGCGTGGGTGCCGTCCGCGCGGAGGAACGCGGGACGGTGGCCGTGGTCGAACAGGATGCGGGCGCGCAGGCCCCGGACGGCGTCGAGCATCGGACGGCCGTCGTCGCCGGGCCGCGGTCCGAGGAACGCGGTGACGTGCCAGTCCGGGGTTTCCGGCGCGGGGACGCCGAGGTGGTCCAAGGGGGTCAAGTCTCGCCTTTTCTCCGGAAGTGCCGGACGGCAACGGAACGCCGCCCGGGAAAAGGCCCCGGCCGGGGGAACGCGAGTGGTCCGGACCAGAGCGGCGGAACGGTAACAGGGCACCGGCGCACCGGACCGATGACGGCGGCGAGGCCGGGAAAACCTTTACCCGGGCGGGAGATCTACTTCGCGTGACTTCGGTGGCGCTCGCGGTGAAGATCGACAGCGGTGATCCACTCGAAGGGGTGGTGGATGATCTCCGAACGCGGTGGGCGGCGGAAGGTGCCGGTCCGGCTGCCGGTGGCGGCGCCCGGACGTTTCACCCCGGCGGGGGAGAGCACCGCCGGAGCCGTGCTCACCGGCCGTTCCCGGCCGCCGGTGCCCGGCATCGAGGGGCCGGGCACCGGCGCGGATCAGCCGGCTTCCGGGAAGTGGATGTCGGTGACGTGGACGTCGACGACCTCGACGTCCAGGCCGAGGTACTGCTCGACGGCGTCGATCACCGCGACGCGGATCTGCTCGCCCACCGCCTTGACCGCGTGGCCGAACTCGACCACCACGGGGATGGTGACCCAGGCGACCTCGTCGGCGAGCTCGACCGTGATGCCGTCCCCGGCGACGCTGTGCACACCCTCGGCCTGGCTCGCGATCCGCGTGACGATCTTGCCGACCACCCCGTCGGCCACCGTGGTGCTGCCACGGCTGCCCGCGGCGGGCCGGGCCACGGCGGGCGCGGCGTCGGCGATTGGCGCGGCCGCCACCGCCGGTGCGGCCTCGGTGACGACCGGCTCGGCGTCCGCAACCGGCTCGGTGTCCGCGACCGGCTCGGCCGCGACGGCTTCGATGACCGGCTCGTTTTCCGCGACCGGCTCAGCGACCGGCTCGGCTTCGGCGATGTCCTCGGCCGCGTTCACATCCGTGTCGTCGTCTTCGGTGTCCTCGGCGACCGCCTCCTCGTCGGTGCCGGTCGCGTCCTCTTCGGCCTGGTCGCCGTCGACGGCTTCGTCCTCGGCGGTTTCCGTGGCGCTTTCGGTCTCCGGTGCGGAATCCACCTCCTCGACGACACCCGCCTCGTCGGTCTCGGGAGCGCTTTCGGCGGGCACCTCGGCGACCTCCGGTGCGGGCTCGACGGCGCCGTAGGCGTACTCGCCCGAGCCGGTGGTTTCGTTCTGGGGGCGGCCGAAGATGCTGTTGATGACGTCGGACATGGTTTCCCTTTCCGGGAGCGACGACTACCTGTGGGGACAGCAGACGGCGACATGATAGGGGGCGGCCCGTGACCTGCGTCACGGGCCCCCTGCCTTCGAGACTCGCTTGTGTCCCAACGGATATCCGGCACCAGCCGGGGTGATCACCGTCCGTCAGACCGGGTTCGGCGAACAGTCACCACCCGGTGGAAATCACGTCCTGGAATTGTCGTCTTTTCGGCGCTTGACGATTTCTAGCCGTCGTTCCGGAAAAGGCCGGGAGGAACGCTCGAACCGAGCGCCTGGTACCCCGCCGGGTTCAGGTGCAGGTGGTCGCCGACGTCGTAGGCCGGCAGCAGCCGGGACGGGGCCGCGGGGTCGCGGGCCACCTTGTCGAAGTCCAGCAACGCGTCGAAGTGGCCCGGCTGGCGGATCCACGCGTTCACCCGCTGGCGAGCCTCTTCGCGGGCCGGGTCGTCGTAGGCGGTGTTGCCGCCGAAGGGGGTGATCGTGGCGCCGTACACGCGGATGTCCTGCGCGTGGGCGCGGACCAGGATCTGGTCGTACGCGTCGATCAGCTGCGCCGCCACGTCCGGCGCCGCCGCCGGGGTGGCCGTGCCGATGTCGTTGACGCCCTCGAACACGATCGCCCACGAAACCCCGCTCGTGGACAGCAGGTCGCGGTCCAGGCGGGCCAGCACGTTCGGGCCGAGGCCGTCCTGCAGCACGCGGTTGCCGCCCGCCGCCTGGTTCACCACCGAAACGCCGTGCAGGCGCGCGGCCAGCACGTTCGGCCAGCGGTCGTTCCCGTTCGTCGTCGACCCGCGGCCGTCGGAGATGGAGTCGCCGATCACCGCCACCGCGGACGCCGGCGACAGCACCTCGATGCCGCTGAGGAAGTACCAGTGGTCGACCGGCGTCGCGCCCGGCAGTTCGGTGTCGGAGACGTGGTTGCCCGCCAGCAGGTACGACGTCGTGCGCGAGCCGGGGTGCGAGGTGATCGACGTCGAAGCCTGGCCGTGCGCCAGGTACGCCGTCACCGCGATGTTCTCCAGGGTTCGCACCGGGAAGGGCAGCGGGTCGGACACCACCTGGGCGCCCTGGGGGACCACCGTCGAGGACTTGCCGTGGAACGTCACCGGGAGAACGCTGCCCGGCACCACCGCGGAGACGCCGGCCGCTCCGGAAACCGGGCGCGCCACCGACACCGCGGTCAGCGGCAGCGGTGCCCCGCCGAAGGCGTTGGAGAACCGCAGCCGGATCCGCGGGCCGCCGGCCGTCACCTGCGCCGTCTCACGCAGGGACGCGTTGTCGAGCACCCGGTCGGTGCCGGTGAAGGGCGCCGGTGGCATGTTGCCCGGCTCGGTCAGCTGGGGCATCGACGTCCACGTCGCCACCCAGTGCGCAGGCGCGGGGTGGCCGGACGCGCCCACGAAGAGCACGGTCAGCACGGCCAGGAAGAAGATCACCAGAGGACGTCTCATAACGAGAACTCCGGGGTCAGGACCCGGTCGGCGCCGACGACGCGGCGGGACCCGGTCAGCGTGCAGTGCAGGGTCGTGACGATCTGTTCGCTCGAAGTGCCCACCCGCAGCTCGACGTCGCCGGGGTCGACCTGCCGCTGCCGCGCGCGCCCGGTGTAGGATGTCAGGTCCGCGTGCAGGCCGATCTCCAGGACGCAGGTTTCGCCAGGGGGCAGGGAAACCCGGCGGGCCGCGATGAGCTGGCGCTCCGGCCGCGCCACCTCGGCCACCGGGTCGTGCAGGTAGACCTGCACGACTTCCGAAGCTTCGCGATCGTGGTCGTTGCGCAGGGTCACCCGCACCCGGCAGACACCGTCGGTCGGCCAGAGCGAGCCCGTCGCGCTGACGTCCAGCCAGGTCGCCGGCGCGTAGGACAGCCCGTGCCCGAACGGGAACAGCGGCGAAGGATCCACTGTGGACACCTCGCTGCGCCGGCCGAGCGGCGCGGCCAGGTACGTCGACGGCTGGCTCGCCCCGGCCGCCGGGAAGCTCACCGGCAGCCGGCCGGCCGGGTTGATCCGTCCGCTGAGGACGTCGGCCAGCGCCGCGGCCCCTTCTTCGCCGGGGTAGAACCCGCAGACGACCGCGGCCAGCCGCGGGAGCTGCCGGGACAGCTCGTACGGCCGTCCCGAGAGCAGGACGAGGACCACCGGCTTGCCCGTGTCCAGCAGCGCGTCGAGGAGTTCCTCCTGGCGGCCCGGCAGCCGCAGGTCGGCCGCGTCGCAGCCTTCACCGGACGTTCCGCCGCCGAACAGCCCGGCCCGGTCGCCCAGGACGGCCACGCACACCGACGCGTCCGCGCACGCCGCCACGGCCTGCGCGATCCCGTCGTCGTCCCCGCCCGTGACCGGGCAGCCCAGCGCGTAGGTCACGTCGTAGTCCGAGCTCAGCGTCTCGCGCAGGGTCGGCACGGAGACGCCGAACGGGACGTCGGGGTGGTGGACGCCGACGTGCAACGGGAAGGAGTAGCAGCCGAGCATCGCGCCGGGCGTGTCCGCGCGCGGTCCCACCACCGCGACGCGGCCGCCGGGGGAGAGCGGAAGCGTGCCGTCGTTGTGCAGCAGCACGATCGAGCGCTCGGCCACCTCGCGGGCCAGCGCCCGCGACTCGGCGTCGTCGAGGTCGATCTCCTCGGGGACCTCCGGTGCCCAATCGGCGTCGAGCAGGCCCAGTTCGCACTTCTGGCGGAGCACCCGTTCGAGGGCGCGGTCGACGGCGGCGACCTCGACCGCGCCCTCTTCCACCGCGGCGAGCAGCGGCTCGCCGTAGCAGTCCATCGTCGGCAGTTCGACGTCGATGCCCGCGGTGAGCGCCTGCCGGGCGGCGTCGGCGCGGTCGGCCGCGACGCCGTGCAGGCGGTGCAGGAACGCCACGGAGAAGTAATCGGCGACCACCGTGCCGTCGAACCCGTAGGTGTCCCGCAGGAGGTCCGTCAGCAGGGCCGGGTCGGCGGCGGACGGGAGGCCGTCGGTGTCGGTGTAGGCGTTCATCACCGACCGGGCGCCGGCGCGCAGCGCTTGTTCGAACGGCGGCAGCAGGACGTCGGCGATTTCCCGCGGACCGGCCGAAACCGGCGCCAGGTTGCGCCCGGCGCGTGAAGCGGAGTACCCGACGAAGTGCTTCAGCGTGGCCACGATGCCGGCCGACTCGAGGCCGGCGACGTACGCGCTGCCGATCGTCCCGACGAGGTAGGGGTCTTCGCCGATGGTCTCCTCGACCCGCCCCCAGCGCAGGTCGCGGGCCACGTCGAGGACCGGCGCGAGCCCCTGGTGCACGCCCAGTTCGCGCATGGTCCCCCCGATGCGCGCCGCCATCCGGTGGATCAGGTCCGGGTCGAACGTGGCGCCCCACGACAGCGGGGCCGGGTAGATCGTCGCCTGCCACGCGGCCAGCCCGGTGAGGCATTCTTCGTGCACCACCGCGGGAATCCCGAACCGGCTGCTGGCGACGATCTGCCGCTGGGTGCGCGCGAGGCTGTGCGCCCCGATCACCGGGTCGACCGGCCGGGTGCCGAACGCGCGGGTCAGCTGCCCGATGCCGTGGCGGACCAGGTCGTCGAAGTCGACCGCGGCGTCGACGAAGTCGTGCTGGTGCGGGGCCATTTCGCCCCCGGAGTCGATGCCGACCCAGACCCCGTAGAGCTGGGCGAGCTTCTCGCGCAGGGTCATCCGGGCCATCAGGGCCCGGACGCGTTCGCCCGGGTCGGCCGCGGGGTCGCGCCACGGCTCTCCGGCCGTGGTGGGCTGCGTGGTCAAGGCTTTTCCGCCCTTCGTCTGGGGGAGGAGGTGAGGAGGAGGAAACGGTTCAGGGGAGGGCGCGGGTCGAGTGCCGCACCACCAGGCCGGTGGCGAGCGTGACGTGGGTCCGCTCGACCTCGTCGCCGTTGATCAGGGCGATGAGCATGCGGATGGCCCGGTGCCCCATCTCGCGGATCGGCTGGTCCACAGTGGTCAGTGGCGGGCTGCAGAGCGCCGACTCGGGCACGTTGTCGAAGCCGACCACGGAAAGGTCGTCGGGCACGGCGAGCCCGAGCTCGCGGGCGGCGCCCACGGTCGCGATGGCCGAGATGTCGTTCGCGGCGAACACCGCGGTCGGCCGGTCCGGGCCGGTCAGCAGGGCGTGCGCCGAGGCCGCGGACACCTCCGGGTCGTAGGCGCCGATCCGGATCAGGTCTTCGTCCGGCGTGATGCCCGCGGCCGTCAGGGCACGCAGGTACCCCGTCTTCCGCAGTTCGGCCGACTGCAGGTCGGGCCGGCCGGAGAGGAACGCGATCCGCCGGTGCCCCAGCTCCAGCAGGTGCTCGGTGGCCAGCTGTGCGCCACGGAGGTTGTCGGAGTCGATGGTCGGCAGGTGCGACGGCCCGGTGTGCGGGTCGACCGCGACGACCGGCGTGCCCGGCACGGCTTCCAGCGAGACGGCGGGGGTGACCAGCACGGCACCGTCGACGAGGGTGCCGCTCAGCCGGGAGAGGTAGCGCTTCTCCCAGCCCACCGGGTCTCCGGTCCGCCCGCCCGCGGAGTACACGACGAGTTCGAAGCCGCTGCCGCGGATGGCGTCCGCCGCGCCCTTGAGCAGCTCGGTCGAGAACGGCTCGAGGTCGGCGACCAGGATGCCGATGACGTTCGTCCGGTGGTTTCTCAGGCTCTGCGCCACCAGGCTCGCTTCGTAGCCGAGCTCTTCGATCACGGCGCGGACTCGCGCGAGCGTCGCGGCGGAGACGCCGTAGCGCTCGTTGATGACCTTCGAAACCGTGGCCACCGAGACGCCGGCCCGGGCGGCGACGTCACGGATGGTCACCCTGGAACTGGGCTGCATCGGCTCAGACTAGCCATAGAAAACGTTATCGACAACGATTGACATCGCATTTGTCCCGGGAGCAGACTCTTCGCCAACCCGGGCGCAGTGCCGCCCCGTCCAACTCGGCCGAAGTCGTCAGGAGTGGACCCACAATGTTTGTGAAACGCCGGAACACCGTTCTCGCCGCGTTGGCGGCCGTCGTCCCGCTCGCGCTCGCCGCGTGCAGCGGGGGGAGCGATACCCCCGCGCAGCCGAGCGGCCCGGTCACCTTGACCTGGTGGCACAACGGCACCACCGATCCGATCAAGTCGATCTGGGAGAAGGTCGTCGCCGATTACCACCAGGCGCACGGCGACGTCACGATCAAGGCCCAGCCGCTGCAGAACGAGGACTTCAGCACGAAGGTGCCCCTCGCCCTGCAGTCGGCCGAGCCGCCGGACATCTACCAGTCCTGGGGCGCGGGTGACCTGGCTTCCCAGCTGACCTCGGGCAAGGTCGCCGACATCACCGACTTCACGAAGTCGTGGATCACCCAGACCACCGGCACGTTCGGCGAGAACTGGCAGGTGGACGGCAAGCAGTACGGCGTGCCGTTCGAACAGCACTTCGTCGGCTTCTGGTACCGCAAGGACCTCTTCCAGCAGGCGGGGATCACCACCCCGCCGAAGACCATGGACGAGCTGAACACCGCTGTCACGCAGCTGAAGGCCAAGGGCATCGCGGCGATCTCGGTCGGCGGCAAGGACCGCTGGCCGGACGCCTTCTACTTCAACTACTTCGCCGTCCGGGAATGCTCGGTCGACGTGCTCAAGAAGTCGGTGAAGGCGGTCAAGCTCGAGGACCCGTGCTGGACGAAGGCGGGTCAGGACCTCAAGAACTTCCTGGCCACCGAGCCGTTCCAGACCGGGTTCGCCGGCACGCCCGCCCAGCAGGGCGCGGGCAGCTCCGCCGGCCTGGTCGCCAACGGCAAGGCCGCGATGGAACTGCAGGGCGACTGGGAGCCCGGCACGATGTCGTCGCTGACCGAGGACAAGGACCTGGACTCGAAGGTCGGCTGGTTCGCGTTCCCCTCCGTCGCGGGTGGTCAGGGCGACCCGAACGCGGTGCTCGGCGGCGGTGACGGGTTCGCCTGCACCACCCGGGCGTCGAAGGCGTGTGCGGACTTCCTGCAGTACCTGGGCAGCGAGCCGGTGCAGACGCAGCTGGCCGCGCAGGGCGCGGGCCTGCCGGTCAACACTGTCGCCGCGAAGGCGCTGAAGACCGACACGCTGCGGCAGGTCTACGAATACGGCACGAAGGCGCCGTACCTGCAGATGTACTTCGACCGGGCGTTCCCGACGGCGGTCGGCGCCGCGCTGAACGACGCGGTGGCCAACATGTTCGCCGGCCAGGGCACCCCCGAAGGCATCGTGACGGCCGTCAACCAGGCCGCGGCGGGCAACAAGTGACCACGGCCACGACCCCGGTGCGGACGGCCGCGAAGCCGTCCGCACCGGCGGTCACCGCCCGTAAGCGCCGGCCCGGCCGGCGCAAGCGGCTCGAGCTGGCGCTGCTGCTCGGACCCGCCCTGCTGCTGTTCACCGGGTTCGTCCTGGTGCCGATCGGGATCGCGGCGTTCTACAGCGTCTTCAACTGGAAGGGGTTCGGCCCGCTCGACGACTTCGTCGGGTTCAAGAACTACGCCGATGCCTTCGACGGCACGGTGTTCCAGAGCGCCATCGTCCACAACCTGATCATCGCCGGGTTGTCGATCGTGGTGCAGCTGCCGCTGTCGATCGGCCTGGCGCTGCTGCTCAACCGGAAGCTGCGTGGCCGCGCGGTGCTGCGTGCCCTGGTGTTCGCGCCGTACGTCCTCTCCGAAGCGATCACCGCGGTGATCTGGGCGCTCATGCTGCAGCCGAACGGGTTCGCCGACCAGACGCTCCGGGGGGCCGGGCTCGGCGGGCTGGTCCACAACTGGCTGGCCGACCCCGGCATCGTGCTGTACACGATGTTCGCGGTGATCACCTGGAAGTACATCGGCTTCGGCATCATCCTGCTGCTCGCCGGGCTCCAGGGGGTGCCCGCCGAACTGCGCGAAGCCGCGGCGCTCGACGGTGCCTCGGCGTGGCAGACCACCCGGCACGTGGTGCTGCCGCTGCTCGGGCCGACCATCCGGATCTGGATCTTCCTGTCGGTGATCGGCTCGCTCCAGCTGTTCGACGTCGTCTGGATCATGACGCAGGGCGGCCCGGCGAACGCGTCGACGACGATGGCGACCTACCTGATCGACCACGGCTTCAAGCGCTACGAGTTCGGGTTCGGCTCCGCGGTGGCGGTGATCCTGTTCGTCATCTGCTTCGTGTTCGCCCTGCTGTACCAGCGGTTCGCGCTGCGCCGCGACACCCAGGGGGCCCTGACCAGGATGGTGGGCTGATGCGCTCCGGCAAGTTCGGCCTGTCGATGGGCTACCTCGCGGCGATCGTGGTGGTCGGTGTGACCGTCGTGCCGCTGCTGTTCGTGGCGCTGGGCGGGTTCCGCACCAACGCGCAGATCAACACCGACCCGGCCGGGCTGCCGGGGCCGTGGGTGTTCGACAACTACGCCTTGGTGCTCGGTTCGAGCGCGTTCTGGACCTTCCTCGGCAACAGCGCGCTGATCGCGGTGATCGCCACGGCGCTCGCCGTCGGGCTCGGCTCGATGGCCGGGTACGCGCTGTCGCGCTACCAGTTCAAGGGCCGGGAGGCGTTCTACACGCTGTTCACGCTCGGCCTGCTGTTCCCGATCGGGGTCGCGACGCTGCCGCTGTACCTGTGGCTGCGGCAGCTGGGCCTGCTCGAGAGCTTCTGGGGCGTGGCGATCCCGGAGGCGGCGTTCTCGCTGCCGGTGACGATCGTGATCCTCCGGCCGTTCATGCACGCGATCCCCGGCGAGATCGAGGACGCGGCGGTGCTCGACGGCGCCACCAGGATCGGCTTCTTCTGGCGCATCCTGCTGCCGCTCTCGACGCCGGCGTTGACCACGGTCGCCGTGCTCGCCTTCGTCACCAGCTGGAACACCTACCTGCTGCCCCTGTTGGTGTTCAACGACTCCGCGCACTTCACGCTCCCGCTCGGCGTCGCGATGTTCCAGTCCGCGTACTCCCAGGACACCGCCCGAGTGCTCGCGTTCACCGCGTTGTCGGCGATCCCCGCGCTCGCGTTCTTCGTGCTCGCCGAACGGCGCATCGTCGGCGGGCTGACCGGATCCGTCAAGGGCTGACTCAGGAGGTCTCCCGTGCCGTCCGAGGTACACCGTCGTGCCTTCCTGCACCTGCTCACGCTGGCCGGGGCGGGGTCCATGGCCCTCCCGGGACTCGCCGAAGCCGGGACCGGATTTCCGCTGGTGTCGCGGGGAAAGGCCGCGACGATCGTCGTCGGGTCGGCTGACTTTCCCGGCGTCCGCCGGGTGGTCGGCGACCTGGCCGCCGACGTCGAACGCGTCACCGGGGTGCGGCCCGCGGTGTCGTTCGACGTCGTCCCCGCGCACGGCCCGGTCGTCGTGGTCGGCACCCTGGGCCACAGCCCGCTGGTGGACGGGCTGGTCGCGGCCGGCAAGCTCGACGTCACCGGGATCGCGGGGAAGTGGGAGACGTCGCTGAGTCAGGTCGTCGACGGCCGCTTGGTGCTCACCGGCAGTGACCAGCGCGGCGTGATCTACGGCGTCTACGAGGTGTCCCGGCGCATCGGCGTCTCGCCCTGGTACTGGTGGGCGGACGTACCGCCGCGGCGGCAAGCGGAGCTGCACCTGCCGCGCGAGCGGTTCAGCCTCGGCACCCCGCACGTGAAGTACCGCGGGTTCTTCATCAACGACGAGAACCCGGCGCTCGGCACCTGGGCCCCGGCCTTCTTCGGCCCGGGCCAGGCGCCGGGCTTCCCGAACGGCTTCAACCACCTGTTCTTCGCGAAGATCTTCGAGACCATGCTCCGGCTGCGGGCCAACTACCTCTGGCCGGCGGTGTGGGGGCGCGCGTTCGCCGAGGACGACCCGCTCAACCACGCGACGGCCAAGGAGTACGGCATCGTCATGGGCACCTCGCACGAGGCGCCGATGATGCGCGGGATCGAGGAGTGGAACCGGCACGCGGTTCCCGCGGTCCGCGACGCGGCCGGGAACATCACGACCCCGGGGCACGACCCCTACGGCGGCACGGGGGAGTGGAGCTTCCGCCGCAACGGCGAAGCGATCAAGGCCTACTGGACCGACGGCATCCGCCGGATGGTCCGCGAGGACTTCGAAGGCGTCGTCACGCTCGGCATGCGCGGCAACGGCGACGTCGGCCTGCCCGACGGCGACGGCATCGAGCTGATGCGGGAGATCATCGCCACCGAACGGGAGATCCTCGCCCGCGAGACGGGCCGGGACCTGACCACGGTGCCGCAGGTCTGGACGCTGTACAAGGAAGTCCAGCGGTACTGGGCGAAGGGCCTGCGGCCGCCGGACGACGTCATCGTGGTGTTCACCGACGACAACTGGGGCAACATCCGCAAGATGCCCGACCGGTCGCTGCCGCCGCACCCCGGCGGGTACGGGCTCTACTACCACTTCGACTACGTCGGCGGCGGCCGCAACTACAAGTGGGTCGACACGACGCTGCTCGCGAACACGTGGGAGCAGCTGCACCAGGCGTACGCCTACGGCAACGACCGGCTGTGGGTGGCCAACGTCGGCGACATGAAGGGCAACGAGCTGCCGCTGCAGTTCTTCCTCGACTACGCCTGGAATCCCGATTCGCTGCCCGTCGAGCGGCTGTCCACGTGGGAGCGTCAGTTCGCCGAGACGAACTTCGGCGCGGTCCTGGCGGCGGAGATCGCCGGGGTGCTGCACGACTACGGGCGCCTGCAGTCCCGCCGCAAGCCGGAGCTGCTCAACCGGCGGATCACCGTCGACCCGGCGAAGGACCCGGCGACCGCCGACGCGATCACCTACGACGATCAGATGACGCCGTTCAGCCTGGTCAACTACCGCGAGCTGGACCGGGTCACCGACGAGTGGCACGACCTCGCGGCGCGGGCGTCGAAGATCGGCGCGCGGCTGCCGAAGGCATTCCAGGACGCCTACTACGAGCTGGTGGGGTACGAGGTCGAGGCATCGGCCAACCTGTACGCGCTGCGGCGGGCCGAGTTCACGAACCTGCTGTACGCGGCGCAGGGCCGGGCCTCGGCCAACGGCCTCGCCGCCGTCACGGAGGCCCGCTTCTCCGACGACCTCGCGCTGGCGGAGAAGTACAACACCGGCATCGCCGGCGGGAAGTGGAAGGGGTTCCAGACCCAGCCGCACATCGACTACGGCGACGTCGCCCGCTACGGCCCGAACGCGCCCTGGCAGCAGCCGGAGCTGAACAACGTGGCGCTGCCGGACGTCATCTTCCCGGCGGTGCGGCGCCTCGACCTGCCCGCGGCGGCGTCACTGGGGGTCGCCGTCGACGGCTCCCCGGACGCGTGGCCCGGCGCGGCGGGACGGCCGGCGCTGCCGGAGTTCAGCCCGTACCAGAGCGCGCCACCGCAGTACATCGACGTCTTCAACCGCGGGCGGACGCCGTTCCGCTGCACCGTGACGACGAGCGCGCCGTGGGTGGCGGTCGAGCCGCGGGGCGGCCGCGTGGAGGAGGAGCTGCGCATGACCGTGCGGATCGACTGGTCCCGGGTGCCGAAGGGCACCACGACCGTGCCGATCACGGTGTCGGGTGCGGGCAGTTCGGTTGTCGTGGACGCCGTCGTGCGCAACCCGGAGCTGCCGCCGCCGTGGCGACGCGGTTTCGTCGAGGCCGGCGGGTACGTGTCGATGGAGGCCGAGCACTGCAGCGCGAACGTCGGCACGGCGGACGCCGGGTGGCGGCGCATCCCGGACATCGGACGGACCGGGGCGGGGATGACCCCGTTCCCGGTGACGGCGGCAGGCCGCGCACCGGGGACGGGGCCGCGCCTGGAGTACCGGATGACGCTGTTCACGACCGGGACGGTGACGGTGTGGGCCTACTTGTCCCCGCGCAGCAACGTGCTGTCCGGCGACGGGCTGCGGTATGCGGTGTCGTTCGACGACGCGGAGCCGCAGGTCGTGAACATCACCAAGGCGACGGGGGCCGACGACACGTCCATGAACCGCCAGTGGGAGCGGACGACGTCGGACAACGTGAACCTGACGGCGACACGCCACGAGATCGGGACGGCGGGCCCGCACGTGCTGAAGTTCTGGATGGTCGACCCCGCGGTGATCGTGCAGAAGCTGGTGGTCGACACCGGAGGGCTGCGGGCGAGCTATCTGGGGCCGCCGGAGAGCACCCGGTGGCCGTGGTGAGCGGCGGGCCGGGCCGGCCGGCCGCGGCAGAACAGGGGCGCTGGCCGGCGCCGCGCCCGCCGGCCGTGGGTCAGCCCCGATCGGCCGCCCTACCGCGCTCCGCCGGTGAGCACCCGGTAACCCCGGTGAGCCGGGGCCGCCGTGCTGTGGCGGACCACCAGGCTCGTCGCCAGCTCCAGCCGGTGGCTCTCCGGATCGACCCCGCGGGCCAGCGAAATCGCCAGCCGAGCACCGGCCGCCGCCATCTCCTGCAGCGGCTGGCGGACCGTGGTCAGCTCCGGGGTCAGCCAGCGGGCGATCGGCAGGTCGTCGAAGCCCACCACGGAAAGGTCGTCCGGGATGCGCAGCCCCGCGTCGCGGGCCGCCTCGTACACGCCGAGTGCCTGCAGGTCGCTGCCGGCGAAGACCGCCGTCGGCCGGTCGGGGAGGGTGAGCAGTGAAGCGAGTTCCCGGTAGCCGGCCCGGACGTGGAAGTCGCCGCGGCGCACCAGGGCCGGGTCGAACGCCAGCCCGGCCGTCTCCAGCGCCGTGCGGTACCCGTCGATCCGGGCCCGGCTGCACAGCACTCCCTCCGGCCCGCCGATCATCGCGATCCGGCGGTGGCCCAGCTCCACGAGGTGCCGGGTGGCCGTCAGCCCGCCCTGCCAGTTCGTGGCCCCGATCGAGGGCGTCTCCGGTCCCGGCGCGCCGGCCGGGTCGACCACGACCAGCGGGATGTCCCGGGCCCGCAGCTTCGCCAGCTGCCCGCCGGTGAAGTCGGAGCACACCGAAACGATGCCGACCGGCCGCCGGGCGAGGACGCTCTCCAGCCAGCTCTGCCCCGGCGTGTGCCGGCCCGACGATTCCGCCAGCACCACCGCCATTCCATTTTCGCGGGCGACGCACTCCACCCCGCGGATGATTTCCAGTGCCCAGGTGCTTTCGAGTTCGTGGAACATCAGTTCCAACAGCCGGGAACGGCGGGAACGTTCGTCGGCGCGGCGCCGGTAGCCGTATTTTCCGATGACGGCTTCGACGCGGGCGCGGGTGCTTTCGGCGACGTCGGGACGGCCGTTCAGCACCTTCGAAACTGTCGGGACGGAGACGCCGGTCTCGGCGGCGATCCGGGCGATGGTCACCCGGGTCTCGGTTGGTTCGAGCTCGTCAGACTTCGTTGTCATGAAGGAGATTCTAGGTCATCGAAACCTGATTTGAAACGGTTGGAAAGTTTCGGAGAACCATTGCCTCGCGGAGGATGAAGATGTCGGGAAGAATTCCTAAGAAACGCGTCCTGATGGCGGTTGTGGCCACTCTGGGTATTGCCGTGTGGCAGGCGCCGGCGGCTTCGGCGTCGGTCCCGCTGCAATACACCACGAACCGTTACGTCGGCAGTGCGGTGGCCGCGGCGTACCTGGCTTCGGAAACCGATTACCGGGCGGTGCTCACGCGGGAATTCGACAACGTGACGCCCGAGAACGAGATGAAGTGGGGCACGGTCGAAGCCGTGCGGGGCCAGTACGACTGGTCCGGCGCGGACGCGATCGTCGAGTACGCCCGGCGGCACCACAAGACCGTCCGCGGCCACACGCTGGTCTGGCACTCCCAGCTCCCGGACTGGGTCGCCGCGCTGCCCGCCGACGAGCTCCGCCGGGTCCTGCGCGACCACATCACCACGGAAGTCAAGCGGTACAAGGGGAAGATCCGCGCCTGGGACGTCGTCAACGAGATCTTCAACGAGGACGGCACGCGCCGCGACACGGTGTTCCGGCAGAAGCTCGGCGACGGCTTCGTCGCCGACGTCTTCCGCTGGGCGCACGCGGCGGACCCGGCGGCGAAGCTCTACATCAACGACTACAACGTCGAAGGGATCAACCCGAAGAGCGACGCGGTGTACGACCTGGTGAAGACGCTGCGGCGGCAGGGCGTGCCGATCAGCGGCGTCGGCATCCAGGGGCACCTGTCGATCCAGTACGGCTTCCCGGGTCAGTACCGCGAGAACCTGGCGCGCTTCGCCAAGATCGGCGTGGAGACCGCGGTCACCGAGGCCGACGTCCGGATCCCGACTCCGGCCGACGCGGCCAAGCTCGCCACCCAGGCGAGCTACTTCGGTCAGCTGTGGGACGGCTGCCACGCGGTCCGCAAGTGCGTCGAGTTCACGACCTGGGGGTTCACCGACCGGCACTCGTGGGTCCCGGACGTCTTCCCGGGCGAGGGCGCGGCCTGCCTGTTCGACGAGAACCTGCACCCGAAGCCGGCGTACTTCCGCCTCAACCCCTGACCGGACCGGGACGCAGCCCGCGCTCGGCGAGCGCGGCGAGGATGCGGGGGACCGCATCCAGGGTGGCCGGGCGGCCTTCGTGCATGAGCACGACGCCGCCCGGCTGCACCTGCCCGGCCGCGGTGACGATCTCGTCCGCGGAACAGCCCGCCCAGTCGCGGGTGTCGACGCTCCACAGCACCTCGGTGAGCCCGTGGGCCGCCAGCACCCGGGCGACCGAGGTGTCCGTGTCGCCGTAGGGCGGCCGGAACAGGGCGGGCCGGATCCCGGTCAGCCGGGTCAGGAGGTCCTGCGTGCGCCGGACCTCCTGGTCGCGGGCGGCCTCCGGCAGCGTGGTCAGCTGCGGGTGGGTCCACGTGTGGTTGCCGATCGCGTGCCCCGCCGCGGCGATCGCCCGGACGAGGTCCGGGTGCGCCGCGGCGTGCTCGCCCCACAGGAAGAAGGTCGCCCGCGCGCCGCCGAGCGCGGCCAGCAGCGCCGGCGTCGTCTCGGGGTACGGGCCGTCGTCGAAGGTCAGCGCGACCGTGTCCATCGCTTCAAGATCACCGGAACCGGGACCGGAGGCAAGGACTTTCGAGCCGGTTTCGTCGTCAGCGGGCCAGTGCGGCGAGCCGCTTCGGGGTCGGCCAGCGGACGTTCCACGCCCAGCCGAGCTTCTCGAACGCCCAGATGACCCGCGCCGAGATGTCGATCTGCCCGCGCTGCGCGCCGTGGCGGGCCGAGGTCGGGTCCGCGTGGTGGGTGTTGTGCCAGGACTCGCCCATCGACAGGATGGCCAGCGGCCAGAAGTTCGCCGAGCGGTCGCGGCTGGCGAACGGGCGTTCGCCGATCATGTGGCAGATCGAGTTCACCGACCACGTCACGTGGTGCTGGAAGGAGATCCGGGCCAGGCCGGCCCAGAGGAACGCGGTCAGCGCGCCCCACCACGACAGCGTGATCAGCCCGCCGAGCAGCGGCGGGAGCAGCAGGCTCACCAGCACCCACACCGGGAAAAGGCGGTCGACGACGCGCAGGTCGCGGTCGGCGGCCAGGTCCGGGGCGAACCGGTCGACGTTGGTCTTGTCGCGGCCGAAGAGCCAGCCCATGTGCGCGTGCCAGAAGCCGCGGGCCAGCGCCACCGGGGATGTCCCGAACAGCCACGGCGAGTGCGGGTCGCCTTCGCGGTCGGAAAAGGCGTGGTGCCGGCGGTGGTCGGCGACCCAGCCGATCACCGGGCCCTGCGCCGCGAGGCCGCCGGCGATGGCCAGCGCGATCCGCAGGGCCCGCTTCGCGCGGAACGAGCCGTGGGTGAAGTACCGGTGGTAGCCGACGGTGACCCCGAGCGTCGACACGAGGAAGAAGGCGCCGCCGATCGCGAGATCGAGCCAGCTGACGCCCCAGCCCCAGAACACCGGGACGGCGACGGCCAGCGCGAGGAACGGGACCAGCAGGAACGTGCGGATGGTGATGAGCTCGGGGATCGTCTGCTTGCCGTCGAGCACCGGTTTCGGTGCCGGGCGCGCGGGTTTCACCGGGGTGGAGGTGGTCATGCAATCTCGTTTCGAGTCTTCGCCGCGCCGGACTGAGCCTCGCGGGACGCCGGGGAGCGGAAACACCCGGCGGTGAACGGTCTGCGGGTGACCCGGGCGCGTCACCGCTCCTGCCGGTGATCTGCCTCGAGGGCCACACGGCGAGAGTGAGGCAGGCGGGACGCCGGCGTACGAGGTGCTCTCGCCTCTGCCCAGGTTACCGGATCGTTGTGAACGCGCAGTGTGGCCGGCGGCGGGAACACCGGGTGGCCGGGCACGAGTAAGGCCCCCGCCCCTGGTCGGGGCGAGGGCCTTCAGGATGCCTCGTGGCTCAGATGACGCTGACGCGCTGGGCCTGCGGGCCCTTCTGGCCCTGGCCGATTTCGAACTCCACGCGCTGACCCTCGTCAAGCGACTTGAAGCCGCTGCCCTGGATCTCGGAGTAGTGGACGAACACGTCCGGGCCCCCGCCGTCCTGCGCGATGAAGCCGAAGCCCTTTTCGCCGTTGAACCACTTGACACTGCCCTGAGCCATACCAATACCTACTCTTTGTAGTGAGCCTGGGCGCCCCGTTCGGACACCCGGTCTCGAGGTCATTCTTCCACTGCCGGACCGCGGAGGCCACCCCCGGTGGTCAAACTCCCCAATCGGGTCGCAGCGGCATGCTCATCCCGCCCTCGTTGTCGGTCCGGACGCCCAGGATGTGGTGCAGTTCGATCTCGCGGCGTTCGAAGGCCAACCGGCAGGCCGCCAGGTAGAGCGCCCACACGCGGCTCCGCCCGGCACCGGCCTCGGCGACGGCCTCGTCCCAGTGTTCGTCGAGGTTGGCGCACCACCCGGCCAGCGTCGTCGCGTAGTGCTCCCGCAGGTTCTCCGAGTGCCGCACCTCCAGCCCGGCGTCGTGCATGGCGGTCATGAGCTCGCCCGGCGCCTCCAGCTCGCCGTCCGGGAAGACGTAGCGGTCGATGAAGCCCCGCGACCGGTGGGCGACGCTGGTGTCCGGGTTGGTGATGCAGTGGTTGAGCAGGCGCCCGTGCGGCTTGAGCTTGCCGGCCAGGAAGCGGAAGTAGCCGGGCACGTTGCGGGCCCCGATGTGCTCGGTGAGGCCGATCGAGGAGATCGCGTCGAACCCGGTTTCGGTGACGTCCCGGTAGTCGAGGTGCCGGATCTCGGCGCGGTCGGCGATCCCGAGCGCGACGATGTTCTTCTGCGCCCACTGGGCCTGCTCGCGGGAGAGGGTGACGCCGATGGCCTCGACGCCGTAGTGGCGGACGGCGTGCGCGACCATGCCGCCCCAGCCGCAGCCGACGTCGAGCAGCCGCATCCCGGGCTTGAGGCCGAGCTTCCGGCAGACCAGGTCGAACTTGTTCGCCTGCGCCTCCTCCAGCGTGGCGCCCTCGTGCGGGAACACCGCGCACGTGTAGGCCATCGACGGGCCGAGGACCAGCTCGTAGAACCGGTTGGACACGTCGTAGTGGCTGGCGATGGCCTCGCTGTCGCGCGCCTTCGAGTGCCGCAGCGCGGTCATCCCGCGCCGGAACCGGCTCGGGTGCTCCTCGGCCGGCGGCTTGACCACCCGCAGGTGGCGGGGGCCGAGCTTGCGCAGCAGCCACAGCCGGTCGGCCGGGGTGAGCTGGTCGACCTGGGTCGCCAGCGCACGCAGCGCCGTGTAGAGGTCGCCCTTGACGTCGAGGGCGCCGGCGACGTACGCGCGGGCGAGGCCGAGGTCGCCGGGGGAGGACATCAGGTAGTCCAGCGCCAGCGGCGAGCGCACCTCGATGGCCACCGGCGCGTCGGCCGGACCGCTGCGGCTGCCGTCGTAGGCGGTGATCGACACCTCGGCGCGCGGCCCGAGCAGCCGCTCGAAGACGGCGCCGACGGTGATGTTTTCCTGGGTCACGTTCGTTCCTTTCACCGGCGGCGGACGCATTTTTCGTAGAGGCCGAGCAACCGCTCGCGCGGGTCGTAGGCGCGCTTGAGCTCCCGGTAGGCGTCGCCGTTGTAGAGCCGCCAGAACTCGTCTTCGGTGTAGAAGCTGTCCGAGTACAGCGACTTGTGGCCGCCGAGCCGGGTGACCTCGGCTTCGACCATCCTGTTGTGCACGCCGTCGCGCTCGCCGGGGTCGAGGGGCACCGACGACCAGAACCCGAAGTTGACGTACAGCTCTTCGGGGTCCAGTTCGTACAGCGGCCAGCGGACCCCGCCGGGCCGCTGGCGCAGCGGGCAGATCCAGACCGGGCTGATCGGGATCTCCCGCTCGAAGAACTCGAGGAACTCCGCGGCCCGGCCGAGCGGGACCTCGATGTCCTGCACGATCGTTTCCTCCGGCGGCAGCCGCCGGAGTTTCAGCAGCCGCTCGGCGATCCGGAACCGGCGGTCGAGCGCCACGGCCTTCCAGTACACCGAGGACCGCAGGAACCGGCGGCCGAGCAGCAGCCGCGGCAGCCGGTGCTGGACGCCGAACGCCCGCGAGCACCAGAACCAGTCGGTGTCCCAGCGCCAGAGGTAGTCCCGGATGGTGAGATGGTCGGTCTCCCGGCGCTGGATCGAGCGGTAGTAGATGTCCAGCCAGGTGTAGTCGCTCGTCGTGGGCGCGGTGTCGGTGAACGTCCCGAGCGTCAGGTACAGCTCGTCCGGGCCGAAGACCGTGCCGTCGACGAAATCGACGTGCTCGCCTTCGTGTTCGCTCTTCGCGCAGATCTCGCCCAGCGCCTCGAAGAACTTCCCGCGGTCGTGGTGGCGGACGTGCCGCAGCCGCACGAACGGCTTCACCGGCTCCAGGAGGATCCGCAGCCGCAGGGCGTAGCCGAGGGTGCCGTAGGAGTTGGGGAAGCCGTGGAAGAGGTCGCGGTGCTCGTTGTCCGGCGTGGCGACGACGATCCGGCCGTCCCCGGTGAGCACCTCGAGCTCCAGCACCGATTCGTGCGGCATGCCGTTGCGGAACGACGAGGACTCGATGCCGAGCCCGGTCACCGCGCCGCCGAGGGTGATCGTCTTCAGCTGCGGCACGACCAGCGGCATCAGGCCGTGCGGCAGCGTGGCGTCGACGAGCTGCTCGTAGGTGACCATGCCCTCGACGTCGGCGGTGCGGGTGCCCGGGTCGACGCGCAGGACGTGGCTGAACCCGGAGACGTCGAGGCCGGGGTGGTTCGCCGCGGTGCGGGAACGGAAGAGGTTCGACGTCCGTTTCGCGAGGCGGATCGTGGTTTCGCCGCTGATCGCGCCGAGTTGCTGTCTCAGGGCGTCGACGCGGGCTTCGTGCTCCGGGAAAGCCGGGCCCGGACGGGCCTCGGGCACCCCGGCTTGATCGATGGTCACACCCCGATCCTGCCTCACCGCGGGCCCGGGTGGCTCATCGAGAGCCGGAATGCCGCAATCCCGGCTCGCGAATCGGTGAAACGAGTCAGCCACGGCGGGTCAGGCGGCGGCGCGCAGCGGGGTTTGCTCGCCGAGGAGGGATTCCGCGTCGGCGAGGAAGGCGTCGATCCGCCGCAGCCGGTCGGCGGTGCGCCGCTCGATCGCGGCCAGCCGGTCGGCGCGGCGCCGGGCGTCGTCGACGATCCGGTAGGCCCGTGCGCGGGCGTCCGCGGTCCGCTGGTCCGCGGCCTCTCCCGCCTCCCGGACGATCGCGGCGGCCTGCTGCCTGGCCGCCGCGACGATCCCGTCGGCTTCGGCGTGCGCCAGGTCGAGCAGGTGCCGGACGCGGTCACCGACGGCGGCCGGGTCGGCGGGCGTCCGGCACAGCCGGTCGGTGCGGGCGCTCAGCTCGGCGTGGTCGGCGCGCGCCCGTTCGAGCTGCCGCGCGAGGTGCCCGGCCTCGGCGACGGCCGCGTCCCGGTCGGTGGTGAGCAGGCGGATTTCGGCGAGGAGCTCGTCGATCCGCTCGTCGACCTGCTCGCGGTCGTAGCCGCGGAACGTCAGCGCGAAGCTCTCGGGCAGGGGCAGCGGCGCCGTCATCGGGCCACGGCCGGCCGGCGCAGCAGCGCGGCGAGCGCGGCGGCGTCGCCCGCGGTCCGGAGGTGCACCGGGTCGGGCCGTCCCACGGTGTGGTCGTCTTCGTGCAGGGCGGTGACGAACCGCGCGACCCGGCGCGGCGGCGGGGCGACGGTGGGGCCGCCCAGGTAGCGCAGGACGATCAGGTCCTCGCCGGAATGCGTCTCGATGGCCGCGGCCCAGCCGCGTTCCTCGTCCCACAGCAGGGCGACGTCACGGTCGGGGTAGTGCGGCAGCCGGGTGTCGAGGGCGACGTAGGCCGAAACCGGGCTGTCGTGGTCGAGGGTGCAGGACTCGAGGCCGATGCCGAGCTCGCTGGTGACGTCGCGGAGGTAGCCGAGCAGCGCGGGAACGGCGGGGTGCTGGTAACCGGTCGGGAGTTCGATCGATGCGGTCACGGGGGTGGATCGCCTTTCTCTTCGGGTACTCCGGTTCTAACATGTCATCGAAACGATGACAAGCGAATTGTCGCCGGATAGACGACGCGGGCTGCCCGGTTCGCCGGGATTGAGCGGGCTGTCACCGGGGTACCCGATCGGGCGACCGCGGAGGATCCCGCGGCGGGACGGGGAAAGCGAGGCGGCGTTGAGCATTCTGATCGACTTCGAGCGCGACACGGAGTTCTCGTTCGAGCGGCGGTTGCGGGGTTACGTCGGGGCGGTGGCCCGGGCCGTGGGGGTGGGATGGGAGTCGTGCACGCTCGACGCGGGAACGCCCGCGGCGGCCTACATCGCCCTCGACTGGCGGTTGTCCCGCTTCCCCGGCCACGACCTGGCCCTGGTGTGGGACGAGGTGCACGGCTGGGCGGCGGCCATCGAAGACGCCACCGGCGAGGCCGCGACGGTCCTGGCCTACCTGGGGGGCGAAGTCCTCCCGGACCCCCGAGCGGTGGTGCGCTTCCTGGCGGCGGTCCGCGCGGACGACCCGGACGCGGGCACGCTGGAAGCCCCGGTCCTGCGTGAGGCGGGTGACCACGAGCGGTTGCTGGCGATGGTGCCGGAGGGGAAACCCGCCGGCCGCGGGTGATGGCACACTGGGGATCATGGGGGAGCTGACGGCGGAGGCCGTGGTCGACCGGCTGGTACCGCGGACACCGCGCTTGTCACCGGACGGCCGGTGGGTGGCGTTCGTGAGCGCCCCGGTGGGCCGGCCGGGGAAGCATCCGGAGAGCGGGCTGTGGCTCGGCCCCGCGGACGGGAGTGAGCCGCCTCGGGAGCTTGTCACCGGCGCGGCGGAGGACGAGGAGCCGCGTTGGTCGCCGGATTCCGGGTCGGTGTACTTCCTCTCGGACCGCGCCGACCGCGGAACGGCGCAGCTGCACCGGGTCGGCAGGGAAGGCGGCGCGCCGGAGCAGCTGACGGACTGGCGTGCGGGAATCAGTGCCTTCGAGCTGATGCCGGACGGCGGCTCGGTGGTGTTCCTCGCGCCGGAGGAGAAGGCCACGGCGCCGGATCCACGGATCCGGATCGTCCGTCCGGCGAGCAGCGGCTCAGTTCCGGCGAATACCGGCACCGCCACCACTGCTATTGCGGGCCCGGCCGCCGCCACCGGGGCTGTCCCACCCTCCCGGCCCACCTGGGACACCGTCGACCGGCCCGATCGGCTCTGGCTGCTCGACCCGTCGACCGGCGCCGTCCGCGCGCTCGGCGACTTCGGCTCGCGGCACGTCGTCGAAGCCGCCGCGCGGCCGGATGGCCGCGCCCTCGCCGTGCTCACCTGGTCCGCCGCCGATCGCGAGCCCGGCATGTACGAACCCGCTCTGCACCTGCTCGACCCGGCCACCGGTGCGCGGCAGGAGCTGGGCGTCCCGGCGCGGGAATCCTCGTCGCTCACCTGGTGGCGCGACGAAACCGGGTGGCACCTGGCCTACCTCGGCATCACCCCGCCCGGCCTGATCGGCGGCACCGCGGTCTTCGCTGCCGGCGACCACCGGAACCTCACCGCCGGGATGAGCGTCTGCCCGGTCGAACTGGCCGAATCCGGCGACGGCTCACTGCTGGCCCTGTTCGCCGAAGGTCTCGACACCACGATCCGGCGCCTCGACCCCGCCTCCGGCACCTTCACCGAGCTCTGCCGCGTGACCGGCGGCCTCCAGCACCTGAGTGCGGGCGGAGGCCGGATCGCCGTCGTCGGGAGCACCGCCACCGAGCCCGAGGCCGTCCACTGCGGACCGCCCGTCGGCCCGCTCACCCGGCTCGGTGAACCGCAGCTGCGCGGGATCACTTGGGGCACCCAGGAACGCCTGTCCTACCGCGCCGACGACGGCTGGGAACTCGACGGCCTCTTGATCCTCCCGCCCGGCCGGACCCGCGCCGACGGACCGTTCCCGCTCGTGACCATCGTCCACGGCGGCCCGTACGACCGCTACGCCGACCAGTTCCAGGTCGGCTGGTTCCGGTGCGGCCAGTGGCTGGCCGCGGCCGGATTCGCGGTGTTCCTCCCGAACCCGCGCGGCGGCCTCGGCCACGGTCACGCCTTCGCCGCGAGCGTCGCCGGGGACGTCGGCGGTGCGGAGTTCACCGACCTCCTCACCGGCATCGACCTCCTCGTCGAAGAAGGCGTCGCCGACGGAGACCGGCTCGGGATCAGCGGCGGGAGCCACGGCGGGTTCATGGCCGCCTGGGCCGTCGCGAACACGGATCGCTTCAAGGCGGCCGTCGTCGTCGCCGGCGTGATCGACTGGCCCCTGCTCGCCGCGACCGGTGAGTACGGCCGGTACGACCTCGCCCTCGGTGGCCGGGAAAACAGCCCGATCACCCACGCGGACCGGATCGCCACCCCGGTCCTGATCATCCACGGCGAAGACGACACGAACGTCCCGCTCTCGCAGGCCGAACTCCTGCACCACGCCCTGGGCGACCGCGAGCACGAATTCGTCGTGTACCCGCGGGAGGGCCACTCGCTCCGCGAACGCGGCCACCAGCTCGACCTCCTGCACCGCACCCGCGCGTGGTTCTCACACCTGCTCGCCTAGCTTGAGCTCCGCCTTCCCGGAACCGAAGGAGAACCCGTCCGCCCCGACGGTGACGCCGGCTTCGCGCGGCTCGGCTCGTTCGACGACCGGCTGGACCGCGCCGTCGAGGTCCAGCACGAGCGACGCGTCGGTGTACCAGCTCGGCACCACCGGGTTGCCCCACCAGTCGCGGCGCTGGGTGTCGTGGACGTCCCAGCTGAGCACCGGGTTGTCCGGGTCGCCGGTGTAGTAGTCGTGCGTGTAGACCTCGATGCGGTGCCCGTCGGGGTCGCGGACGTACAGGTAGAACGCGTTCGACACGCCGTGCCGGCCCGGTCCGCGCTCGATCACCTCCGGCTTGCGCAGCGCGCCGAGGTGGTCGCAGATGTGCAGGATCTGGTGCCGCTCGTGCGAGGCGAACGCGAGGTGGTGCAGCCGCGGGCCGTCGCCGCCGGTCAAGGCCACGTCGTGGACCGTCGGCTTGCGGAACATCCAGACCGCGTACACCGTCCCCGCCGCGTCCCGGATGTCCTCCGAGACGCGGAACCCCAGGCCTTCGTAGTACTCCCGGGCCGCCGGGACGTCCGGGGTGTCCAGGTTGAAGTGGTCCAACCGCGACAGTGCGCCGGCTCCGTGGACGTCGTAGCGCTGGGTGAACCGCTCGACGTGCTCGGCCTCGTGGAAGAACTCCACCGGGAAGCCCAGCGGGTCGAGCACCCGCACGGCCTCGCCGATCCCGCGTGTCGCGCCCGCCGGACGGCGTTCCACCCGCACGCCCAGCTCCCGGTGGTACGCCTCGGCCAGGTCGAGGTCGGCGGGACTCCGCACCCGGTAGGCCAGCACGCCGAGCGCCGGCGTCGATCCCTTCCGCAGCACCAGCGAGTGGTGCAGGTACTCCTCGAACGCCCGGAGGTACAACGCGCCGGCGTCTTCGTGGGTGACGACGAGCCCGAGCACGTCGACGTAGAACGCCCGCGACGCGGCCAGGTCGGTGACGACGAGCTCGGCGTAGGCGCACCGGAGGACGTCCGGCGGGGTGGCGGTCATGACTGTCCTTTCCGGACGGTGCCGAAGCGGGGCGGGTGCACCGGCCCGAGCGAGACGTGGACGGCCTGCTGGTGCGTGTAGAAGTCGAGCGACCGGTAGCCGCCTTCGTGGCCGAGGCCGGACGCCTTGACTCCGCCGAAGGGGGTGCGCAGGTCGCGGACGTTGTGCGAGTTCAGCCAGACCATTCCGGCCTCGACCGACTGCGCGAAGGTGTGCGCCCGCCGCAGATCGGTCGTCCACAGGTAGGCGGCCAGCCCGTACTCGACGTCGTTCGCCAGGCTCAGCGCTTCGGCTTCGGTGTCGAACGGGGTGAGCGCGACGACCGGCCCGAAGATCTCCTCCTGGAAGATCCGGGCGGTGGGGGGAACATCGGCGAACACCGTCGGCGCCACGAAGTTCCCGCTGTCCGAACCGGACGGGCGGCCGCCGCCGGCGAGCAGGCGGCCTTCGGTCTTGCCCAGCTCGACGTACCGCATCACCTTGGCGTGGTGCTCGGGGTGCACGAGCGCACCGACCTCGGTGGCCGGGTCGTGCGGGTCGCCGACGACGATGTTCGCCGCGCGTGCCGCGTACCGCGCGCAGAACTCGTCGTAGACCGGCCGCTCGATCAGGATCCGGCTGCCGGCGGTGCACCGCTCGCCGTTGAGCGAGAACACGCCGAAGAGCGTCGAGTCGATGGCGGCGTCGAGGTCGGCGTCGGCGAAGACGATCGCCGGGGACTTGCCGCCCAGCTCCATCGACATGCCCTTGAGGTGCGCGGCGCAGTTGCGGTAGATCGTCCGGCCGGTCGTGGTCTCGCCGGTGAACGAGATCAGCGGGACGTGCGGGTGCTTGACCAGTGCGTCGCCCGCTTCCTCGCCGAAGCCGTTGACCAGGTTGAACACCCCCGGCGGGAGCCCGGCACCGGCGAAGATCCCGGCCCACAGGCTCGCCGACAGCGGGGTGAACTCGGCCGGCTTGAGCACCACCGTGCACCCCGAAGCCAGCGCCGGCGCGAGCTTCCAGCTCTCCAGCATGAACGGCGTGTTCCACGGCGTGATCAACCCGGCGACGCCGATCGGCTTGCGGTGGACGTAGTTCACCTGCCGGCCGGGCACCTGGTAGGTGTCGTCGGCCTGCGCGACGACGAGGTCGGCGAAGAACCGGAAGTTCTCGGCCGCGCGCCGCGCCTGCCCGAGCGCCTGGGTGATCGGCAGGCCGGTGTCGAAGGTCTCCAGCTCGGCCAGCCGCGCGTCCTGGGCCTCGACGGCGTCGGCGATCTTGTTCAGGACCCGCGCCCGGGCCCGCGGCAGCATCCGCGGCCACGGTCCCTCGGTGAACGCCTGGCGAGCGGCCGCGACCGCGCGATCGACGTCCTCGGCCTGGCCTGCCGCGGCGGTCGCATAGGGCGTGTTCGAGACCGGGTCGAGCACGTCGAACGTCTTGCCCGAAACGCTGCCGACGAGCTCGCCGCCGATGTAGTGCTGCAGCTCGTCCGGCAGCCCGGCCGGGACGTGGTGCGTCATTGCTTGCCCGCCACGGTGAAGCCATCGGCCGGCGAGAGGTACTTCGCGCCTTCGGCCATCAGCTCGGTGATGCGCGCGATCCCGCGCCCGGCCGGCGAGATCAGCGGCGGTCGCACGTGCCCGGACGCGATGAGCCCGCGCTGTTCGAGGAGCCACTTCGCGGGCGCCGGGTTGGTCTCGACGAACAGCAGGTCGACGAGCGGGTGCAGGCCGTAGTGGAGCTCCCGCGCCCGTTCGTGGTCGCCGGACTGCCAGGCCGTGTACATCTCGGCGCACGCGGCCGGCGCGATGTTCGCCGTCGCGCTGACGAACCCGGCGCCGCCCAGGGCCAGCAGTGGCAGGCCGAGCAGCTCGATCCCGGACCAGACCAGCAGTTCCCGGCCGCACAGGTGCAGCACGCGGGAGAAGTGCTCGAAGTCCTTCGTCGTCTCCTTGATCCCGACGAAGTTGTCGCACGAGCGGAACAGCCGCGCGACGGTCTCCGGCGCGAGGTCGACCGCGGTCCGGCTCGGCACGTTGTAGGCGACGATCGGCAGGTCCGGGTACTCCCGGCAGACCGTCCGGTACCAGACGAACAGCGCGTCCTGGGTCGGCCGCGCGTAGTACGGCGTGATGACGAGCGCGGCGTCGATCCCGGCGTCCCGCGCCAGCGCCGTCAGCTCCAGGGTCTCGTCGAGCTTCGCCGAGCCGGTGCCGGGCAGGAACGGGACGCGGTCGCCGACCTCCGCGGCCACCGTGCGGATGGCCTCCGCCCGCTCGGCGATCGTCTGCGAGCCGGGTTCGCCGGTGGAACCACCGATCGAGATGCCGTGCGTGCCCGAGGCGAGCTGCCAGCGCACGAGGTTCGCCAGACCTTCGTGGTCGACGGCGCCCTCGGCGGTGAACGGCGTCACCAGTGGCGCGATCGACCCGCGGACGGCCCGGGGGTCGGAGCGGAATCGCATGGGTCTTCCTTCCTGCGTCAGGGGCGGCGGCAGGCGAGCCAGGCGGCGTACCGCCCGCGCCAGTGCTCGTCCATCGGGTAGAGCCCTTCGACGCGCTCGCCCGCGGCGATCTGCTCGGCGATGAACGTCTCCTGCCGCTCCTGCTCGACCGCCGCGTCGACGACCTCTTCGACCAGGTGCGGCGGGATGACGAGCACGCCGTCGCCGTCACCGGCGATCACGTCACCGGGGCACACCGCCGCCCCGCCGCAGGCGATCGCGACGTCGACGTCCCACGGCACGTGCCGCCGGCCGAGCACCGCCGGGTGCGGCCCGGCGTGGTAGGTCGGAATGTCCAAACCGGACACCGCGGCCAGGTCGCGGACCCCGCCGTCGGTGACGATCCCGGCCGCGCCGCGCACCTGCGCCCGCAGCGCGAGGAGGTCGCCGACCGTGCCGGTGCCGCGTTCGCCGCGGGCCTCCACGACGAGGACGTCGCCGGGGCCGAGCGCGTCGATCGCGCGCTTCTGCGCGTTGTAGCCGCCACCACGGGACTCGAACAGGTCTTCGCGGTAGGGCAGGAACCGCAACGTCCGCGCGCGGCCGGTCAGCCGGGTGCCCGGCCGGGTCGAGGTCAGGCCGTCGATCGACACCGCGTCGTACCCGCGTTTGCGCAGCTGGGCCGACAGCGTCGCGGTGCCGACGGACTCGATCCGGTCCTTCAGGGACGCGGTCAGTTCGAACGCCGGTGCGGTTGTCCCGTAGGCGTCCGCGCGCTGCTTCTCGTCGACCCGGGGGAGCGCGCCGTACGGTCCGAACGGGACGGTCCCGCCGGCGATCGTGGTCACCAGCCGGCCGGTGGTGCGCCCGTCCGTGTCGACCTCGACCTCGACGACGTCGCCGGGCACGACGACCGACGCGCCCGCGGGCGTACCGGTCAGGACCACGTCGCCGGGTTCGAGGGTGATCAGCTGCGAGAGGTCGGCGACCAGCCGCCCGAAGCCGAAGAGCAGGCCGCTGGTGGAGTCTTCCTGGACCAGTTCGCCGTTGACCCAGGTGCGCAGGCGCAGGGCGGCCGGATCGAGCCCGGCGGCCGGCAGGACCGCCGGGCCGAGCGGGGTGAAGCCGTCGCCGCCCTTGGAACGCAGGTTGCTGCCCTTGTCGGCGTAGCGGAGGTCGTGGACGCCGAAGTCGTTGGCCGCGGTGACGCCTCCGACGTGCGCCCAGCCGTCTTCGGGGGCGACGCGGCGGGCGGTGCGGCCGATGACCAGCGCGATCTCGCCTTCGAAGCCCAGCAGCTCGGTGCCCGCCGGCCGCTCGAGCACGGCGCCGCTCACCGCGACGGACGTCGGCGGCTTGAGGAAGTACGACGGCTGCTCCGGCACCCGGCCGCGCTGGGCGGCGCGGGAGCGGTAGTTGAGGTGGAGCGCGATGATCTTGCCGGGCCGCTCGAGAACCATATCGCAAATAATATACGATTTGCGCCGCAGGGGAAGGCCCTGCCGGTCGCGGCCTCGTGTGAGCCGTCACCGCGCCGGGTAACCGTGAAGGATGACCAGAACCCGGGTGTACCGCGACGGCGTGCTGCAGAAGGAAGACTTCCCCGTCGAGGACGTGTCGGAGTTCCTGGCCGAGCCGGGCACCGCGGTGTGGGTCGACCTCTGCGCGCCGACCGAAGCGGATCTGGCCCAGCTCGCCGACGAACTCGGCCTGCACCGGCTCGCCGTCGAGGACGCGGTTTCCGAACACCAGCGGCCCAAGCTCGACCGCTACGACGGCCACGCCTTTTTGTCCGCTTACGCCGTGCGGTTCGACGCGGGCACCGGCCGGGTCGCCACCGCCGAGCTCGGCGCGTTCGTCACCCCGCGGGCGCTGGTGACCGTGCGCAAGGACGACGGCTTCGACATCGAGCCGGTCGTCCGGCGCTGGGACCAGGGAGCCGAACTGGCGACGTCCGGCGTGCCCTTCCTGCTGCACGGGCTGCTCGACCACGTCGTCGACGGGCAGTACGAAGCCGTGCAGGCGCTCGACGACGAGGTCGAAGCCCTGGAGGACCTGGTCTTCGCCGACCGCCCGGACTCTTCGGAACTGCAGCGCCGCTCGTTCCGGCTGCGCAAGAGCCTCACCGCGCTCCGTCGCGTGGTGCTGCCGATGCGCGAGGTGATCAGCTCCCTGATGCGGCCGGACCTGCGGCTGGCCGACGAGCTGACCCGGCCGTACTTCGAGGACGTCCACGACCACGCCCGCCAGGCGGCCGAGCAGACCGAAGCGCTGCGGGAGCTGATCGCGACGGTCCGGGAGACCCAGCTGAACCTGCAGGGCAACCGGCTGAACCTGATCATGAAGAAGGTCACCGGCTGGGCCGCGGTGATCGCGGTGCCCACCGCGGTGACCGGGTTCTACGGCCAGAACGTGCCGTACCCGGGCAATGGCGAGCCGAGCGGGTTCTGGGCCTCGACGGTCGCCTTGCTGGTGCTTTCGGTGGGGTTGTACGCGTTGTTCAAGAAGAAGGACTGGCTGTGAGGCGCGTGTCCGCGACTCCACAGTGGAGTGTCCATACCGGACGCTGAATCCGGGCGCGGCGAAGCGCGGCAGCAGCGCCGGGACGCGTGCCGCCGAACTACGGAACGGCGTTCAGCCGAACGGGTCAATGCGGCCGGATGGCCTGGGAGAAAAGGAAAGGCTTCGAGCACCGCCTGGGAAGCGCGCGTGAACACGGGCGCGGCTGGTTGCTCAACCGTTGCCCATCAGCTTAGTGCAGCTGCACTATGCTGAGCCATCCGGTGTGCACAGCGGACGGCGCCGTGGGTGCCGGCGAACGAAGAAACGGGTGACGGATGAGCGGGGCAATGGTCGACGGTGTGCGCCCGGGGGCGGACGCCTCGGGCGTGGGCGAGGCCGGGGAGCAGGAGCTGCGCCGCCTCCTGGCCGGCCTGACCGCCGTCCGCGACGGCGACTTCGGCATCCGGCTGCCCGGCGGGGCCGACGGCCTGCTCGGCGAGATCGCCACGGTGTTCAACGGCATGGCCGACCAGCTCTCGCTGTTCACCTCCGAAGTCACCCGCGTCGCGCGGGAGGTCGGCAGCGAGGGGCAGCTGGGCGGACAGGCGAAGGTCCCCGGCGTGTCCGGCACCTGGAAGGACCTCACCGACTCGGTGAACGCCATGGCCGGGAACCTGACCACCCAGGTCCGTGACATCGCCCAGGTGGCGACCGCGGTCGCGAAGGGCGACCTGTCGCAGAAGATCGACGTCGACGCCCGCGGTGAGATCCTCGAGCTGAAGGACACCGTCAACACGATGGTGGACCAGCTGTCGTCGTTCGCCGACGAGGTCACCCGCGTCGCCCGCGAGGTGGGCAGCGAAGGCCGCCTCGGCGGCCAGGCCCAGGTGCCCGGCGTCGGCGGCGTGTGGCGCGACCTCACCGACTCGGTGAACTTCATGGCCGGCAACCTGACTGACCAGGTCCGCAACATCGCCCAGGTGACGACGGCGGTGGCGAAGGGCGATCTTTCCCAGAAGATCACCGTCGACGCGCGCGGTGAAATCCTCGAACTCAAGAACACCATCAACACGATGGTCGACCAGCTGTCCTCGTTCGCCGACGAAGTCACCCGAGTCGCGCGAGAAGTCGGCACCGAGGGCCGGCTGGGTGGCCAGGCCGACGTCAAGGGCGTCTCGGGCACCTGGCGCGACCTCACCGACTCGGTGAACTTCATGGCGGGCAACCTGACCGACCAGGTCCGCAACATCGCCCAGGTCGCCACCGCGGTGGCGAGCGGCGACCTGTCGCAGAAGATCAACGTCACCGCCCGCGGCGAGGTCCTGGAGCTCAAGGACACGCTGAACACGATGGTGGATCAGCTGTCCGCGTTCGCGGACGAAGTCACGAGAGTGGCCCGCGAGGTGGGCACCGAGGGCCGGCTGGGTGGCCAGGCCGACGTCAAGGGCGTCTCGGGCACCTGGAAGGACCTCACCGAGTCGGTCAACGTCATGGCCGACAACCTCACCGCGCAGGTCCGCTCGATCGCCCAGGTCACCACCGCGGTCGCCCGCGGCGACCTGTCCCAGAAGATCCGCGTCGACGCCCGCGGCGAGATCCTCGAGCTGAAGGACACCATCAACACGATGGTGGATCAGCTGTCCGCGTTCGCGGACGAGGTCACCCGGGTGGCGCGTGAGGTGGGCACCGAGGGCAACCTCGGCGGCCAGGCCACCGTCCGCGGCGTGTCCGGGACCTGGAAGAACCTCACCGACAACGTCAACGTCATGGCGTCCAACCTCACCGGCCAGGTCCGCTCGATCGCGCAGGTCGCCACGGCCGTCGCCCGCGGCGACCTGTCGGGCAAGATCACCGTGGAGGCCAAGGGCGAGGTCGCCGCGCTGGCCGACGTCATCAACACGATGGTCGACACGCTGTCGGCGTTCGCGGACGAGGTCACCCGCGTGGCCCGCGAGGTGGGCACCGAGGGCATGCTCGGCGGCCAGGCCCGGGTGCCGAACGTGGCCGGGACGTGGAAGGACCTCACCGACAACGTCAACTCGATGGCGAACAACCTCACCGGCCAGGTCCGCAACATCGCCCAGGTGACCACCGCCGTCGCGCAGGGCGACCTGACCCGCAAGATCGACGTCGACGCCCGCGGCGAGATCCTCGAGCTCAAGACCACGATCAACACGATGGTCGACCAGCTCTCGGCGTTCGCCGCGGAGGTCACCCGGGTGGCGCGCGAGGTCGGCAGCGAGGGCCGCCTCGGCGGCCAGGCCGAGGTCGAAGGCGTGTCGGGCACCTGGAAGCGGCTGACGGAGAACGTCAACGAGCTGGCCGGGAACCTCACCCGCCAGGTCCGCGCGATCGCCGAGGTCACCAGCGCGGTCGCCGAGGGCGACCTGACCCGCTCGATCACCGTCGACGCCTCCGGCGAGGTCGCCGAGCTGAAGGACAACATCAACTCGATGGTGGAGTCGCTGCGCGAGACCACGCGGGCGAACCAGGAGCAGGACTGGCTGAAGTCCAACCTGGCCACGATCACCGGGCTGATGCAGGGCCGCCGGGACCTCGCCGTCGTCGCGGCCGCGGTGATGGACGAGCTCGTCCCGCTGGTCAACGCCCAGTACGGGGCCTTCTACCTGGCCGACGACACCGCCGAGGTCCCGGAACTGCGGTTGGTGGGCGCGTACGGCCACCCGGATGACGGGGATGGACCGGCGGCCCGGTTCCGCGTCGGTCAGTCGCTGGTCGGCCAGGCCGCCCGCAGCCGCCGCGCGATTGCCGTCGACGACGTGCCGCCCGGCTACGCCACCATCTCCTCCGGCCTCGGCAGCACCACGCCGGCCAGCCTGATCGTGCTGCCGATCGTGGTCGAGGACCAGGTGCTCGGGGTGATCGAGCTGGCGTCCGTGCACGGCTTCACGCCGGTGCACCGGGCGTTCCTCGAGCTGCTGATGGAGCAGATCGGCGTCAACGTCAACAACATCGTCGCCAACGCCCGCACCGACGAGCTGCTCGGCGAGTCGCAGCGGCTGACCGCGGAACTGCAGGCCCGCTCGGAGGAACTGCAGGCGCGGCAGGAGGAGCTCCAGTCCTCCAACGCCGAGCTGGAGGAGAAGGCGGCGCTGCTGGTCACGCAGAACCGCGACATCGAGACGAAGAACCTGGAGATCGAGCAGGCCCGCCAGGAGCTGGAGGCCCGCGCCCAGCAGCTGACGCTGGCGTCGAAGTACAAGTCGGAGTTCCTGGCCAACATGAGCCACGAGCTGCGCACCCCGCTCAACAGCCTGCTGATCCTCGCCCAGCTGCTCGCGCAGAACCCGACCCGCAACCTCACCGCCAAGCAGGTCGAGTACGCGGGCATCATCCACTCCGCGGGTTCGGACCTGCTGCAGCTGATCAACGACATCCTCGACCTGTCGAAGGTCGAGGCCGGGAAGATGGACGTCACCCCGGAGCAGGTGTCGCTGCGCCAGCTCATCGACTACGTCGAGGCGACCTTCCGGCCGATGACGTCGCAGCGCAACCTGGACTTCCGGATCACCGTCGCCCCCGGCTCGCCCACCGAGCTGCTCACCGACGACTCCCGGCTGCGGCAGGTGCTGCGCAACCTGCTGTCCAACGCGGTCAAGTTCACCGAAATCGGCGGGATCGAGCTGCACATCGAGCCGGTGGACTCCGACCGGCTGCCCCGGCCGCTGCGGGTGCACGGGCCCGCGGTCGCGTTCCGGGTCACCGACACCGGCATCGGGATCGCCGAGCACCAGCTCGAATCGATCTTCGGCGCGTTCCAGCAGGCCGACGGCACGACCAGCCGCAAGTACGGCGGCACCGGGCTCGGCCTGTCGATCAGCCGCGAGATCGCGCAGCTGCTCGGCGGCGTCATCACCGCCGAAAGCACACTGGGCGAGGGCAGCACGTTCGTCTTCGCGCTGCCGGTGGCCCGGCCGGACTTCGCGCAGCTGCCCGCGGGGGAGCACCCCGGCACCGAGGTCGCGACGACCGATTCCGGCGCCCTCGTCCCGGCGTCCGGGCCCCGGGCCCACCGGCGGCTGCTGGTCGTCGAGGAACGCCAGCACGGGCTGCTGACGCTCGTCGCCGAAAGCGCGGCGGCGGACCTGGCCGACAGCCGGGACATCGGCCTCTCGCCCGCGGACGTGGAAGTCGTGACGGCGGTCGGCACGCAGGAGGCGGCCGCCGCGCTCGCCACCGACGCCTACCACTGCGTGGTGCTCGACCTGGACCTGCCGGACCGGACCGCGTTCACCTTCCTCGACGCGATGCAGGGCGACAGCGCGCTGCGGCTGGTGCCGGTGCTCGCGCACAACAGCCGCCGGCTCGACGGCGAACTCGAACAGCTCGTGCAGTCCCGCGCGGACGTGCCGTCGCTGGAGGTGCTGTCCGGGCTGGACGAGCTGCGCGAGCGGATCGCGCTGCACCTGTCGGCCGAGGAGCCCGGTGCGGTGCTGCCGCTGGTCCGCCCGGACGAACCGGCCGCGCCGGTGCGCCCGGCCGACGTCGACACCACGCTGGCCGGCCGGACGGTGCTGATCGTCGACGACGACCCGCGCAACGTCTACGCGCTGACCGGGATCCTGGAACTGCACGGCATGCACGTGCTGCACGCCGAGGACGGCCGCAAGGGCGTCGAGACGGTCGCGTCGCACCCCGGCATCGACCTGATCCTGATGGACGTGATGATGCCGGAGATGGACGGCTACACCGCGACGGCGAAGATCCGGGCGATGCCCGAGCACGCCGGGATCCCGATCGTCGCGGTGACGGCCAAGGCGATGCCGGGCGACCGGGAGAAGAGCCTCGCCTCGGGCGCGACCGACTACGTCACCAAACCGGTCGATGCGGACGACCTGGTCGCCCGCATCAAGCGGCACGTGACGGCGTGATCGGGGACGAGCGGTTGCCCGCCGAAGACCAGGGTGTGCCCGTGCTGCCCTCGCCGGCGGAGGTGTCGGCCAACCTCGCCCGGCTCGCCGACACCGTCGCCCGCCTGCGCGGCGAGGTCGACCACGCGCACGCCGTCGCGGACGGCCGCGGGCTGATCGAGCTGGCCAAGGGCGTGCTGATGGAGCGCCTGCACTGCACGCCGTCGGACGCGGCGAAGCAGCTCGAGTCGCTGGCCGAGCGCTCCGGGATGACGCCGCTGGAGTTCGCCGCGGACGTCGTCGGCGAGGCGGCCGAGGACCGCATCACCGAGGTGACGCAGGAGTTCCTGGCCCGGGCCGAGGGCGGAGAGTCCGTCGCGGTGCGGCTGCGGACCGCCGAGAGCGGCGTGCTCGCGGCGGGGGACACCCAGCGCGTCGCGGAGTCCATTCTGGAGCACGCGCTGCGGCCGCTCGGCGCGACCGCCGTCGCGGTGTGGCTCGCCGGGCCGGACGGGTCGCTGACGCTGGCCGGTTCGGCCGGGTTCTCCGCCGAGGAAGCGGCGCGCTGGTGTTACGTCCCGCCCGGCGTGGCGACCCCCGCCCGCAGTGCGCTGCTCGAGCGCGACACCGTCTGGTTCCCCACGCTCGCGGGTGGTGGGCTGCCCTCGATCGGGCAGCACACGCTGTCCGGCGGCGGCCGGGTCACGGTGCCGACCGGCACCGGCGGGCGGATCATCGGCGTCGTCGAAATGTGCTGGCCGGAGCCGCTGCCCGCGGAGCCCGGACGCCAGCGACGGCAGCTGGAGGCCTTGGCCGAGCTGTGCGCGCACACCCTCGACACCTGGGACGGCGTGGTCGCGCCGGTGGCCGCCGGCGGGTCCGGCGACTTCCTCGGCGAGCTGGTCGACTTCATCGACGGCCTGCACGACCCGGCGGTGCTGCTGTCGCCGTGCGTCGACGGCGGCAACCGGCTCAGCGACTTCCGCATCCACCACGCGAACGTCCGGTTCGCCGACCCGGGCGGCCGCCCGCGCAGCCGGATCGTCGGCACGCGGCTGCTGGAGGCGTACCCGCTGGCGGCCGAGGAAAGCGGCCTGCTCGACAAGATCCAGCGCGTCTACGCCACCGGCGAGCCGTTCCGGGCCGACAGCATGGCGATCACCACCCTGGTCGACCAGGTGCCGCTGACCGTGCTCACCGACGTCAGCGTGACGCGCTTCGCCGGGAACGTGCTGCTGATCCTGCGCATCCAGGACGACGCGGCGAAGCTCGCGGTGCTGCTGCAGCACGCGCAGCGGCTCGGGCGCATCGGCGGCTTCGAGGAGAACGTCGTCACCGGGGTGATCACCTGGAACACCGAGCTGTTCTCGCTGTACGGCCTGCCGCCGAACGCGACGCCGCTGTCGCTGCACGAGCTGGCCACGCACGCGCACCCCGACGACGCGCAGGCGATCGGCCGGTTCCTGCGTGCGGTGCTGCACCACAAGCGGCCGTCGTCGACGGCGTTCCGGCTGCAGCGCTCCGACGGCGTCGCCCGGCACATCCGGGTGGTCGCCGAGCCGGTCGTCGACGCCCGTGGTGAGCTGGTCGCGGTCCGCGGCGCCTACCAGGACGTCTCGTCGCAGCACTGGACCGAGGTGGCGCTGGCCGCGACGCGGGACAGGCTGGCCGAGACCGAGCAGGAGGCGATCGAGCGCAATCGGCTCGCGTTGCAGCTGCAGCACGCGATCATGCCGCCGGTCAAGGGCCCGATCGACATGCCGGGCCTGCGCGCGGCGGTCCGCTACCGGCCGGCGGAAAAGGAGCACCTGGTCGGCGGCGACTGGTACGACGCGGTCGCGTTGCCGACAGGCGAGGTGCTGCTGTGCGTCGGCGACGTCGCCGGGCACGGCATCGACGCGGCGACCGGGATGGTGAGCCTGCGCAACGCCCTGCGTGGCCTCGCGGCGACCGGCGCCGGGCCCGCCCAGCTGCTGACGTGGCTGAACCTGGTGGCCTACCACCTGACCGACCACGTCACGGCCACGGCGGTCGCGGCGGTCTACGACCCGGCGCACCGGAAGCTCCGGTGGGCGCGGGCCGGGCACCTGCCCCCGATCGTCCGCCACCGCGACGGCACGGCGACGACGTTGCCCCTGATCCGCGGCTCCCTCCTCGGCGCGGTCCGCGACGTGACGTACGAGGAGGACGAGCTGCAGCTCGCCGAGGGCGACATCCTGCTGATCTACACCGACGGCCTGATCGAGCGCCGCGACCGGCCGGTCCAGGATTCGGTGTCCCGCCTGGTGACCCTGGTCGACGGCCACGACGGCGGCCTCGAGCACCAGCTGGACACCTTGCTGACCTACAGCACGGCGGACACGGACGACGACACCTGCGTGGTCGGCATCGAGGTCACCACGGCTTGAGCCGAAATGCCCGCGACCCCGCGACGAGAACCAGGAGACAACCACTCGGTGTCCACCGCGCCGCCCGCGGCACTGGCCACGGCGACCAGGCTGGCCGGACCTTCGGCAACCCTCGACGCCGTTCGGCCACTGCCCGGCGGTTCCCACGCGACAACCTGCTTGATCCGGACCGCCACCCCCCGGCGCGAAATGATCCTTCGCGTGTTCCCCGCCGGCGACCCGGCGGCCGCCGACGAGGAACGGGCCCTCACCGCGATCGACACCTTGGGGGGTCTGGCCCCACGCCTTCTCGCCCGTGGTGACGAGGACGGCAAGACTCCGTCGTGGGTGTTGATCAGCCGGCTTCCCGGCACCGCCGACATCATCCCGGACGACCCCCGGCACTGGGCGGTTCAGCTCGGGCACACGCTGGCCCGCATCCACGCCTCCGACATCGACGTGGCCACCCACCTCGACACCGTCTTCGACCGCAGGGGGTACCGCGCCCGGCTCTTCGGACCGGCTGCCCGCGTCGTCGACGAAGCATGGGAAAAGACGATCACCGCCGCACCTCTGGTGCTGACGCACGGCGACTACCAATCGGGCAACGTGATCTGGCGCAACGGCACGCTCACCGGCGTCATCGACTGGGAGGGAGCGGCCCGCGGACCAGCCGGTTACGACGTCGGCTGGTGTCGCTTCGACCTCTACCTGCTCTACGGCCGAAACCTGGCCGACGTGTTCCTCCACGCTTACGAAGAAGCCGGCGGGACCACGGTCGGCGACCCGCACCTGTGGGACCTGTGGACACTCGCCCGGTCGCACGAAACCGTCGAAGACTGGGTCCCCAACTACCGCGACCTCGGCCGCCCGGACCTCACCGCGACCGAACTACGCCGGCGCCACACGGCGTGGACGCACGAACTCCTGCAGCGACGCCACGCTCCATGAGTTCGGCGGGGTCAGGGGTTGATCGCCAGGACCAGGAAGCCCGCCAGCAGCACCAGGTGCACGCCGCCCTGGAGGCGGGTCGCCCGGCCGGGGACCACCGTCAGGACGCTCACCACCACCGTCAGCGCGAGCAGGACGATCTGCGTCGAGCCCAGGCCGAGCAGCAGCCGGCCCGGCAGCCACACCGACGCCAGCGCGATCGCCGGGATCGTCAGGCCGATGCTGGCGATCGCCGAGCCGTACGCGAGGTTGAGGCTGATCTGCATCCGGTCGCGCTGGGCCGCGCGCGTGGCCGCGAGCGTCTCCGGCAGCAGGACGAGCAGCGCGATCACCACGCCGACGAACGACTGGGGGAACCCGGCGGCACGCACCCCGGCTTCGATCGCCGGCGACTCCACCTTCGCCAGCCCGACCACCGCGACCAGCGCCACCAGCAGCAGCGCCAGGCTGCCCAGCGCCGCCCGGTTCGACGGCGGGTCGGCGTGGTCGTCCTCCTTGACCGCGCCGTCGGCCGCCACCGGGAGGAAGAAGTCGCGGTGGCGCACCGTCTGCGTCAGCACGAACGTCCCGTACAGCACCAGGGACGCCAAAGCCGCGAACGTCAGCTGCGTGGGGGAGAACGCCGGCCCGGGTGTGCTGGCGGTGAACGCCGGGAGCACCAGGCTCAGCGTGGCCAGCGTCGCGACCGTCGCCAGCGCGGCGCCGCTGCCTTCGGAGTTGAACAGCGTCGAGCCGTAGCGGCGGGCGCCGACCAGCAGCGAGATGCCGACGATGCCGTTGGTCGTGATCATGACGGCGGCGAAGACCGTGTCCCGCGCGAGCGAACCGGCCTCCGGACCGCCGGACACCATCATCGTGACGATCAGCGCGACCTCGATGACGGTGACCGCCACCGCGAGCACCAGCGAGCCGAACGGTTCCCCGACGCGGTGGGCGACGACCTCCGCGTGGTGCACCGCGGCCAGCACGGTCGCCCCCAGCGCGATGGCGACGACGGCCACGAAGACCGGGCCGAGGTCGCGGCCCCAGGCGAGGGCCAGCACGAGCACGCCGAGCACCGGGGTGACGGAGGTCCAGGACAGCAGGAAGGATCTCAGCGCGGCGACCATGCCTCCACCCTCGCACACCGGCGGCGATTTCGCGGGCCCGTACGGCACTTCTCACATCGTCCCTTGTGGACTGTCGAATTGCGCGGGCACGGTGGCGAGGACGTGCCGGCGGAAGGTTTCGCTGGGCGGCGGGAGGTTCCGCCCGGCCGCCCAGGCGAGCCCGATGTCGCGCGCAGCGTCCACATCGGTCAGTTCCAGGTGCGGTGCCGGGAACGCCGCCGTGTGCGGCAACGGAAGCACGGACACGCCGAGGCCGGCGGTGACGAGCCCGCGCAGTGTCTCGACTTCGTCGCCTTCGAACCCGATGCGCGGGGCGAACCCGGCCTCGGCGCACAGCTGCTCGGTCGTCTCCCGCAGGGCGTAACCGGTCCGCAGCAGGATGAACGTCTCGTCCGCGACGTCGGCGAGGCGGACCCGCCGGCGCCCGGCGAGCCGGTGGTGCGGCGGCACGGCCAGCCGCAGCGGCTCGACGAGCAGCCGGGACCAGTGCAGCTGGAGGTGCCCGGGGTCGCCGCTGGTGATGACGAGGTCCGCGGTGCCGTCGAGCAGCTCCGCCTCGAGCCCGGCCTCGCCGTGCTGCCGCAGTTCGAACCGGGTGCCGGGGTGCTCGCGCAGGAAGCCGCTCAGCACCGCGGGGACGAGCCAGGTGCCGAACGTGTGCAGGAACGCCAGCGGGACGACCCCGGTGTCCGGCGCGACGATCTCGCCGACCTCGCGCAGGCCCTGGTCGAGCTGATCGAGCACGAGGTCGACGTGCCGCTTGAAGGCGTGCCCGGCCGGCGTCAGCCGCAGCACCCGCCCCGACCGGCGGAAGAGGTCCGCCCCGGCTTCGTGCTCGAGCCGCCGGAGGGCCCGGGACAGCGCGGGCTGGGTGACGTGCGCCCGCGCGGCGGTCTCCGTGACGGTGGCGCCGGCCGCGACCTCCCGGAAGAGCCGCAGCGTCTGGACGTCCATGTTTTCAGTGTATGGAAGGTCAGCCAATCAGGCATTGGACGCATCGATCATCCGGGGCCACGCTGGAGGTATGGCTACCGTGGCGGAACAACTGGTCAGGACCCTGCGCGACGCGGGGGTCGAGCGCATCTACGGCATCGTCGGGGACAGCCTGAACCCGATCGTCGACGCGGTCCGCCGCACCGACGGCATCGAGTGGGTCCACGTCCGCCACGAGGAAACCGCTGCCTTCGCCGCGGCGGCCGAGGCGCAGGTCACCGGCAAGCTCGCCGTCTGCGCGGGCAGCTGCGGGCCGGGCAACCTGCACCTGATCAACGGCCTGTTCGATGCCCACCGTTCGGGCGCACCGGTGCTGGCGATCGCGTCGCACATCCCGTCGAACCAGATCGGCACCGGGTTCTTCCAGGAGACCCACCCGGACCGGCTCTTCGCCGAGTGCAGCCACTTCAGCGAGGTGGTGGCGGACCCGGCCCAGCTGCCGCGGCTGCTCCGGATCGCCACGCAGGCCGCCGTCGGCAAGGGCGGTGTCGCGGTGCTGACCATCCCGGGCGACCTGGCCGACCGCAAGGCCACCGGCCCGCTCACCGAGCGCCTCCCGTTGGTGACGCCGTCGCCCGCGGTGCCTTCTCCGGAGACCGTCCGGGAACTGGCCGACCTGCTGAACTCCGGTGAGAAGGTGATGCTGTTCGCCGGCGCGGGCGTGCGCGGCGCGCACGACGAGGTCATGGCGCTGGCGGAGCAGCTCGCCGCACCGGTGGGGCACTCCCTCGGCGGCAAGGAGTGGATCCAGTACGACAACCCGTTCGACGTCGGCATGAGCGGCCTGCTCGGCTACGGCGCCTGCTACGACGCGATGCACGAGGCCGACCGGATCGTGCTGCTGGGTACGGACTTCCCGTACGACAACTTCCTCCCGCAGGCCCGGACGATCCAGCTCGACCACGACGCCTCACGCCTCGGCCGGCGCACGCCGCTGGACCTGGCCGTGCACGGCGATGTCAAGGAGACGCTGCGCGCGCTGCTCCCGCTGCTGCGGCCCCGCACCGACCGCGCGTTCCTCGACCGGATGCTGCGTGAGCACGTGCGGAAGCTGGAGAAGGTCGTCGGCGCGTACACGACGAAGATCGAGCACCGCCGTCCGATCCACCCGGAGTACGTGGCTTCGGTGCTCGACGAGGTCGCCGCCGACGACGCGGTGTTCACCGTCGACACGGGCATGGGCAACGTCTGGGCCGCGCGGTACCTGACGCCGAACGGCCGCCGCCGCGTGCTGGGTTCGTTCCGCCACGGCAGCATGGCGAACGCGCTGCCGCACGCGATCGGCGCCCAGCTGTCCCAGCCGGGCCGGCAGGTCGTGTCGCTGTCGGGCGACGGCGGGCTCGCGATGCTGATGGGCGACCTGCTGACGCTGCCGGCGTACGACGTCCCGGTGAAGGTGGTGGTGTTCAACAACGCCACGCTGGGCATGGTGAAGCTGGAGATGCTGGTCGACGGCCTCCCGGACTTCGGCACCGACCACGCCCCGGTGAACTTCGCGGCGATCGCGGCGGCCTGCGGCGTGTTTTCCGAGCGCGTCGAGGACCCGGACGACGTGCGCGGCGCACTGGAGAAGGCGTTCGCCCACCCCGGCCCGGCGGTGGTGGAGGTGGTGACCGACCCGAACGCGCTGTCGATCCCGCCGCGGATCACCGGCGAGATGGTGCGCGGGTTCGCGTTGGGGGCGACGAAGACGGTGCTGAACGGCGGCGTCGGCAAGATGGTCGACCTGGCGCGGGCCAACCTGCGCAACACCCCGCGGCCGTAGCCCGGCGCCACTACGCACGGTGGTGATCGACCACTCGTTCGGCTGCTGGGGTGGTGGCCGGTTTTTCTCCTACCGTCGAGGGACTGCTCGCGGTTCCGGCGTGGGAGGTGTGACCGGCGTGCTCGTGGCCCTCCAGCGAACCGGTGAAGACCGGCCGCTCCCGCCGGCGGCGGAGCATTTGGTGGCGTTGCTGCGATCGTGGGGGCCGGGCCCGGAGCACCTGACGGGACTGGCGCTGGCGGGCATCACTTTGCCGACCCGCCTCGGTCCCCGTTTCGTGGACGCGCTGGTGTTCACGAGGTGCGGAGTGGTGGTGATCGCGGCCCACGAGCCGGGCCCGGCGGAGTGGCCCGGTCCCGGAGACCGAACGGGCGCAGCAGTGGCGGCGGCCAGGGGAGCCCTCGCCGGCCACGAAGGCGGGCGGCACGTGACGGGCCTGATCGCGGTGGTTCCGCCGGCGGAATCACGAAACGGGACGGCGCAGAGTAGTCCGGTGTCGGTGGCGGTTCCGCAGGCGAGCGGGCCGGCGGTGGCCGGGCGGGCGGATGGCTCGGAAAGGGCTGGGGTGGTTCCGGTCCCGCGGCCGGCTGGGCCGGAAGTGGCCGGATCGGCGGATGGGTTGGAGAGGGCTGGGTCGGTTCGGGTTCCGCCTGTGAGCGCGCGGGAGGTCGCCGGCTCGGCGGCTGGGGCGGAGAGGGCTGGGTCGGTTCGGGTTCCGCCTGTGAGCGCGCGGGAGGTGGGCGGGTCAGCGGATGGGGTGGAGAGGGCTGGGTCGTTTCCGGTTCCGCCTGTGAGCGCGCCGGCGGTGGACGGCTCCGAGAGGCCTGGGTCAGTTCCACCCGCAAGCGACCCGGAGCCGGCCCCGCGTGCGCACGAACCCGGGCCGATGGAGGGTTCGCCGGGGAGCCGGCCCGTGGCGGTCGCGCAGCCGAGCGAGCCCGACGTGTCCCGGCGTGCGCCCGCACCCCAGCCAAGCGCGCGGCCGGGTGAACCGGGGGACGAGCGGGCCCCGGGCGAAGCGAGCCGTGCCGACCACCCACCGGCGCTGCACTGGCCCGACCCGCAGCCGGTGCCCGGAGTCGCCGTGGTTCTCGCCGATCGCCGTGGCCTGCGGCGGATCATCGCCCAGCACAACCGGTGGCGGACCGTCTGGTCGGCCGATGACGTCCTCGACGCCTGCTACGCCCTCTCCCTCGCGCACCTCGCCCCGCCCCGGGCGGCCCTCCTCGCCGACGGGTTCCCGGCGCGGCTTCCGCTGCTCGACCGGTTGCCGGAACTGCCTGCCGTCATCCCGGTGCTCCCGGAACCGCCACCGCTGCCTGCGGTGGTGGTCGAAGACGATCCCGTGCCGTGGAGTCCGCCGGGGCGGGGGCACGTCTTCCCGCGGCAGCGGCCGATCCGGCAGGTCCCCTGGGCCCTGGTCTTCGTGCTCACCCTGCTCGTCGCCGCCGGGGTGGTGGCCGCCGTCTTCGTCAACCAGGTCTTTCACGGCTCCTGAGCTGCCACGATCCTTTCGCGTCAGCTTCGCCATCTGCACCGTTTCCCCGGTGCGTCCGCTGGGCACCTCCCGGTAGATGTGAAAGGGGTTCACGATGCCGCGCACCCGAGCGCTTGTCCTTCTCGCCGTCCTCGCCGGTTCCTCCCTCTCCGGGTGCAAGCTCGCCGACGAGCTGGCGTCCGGGGCCGGGCCCGTGACGCAGGCGCCCGGCACGGTCGCCGCCCCGCGGATCGCGCCCGCCGAGGCGCGCAACGAGCTCGCGGCGCTGCAGATCGCCGTGCGCGGCACCATGGACGGTTACAGCCGCGACGAGTTCCCGCACTGGGACAAGGTCGACGCGAACTGCGACGTCCGCGAGCAGGTGCTCAAGCGCGACGGCCAGGACGTCCAGACCGACGCGCAGTGCGCCGCGAAGTCGGGCACCTGGGTCAGCCCGTACGACGGCGAGACCTGGCACAAGGCGTCCGATGTGGACATCGACCACATGGTGCCGCTCGGGCAGGCCTGGGTCAGCGGCGCCAAGAGCTGGACGCGGGAGCGGCGCGAGCAGTTCGCGAACGACCTCGTCCGCCCGCAGCTGAAGGCGGTCACCGACAACCTCAACGAACAGAAGAGCGACAAGGCGCCGGACGCGTGGAAGCCGCCGCTGGTGTCGTACTGGTGCGTCTACGCCACGGACTGGATCGTCGTGAAGCACGACTACGGCCTGACGATCACCGTGCCGGAGAAGAACGCCCTCGCCGGCATGCTCGACCACTGCTAGAACGAGCGGGCCGCCGCCAGCGCACGGCCGGCGTAGGACTGTCCGAACAGGACGGTGTGCACCAGCAGCGGGAACAGCTGGTGCAGCCCGATCCGGTCGCGCCAGCCGTCCGCGAGCGGCGTCGCCTCGTCGTAGGCGGCGATGACGCGCTCGAGGTGCGGGCAGCCGAACAGGTGCAGCATGGCCAGGTCCGTCTCGCGGTGCCCGCCGTGGGCGGCCGGGTCGATCAGCCACACCTCGTGCCCGTCCCACAGGACGTTGCCGTTCCAGAGGTCGCCGTGCAGTCGCGCGGGTGGCTCGGCTGAAGCCGGGATCCGGGTACAGGCCCGCTCGAACAACGCCGCTTCGGACGGGCCGAACGTTCCCGCGTCCACCGCCAGCCGGACGTAGGGCAGCACGCGGTCGGCCGCGTACCAGGACGCCCAGTCGTCCGCCGGCACGTTGGCCATCGGCGCCCGCCCGATCCACGCCGCCGCCGGTCCGTCCGGCGGCGGTGCACCGAACGCCGGGGCGCCCGCGGTGTGCAGTCCGGCCAGCCCGCGGCCGAAGCGTTCCGCCGCGGCGGCCGACGGGCGACCGGCGGGGACGCGGTCGATCACCAGCCGGTCCCGGTCGTGGCTGTGCACGGTGGGGATCGGGACTGTGCCCGCCGCCGCCAGCCAGCGCAGGCCCGCCGCTTCGGCCGCCGTCGCGCCGGGCGCGTGGCCCCGCTTGACCACCACCTCGCGGCGGTCTCCGGACTCGGTCATGTTCCGCACCGTACCGGCGCGCTACGGTGGGCGCCGGAGAACAGGGGGACGACGGTGACGGTCCAGGTCCGGGAACTCGAACAGCTGCTCGGCCGGCTGGCGGAGGTCCAGCGCTCGGAGGCGCGCGACTACGCGTCCTTCAGCGTGCGCGGCAAGCGGTTCGGCTACTTCTGGCCGCGGACGCGGACCGTCGGTCTCAAGCAAACCGTGTCCGAGCAGCTGGCCCTGGTTTCGGAACGGCCGGACGTGTTCGAGGTGCAGTTCACCGCCGGCGGCTTCGGCTGGGTGGTCGTGTACCTCGACGGCATCGACGCCGACGAACTCGCCGAGCTCCTCTACGAAGCCTGGCGGCTGTCGGCGCCGGAAGACCTCGTCGCCGAGGTGCCCTTCACCAGGATCGCCCGGGCGTAGAGCAGGTCGAAGCCCTGCCGCTGGGCGTTCTGCTGCGACTTCGACCCCGGCAGCGTCGTGACGATGGCGACATCGCACCCCGCCGCGGTGGCCGCGGCGAGCCGGGTGCGCAGCAGGGCCGTCTGGACACCGCGGCGGCGATGGGCGGGCACGGTCGCGGCGCCGGCGAACTGCGCGATCCCGTCGGTGACCCGGAAGCTCGCGCCGCCGGCGAACTCGCCGTTCCGCTCCGCGGTGTACCGCCGGACCCCGGCCATGTCCCGCAGTGCGTTCACGATGATCCCGGGGGTGAAGTCTTCGTGCGAAGGCAGGCCTCCGGTGTCGGTGACCATGGAGGCGCCGGCGATGGCGGCCAGCCAGGTTTCCAGCTCGTCGTCCCGGCACGGCCGCACCTCGCCGTCGGCGGCTTCCACCGGGCCGCCGAGGCGCCGGCCGAGCACGTTCTCGTACGACTCCAGCCGGTAGCCGCGCGCGGTCAAGAACGTCCCGACGGAGGGATCGGCCAGGTGGCACAGCTCGACCTGCACCGGCGCGCCCAGCTCGGCGAAAGCCGCTTCAACCTGGTCGAAGTCTTCGGGCAGGCCGGCGAAACCGAGGCCCGCGACCTTGTTGAACGGCGAGTCCGCCTCGGCGAAGCTGGCGACGCCCCCGGCGAGCGGGCGCGCGAACCCGCCGGTGCCGCCCGTCCGGGCTCGCGCCGCGTCACTGCACGCCGCGACGAACCGCGCCTCCGCGCGTTCGATGCGCTCGGCCAAGCCGACGTCACAGAAAAGCCGTTCCCCGTCCACGTCCCCACAGTGGCGGACGCGGACGGGGAACTCCAACCGGTTTTCAGCCCTCCACGCGGTGCGAAGCCCAGAACGACGTCAGGTCGGTCGACCCGGCGGCCGCTTGCGCCGCCGCCTTGAACTCCGCCGTGGTCGACACGCCGTACCAGTGCGACTGGGCGTAGGACTTCAGCAGGTTCGCCATCGCCGTGTCGCCGATCAGCCGCCGCAGGTCGTGCAGGGTGCACTTCCCGTAGTTGTAGACCACCGTGGAGTACCGGGACGAATGCGCGTCCCAGTAGGCCATCGAGTTGGTCAGCTTCTCCGCGCTCGACTGCCACGTGATGCCGCAGCCGCTGCCGGTGATCCCGCGGTAGAGGTCGGTGGCGTAGTCGGTGAAGCTCTCGTCGAGCCACGGCGAGTTGTACTCGTCGTCACCGACGATCCCGTAGAACCACTGGTGCGCCAGCTCGTGGGGGAGCGCCGTGGTGGAAACGAGGTCCAGCACGAAGCCCGGGTACTCCATACCGCCGAACCAGAAGTTGTTGTCCAGCACCACGTCCACTTCGCCGTACGGGTAGTCGCCGAAGCGTCCCGAGTGGACGTCGATGGAGTCGGCGGCCAGGCTCAGCATCTGGCTGGCGCTGCTGGTGGAGATCCCGCTGACCGAGTAGACGTTGACGCGCACGCCCTTGCCGGACGTGGTCGTGATCTTCGCGAACGGCCCGGCGGCCCACGCGAAGTCCCGCACCTTGGCCGCCACGGCGTGCGTGGTGGTCGTGGTACCGCTGGTCGTCTCGGTCGAGGTGCCGGTGGCCGGGGTCAGCAGCGACGCCGGGTGCACGAGCGTGACGTCGAAGTCGCTGATCACCGTGTAGAACGACTCGCCGTTGTTCGTGTACGGGTCGAGGTGCCAGCCCGCGCCATCGCGGACGGCGAGCACCGGCAGCGCGTTGCCGATCATGTTGTACGCGCCGTCGTGGCCGAACCGGTCGGCTCCGCTGGGCACGACGATCTTCAGGTCGAACCCGATCGTCGCGGACTGGCCCTGCGCCAGGGGCGCGGGCAGGGTGATCTTCATGGCCGTGCAGTTCACGCTCAGCGCGGACGCCGTGCCGCCGGTGACGTTCGTGACGGTGATCGGCGTGCTCGGGCAGCTGCCGTGGTAGTTGTCCCAGAGCCGCAGGTACACCTCGGGCAGCGCGGTCGCCGAGCCGTTGGTGAAGCCGACGCTCTGGTGCCCGGTCCAGGTGTCCCCCGCGGTGTTCGACGTGAGGTTCACCGTGTAGGCGGGGTTGACCGGCGTGCGCGTCGAGTCGGCGGGGGCGGCCGAGATCGTCCACGTGAACGTGGCGCTGCCGCTGTTGCCGGCCGGGTCCTTCGCCGTCACGGTCACCGATGACGTGCCCGCGGTCGTCGGGGTACCGGTGATCTTGCCCGTGCTCGCGCCGATCGTCAGGCCCGCGGGCAGGCCGGTCGCGCTGTAGGTGAGCGCGTCGCCCTGCGGGTCGCTCGCCTGGATCTGCAGGGACGCGGCCTGGCCGACGGCGCCGCTCTGGTTACCCGGCGAAGTGACGACCGGCGACTGCGGGTTGCTCGTCCCGGTCGTGGTCAGCGTGAAGTCGTCGAGGACGAAGTTGGTGGCCAGGCTGGAATCCTCGGTGCCGGTGATCTTCAGCGTCACGGTCTGGCCGAGGTAGCGGGAGACGTCCACGGTGCGCTGGACGTAGCCGGTGTTCTTGTCGAGGTTCGAGTAGCTCGCCAGGGTGTCGGTGCCCGCCTGGACCACCAGCTTGTCGTACTTGGTGCTGGTCGTCGTCTCCTTGGTGTCGATGTGCGACCACCACGAAAGGGTCGCCGACGCGCAGCCGGCGGGCAACGTCAGCGACTGGGACAGGGTGTCGGTGTGCGTGCTGCCGGTGCCATCCAGCCAGGCGACCATCGTCCCGCCGTGCGCGGGTTCCGCCGTGGTGGCGGCGGAGATGACGCCGCTGGTCTGGGTCCACGGCGTGGTGCCGCTCTCGAACCCGCCGTTGCCGACGAGCTGGTCACCGCAGACCGCGGCGGCCTCGGCCGGCGTGGCGACGGCGACGGTGCCCAGCAGGCCGATGGCCACGCCGAGCGCAGCAGGAAGCACCCTCGATCTCATGGAGGTCGTCCTTTCCCGGCTCCGCCCGTGGGAGCCAGGAGAAGCGTCCTCTGCGGTCCGGATGGGCGGAACCCGCCAAGAGTCGGGTTCCTCCCCGCCCGGACGCCCCTTTCGTCGTGTATGCGCGGCAACGTCCGGGTGTACGGATCTTGTACACCGGCTTGCGAGCTTGGGTCCTTCCGACAGGGAGGACGACATGGCCCCCAAGTTCAAGGCGCTCACCGTGGCCGTCGGCGCGCTGCTCGCGCTGGCCGGCAGCGGCGTCGCGCACGCCGCTTCGGCGCCGGTGGCCGCCGGCGCCACCGGCATGGAAGCGATCTTCAACAACCCGCCCGAGAACGGCGACCGCGACCACTCGATCGAAACGCGGCTGGTCCAGCTGACCAACGGCACCCCGGCCGGGGCGGAGATCCACATCTCCCTCTTCAGCTGGACCCGGCCCGCGCTCGCCGAGGCGATCAAGGCGGCGCAGGCCCGTGGCGTCAAGGTGCGGATCGCGCTCGACGGCGCCGCGGACGACGACCCCGCCAACACCGCGATGCCGATCCTCAAGTCCGCCGGGCTGACCCAGCTGGTCTTCTGCGGCACCGGCGGCGACAACACCGGGTGCATCGCCCACGACGGCAGCCCGCACTCGATCAACCACGACAAGCTGTGGATGTTCTCCGAGACCGAGGGCAAGAAGGACGTCGTCGTCATCGGCTCGTACAACCTGACCACGGTGCAGGGCAACATGTTCAACAACGCCCTGCTCACCCACGGCGACCCCGACCTGTACGGCTTCTACCTCGGGCACATGCAGAAGATGCTGGCGCAGAAGAAGAACAACGACTACTTCGACGACGCCGGCTACCACAAGACGCTGACCACCATGGTCACCAGCTATCTCTCGCCGCGCGCCGACTCCCAGGGCGGCGCCTCGGAGGAGTTCGCCACCGACACGTGGGCGCAGCTGCTGAAGTACATCACCAAGTACGAAGCGGGCTGCTCGCTCAACGTCGTGCAGGCCAACATCGCCGACTCGCGCACCCCGGTCGTCACGGAGCTGGTCCGCATCGCGAAGCTGGGCTGCAAGGTCCGGATCGTCTACGACGACATGGGCACCGCGGCGCTGGCCGCCCTCAAGGGCAAGGCGAACGTGACGCTCAAGCGGTTCACCACGACCGCGAACGACCGTGAGATCACCGTGCACTCGAAGTACATGCTCTACACGGGCAACTACAGCGAGAAGGCCGGCCGCGCGCTCGTCTTCACCGGCTCGCACAACATCTCCGGCGCGGCCCTGCGCGACAACGACGAAATTTTGATCAAGGTCGAGAACGCGGCGATCAGCGCGGCCTACCAGGACAACTTCAGCACCATCCTGGCCCGCGCCAAGTGCTCGGCGCCGGCCACCTGCTGACGCTCACTGGTGGACGTTGGGGGTGGACAGGCGGATGCGTCTTGTCTGCACCCCGGGTCTGCCGGGCTGACGAAGTCACCCGGTGGGGATGACCTGGCTGAGAGTTGCGGGGCCTGGTGGCCCGGGACGTGCAGATCGGCCACAGGGCTGTGCGCCGAGGCTTGTCGGCCTGGAGCGCCTCAGTGAGCGACCGACCGTCACGTCCCGGACCGGAGTGCTTGATTTCCCGCGTTCGCGATCGACTGGTCCTGGCAGGCGCCTTCGGCCTGGCCCAGGATCCTCTGGCGCTACTGGCACGACCACAAGCCCTACAACCCCGACCTACACGGCCGACTCAACACCCACCACCAACAGGCCGCCTGACAGAGGGCCCTCAGCTCGCCAGGGTGCGGGCCGCCCGGACTTCGAGGGGCCGGTAGCCCGCCTGGGTGGCGAGCTTGACCGCCGCTTCGCCGTGGGTGCGCCCCAATTCGGCGTCGCCCACGGCGAGCGCGGCTTCGGCGAGACCGGTCAGCGCCGCGGCTTCGCACCACGTGAAGCTGGTCTCGCGGGCGATGTCCAGTGCTGTTGTCAGCGGGGCGACGGAATCGGCCGCGCGGTCCAGCCGGAGGCAGACTTCGCCGAGCGCGGCCAGCGCCGACGCCTCGGTGCCGCGGTCACCGATGCGGCGGGTCAGTTCCACCGCGTCGGCCGCGTCGGTGAGGGCCCGGGTGGCGTCGCCCGCCCGGGCCTCCATGACCGCGCGGCCGGACAGCGCCGCCGCTTCGCCGTACTGGTAGCCGAGTTCCCGGTTGGCGGTCAGGGCCCGTTCGTAGAACTCGGCCGCGACGGGGTTCCCGAGGTCGCGGTGGACGTGCCCGAGGTCGACCAGCAGCACGGCCACGCTGAACCGCGCGCCGTCGCGTTCGGCGATCTCCAGCGCGCGGCCGAAGTGGCCGAGCGCGGCGTCGAAGTCGCCGACCTGGCCGCAGGCGAACCCGAGGTTGGCCAGCGCCATCGTGATGGCCGCCATGCCGGTCTCTTCGCACAGCCGCAGCGCCTCGAGGCCGCACGCGATCGCCTCGTGCGCGTCGCCGAGGCGCTGGTGCACGGCGCTCAGGTTGTTGAGTGCCGCGGCGCGCCCGGTGGGCCACTCCGCCGCGAGCCCGTCGTTCAGGACCGTCGTCAGATGGGCGCGGGCTTCGGTGTAGCGGCCGCTGTTGACCCCGGCGAGCGCGATGGACAGCCGCATCGCCGCCTGCGCCTGCCGATCGCCGTCGGACTGGGCGGCGGCGAGCGCCGTCGTGGCCGTGTCGATCCACTCCGTGTGGTGGCCGCGGTGGTGGAAGAACGCCCGCAGGGCGTCGGCCAGGTGCCACGCGTACTCGTGCGGGCCGTGCGCCGCCGCGTGCTCGACGGCGGCCGCGAGGTTCGGCCACTCCGTGTCCAGCCAGGCCAGCGCGTCGTCGGTGCCGTCGAAGGCCTGTTCCGGTTCGGGCCGGGGCAGCCGGAGGAAGTGCGGGATCAGCAGCCGGCCCGCCGCGTCGGCCGTCGCGAGGTAGTGGTCGAACAGCCGGCGCCGGGCCGCGGCCCCGTCGGCGGTGGTGTCGTCCGCCGCGACCCGGCCGCCCGCGTAGCTGCGCAGCAGGTCGTGGAAGCGGTAGCGGCCGGGCAGGTGCCGTTCGACGAGGTTGGCCGCGGCGAGGGCCTTGAGCTGCTGGCCCGCGCGGCCGTCGGCGACCGCGGCGAGCCGCGCGGCCACCGGCGCGGTGAACGTCTGGCCCGGCACCAGCGCGAGCCGCCGGAACAGCAGGCGGTGCTCGGCGGGCAGGGCCCGGTACGACACGGAGAACGCCGTCGTGACGGCGCTTTCTTCGGCGCCGTCGACGCTCAGCCCGGCAAGGGGATCGCCGCCGGCGAGTTCCCGCGTCAGCTCCGCGATGCCGGACACCTCGCCCGCGCCGAGGTTCGCCGCGGCCAGCCGCAGCGCCAGCGGCAGGTGCCCGCACAGCCGGGCCAGCTCCGCCGCCGCGGCCGGCTCGGCGGCGACCGCGGGCGGCCCGAGCACGGTTTCCAGCAGCTGCCGGGAATCCTCGGCGGGCAGCACGGACAGCGGCACCGCCCGCGCGCCGGTGCGGGCGATGAGGTCGCCCAGCCGCTGGCGGCTGGTGACCAGCACCGTGCCCGACGGCGGCAGCAGCGGCGTCACCTGGGCGCTGTCGCGGGCGTTGTCGAGCAGGACGAGCACCTGCCGGTCGGCCAGCAGGGAGCGCCACAGCGCGGTGCGGCCGTCCGGGTCCGGCGGGATCGCGCGCGGGTCGGTGCCCAGCGCCCGCAGCAGCTGCGCGGCCGCGACGGCCGGGGTGAGCGGCTCGTGGTCCGGGTCGAACCCGCGCAGGTCGAGGTAGAGCTGGCCGTCACCGAACCGGTCGCGGACGCGGTGCGCCCAGCGGACGGCGAGCGCGGTCTTGCCGACGCCGGCGATGCCGGTGACCACGCGGATGTCCGCCCCGGGACCGGGGCCCGCCGGCTCGTCGAGCCGGGCCAGCTCGGCGGCACGGCCGGTGAAGCCGCGCACGTCGTGGGGCAGCTGGGCCGGGCGGACCGGCTCGGGTGGCGGCTCCGGCGCGGGGTCGAGAGCCGGGTCGGCGGCGAGGATCGCGGCTTCCAGGCGGGTCAGTTCCGGCGAGGGGTCGAGCCCGAGCTCGGTGGCGAGCCGGGCGCGCAGGCCGCGGAAGGCGGCGAGGGCGGCGTCGGTGCGGCCCTCGCGGTGCAGGGCGAGCATGAACTGGCCGACGAACCGCTGCCGGAACGGGTGCGCGGCGACCAGCGTCGTCAGCTCGGCGAGCACGTCGCGGCCCCGGCCGAGCCGCAGCTGCGCGTCGATGCGGTCTTCCAGCGCGCTCCAGCGGGCTTCGTTCAGCCCGGCGAGGAGCCGCTCGGCGACTTCGCCGGACGCGGCCCCGGCGAGGGCGTCGCCCCGCCAGAGCGCGAGGGCCTCGTCGAACAGTTCGACGGCGGCCTCGTCGCCGGCCGCACGGGCCCGGCGGGCCAGCGCGGTGAAGCGGTGGGCGTCGACGGTGTCCGGGTCGGCGCGCAGGACGTACCCGTGCCCCTCCGTGACGAGTTCGGGGCCGCCGGCGGCGCGGAACACCGCGCGCAGGCGGGAGACCAGCGCCTGGACGGTGTTGCGCGCGCTGGCCGGGGGATCGTCGGGCCAGAGCAGGTCCACGAGGTTTTCGAGGGAGACCGGGCGCGGCGTCTCGAGGAGCAGGACGGCGAGGACCAGGCGCTGCTTGCGGGAGCCGAGATCGACCGGGGCGCCGTCCGCCGTCGCCTCGACGGCGCCGAGGACGCGGAACTCCACCCGGTCACCTCCGTTCACCCGATCGGGTGTGCAAGCGTACTGCAAGCGTGGTGCAGGCCCGGTCCGCCATCCTGGCGGGGCTGCCGGGCACGCTCCCGACGATGTCCGCAGCCGGCTCGGCCGCCGGGAAACCGGCGGATTCGGCTGTCGTTGTTTCACGCGCGGCACGAGCTGGGGGTAGGACCACCACGGCGATCCCTCCACGGTCGCCGTGGTGGCCCTTGTGCCGGCGTTCGGGCCGGTTGCTGCCCGGCGCAGCTGCCGCCGGGTGCGGTAGCTGCGGGGACGGCCGGCCCGTGCGCCACGTCCGTCTCACCCTCCGCAAACTCATTCTGAACTGACCTCTTGTCGCACGACGGTTACGGAAAGCGACCAACACTGTGCTCCGGTGGCGGCCCGACCCGGCTCGACGCAGAATGCGCGCATGCAGCCGACGGTCGTCCGGGTGGCGCGCCTGTCCGACCCGGCCGGGCCCGCCGACGGCGTCCGCGTGCTCGTCGAACGGCTCTGGCCCCGCGGCACCGCCCGAACATCGGTGGTCCTCGACGGCTGGTACCGCGGCCTGGCCCCCTCCGACGAGCTGCGCACCTGGTACGGCCACGACCCCGAGCGGTTCGCGGAGTTCGCCGAGCGCTATCGCGCGGAGCTGCGCGAGCCTGATCGCGTGGCGGCCCTGACCCGCCTGCGCGAGCTGGCCGGAGACGGCCCGGTGACCCTGCTGACGGCGAGCGGATCTCCCTCGATCAGCCAGGCGGCCGTGCTGGCGGCGGTGCTCACGGGGGAGTGAGGCGGGCGCGCGGCCGGCGACCGGGGCCACCGCTCAAGAGCGTGCCGCGTTCGCCGTCACCCGGACCGTGGCGGTGGCCGAGCCGAGCGTCCCGTGCCGGGCCGTCAGCGTCAGGGTGGCCGGCGACCCCGCGAACGGCCGCAGCCACACCGCGGCCGCGCCGCCGGTCGCCCCGAAGTCCAGTGCCGGATCCCCGATCAGCTCGCCCGGCCCGGTCAGCGTCAGCCGCACCTCGCCCGCCGTCCCCGCGCGGAGCGTCCCGAAGCGGTCCACCGCCGCCACCACCACCCGGGTCGCGTCGCTGCCGTCCGCGAGCAGTTCCGGGTCGTCGGGCACGCAGCTGAGCACGTCCGAAGTCCGGTCGCCGCTGAACCGCCGGCTGACGACCAGCCGCCCGCCCGCGTAGCCGTCGATGCGCAGCTGCGGCCGCCGCCCCTTCGGCACGACCAGGTCGGCCGCGAACGGCGGGTAGCGCAGGTGCGGGAAGTCCGCGCGCCGGCTGCGGGCCTCGCCCGCCGGGCGGTCGTCGAGGAACAGCAGCAGGCGGTCGCAGTTGGACCAGATCGTCGCCCCCGGCCCGGGCCCGGCCGGCTGGGCCGTGAAGTCCCAGGCGAAGCCGGGCTCCACGACCGCCCGGACCGCGGGGTCGGCCTGCGAGGCGTAGAAGGCCGCGGCGGGCTTGGGGATCCGGAAGATGTCCGACACCCCGGCGTACTTGGACCCGCCGACCGCCCGCTGCCAGCCCGACGGGTAGTCGAACGCGCACCAGGCGAGCAGCCCGCAGTAGCGGTCGTCGGCGGCGGCCAGGTCGTGGGCCTTGGCGTGCAGTTCCGCCTGCTGCTGCCGGACGCCAGGAGCGTCGGTCCGGCGGTAGGCCCGGGCCCCGGCGATCGTGCCGATCGTCTCGGTCACCAGGTACGGCACCCCCGGCCGCGGCGGGCGCAGCCGGAAGGGTGCCCCGCGCCGGGCGGTGTAGTCGTTGTAGGCCAGGATTTCGACGTCGCTGCCGGCGAACCGGCCGAGCGTGGTGCTGGCCAGCGCGCCGCTGGTCGGCCGGGACGGGTCGAGCTGCCGGGCCAGCCGCCCGGTCCGCTGGTACATCGCCGTCGTGCCGTTGGCCTCGTTCACCCGCGTGCCCCAGACGACGATGCTCGGGTGGTTGCGGTCGCGCACCACCATCCCCTCGACGTCCGCCAGGTTCCGCCGCTGCCAGGCGTCGTCCCCGACGTGGCCCCAGCCCGGGATCTCCTCCCACACCAGCAGGCCCAGCTCGTCGCAGGCGTCGAGGAACGCGCTCGACTGCGGGTAGTGCGAGCAGCGGACCATGGTGCAGTTCAGCTCGCGGCGCAGGATTTCCGCGTCACGCCGCTGCACGCGGTCCGGCAGCGCGCCGCCGGCGAACGGGTACCACTGGTGGCGGTTGAGCCCGAACAGCTTGAGCCGCCGTCCGTTGAGGAAGAAGCCGTCGGTGGTGAACCGCGCGTCGCGGAACCCGGTCCGCACCACCCGCTGGTCGAGGGCGTGCTTCCCGGACTGGACCGTCACCACGACTTCGCAGAGCGCGGGGTCTTCGACGTCCCAGAGCCGTACCCCGCCGAGCCCGCCGACGTCGAATTCGACCGTCGTGCCGCGCACCGGCGCGCCGCCGCGGGCGAGTTCGCGACCCGCTTGGAGCACCGACGCGGTCACCTCGCCCACGACGGGCACGTCGAGCGTGCAGGTCAGGTGCAGCGACCGGCCGGGGGAGAGGACGTCGACGGGCCGCGCGAAGACGTCGGCCAGCCGGATCCGGGGCACCGTGCCGACCGCGGCGGGGCGGTAGATGCCGGCCGGCTGGTAGAAGTCGATCAGCGACGGCCCCCCGCCGCGCGGCAGATTGGGCGGCACGTCCAGCGCCCACCGCCCGTCGACGACCACGGCCAGCACGTTGTCGCCCGCCACGACGTCCGGCAGCGCCACCTCGAAGGGCAGGTAGCCGCCTTCGTGGGTGGCGACGAGCCGGCCGTTGAGGTGCACTTCGGCGTTCGTCATGACGCCGTCGAAGCGGGCGGTGTGGCGTTCGGTCGTCGTCGCGGTGAAGTGCTTGCGGTAGATCCAGCGGTCCTGCCAGGACGCCGGGTCCCACCCGGTCCACGAAAGCGGGGTGACGCAGTGGGGCAGCTGCACCGGCGAGAGGTCGATCTCGTCGAAGCCGAGCTCGGTGCAGCCGTCGTCGTACCGCCCGAACAGCCAGAAATCGCCCAGCCGCGGCGTTTCCGGCCCGGGTGTGGCGTGCCCGGCCGACCCGGCGACGACTCCGAGCAGCGCGGCCCCGCCGGCAGCCAGGAACCCGCGCCGGGACAGGCCCGGGCTGCTGTGCGAGTCGGCCATCCACGACCTCCGTGCTCGGGCTCCCCTGGCTTATCGCCGGTGACCGGTAAGACGTCACAAACGATCAGCGGGTTGCTCAGCGCAGGGTCGAGGCGCGGACCACCAGCTCCGGGGTGAACACGACCTTCCGGTGTTCGTGGCCGGTTTCGGTCGTTTCCGCCAGCAGCAGCTCGACGGCCGTGCGGCCCAGGCGCCGCCGCGGCTGGCGGACCGACGTCAGCGGGACCGCGGCCGCCGCGGCGAACTCGATGTCGTCGTAGCCCACGATCGCCAGGTCGTCCGGGACGCTCATGCGCAGGTTCGCGCACGTCTGCAGCAGGCCGAGGGCGACCAGGTCGTTGGCGCAGAACGCGGCGGTCGGGCGGACCGACGCCGGCAGTCCGGCCAGCCGCTGGCCCGCGCCGCGGCCGTCGGCCACCGTGAGCGCCGTCGTCGTCAGGTCGACCAGGTGGTCCGGGCCGAGCCCGGCCGCTTCGAGGGCGCGCAACGCGCCGAGCCGCCGGTCGCGGACCTGGCCGACCGTCGTGTGGTTGCCGATGAAGGCGATCCGCTCGTGGCCCTGTTCGACCAGGTGCCGCACGGCGATCTCGCCGCCGTAGACGTCGTCGACCGCGACCGAGCAGTGCGTGGTGCCTTCCGGCGTCCGGTCGACGACGACCACCGGCGTGCCGCGGCGGGCGATCTCGCCCAGCAGCGGGGCGTCCGGGTCGACCGGCGTGATGAGGACGCCCTGGACGCGCTGCTGTTCGAGACGCCCGAGGTAGGCCGCCTCCCGCGACGGCTGGTGCGCGCTGTTGCAGAGGAAGAGGGAAAGGCCGCCCTCACCGGCGGCGTCCGCGGCGTCTTCCATGCCGGCCGCGACATCGGTGAAGAACGGGTTGCTGCCGTCGAGCATGACGTAGGCCAGCACCCGGCTGCGCCCGGCCCGCAGCTGCCGGGCGGATTCGTTGCGCACGAAGCGGAGTTCGGCCATCACGGCTTCGACCTTGGCCCGGGTCACCGGGCTGACCCGGTCGGGCCGGTTGAGCACGTTGGACACCGTGCCGAGGGAGACTCCGGCGGCCGCCGCGACCTCCTTCATGCCCGCCGCGCGCGGCTCGGCACCCGGCTCCCTGACCACCATCCGGACCCCCTCTCGCCCCGGGCGTTGAAACGTAACATCACCACGAACTACCCGCTGGAGATGCCGTTTGGCCACGGCTGCACCGATGCATTGACTTCTTCTTCTGCCGCATAGTAGCTTCACCGCACCAGATTTGTGAAACCTTTCAATCCGGAGGTCGCGATGACGCGCCCACGCCCGGGCCGGGCCCCTCTGCTGGAGGTGCGCGGCGTGACGAAGTCGTTCGGCGCGGTCGCGGCCGTCGCCGGTGTGAGCTTCGGGCTGCACGCCGGGGAGGCCCACGCGCTGGTCGGGGAGAACGGCGCCGGCAAGTCCACGATCGTCAAGATGCTGGCCGGCGTGCACAAACCCGACGACGGCACGCTGCTGCTGGACGGCGAGGCGAGAGAATTCGGCTCGCCCGCCGACGCCAAGGCCGCCGGCATCGCGGTCATCTACCAGGAGCCCACGCTGTTCCCGGACCTGAGCGTCGCGGAGAACATCGTGATGGGCCGCCACCCGCGCAAGAGCCTCGGCCGGATCGACCGGGCGGCGATCCGCGCCGAGGCCGAGCGGCTCTTCGCCCGTCTCGGCGTCCGGATCGACCCCGCCCGCCCGGCCCGCGGGCTGTCCATCGCCGACCAGCAGATCGTCGAGATCGCCAAGGCGCTCAGCGCCGACGCCCGCGTGCTGGTGATGGACGAGCCGACCGCCGCGCTGACCCGGATCGAAGTCGAGCGACTGTTCTCCGTCGCCAGGACGCTGCGCCAGGAAGGCGCGGCGATCATGTTCATCTCCCACCGCTTCGAGGAGATCACCGAGCTCTGCCAGCGCGTGACGATCATGCGCGACGGGAAGCACGTCTCCACCGACGCCATCGAGGACGTCACCGTCGAGGAGATGGTGAAGCGCATGGTCGGCCGCGACGTCGACGCGCTGTTCCCGAAGCAGGACGTCGAGCCCGGCGCGATCGTGCTGGAGGTCGAGGGCCTCGCCCGCGAGGGCGTGTTCCGCGACGTCTCCTTCTCCGTGCGCGCCGGGGAGATCGTCGCGTTCGCCGGGCTGGTCGGCTCCGGCCGCTCGGAAGTCGTCCAGGCCGTGTTCGGCGTCGACGAGCGGGACGCCGGGGTGGTGAAGGTGAGCGGCAAGAACCTCAAGCCGCACTCGTCGCGGGCCGCGATGGCCGCCGGGATGGCCCTCGTGCCCGAGGACCGGCGCCAGCAGGGCCTGATCATGGACCTCTCGATCGAGCGGAACGTGACGCTGCCGCGCTCGCGCGCCCTCTCGAAGCTCGGCTTCCTCACCGGGGCGAGCGAACGCCGGGAAGCCCGGCACTGGACCGAGCGGCTGCGCACCAAGTACCGCCGCCTCGGCGACCCCGTCGGCACGCTTTCGGGCGGGAACCAGCAGAAGGTCGTACTGGCGAAGTGGCTGGCGATGGCACCGAAGGTGCTGATCGTCGACGAGCCGACGCGCGGCATCGACGTCGGCACGAAGGCCGAGGTGCACCGGCTGATGTCCTCGCTGGCCGCCGAAGGCGTCGCGATCGTGATGGTGTCCTCGGAACTGCCGGAGGTGCTGGGCATGGCCGACCGCGTGCTGGTGATGCGGGAGGGCCGGATCGTGGCCGAGCTCCCGCGCGCCGAGGCGACCGAGGACTCGGTGATGTTCGCCGCGATGGGGCAGGGAGCCGCCGCATGACTGTCACCGAGGAGGCCCGCGTGACGGAGGAACCGGCCGTCCCTTCGCGACGGTCGTGGCCCGCGAACGTGCTGAAGGCCCGCGAATCCGGCATCGTGCTCGCCCTGATCGTCCTGGTCGCCTTCACCGCGACGCAGAATTCCCGGTTCCTTTCGGGGCAGAGCATCCGCGACATCCTGCTGGGGACGGCGATCCTGGCGGTGCTCGCCGTCGGGCAGGCCATCGTGATGATCACCCGCAACATCGACCTCTCGGTCGGCTCGGTGCTCGGCCTGTCGGCGTTCGCCGTGGGCTCGCTGATGAAGGACAACCCGGGCCTGCCGGTGATCGTCGCGATCCTGGTGGGGCTCGGCGTGGGCGCGGTGTGCGGGCTGCTCAACGGCGCCCTGGTGCGCTTCGGCCAGGTGCCCGCGCTGGTCGTCACGCTCGGCACGCTGTATGCCTACCGCGGGGTCAGCTACTTCTGGGCCGGCGGTCAGCAGATCAACGCCGACAAGCTGCCGGCGTCCTTCCTGGACTTCGGCACCGCGTCGCTGCTCGGCGTGCCGTGGCTGGTCCTCATCGCGCTGCTGGTCCTGGTCGCCGCCGGGATCGTGCTGCGCAGCTACCGCGCCGGCCGTGAGCTGTACGCGATGGGGTCGAGCCCGCAGGCGGCGCAGCTGGCCGGCATCCGGGTCGGCCGCAACACGAGCGCGGCGTTCCTGGTCAGCGGCGCCCTCGCCGGCCTGGCCGGCGTCCTGTTCGCCGCCCGGTTCGGCACCGTGGACGCGGCCGCCGGCACCGGCTACGAGCTCAACGTCGTCGCCGCGGCCGTCGTCGGCGGGGTGGCGGTGTTCGGCGGCAGTGGCTCGGTCTGGGGCGCGGGCCTCGGCGCGCTCCTGCTGACCGTCATCGGCAGCGCCCTGGCCGTGCTCGACATCAACCAGTTCTGGCAGCAGGCGATCGTCGGCGCGCTGATCCTGCTCGCCATCGGCGCCGACCGGCTCGTCGCCGTCCGGGTCGCCAAGGCTTTGAAGAAGAGGGATTCCCATGTCTGACCAGGGGAACCGGCTCGGCCGGCTGCTCAGCTGGGACGCCGCCGTCGTGCTCGTGACGGTGATCGTCCTGATCGTCGCCTCGGGTGCGGTGGACAACTTCGGCACCAGCCGCAACTTCACCTTCCTGCTGCTCGACCTGCTCCCGATCGCGCTGGTCGCGCTGCCGATGACGTTCATCATCGTCACCGGCGAGATCGACCTCTCGGTGGCGAGCACGCTCGGCCTGACGTCGGCGGTGATGGGCTCGCTGTGGGACGCCGGCTTGACGATCGAGGCGATCATCCCGCTCTGCATCGTGCTCGGTGCGGTCCTCGGCGCGCTGAACGGCTTCTTCGTCACCGTGCTGAAGCTGCCGTCGCTGGCCGTCACCATCGGCACACTGGCCCTTTACCGCGGCCTGGCCTTCGTGGTGCTGGGCGACGGCGCGGTCGCCGACTTCCCGCGCGACTACACGAGCTGGGTGACCGGGACGATCGGCGACGGCCCGATCCCGAACGTCCTGATCCCGCTGATCGTCGTCGCGCTGATCTTCGGTGTCGTGCTGCACGCGACCCCGATCGGTCGCGGGGTGTTCGCCGCCGGCGCGGGCGAACAGGCGGCCCGGTTCGCCGGCATCCGCACCGGGCGGCTCAAGTTCTGGCTGTACGTCGTGAGCGGCGCGGTCGCGGGTCTCGCGGGGGTGCTGTGGACGCTGCGGTACTCCAGCGCCCGTGCCGACAACGGGTTCGGCCTCGAACTGGCCGTCGTGGCCGCCGTGCTGCTCGGCGGCGTGTCCATCTTCGGCGGCAAGGGCACGCTGCCCGGCGTGCTCGCCGGGGTGGTCCTGCTCGCCTCGCTGCAGAACGCGCTGCGTCTGCAGGACGTCTCGAACGAGGCGCTCAACATCGTGACCGGCGTGCTCCTCATCGTGTCGGTCCTGCTCCCCAACATCGTGTCCTCGGCCCGAACGGCGCTCCGGCGCCGCCATCGAGCTGCCAGCGCGGTTTCCCCAGAAAGGTGACAAAGATGTCCCGACGGTTGCTCACCGGTGTGGTCTCGGCCGGGCTGGTGCTGGTCCTGGCCGCCTGCAGCGGCACGACCAAGAACGACAACGCCGGCTCCGGCGCCCAGCAGTCCACCGCCGCGGCGAACCCGAACGCCGCGGCGAAGGAGGGCGTCAAGATGGCGTTCCTGCCCAAGCAGCTCAACAACCCCTACAGCGACATCGAGGTCAGCGGCGGCAAGGCCGCCCTCGGTGAGCTGAAGGGCGAGTACAAGCTGGTCGGGCCGAACGACGCCAGCGCGTCGTCGCAGGTCAGCTACATCAACACGCTGATCCAGCAGCAGCAGGACGTCATCGGCATCGCCGCGAACGACCCGAACGCGGTGTGCCCGTCGCTCAACCAGGCCCGCAGTGCCGGGATCAAGGTCGTCGCGTTCGACTCCGACGCCGCGAAGGACTGCCGCGACGTCTTCATCAACCAGGCCACCACGCAGGGCATCGGCGAAGCCCTGGCCAAGCAGGCCAAGGACCTCTCGGGCGGCTCGGGCGAGATCGCGGTCCTGTCCGCGACGCCGAACGCCACCAACCAGAACGCCTGGATCGAGGTCCTCAAGAAGGAACTGGCGAAGCCGGAGTACGCGAGCCTGAAGCTGGACAAGGTCGCCTACGGCAACGACGACGACCAGAAGTCGTTCCAGGAGGCCCAGGGCCTGCTGCAGTCGTTCCCGAACCTGAAGGTGATCGTCGCGCCGACCACGGTCGGCATCGCGGCCGCCGCGCGGTACGTCAGCTCGTCGAGCTACAAGGGCAAGGTCGCGGTCACCGGGCTGGGCACGCCGAACCAGATGCGCGCCTTCGTCAAGGACGGCACGGTCAAGCAGTTCGCGCTGTGGAACCCGGCCGACATCGGCTACCTCGCCGCCTACGCCGGCGTCGCGCTGAAGTCCGGCCAGATCACCGGCAAGCAGGGTGAGAAGTTCAAGGCGGGCAAGCTCGGCGACTACACGATCGGCGAGAACGGCGAGATCGTCCTCGGCCCGCCGACGACGTTCGACGCGAACAACATCGACAAGTTCAACTTCTGAAATTCCCGGCCGGGTCGCGACGGGCGGCCCGGCCGGGTCCCACCAAGGACGGACTGTGCCCCGATACTGCTTCTGCCTGCAGGTCAAGCCCGACCGGCTGGCCGAGTACGCCGAGCGTCACCGCGCCGTCTGGCCGGAGATGCGGCAGGCCCTGCACGACACCGGCTGGCGCAACTACTCGCTCTTCCTGCGCCGGGACGGCCTCCTGATCGGCTACGTCGAGGCGGACGACCTCGCCGCCGCGCAGGCCGCCATGGCGAAGACCGAGGTCAACGCGCGCTGGCAGGCGGAGATGGCGGAGTTCTTCACCGGCCTCGACGGCGGTCCGCCGGACGAGGGCTTCCAGCTCCTCGAAGAGGTCTTCCACCTCGAACCCCCAACCGTCGCGGAAGGACAGTGATCGCCGTGGGCGACTTGACGGCCGTGAAGCAGGCCTTGCGGGCCCAGCGCATCGAGACGCCGTCGTGGGCGTACGCGAACTCGGGCACCCGGTTCAAGGTGTTCCCGCAGCCCGGTGTCCCGAGGACACCGGAGGAGAAGATCGCCGACGCCGCGGTGGTGCACAAGCTCACCGGGGTCGCGCCGAGCGTGGCCCTGCACATCCCGTGGGACAAGGTCGGCGACTACGGCGCCATGACCGCGTACGCGCGGGACCTCGGTGTCGAGATCGGCGCGATCAACACCAACGTCTTCCAGGACGAGGACTACAAGCTCGGCTCGGTGACCAACCCCGACCCCCGCATCCGCCGCAAGGCGACCGACCACCTCCTGGAAGCCATCGACATCATGGACGCGACGGGCTCGCGCGACCTGAAGCTGTGGTTCTCCGACGGCATCAACTACCCCGGCCAGGACGACATCCGCGACCGGCAGGACCGGCTCGCGGCGGCGCTTCGCGAGACCTACGAGCGGCTCGGGGACCACCAGCGGATGCTGCTGGAGTACAAGCTGTTCGAGCCGGCGTTCTACGCCACCGACGTCCCGGACTGGGGCACGTCCTACGCCCACTGCATCGAGCTGGGGGAGCGGGCCACGGTGTGCATCGACACCGGCCACCACGCCCCCGGGACGAACATCGAGTTCATCGTGGCGTTCCTGCTGCGGGCCGGGAAGCTCGGCGCGTTCGACTTCAACTCGCGGTTCTACGCCGACGACGACCTGATGGTCGGGGCGGCCGACCCGTTCCAGCTGTTCCGGATCATGTACGAGATCGTGCGGGCGGACGCGTTGGACCCGGCGTACGGCATCGCGTTCATGCTCGACCAGTGCCACAACATCGAGGCGAAGATCCCGGCGATCATCCGGTCGGTGATGAACGTCCAGGAAGCGACCGCGAAGGCGCTGCTGGTCGACCGTGACGCCCTGCGCGCCGCCCAGCAGTCGGGGGACGTGCTCGCCGCGAACGCCGTGCTGATGGACGCCTACAACACCGACGTCCGGCCGCTGCTGGCCGAGCTGCGCACCGAAGCCGGGCTCGACCCGGACCCGATCGCGGCCTACCACCGCAGCGGGTACCAGGAGAAGATCGTGGCCGAGCGCGCCGGCGGCACGCAGGCCGGATGGGGAGCATGAGGATGACCGTGCCGGAGCAGCTCATCGCGCGCAGCAACGCGCTCGGGGCCGACCCGCGCAACACCAACTACGCCGGCGGCAACACCTCCGCCAAGGGTTCGGTGACCGACCCGGTCACCGGTTCGCCCACCGACGTGCTGTGGGTCAAGGGTTCCGGCGGCGACCTCGGCACGCTGACCGAGGCGGGGCTGGCGGTGCTGCGGCTGGACCGGCTGCGTTCGCTGGCCGACGTCTACCCGGGCGTCGAGCGCGAGGACGAGATGGTCGCCGCGTTCGACTACTGCCTCCACGGCCGCGGCGGCGCGGCGCCGTCGATCGACACCGCGATGCACGGCCTGGTCGAGGCCCCGCACGTCGACCACCTGCACCCGGACTCCGGCATCGCGCTGGCCACGGCGGCCGACGGACCGGCGCTGACGAAGGAATGCTTCGGCGACCGCGTCGCGTGGGTGGACTGGCGACGGCCCGGGTTCCAGCTGGGCTTGGACATCGCTGCGGTGAAGGCGGCCAACCCGCAGGCCATCGGCGTCATCCTCGGCGGCCACGGCATCACCGCGTGGGGCGCGAGCTCGGAAGAGTGCGAGCGGAACTCCCTGGAGATCATCCGGACCGCCGAGGAGTTCCTGGCGTCCCGGGGTGCTCCGGAGCCGTTCGGGCCGGTGGTCCCCGGGTTCGAGGCGCTGCCCGACGCCGAGCGGCGGGCGCGGGCGGCGGAGCTGGCGCCGGTGATCCGCGGGCTGGCTTCGACCGACCAGCGGGTCGTCGGCCACTACACCGACAGCGACGTCGTGCTCGAGTTCCTCTCCCGCGAGAAGCTCCAGCCGCTCGCCGCGCTGGGCACGTCGTGCCCGGACCACTTCCTGCGCACCAAGGTCCGGCCCCTGGTGGTGGACCTTCCGGCGACCGCGCCCGTGGCGGACGTCGTCGCGCGGCTGAAGGAACTGCACGCGGAGTACCGCGACGCCTACCGCGGCTACTACGAGCGGCACGCCGATGCCGACTCGCCCGCGATGCGCGGCGCCGACCCGGCGATCGTGCTCGTCCCCGGTGTCGGGATGTTCTCCTTCGGCAAGGACAAGCAGACCGCGCGGGTGGCGGGGGAGTTCTACGTCAACGCGATCAACGTCATGCGCGGCGCCGAGGCCGTTTCGACCTACGCCCCGATCCCGGAAAGCGAAAAGTTCCGGATCGAGTACTGGGCGCTGGAAGAGGCGAAGCTGCAGCGGCTGCCGAAGCCCAAGCCGCTCGCCGGGCGGATCGCGCTGGTCACCGGCGCCGGTTCGGGGATCGGCAAGGCCATCGCGCAGCGGCTCGCGGCCGAAGGCGCCTGCGTGGCCATCGCCGACCTGAACGGGGACGCGGCCGCGGAGGTCGCCGCGGAGATCGGCGGGACGGCGGTCACCGCCGACGTCACCGACGCGGCGGCGGTCCAGGCCGCGGTGGACGCCACCGTGCTGGCGTTCGGCGGGATCGACCTGGTGGTCAACAACGCCGGGCTGTCCATCTCGAAGCCGCTGCTGGAAACCACCGAACGCGACTGGGACCTGCAGCACGACGTCATGGCCAAGGGCTCGTTCCTGGTCGCCCAGGCCGCGGCGAAGGCCATGGTCGCGCAGGGCATCGGCGGGGACATCGTCTACATCTCGTCCAAGAACTCGGTGTTCGCAGGCCCGAACAACGTCGCTTACGGCGCCGCGAAGGCCGATCAGGCCCACCAGGTGCGGCTGCTGGCGGCCGAGCTCGGCGCCCACGGCATCCGGGTCAACGGCGTCAACCCCGACGGCGTCGTCCAGGGCTCGGGCATCTTCGCCGGGGGCTGGGGCGCCCAGCGCGCCGCCGTCTACGGCGTGCCGGAGGAGAAGCTGGGCGAGTTCTACGCCCAGCGGACCATCCTCAAGCGCGAGGTGCTGCCCGAGCACGTCGCGGCGGCGGTGTTCGCCCTCACCGGCGGCGACCTCACCCACACCACCGGCCTGCACGTGCCGGTGGACGCCGGGGTGGCCGCCGCGTTCCTGCGCTGACGGAGGACCGATGACCATGGATCGCATCACCCCGCGCCGCACCCGCGTCGGCCTCGTCTCCGGCGGGCTCGGCGCCTACTGGCCGCAGTTCCCCGCGCTGCTGCCCCAGCTGCAGGCCTCGGCGCGGCGTGTCACCGAGCGGCTGTCCACCATGGACTGCGAGGTGATCGACGCGGGCTTCGTCTCGGACGCCCAGGAAGGCGCGGCCGCGGCGGAGAAGCTGCGGGTGGCCGGCTGCGACCTGATCGTCGGCTTTCTCACGACGTACCTGACGTCCAGCATGCTGGCGCCGGTCGCGCAGCGCTCGGGTGCGCCGGTGCTGCTGCTGAACCTGCAGCCCACCGAGGCGATGGAGCACGAGTCCTTCGACACCGGCGCGTGGCTGGCCTACTGCGGCGCCTGCCCGCTGCCGGAGATGGCCAACAGTTTCCGGCGCCTGGGCGTGGAGTTCCGCTCGGTGTCCGGGTACCTGGAGGATCCGCGCGCGTGGACGCGGATCGAGCGGTGGATCAAGGCGGCCGGGGTACGGGCGGCCCTGCGGCACGGCCGGCACGGCCTGCTCGGGCACCTCTACCCGGGCATGATGGACGTCTCCACCGACCCGACCCTGGTGTCGGCCCAGCTCGGCGGGCACGTCGAGATCCTGGAGGTCGACGACCTGCGGGTGCGCGTGGAGAAGGTCAGCGATGACGAGACCGCCGCGCGCGTCGCACTGGCCCGTGAAGTGTTCACTGTGGACGAGTCCGTCGTGGACGAAGACTTCGCTTGGGGCGCCCGGGTTTCGGTGGCGCTCGACCGGCTCGTCGACGACTTCTCGCTGGACTCCCTGGCTTATTACCACCGCGGCCTCGACGGGGAGACCCACGAACGCGTCGGCGCCGGGTTCATCCTCGGCGCGTCCCTGCTCACCGCGCGCGGCATCCCGGCCGTCGGCGAGTACGAGCTGCGGACGTCCCTGGCCATGCTCGTCATGGACCGCCTCGGCGCCGGCGGCTCGTTCACCGAGCTGCAGGCGCTGAACTTCCGCGACGGCGTGGTCGAGATGGGCCACGACGGCCCGGCGCACCTCGGGATCAGTGCCCGCAAGCCGCTCCTGCGCGGCCTCGGCGTCTACCACGGCAAGCGCGGCTGGGGCGTGTCGGTGGAGTTCGACGTCAAGCACGGGCCGGTGACGCTGTGCGGGCTCGGCCAGCGCCGCGACGGGACGTTCACGCTCATCGCGTCGGAAGGCACCGTGGTGCCCGGCCCGCTGCTGCGGATCGGCAACACCACCTCCCGCGTCGACTTCGGCTGCGACCCGGGGGAGTGGACCGACGCGTGGTCCGCCAGCGGCATCGCGCACCACTGGGCGCTCGGCACCGGCCACCGCGTCGCCGAGCTGACGGCCGTCGCGGACCTGCTCGGCTTGGAGCTGACGGTGGTCCGCCCGTGAAGCGAGTGGGGGCCGTCGACCTCGGCGCGTCCAGCGGACGGGTGATGGCCGGCACGGCCGGGCCGTCGCTGCTGACGGTCGAGGAGGTGCGGCGCTTCCCGAACGGCGGCGTCCGCGCGGGGCCGGCGCTGTACTGGGACATCCTGGGCCTCTACCGCGAAACCCTGGCCGGCATCCGCGAAGCCGGGCGCCTGGACGGCGTCGGCATCGACTCCTGGGCCGTCGACTACGGGCTCCTGGACGACCGCGGCGCGCTGCTCGGCAACCCCGTCCACTACCGCGACTCGCGCACCGAAGGCGTGCTTTCCCAAGTCTTGGCGAAGGTGTCCGCGCGCGAGCTCTACGACGTGACGGGACTGCAGCAGCTGCCGTTCAACACGCTCTACCAGCTGGTTTCGGAAGGCGACCGGCTCGAGGCGGCGTCGACGATGCTGCTCATCCCCGACCTGCTGAACCACTGGCTCACGGGCTCGATCGGCGCCGAGCGCACGAACGCGTCGACGACGCAGCTCTACGACGTCCGTGCGCGGACGTGGGCGACTTCGCTCGCTTCGCGGGTCGGCATCCCACCGCGGCTGCTGCCGCCGCTGCGCGACCCGGGGACGGTGGTGGGGACGGCGGACGAGCTGTCCGGCCTGCCGGTGGTGGCGGTCGGCTCGCACGACACGGCGTCGGCGGTCGTCGCGGTCCCGGCGGCCCCCGGGACGAACTTCGCGTACATCTCGTCGGGCACGTGGTCGCTGGCCGGTCTGGAGCTGCCGGCACCGGAGCTGAGCGACGCGGCGCTGGCGGCGAACTTCACGAACGAGGGTGGCGTCGACGGGACCATCCGGTTCCTGCGCAACGTGATGGGCCTGTGGGTGCTGTCGGAGACGTTGCGCACCTGGTCGTGCCCGGAGGACCTCCCGGCGCTGCTGGCCGCCGCGGCTTCGTCACCCGCGTTGGCGGCGGTGGTCGACATCGACGCGCCGGCGTTCATGAGGCCCGGGGACATGCCGTCCCGGCTCGAGGCGGCTTGCCGCGCGACGGGCCAGCGCCCGCCGGCCGGCCGGGCGGCGGTGGTCCGCTGCATCGTGGACAGCCTGGCCCTGGCCCACCGCCGGGCGATCCACGCCGCGGCCCGCCTTGCCTGCCGTCAGGTCGACGTAGTCCACCTGGTGGGCGGCGGAGCCCGCAACGAGCTGCTGTGCCAGTCGACGGCGGACGCGTGCGGGGTCCCGGTGCTGGCGGGCCCGGTCGAGGCCGCGGCGCTGGGGAACGTGCTGGTCCAGGCCCGGGCGCTGGGGGAGGACCTGCCGGATCTGGCGGCCATGCGGGCTTTGGTGCGCGAGACGCAGGAGATCCGGCGTTACGAGCCATCGGGAACGGCGGACTGGGCGGCGGCGGAGGCCCGGCTGTTCGGCTGACGGCCCAGGCCACCGTCCGGGCCGCGTGGCCGACGAATGGTCCCGGTCGCCACCGCGGCTCAGAGGTTGATGTCGCCGTGCACGTCCCGGAGCTGCACGACCTTGCCGGTGACGTTCCCGGTCACGGAGTTGTGCACGTCCCCGTGCGAGCCCGGCAGCTTCTCCCACTCCGTCCGCAGCGCCTCCGCGAACTCCCCGTCCTCCGCCTCCGCCTCGTACAGCCGCTCGGCCAGCGCCGTGATCGGCCGGTCGTCGTCCGGGGCGGCCGACGCCGCCTCCAGCACCGCGACGGCCGTGGGGTCCTTGGCGAACTTGCGTCTGACCAGGTCGTACAGGCCGGTCGCACCCTTCGCCGCCAGTGCGGCGGCGATGGAGACCAGGATCGGTTCGGGCATGGGTCCAACCTAGCCGCGCACCTGCGCCGCGAGCTACAGCCAGCCCCGCTCGTCCGCCATCCGCACGGCTTCCACCCGGTTGCGCGCCCCGGTCTTGGCAATCGCCGCCGACACGTAGTTGCGCACGGTCCCCTCGGACAGGTACAGCCGCGAAGCGATCTCCGCGATCGTCGCCCCGCTCCGCGCCGTGATGAGGACATCGCGCTCGCGGGCCGTCAGGGGCGATTCGCCCGCCGCCAGCGTCGCCACCGCCAGCGCCGGGTCCACCACCCGCTCCCCGCCGCGGACCCGGCGGATCGCGTCGGCGAGCACGTCGGCCGGGGCGTCCTTCACCACGAACCCGGCCGCGCCCGCCTCCATCGCGCGCCTGAGGTACCCCGCCCGCCCGAACGTCGTCAGCATGACGATCCGGCAGTCCGGCACCTGCGCGGCCAGCACCGCCGCGGCCGCCAGGCCGTCCAGGCCGGGCATTTCGATGTCGAGCAGGGCGACGTCGGGCCGGTGCTCGCGAGCCGCCGCGACGACCTCGTCCCCGCGGCCCACCGAGGCGACCACCTCGAAGTCGTCCTCGAGCGCGAGCAGCGCGCACAACGCCTCCCGGACCAGCGCCTGGTCGTCGGCCAGCAGCAACCGGATGGTCACACCGTCACCCGCAGCCGCCACCCGTGCGGGTCCAGGGGACCCGCCGAAAAGCACCCGCCGGCCGCGAGGACGCGCTCGCGCAGCCCGTCGAGCCCGGAACCCCCGCTCGCGACCCCGCCGCCGCCGTCGTCGACGACCTCCACTGTGGACGCCGAGAGCGTCACCGAGCACCGCGTCGCCCGCGCGTGCCGGGCCACGTTGGTCAAGCCCTCCCGCACCACCCAGCCGAAGAGCTCCTGGTGCGCCGGGCCGACCACGTCGGTGGCCGTCGGCAGGTCCGCGGCCACCCCGCACGCGCGCAGCAGTTCGCGGCCGCGGGCGAGCTCGCCGGCCAGGGTGACTTCGCGATACCCCGACACGGCCGCGCGGACGTCGGCCAGCGCCTGCCGCGCCAGCGTTTCGACGGCCGCCATCTCCTCGCCCGCGCGGGTGGCCTCCGCCGTGACCAGCCGCCGGGCCAGGGTGCTCTTCACCGTGATCGCGGTGAGCGAGTGGCCGAGCAGGTCGTGCAGGTCCCGCGCGATCCGGGTCCGTTCGGCCTCGGACGCCAGCCGCGCGACCTCGGCGCGGGCCTCGACGAGCGCGGTGTTCGCCCGGATCGCCTCGGCGAACGCGGACACCACGAGCACGGTGAACACGAGCGCGACCGCCTGCGTCCAGCCCGGCCCGCCCGGCCAGGGCCCGGCGACGGCGGCGAGCGCGGCCGCCGCCACCAGCCCGATCGCGAGGCGCCGGGGGAGCCGCGGCACGGCGAGGGAAAGGACGACGGCGGCGAGGAAGAAGGCGTCGGCGCGGGCGAACGGGATCGCGACGGCGAACAGCACGGCGCAGCCACCGGTCAGCAGCCAGAACGGCCGCGTGGCCCGGCGGGCCGCCGCGGTCGCGGCGAGCAGGTAGCCGACGGCGAAGGCGGCCACGACCAGGCAGCCCGCGAAAGCGGCGGGGCCCGCGGAATGCTGCAGCACGCCGGCCACGGTCACGGCCGGGTAGACGAGCATGCCGGCGTCGAGCAGCCGCAGCCGCCAGCCGCGCACCCAGCGCTGCACGTCCCTCGTCCCGTCCACCACCGGCACGCTACCGTCCCCGCGGTCGCCGGCCGTTGACCAGCACGGTCACCCCGAGCAGCAGCAGCCCGCAGGCGGCCTGCTCGATCCGCAGCCACAGCGGGAACAACCCGGGCCACCCGACGATGACGGCGATCGCCACCAGCATCACCGCCGAGACGATCCGCAGCCGCAGGAGCCCCTTGCGCGAACCCCGGGCGGCGCTGCGGGCGAAGGCGAACGTCAGCAGCGAACTGGCGACGACGATGGTGGCGCGCACCCAGACCGCGTCGGTCACCATCGCGGGGTGGTCCCGGAACAGGACGATCACGCCGAAGGTGAGGACGGAGAGCGCGGCGTACGCGCCGGTCAGCAGCAGCACCGGCCGGTAGCCGGCGGTTTCGGTTCTGGTCATGCGGAAATGCTCACCGCGCGGGCCGGCGGCGGGCAGTGCCGTCCCGCACCGGCCACCCGTGACATTTGTCAGCGGGCCAGTTGCCGGCAGCACGGGGAGAGCGCTCTCACAGCGTGCTAGAAAGGACGGGTGACGACGCAGCCGCCCACCCTGGAGGACGTCGCGCGGGTCGCCGGGGTTTCGCGCGCCACGGTGTCCCGGGTGGTGAACAGCGTGCGCAACGTCGACCCGAAGCTGCGTGAGACGGTCGAACGCGCCATCGCCGACACCGGGTACGTCCCGAATCGCGCGGCCCGCTCGCTGGTCACCCGGCGCACCGGCGGGATCGCGCTGGTCGTGTCCGAACCGGAGCGGCACGTCGAAGCGTTCACCGGTGGCGTGTTCGGCGACCCGTTCTTCGGCCGGGTCGTCGAAGGCGTGCTCGCGCACCTGCGCCCGGAGGGGCTGCACCCGCTGCTGATGCTCGTCGACAGCGACGAAGAGCGCGAGAAGCTGGTGCCGAAGCTGCGCCAGGAACAGGTGAGCGGCGTGCTGCTGATCTCGCTGCACCCGGCGGAAGACCCGCTCCCGCGCATGCTGACCGGCGCGGGCGTCCCCACGGCGTTGTTCGCGCGGCCGGCCCGCCCCGCGCCGGTCTGCTACGTCGACGTCGCCCACCAGGACGGCGCCCGGCTCGCGGCCGGCAGGCTCGTCTCGCGCGGCTGCCGCCGTGTCGCCACGATCGCGGGCCCGGCGGGCACCCCGGCTGGGCAGGACAGGCTGGCCGGGTTCCGCGACGCGATGGCCCGCCACGGTCACGCGTACGTCGCGGTCGCCGAGGGCGACTTCACCGAACAGGGCGGCGAACGGGCCATGGAGCGCCTGCTCGCCGAGGACCCCGAGCTGGACGGGCTCTTCGTGGCCAACGACCTGATGGCCTACGGCGCGCTGACGGTGTTGCGCGAGGCCGGCAAGCGGGTCCCGGACGACGTGGCGGTGGTCGGCTTCGACGACAGCCGGGTCGCGCTCAGCTGCCGCCCCCGGCTCACGACGGTCCGCCAGCCGGTCGAGGAGATGGGCGCAATGATGGCCCGGATGGTGCTCGACCGCATCGCCGACCCGGCCCTGCGCGCGGAGTCGGTGATCTTCGACCCGGAACTGGTGGTCCGGGACTCGGCCTGAGCACTAGGTTCGGAGGCATGCTCGAGACCCAGCGGAAACCCGTGCCGCGCAACGACGGCGGTGAGCTCGACACCGCGACGGCGTTCCTGTCGTTCGCCCGCGAGTGCGTGCTCAAGAAGACCGACGGCCTGTCCGAAGAGCAGCTGCGCCGGGTCCTGGTCGGCTCGGGCACCACGCTGCTCGGACTGGTCCACCACCTGACCTTCGCCGAGCGGGTCTGGTTCGGCCACCACGTGGCGGGCGACCCCGACCCCGGGGACGTCGGAATGGACGTCCCCGACGGGCTCACCGCCCCCGAGGTCCTGGCCGGCTACCGCGCGGCGATCGAGGCGAGCGACGCGGCGATCCGGGCCGCCGGTGACCCGGACACGCCCTTGGCGGTGCCGATCGACGGCAAGTCCCACACCCTGCGGTGGGTGCTCGCGCACATGACGAGCGAGACCGCCCGCCACGCGGGACACGCCGACATCCTGCGGGAGCAGATCGACGGCGTGACCGGCCGCTGATCTGTCCGGGACAAGTTCCGCGCAATGGTCTGGACATCGGCCGATTTCCTGTGCTCAGATTTCCAACGTTGTAACGCCGCCGAGTCCCCTTCACCGGAACGGAGTTCCGCCGTGCGGACCAGAACAGCGAGAACCATCCGGCGGGCCTGCGCGCTCGCCGTCGCCGGGAGCGCCGTCGCGGCGGTGGCCGTCGCGACGCCCGCCGTGGCCGGGCCCGCGCGCCAGACCGTCACCGCCGGGAACGCCCGCTTCCAGGTGCTGTCCCCGACCTTGATCCGCACCGAGTACGCGGGCGACGGCCGCTTCACCGACGCCGCCACCTTCAACGCCGTCGGCCGTGGTGCCTTCACGCCGACGCCGTACACCAGCACCGTCGCCGGCGGCGTCCTCACGATCAAGACGAGCGCGACGACGCTGACCTACCGGCTGAACTCCGGCCCGTTCGACGGCGGCAACCTCGAGGTCCGCACGACCGCGGGCGCGACCCCGGTGCTCGCGGCCCCCTGGCACCACCTGACCTGCGCGGCCGGCGCCCGGTGCGAGGCCGAAGACCTCACCACCGACGGGCTCGGCGTCGCGACCGACCACTCCGGTTACACCGGCGAAGGCTTCCTCGCCGGCTTCGAAAGCACCGGGAACTCGGTGACGGCGGACGTCCTCGCGCCCACCGCGGGGACCTATTCGGTGACCGCGCGCTACGCCAACGGCCAGGGCGGCGACGGCCAGCACGTCACGCGCACCCTGAGCGTCTCGGTCGACGGCGGCGCGGCACAGAAGCTCACGCTGCCCGCGACGGCCGACTGGAACGCCTGGGCACTGGCCTCGGTCCCGGTCACCCTGGCCGCCGGGCACCACAGCCTCCGCCTCGAGCGGACCGCGGCCGATTCCGGCAACGTCAACCTCGACGGCCTGGCCGTGCTGACCGCCGGTGCGCCCTTCCCGCCGGCCTCGGCGCGCGCGTTCGGCGGCTGCCCCGCGGGGACGAGCTGCGAGGCCGAAGCCGGGTTGCGCTCGGGATCGGCCGTCGTGGCGGCCGACCACACCGGGTACGCCGGGCGCGGGTTCGTCGCCGAGCTCAACCGCGGCTCGACGCTGACCCACCGCGTCTCGGACGTCCCGGCCGACGGCACCTACCTGCTGCACGTCCGCTACGCCAACGGCACCGGCGGTGACGGCCGCCACGAAATGCGCACCGCGCCGGTCACCGCGAACGGCGTCACCCGCACGCTGACGCTGCCGATCACCGACGGCTGGGACGCCTGGAAGAGCGCGTCCGTGCCGGTGGACCTGAAGGCGGGCACGAACGACGTCGTCCTCGGCTGTCCCGAGGACACCAGCTGCCACGTCAACGTCGACACCGTCGCCGTCACCCCGGCCGGGGGCACGGCGCCGCCGGCGCACCTCGCGCTCGGCGGCTACCGGCGCGGTCTCGACGGCGTCAACGGCGACAACGGCGCGCCGTCGACCACCGAAGGCCTGCTGCACCAGGACGGCTGGTACCTGCTCGACGACACGATCTCCGCGCTGTACGACACGCGGACCCGCGCCGTGACGCCGCGGCCGTCGCACGGCGGGAACCCCTACCAGGACGGTTACTTCTTCGCGTTCGGCCACGACTACAAGGCCGGGCTGCGTGACCTCGCGACGCTGACCGGGCCGCCGCAGCTGCTGCCGCGCTGGGCCTACGGCGTCTGGTACTCCGAGTACATCGACCGCACCGCGGCCGACTACCGCGACACGATCCTGCCCCGGTTCCGCAGCGAAGGCGTCCCACTGGACGTCCTGGTGACCGACACCGACTTCAAGGCGCCGGACACGTGGAACGGCTGGCAGTTCGACACCGCGAAGTTCCCCGACCCGGCCGGCTTCTTCGCCTGGTCGAAGGCCCAGGGCCTGCACAACAACCTCAACATCCACCCCAGCATCATGGGATCGGACCCGCAGTTCGCCCGCGCCCAGGCGACGGCGAAGGGCAAGCTGGCCAAGTCGAACTGCGGTACCGACTGCTACGTCTTCGACTGGGGCGACCCGGACCAGCTCAAGGCCTACCTCGACCTGCACGCCGGCATGATGAAGCAGGGCAACGACTTCTGGTGGCTCGACTGGTGCTGTGACGCCTCGCGCTCGAGCCTGCTTGGCGTGACCCCGGACGCGTGGATCAACCAGCAGTACGCCGACCTCGCGGCGCCCGCGACCGGCCGTGGGTTCGTCATCTCGCGGGCGTACGGCTCGCTGCAGGCCGGCGGCTACGGCGGCCCGACGGGGCTGGCGACGGGGCCGTGGGCGGACAAGCGCAGCACGCTGCACTTCACCGGCGACACGTCCTCGACGTGGGGAACGCTGCGGATGGAGGTCGGCATCACCCCGGCGGAGTCGGCCGCGACGGGGATGTCGGCGATCAGCCACGACATCGGCGGCCACAACGACACGACGGGGCTGCGCGGCAGCGAGACCTACACCTCCGGCGGGCAGCAGCGCCAGACGGCCAAGCTGCCGGACGACCTGTACGCGCGGTGGGTGCAGCTCGGCACGTTCCAGCCGATCGACCGCCTGCACAGCAACCACAGCGACCGGCTGCCCTCGCAGTACGGCGACGCGGCGAAGGCGTCGGCGACGAAGTTCCTGAACCTGCGGGAAAACCTGGTGCCCACCACCTACACGCTGGCGCAGGAAGCAGCCACGACGGGCGTCCCGGTGGTGCGCCCGACGTACCTGGAGTACCCGGACGAGCCGGCCGCGTACACGGCGGCCCAGAGCGAGTACTTCTACGGGCCGGACATGCTGGTCGCACCGGTGACCTCCCCGGGCACGTCGGCGACGACGTCGGTGTGGTTCCCGCCGGGCCAGTGGACGGACTACTTCACCGGCAAGACCTACGCGGGCGGGACGACCCAGCAGGTGACGTCCGACCTGGGCACGATGCCGGTGTTCCTCCGCGCGGGCGGCATCACGGCCACGCGGACGGCCGACGTCGCCAACGACGTCCAGAACCCGCTGAACCGGGTGACGGTGACGGTGGCGCCGGGTGGATCCGGGACGTTCTCGCTGTACGAAGACAACGGTGTGTCGTCGTCGCGTTCGTCGTCGACGAAGATCACCTACAGCGAGCGCTCCGGGGCGCACACGGTGACGGTGTCACCCGCGCAGGGCTCGTTCCGGGCGGCACCGTGCGAGTGGACGGTGAAGTTCCTCGGCGTGGCGGCGGCCCCGAGCCGGGTGAAGGTCGGGAACGGCTGGGCGCCGTCGACGGCGTGGAAGTGGGACGCGGCGACGAAGACGCTGACCGTGACCGCTCCGGCCCACCCGGGCCGAGGGCCGGTGACGGTCACGTACTGAGCCTCCGGCGGGCGGAGCCGGAAACGGCCGTCGAGGCCACGGATCACCGTGGCCTCGACGGCGCTTTCACGCGAGCAGCTCGCTTTCTTTCGTTCCCTCGGCGCCGACCTCCCGCGCCAGGTCGCGGGTCTCCGCGTCCGCGCCGTTCGCCTGTTCGCCGCCGGCCAGCACGACGAGCTGGGCTGCGTGCGCCCGCAACAGGGGGACCAGCCGCCGGTCGAACGCGGCACCCTGCTCGCTCCGCAGCGCGACCAGATCGGCCGCGGTGACCATGCCCGGCATCCGATGTCCACTGTGGACTTCACTCGCGGGCAGCCCCGCCCGGTCGCGGACGGCCCGCAGGCGGGCCAGCAGCCGTTCGTGCGGGCCGGTGATTTCGCCGGCCGCCGAGCGGACCGCCGGGCTCGCTGCGTGGTCCGGCGCGAGCCGGGCCGCCGCCAGTGCGTTCTCCGCCATCGGCACGACCAGCTGCAGCCAGGCCACGTCGGTGGGGTTGACGGCCGCGGGTACGGGACCGGTGGGGGCAGTGGTGGCGCATCCGCCCATGGTCAGTGCCACCACCGCCCCCACCCCCAGAGCCCGCCGGCTCACGGCCGGCCGGGCAGCCGGTAGTTCGGCCCCAGCACGCCGCCGCGGTCCGGCTTGTAGAGGTCGAACCCGCGCGGATCGCATTGCAGGCCGCCGTTGATGCAGTGCGTCACCAGCGCCGCCAGCGTCTCGGGGTCCCACGCGTTGAAGAAGTCGTAGTGCCACGAGTACCCGCGTCCGCTGGCCAGGTGCACGCCGGACATGTCGCCGCTCACCGGGAACGCCATCTTGAACTCCAGCATCGGCACGGCGACGGGGTGATCGGCCGGGCACGTCAGCGTCGCCCGGTCCGGGTACGCCAGGTGGCTCTTGTGGTCGGCCGAGTCCAGGTGGACGCCGTCCCAGCAGCTCGGCGCCTGGTAGCGGATGTTGAGCTGGCTGCCGGCCACGCACCGCACGGGGATGTCCCAGTTGTGGAAGCTGTCCCCGCACTCCCAGCCCTCGATCGCGCCGGGCGCGTGCTGGAACTCGTCCTGCGTCGCCGTGACGCTCCCGGCGACGTACCGCAGGCCGGGCGGGAACGGCACGACCTTCGTGTAGTCGAGGATGCCGGACTTGTAGTAGACGACCTGCGCGAAGTTCGGCAGCACCACCTGGTTCCCGTTGTACACGGTCGGGAACCAGTACGCGGACAGGTCGTCCGGCGCCAGGCAGGTCGTGTTGCCGACGCCGGCACGCTGCAGGGACTGCAGGGTGGTGCCCGCGTTCGTGGTCTTGTTGCCGAGGAACGTGTGGTCGTGCGAGGCGCCGGGCAGCCCGGGGAAGAGGATCGGGTCGTCCGGCTGGTGGTGACTCGGGGAGCAGTTGACCTGGAACTCGTGGTGGGTCACCAGGTCGTCGGCCCCGGCGGGCGACCAGGTGGCCGCGGTCAGGAAGGCGCCTGCCAGCACGGTGGCGGCGGTGCAGGCGAGGAGCGCGGCTTTCGTTGCCAAGGGTCCTCCACGGTGAGGGTGCCAAGGATGGGAGAGCGCTCTCCCACAGCATGCGCAGCTCGGTGCGAACCTGTCAAGGAGCACCCGATTCCCCGGTCGGACAGTCATTGTCGGGTTTGCCGGCGATCCTTGACAGCGCAGGGGAGTGTGCCGAACCATCGGTCGCGCTGGAGAGCGCTCTCCGAGTGCCGTTCCCCTGTCGTACGGGAGTCATCGTGGACCGACCGTCGCTCCTCCGCGCCGTCCCGGCGCTGGTGGCCCTGCTGGTGCTGGGCCTGCTCGCCGTCCCGTTCCCGGCGCACGCCGCCACGCTGCTTTCCCAGGGCAGACCCGCGACCGCGTCGAGCAGCGAGGGGGCCGGCACACCGGCGTCGGCGGCCGTCGACGGCGACCCCGGTAGCCGCTGGGCGAGCGCCTGGAGCGACCCGCAGTGGCTGCAGGTCGACCTCGGTGCGCCCGCGGACGTCAGCCAGGTCACCCTGAACTGGGAAGCCGCCTACGCGACTGCCTACGAAATCCAAGTCTCCGACGACGCTGCGTCCTGGCGGACTGCATACAGTACGACGACCGCGGCCGGCGGGATCCAGACGCTCACCGTCACCGGGCACGGCCGGTACGTGCGCCTCTACGGCACCCATCGCGTCGGCGGCTACGGCTATTCGCTCTGGGAGTTCCAGGTGAGCGGTACGCCGGGACCGCAGGACGGCTCAGGCGTCACCCGAGTGACCGGCACCCAGGGGAACTGGCAGCTCACAGTCGACGGGATACCGTGGACCGTCAAGGGACTCACGTGGGGCCCGCCGGTCGGCGAAGCGGCGAGCCGGATGCCCGAACTGCACGCGATCGGCGTCAACACCGTCCGCACCTGGGGTACCGACGGCACTACCCGGCCACTGCTGGACGCCGCCGCGGCCAACGGCGTCAAGGTGATCAGCGGATTCTGGTTGCAGCCCGGAGGCGGCCCGGGCAGCGGCGGCTGTGTCGACTACACGACGGATACGAACTACCGGAACACGATGCTCGCCGAGATCCGCAAGTGGGTCACCGCCTACAAGGACCACCGTGGCGTGCTGCTGTGGAACGTCGGCAACGAGTCGATCCTCGGGATGCAGAACTGCTACTCCGGCACCCGGCTGGAGCAGGAGCGGATCGCCTACACCCGCTTCGTCGACCAAGCCGCGCAGGCGATCCACGCCATCGACGCGAACCACCCGGTCACCTCGACCGACGCCTGGACCGGCGCGTGGCCGTACTACCAGGCGTACGCGCCGAACCTCGACCTCTACGCGGTCAACTCCTACGCCCACGTCTGCCAGGTGAAGCAGGACTGGCTGGCGGGCGGCTACACGAAGCCGTACGTCATCACCGAGACCGGCCCGGCGGGCGAGTGGGAGGTGCCGAACGACGGCAACGGCGTGGCCGCCGAGCCCACCGACCAGCAGAAGCGTGATGGCTACGGCAACGCCTGGAACTGCGTGCTGGCCCACCCCGGGGTGGCACTCGGCGCCACGCTCTTCCACTACGGCACCGAGGGCGACTTCGGCGGTGTCTGGTTCAACATCACCACGGGCAACGAGAAGCGGCTCGCCTGGTACGCGGTCCGTACGCTCTACAGTGGACAGACGGGCGGCAACACGCCGCCGGTGATCACGTCGATGAACCTCAGCCGCGGCACCGACGTCCCGGCGGGCAGCACGTTCACGGTGACGGCCGGGGTGTCCGATCCGGACGGTGACCCCATCACCTACACCATGGGCTACAACAGCAAGTACATCAACAACGCCGCCGGCCTGATCCCGGCCTCGTTCACCGGGAACGGGACGTTCACCGTCACCGCGCCGCAGCAGCCGGGCGTCTGGAAGCTCTACCTCTACGCGCGGGACGGTCACGGCAACGTCGGCATCGAGACGCGCTCGCTGCGCGTGATCGTCCCGCAGTGACTTGTTGTCAGCCCTCGGCAAGGCAGAAGAGGTGTCCTTCGGGGTCCTGCAGGACGGTCCAGTCGCCGCCGCCCGGCTGGAAGTCCGGCTTGGTGGCGCCCAGGGTCAGGAACTCCTCGACCGCGCCGGCGAGATCGCCGACCCGCAGGTCGAGGTGGGCGTGCTTGGCGGCGTCCGGCCAGGCGGGGCCGCGGTAGCCCGCGACGCGCTGGAAGCCGAGGCCGACCGGGCCGCCGCCGAGCTGGACGGTGTCGTCGTCGGTGTGGGTGACTTCCCAGCCGAGCGCCTTGGCGTAGAAGGCGGCGAGCGCGGCCGGGTCGGCGCAGTCGAGGACGACGGTGGTGAGTTCTGCGGGCACGGGATGACTCCTGTCGTTGGGCTTTCGTCGGGTGGCAGCCTGCCCGCCGTCCCGGGCCGCGGTCTTGAAGATCCTTGCGGGGCGGAAACCGTCGTACCCCCGGCGTACCGTCCGGCTCGTGCGTGAAGCAGTCGAAATCGTGGCCCGCCCCGGGTATTCGGTGAACGTGGTCCGGTGCGCCGACGACCACACCGGCTGGTCGGCGGCGGAGGTCGCGGCCGGCCACCGGATGGTGCTCGTGCGCCGGGGCCGGTTCCGCAGGCGTGTCCGCGGACGCCGACCCGACGGCGGCCTACCTGGCCGAACCCGGCGACGAAGAGCGCTTCGCGCACCCGGCGGGCGGAGACGTCTGCACGTCGGTGGAGTTCGGCGCGCGGTTGTGGCGCCGTCTCGCGGGCGATCGGGCGGGGCCGTCGGCGGTGTACGTCGACGGCGCGCTCGAGCTCGCCCACCGGCGCGTGGTCGCCTCGGCGGCCGACCCGGACTACGCGCTGGCGGAACAGCTGCTGGCGCTGGTGGGCGGCGCGATCACCCAGGCGGCGCCGGCCTCGACACCGGCGTCGCCGGGGCGGGGCGACGACCGCGCGATGGTCGCGCGGGCCCGGGAAGCGATCGTGGCGGACGACCCGGCGGCGGCCGGGCTGTTCCCGCTGGCGGAGTCGCTGGGGGTGTCCCCGTACCGGTTGAGCCGCGCGTTCCCGCGCGAGCTGGGCGTTTCGCTGACGCGCTACCGCAACCGGGTCCGGGTCGGCCGGGCCCTCGAGCGGCTGGAGGCGGGGGAGCGGGAGCTGGCCGTGCTGGCGGCGGACCTCGGCTTCGCCGACCAGGCCCACCTGACCCGCACGGTCCGCGAACACACCGGAGCACCACCGGCGGCCGTGCGGCGGCTGTTGGCGCGGTGAGGGGGGTGGGGCGGCGGCGCGGTGCGGGGTGAGGACCAGCGCGGTGAGGCGGTGTTGCGAGAAGGGGCGGCGCAGACGGTGGGGCTAGGCGCGTGGTCACCCCCAGCGGCCACGTGAGTCACCCGCGGGCCGCTGCGCCACCCCGGGCCGGTGTCACGTTTCCGAAACACCGGACCGGAGTATCGTAGTCTTTCCGGCACAGGCTGTGTCAAGTTTTCGGAACAGCTACGCTGTCCGGTGTCACGTTTCATGGCTGCAGGTGGTGTGTGGTGAGTGAAGAGCGCAGTTTCGCCGAACGGCTGGCGCACCTGATCGCGAGCGTGCACCCGCCGGACCGCAAGCCGTACTCCTACCGGGAGATCGCGCACGGCGTCGCCGAGCAGACCGGTGTCACGATGTCGGCGACCCACGTCCAGCAACTGGCCGTCGGCGCGCGCAAGGACCCGAAGCGCTCGCACATCCAGGCGCTCGCCCAGTTCTTCGGCGTCCCGGTGACGTACTTCTTCGACGACGAGGTCGCCGGTCAGGTCGACCGGCAGGTGGAAGACGTCGTGGCGTGGCGGGACAGCGAGGTGCGGAACCTGGCGCAACGGGCCATGCAGCTCTCGCCGCGCGACCGCGAAACCGTGACGGCGCTGCTGGATCAGCTCAGCAGCTACGACGAGACCCGGCGTCGCGCCGGCCGGCGGCGGAAGCCGGAGTGACTCCGGGTGGCTCGGCTACGATGACCTCGTCCGTGTTCGCGCCCCGGTGCACCCGGCTGGCGCCCGGTCACCAGGGAGGACCCATCGACGAGCGCGGCCTGCCGGCCCTCCGCGACCGGGCACGCGAGCGCGTGCGGACGGTGCTCGCCGCCGTCCCGCTCCCGCGGCCGTGGTCGATGAACGCCTGGGTCGACGGCCTCGAAGCGTGGCGGGGGCGCGAGATCGACCTCGTCCCGATCGCGTACCGGCCCGGACAGCCCTCCGGTGCGTGGCAGGCCCGCCCCGGCTACGACCTGATCGCCTACACCGAGCGGACGTCGGCGCTGCACCAGGACCACATCATCGCCCACGAGCTGGCCCACATGCTGTGCGCGCACACCGGAACCTGCCTGCTGTCGGAGGCCGAGGCCGCCGAGCTCGCCCCGGACCTGGCGCCGCGGGCGTTGTCGCACCTGCTCACCCGCGTCACGACCGGGACCGACGAGTACGAGGCCGAGCTGATCGCCGTGCTGCTGATGAGCGCGGCGACGAGCGAGCCACCCGCCGTTCAGCCGGGTGCGTCCGGCCGGGCGGCGGACCAGGCTAGGCGGCTGGCGGCACTCCTGGGATAGTCGCGTCCCGTGATCGACATACTTTTCGTCGGAGTGGGGCTCTTCGCCCTGTTCGCCGGAATCTGGCGAGCGGCCCGCGCGCGGCGCACCGGCGCGGGCGCGGGCCTGGCCGTCTCGCTCATCGCGCTGGGCGCGGCGTTCTGCTTCCTGTCGAACCGGGCGCAGCAGTTCGAGAGCGAGCTCTACCCGAGCCTCGGCCGGCTGCTGTCGAACCTGGCGACGATGGTCGCGGCGTACGGCATCGGCCTGACGGTCGCGGAGATCAGCGGCACCCGCGACCGCGGCCGCCGCACCCGGCTGGTCGCGCTCGGCGTGGCGCTGACGGTGCTGGTGGTGACGTTCTTCAGCACCTCGGGGCTGCCGCGCGGCATCGGCCTGTTCGACGAGCTGTACCGCACGCACCCGACGCTGGTGGTCTACGTCTTCACCTACACGGTGTACCTGGGCTTCGCCGTGCTCGACATCGGCTTCGTGGCGGCGGTGACGATCCGGGTGAGCGGGGGCGCGCTGCGCGCGGGCCTCGCGCTGTTGCTGCTGGCGTCGGCGTTCGCGGTGGCCTACCTGGGCGGGAAGGTGGTCGGGACGATCCGCGCGCTGCAAGCCGATCACCCGGTCAAGGCGTTGTGCCGCGGGCCGTTCTCGACGCTGCCGTGCGCGCTGGACGTCGGGTTCCCGGCGGTGTCGGTGCTGCTGATCGTCCTGGGCCTGACGATCCCGGCGGTTCCGGGCCTGGCGGCTTCGCGGCGCGACGCCCGGACGCTCCGCCTGCTGGAGCCCCTGCGCGCCCATCTGACGCGGCGATTCCCGGAGATCGCCCGCATCGATCCGGCGGGGTCGTCCCGCCGCGAGCGGCTGCTGACGGCGATGAGCGAGACCAACGACGGCTTGATCCTGGCCGGCGCGACCCCGGACCTGCCGCCGGCCACGGTGGCGAGACTGGTGCGCGACCTGCCGGACGAGCCGTCCGAGACGGAGCCGCCGCCCACCGCGGCAACGGAACCGTTCGCCGCGGACGTGGCCCGGCTGCGCGCGATCGCCCGTGCGTACCGGAAGCCGGCGGGAACGACGGCGGCCGAGACCACCCGTCAGTGAAAGGTGGCGTCGCTCAACCGCGGAACGGTGCTTCCAGCCGCGGCTCCCAGCCGCCGTCCGTGAGCGCCACCAACTGCAGCGCCTGCGCGCGATCGGTCAGCGGCAGCAGCGGCCGCACTTCCTCGGCCACTCGCGCGAGAGCGTCTTCCGAACCGCCCATCGCGACCGTCAGGTGCGCGGCCGGGCGCGGACCGAACCGCCCGCCGTACGGCTGAACCTCCGGCCACCGAGCGCACACCGCGTCGGCGATCGCCTGGAGCGCAGGAGCCGCGAGAGCCACGAATCCCGGCGTCACCACCAGCTCCGTCAACCGGACGTCCGGAGGGGGCACGGCGGCCGCCGTGGCGCGGACCTCCGCCAGGACCTCGTCGGTCAGCGACGCGTCCGGCAAGAACGGGTACAGCGCCGTCACGTGGGCAGGCACGCCTGGACGGACCAGAGCGGGATCGACCCGCCGGGCCGCGGCCAGCGCCGGCTCGGCGGCGGGCAACAGGATCAGCAACGCGGTGGTTCCGGGCGCGGGCACCCCCGCATCATGGCAGTCAGGCGACGGCGATCTCCGGGAACCGCCCGGACCGGGCCAGCGCAAGGCTTCGCCGGCACAGCTCCACCAGCTCCCGGTTGGCCCGGCTGCGCGGCATCACCCCGCAAAGCCCGCACCGGATGGTGACCTCGCCCGCCAGTTCGTCCACCGCGACCAGCGCCTGGTGGTCACAGCGACGGCACCACCGGTACCCGATGGCCGGGTTCGTGTGCACCGGCGACGCCACGCAGTCGTGCAGCCAGCGGCGGTGGATCCGGCACGTCACGCGGTCGGTCGGGTCCAAGCCGCCGGCGTCCTCCACGTGGTCTTCGCGCGCCAGGGTCGCCGCCAGCAGTGGCTGCCGTGGTGCCGCCGGCCGGTCCTGCGGGTTCGGCGCGGCCCACGCGTGGTGGTCGCCGCATCGGCACTTCTCGGTCATGTCGCCCCCAGTGGTCGGGTCGTTCATCGGGTCGAGTGTGAGCGGGGCAACAGAGTGCGGACAACCGGGAAAGCGCGCAATTTCGACCGGCGGCACGTCACCCGCGGTAGGCGGATGAGCGGACTTCGGTGCACGGGTATGCGAACATATGTTCTATGACCGACGAGGGGCCTATCCTGCACGCCGACCTCGACTCGTTCTACGCCTCGGTCGAACAGCGCGACGACCCGGCCCTCAAGGGGCGGCCGGTGATCGTCGGCGGCGGGGTCGTGCTCGCGGCGAGTTACGAGGCCAAGGCCTACGGCGTGCGCACCGCCATGGGGGGCGCGCAGGCCCGCCGGCTGTGCCCGCACGCGGTCGTCGTGCGCCCCCGGATGTCGGCCTACCTCGCGGCCAGCCGGGCGGTCTTCGAGGTCTTCCACGACACCACGCCATGGGTGGAAGGCATCTCGATCGACGAAGCGTTCCTGGACGTCGGGGGGCTGGCCAGGATCGGCGGGCGGCCAAGCCGCGTCGCCGAACGGCTACGCGCCGCAGTCGCCGAGCGGGCGGGGCTGCCGATCACCGTCGGGGTGGCGCGGACGAAGTTCCTCGCCAAGGTCGCCAGCCGCGTCGCCAAGCCCGACGGCCTGCTCGTCGTCCCGCACGACGGCGAGCTGGACTTCCTGCACCCGCTGCCGGTTTCGGCGCTCTGGGGCGTCGGCAAGGTCACCGCCGAGAAGCTGCGGGCCCGCGGTATCACGACCGTCGGCCAGCTGGCCGCGTCCGAACACGTGGACCTCGTCGGCCTGCTCGGCCGGGCCGCCGGGTCGCACCTGCACGACCTGGCGCACAACGACGACCCGCGGCGCGTCGAGCTCGGCACGCGGCGGCGCTCGATCGGCGCCCAGCGGGCCCTCGGGCGCGGCAGGCGGACCCCGGCCGAGCTCGACGTCGTGCTGGTGGCGCTGATCGACCGGATCGCCCGCCGGTTGCGCGCCGCCCGCCGCGTCTGCCGGACGGTGACGATCCGCCTGCGCTTCGCCGACTTCTCCCGCGCCACCCGTTCGCACACGCTGACCGACCCGACCGCCGGCACCGGCGTGCTCCTCGCCGCGGCGCGGGAACTGCTCGTCGCCGCGCTGCCGCTGATCGCCGACCGCGGGATCACCCTGCTGGGTGCGGCGCTGTCCAACCTGGCCGACGAAAACCCGTTCCAGCCGGCCTTGCCGTTCGAACGGCAGCGGGCGACCGAGCTCGACACCGCGCTGGACGCCGTGCGGGACCGGTTCGGGAAGGCCGCCGTCACCCGGGCGGTGCTGCTCGGCCGGCCGGACGACCTCGAAGTGCCGATGCTGCCCGACTGAGGGTTCCCGGCAGGCGGGCCAGGACCGGCCGGGCAGGGCGGGCCCGGCAGGGGGCCAGGACGGGTAGGGCGGGCGGTGGCTGCTGCGGCGACGGTGCGTGCGCCGGCCTCCGCGTCACCTGCGGGCAACACCGGACCCGGCCCTGCTGCGAAAGCCCCACCACGCGGCGAAAGTCCGGTCAGCCGGGCCGGCGCGGAAGGCGCGCGTGCGCCAGCGAGGAAAGCGCGGCGGGCCGCAGCGCGTCGGTGCGCCGCCACAGCCGCGCGGCGACGCTTTGCCGCTGCCCGGCCTGTTCGAGAACGTCGAACCCCGCTTCGCGCAAGAGCTCGGCCAGGGCCACGGGGGAGAGGAACGTGCGCCACGGCTCACCCTGCGCGGCGGCCACCGGACCGACGGCTTCGGCGTAGCCGTCCCCGGCCGCGTCGCGCAGTTCCGCCGGCAGCAGGTGATCGGCCACGATTTCCGATCCCGGCGCGAATCCGCCGAGCTCCCGCAATGTCGCGGCAATCGCCGTCCGCGTCAGGTAGACGGTGACACCGAGCCAGCTGACGAACACGGGGCGAAACGGGTCCAGTCCACTCTGGACGAGCCGTTCCCGCAGTCGTTCGGCTTCGAAGTCGACCGGGACGAAGGTGACCGAAGCCGGTTCGGTGAGGCCGGCGCCGGCCAGCAGTTCCCGTTTGACCACCTGGGTCGCCGGGTGGTCGACCTCGAACACCCGGAATCGTCGCGACGTGGTGCGATACGCGAACGAATCGAGCCCGGCACCGAGAATCACATACTGGTCTATACCGGAATTGCCGCGCATCAGGCGCGCTTCGGCGAACCGGCTCCGGCACACCGCTTCGGCGCGGGCGCCGGCCAGGACCGGATGGGTACCGTGGAGCCGGTGGTAGGCCAGGAGTTCCTCGGCGCGGTCGCCGAGCAGGCGGGCCGCAAGGGTATCGGAGAAGATGAGTGGCTCGCTGTCGACCAGCAAATGTGCCGCTCGCGCGGCCGCGGCCGTGAAGGCGGCGTGACTGACGCGGGGAGCATTAGCGGGAAAACCGGAGTGGCGCATACCGCCACGGTACCGATTCGATTTCGAGCATATCACAAAATTGAATCTTCGACAAGACGACGAGCATTTCGGCTCCGTTGCGGTCACTCTGGACGCGGGCGAGCCGCTCGCCCGGGCGGCCATTGTGGACGCTTCAGGGTGTCGCGCGTGCCGGGCATGATTCGACAGGTTAGGGTCAGTCCGACCGTGTTCTGGAGAAGATGAGGAACGACGAATCATGGCGCAACGGGTGCAGGTCCAGATGGTGGACGACCTCGACGGCAGCGAGGCTTCGCAGACCGTCCCCTTCAGCCTCGACGGGGTGACGTACGAGATCGACCTGTCCGAGGAGAACGCCTCCGCGCTGCGGGACGAGCTGGCTCGCTACGTCGGTGCCGCACGGCGCATCGGCGGCCGCAAGGTTCGCCTCGCGACCGGCCAGTCGCTGTCCGGCCCGTCCGGCTCGGGCACCGACCGCGAGCGCAACCGGCAGATCCGCGAGTGGGCGCAGGCGAACGGCTACGAGGTTGCCGAGCGCGGCCGCCTGTCCAGCGAGATCATCGCCGGCTTCGAGGCCGACCAGGCCGCGGCGGCCGAACCGGCCGAAGCCAAGCCGGCGCGCAAGCGAGCGACCCGCAAGAAGTCTTGAAAGCCGTGCCCGTGCCGGCGAAGCCGCGCCAGTAGGCGCAGCTTCGCCGGCCGGCTGCCGCCTGACCGGGTTCAGGTGGCGTTCGGTATTCCCTTCGTGCCTCGCTGTCACGCATCCGGTTCGATGTGGACCGCGGCGCCGGTTCCCGGCACCGCCAAACGGGCATCACGCCATCCGGCGGGCGCCGAAAGCTTGTCGGAGAGCGGCTTCGATGGCCAGACTGTCAGTGCTCCGCGCGGCCGGTACCGCTGCGGAGCACCGGTCCGGTGGCCGCCTCCTCCCTCGATGGCCACCGGGCCGCCTCCTTTTCGCGGCGTGACCGCCGTCGACGAAGCCGCGGCGCCACGGCCCGCCCTGCTCCGGCTCGTTGCCGCGCTCCGCCATCCGGGCGCCGACGTTCCTTTCCGATGGACATCTGTCGCGGACAAGCGCACACTCGGTCTTCTCCATACTGCATACAATCTTCAGTTTGGCAGGAGGCGGTCGGCGTGGCCGAGGTGCGCGAACTGCGGGACGTCTACGGACGGCGGTACCGCGTCGGTGAGTCCGACCGGGAGCTGCTCGGCCGGCCGCGGGCGTGGATCACCGGGCTCGCCGCGGCGGCCATGCTCGCCGCCGGGGTGCAGCAGTACGGCTTCGGCGCGATCGTGCCGTCGCTGAGCCGGACGCCCGGCTGGACGTTCGGCGGGATCGTCCTCGCGCTCGCGGTGTGGGCCGTCTGCCAGGCCGGGGCCGCGTTCCCGGTGGCGTGGCTCCGGGATCGCGGCCTGCTCCCCGCCCCCGCGGCGATGGCGGCCGGCGCGGTCCTGTGCGCCGCCGGGCTCGTGACGCTCGGCCACGCGACCGGCCTGACCGCCGTGTTCCTCGGCTACTCCGTGCTCGGCGGGCTCGGCACCGGTCTGGTGTACGCCACGTGCATCGGCGCGGTGCTCGCCTGGTTCCCCGACGCCACCGGCTCCCGCGCGGGCATCGTGAGCGGGGCGTTCGCCTGCGGCAGCGTTCCCTTCGTCGTGCTCGCCGCCACCCTGCCGGCCGCGCGCCCGGCGCTCTTGGACGTCACCGCCGCCGTCGTGCTCGTCGTCATCGCCGGGTGCGCCGCACTGTTGCGGTACCCGCCGCGGCACTGGTGGCCCGCCACGCCCGAACCCCGGGCCTGGGCGCTCGACCGGGCGCACAACCGGAGTCCCGCGGTCCGGCACTACCGGCCGGCGGAACTGTTCCGGTGCGGTACGACGCTTTCGCTGTACCTCGTCGTCGTGCTCGCGGCCGCCGTCCTGCTGTTCGACCTGGCTTACCTGGCGACGTTCACCGCCGCGCGCGGCGGGCCCGGGCTCGCCGCGGCCGCACTGGCGCTGCTCGCCGCGGCGACCGGCAGCGGCCGGGTCCTCATCGGACGGTTCGCCGACCGGCTCGGCCGGCACCGGATCCTGCGGTTCGCGCTGCTCGCGGGCGGTGTCGCCCAGTTCGTGCTGTTCTACTCCGGGGCCCACCGGCACCCCACCGGCCTGCTGGTGGGCGTGGTGCTGGCCGGCCTCGGCAACGGCTGCTGCTACACGCTGCTCGTCGGCCTGGTGCGCGAGTACTTCGGCGAGGAGTCGGCGGCGCAGAACTTCGGGATCCTCTACAGCGCCAAGGCCGTGGGTGCCGTGGTGGGGATCGGGCCGGCCACGCTGGTCGTGACGGCGCACGGGTTCGCCGGCGCGTTCACCGCGGCCGGGGTGCTGAGCCTGGCCGCGGCGGTGCTGTCCGGGCGGCTGTCCCAGCCGGGCCGGCCCAAATCGCTGCTGCCGGTGGCGTGACGTGGGGCGGATGACCAGCAGGCGGCGGGTGCTGCGCGTCCACGACGGCGGGCACACCACGCGGCCGGACACGCTGACCGTCGAGGAACCCCTGGAGATCCGGGTCGCCGGGAAGCCGTTGACGATCACGATGCGGACACCCGGCGACGACTTCGACCTCGCCGCCGGGTTCCTGGTCGGCGAAGGCGTGGTCCGCGCGGCGGCCGACATCCGGTCGATCCGCTACTGCGCCGGCGCCACGGTCGACGGCGGCAACACCTACAACGTCCTCGACGTCGTGCTCGCGGACGGCGTCGCTCCGCCGGACGCCTCGCTGGAGCGCAACTTCTACACGACGTCCTCGTGCGGCCTGTGCGGCAAGGCGAGCCTGGACGCGGTGCGCACGACGGTCACCTGGCCGATCGCCGGCGACCCGTTCGCGACCGGCCCGGCGACCCTGGCCGGGCTGCCGGCCGAACTCCGTGCGGCGCAACGGGTCTTCGACCGCACCGGCGGCCTCCACGCGGCGGGCTTGTTCGACGCGGACGGGAAGCTGCGGTGCCTGCGCGAAGACGTCGGACGGCACAACGCGGTGGACAAGGTCGTCGGCTCGGCGACCCGGGCCGGCGAGCTCCCGCTGTCCGGGACGGCGCTGATGGTGAGCGGGCGGGCGTCGTTCGAGCTGGTGCAGAAGGCGGCGATGGCCGGGATCCCGTTGCTGGCCGCGGTGTCGGCGCCGTCGTCGCTGGCGGTGGACCTGGCCGCCGAGCTGGGCCTGACGCTGGTCGGTTTCCTGCGCGGGACGTCGATGAACGTCTACACGCGACCGGACCGCCTGGGTCTTCAGCCGAGCTGAGCGAGTACGGCGGCGACGGCGGGGCCGGCATCGGCCCGGTGCACGGCGGCGAGCTGCCACGGAACGGGCCGGCCGAACCGCCGCACGGTGAGTTCGGGAAACCGCGCGGCGGCGGAGGCGGGCAGAAGGCAGGCGGCGAGCCCCGCCCGCACGAGCCCGGCGGCCACGGCGAGATCATCGACCTCCAGCGAAACCGGCCGGCGGGGAAAGGCACGGTCGACGGCCTCACGGATCGCCCAGCCCACGGGGAAGTCCACCAGCGACAGCCCGGAGAGATCGGCGGGAGCGGAGCGCGAGCCACCGGGCGCGGTGACGAGGACGAGCTCCTCGGCGGCGAGCGGGGTGGCGACCGGTTCGGTGGGTGGCGCGGGGTCGGTCGGGGACGCGGGGTCGCGGGGTGGGGCGGGGTCGGCCGTGGGGCGGGCTCCGGCGGGTGTGGTGGCTGTCGGTTCGGCTGCGGGGTGACCCGGTGCCCGGACCGCATCGGCCGCCGGCGCCCGGCGGCCGCCGCCGGGCGCCGGATCCGCTGGGGCCGCGGCGCCGCCGTCGGGCACTGGGGCCGCAGGGGCTGCCGCGCAGTCTCCGGGCGCCGAGTCCGCCGGGGCTGCCGCACCGTCATCGGGCGCCGGGTCCGCTGGGGCCGCGGCGCCGGCGCCGGGGAGTGGGGCCGCCGGTGCTGCCGTGCCGCCGCTGGAAACTGGGGCTGCGGAACCGTCATCGGGCGCCGGGTCCGCTGGGGCCGCGGCGCCGCCGCCGGGCGCTGGGGCCGCCGGAGTCGCTGCGCCGCCGGGGACCGGGCCCGCCGGTGCTGCCGCGCCGCCGCCGGAAACCGGGGCTGCTGCGCCGCCGCCGGGCACCGGGCCCGCCGGTGCTGCCGCGCCGCCGCCGGAAACCGGGGCTGCTGCGCCGCCGCCGGGCACCGGGCCCGCCGGTGCTGCCGCGCCGCCGCCGGAAACCGGGGCTGCTGCGCCGCCGCCGGGGACCGGGCCCGCCGGTGCTGCCGCGCCGCCGCCGGAAGACAGGGTCAGCGCCACATCCACAGTGGACTCCACCACCTCATGCCGTACCCGTTCCGGCCGCAGCTGGCGGATCTCCGGCGTCAGGCCCGGGTGGGTGTGCCGCAGGCGAGCCAGCGTCCGGTGCAGGTCCGCCAGCAAGCCCGGGCACACGCCGAGCCGGATTCGGCCCGTCACCGGGGATACCGCCGCGCGGGCTCGTTCGGCCGCCTCGAGAGCCGCGCGGGCGGCCGGGACGAACGCCTCGCCCGCCGGGGTCAGGACCACCCGGTGCGTCGTGCGGTGGAACAGCGGTGTGCCCAGGTCGCGCTCCAGTGCGCGGACCACCGTGGACACCGTCGACTGAACCGTCCGCAGGCGCTGCGCGGCCGCCGTGAAGCCGCCCTCCTCGGCGACCGCCACCGCCACCGCCAGCTGGCGCAGCTCCATCACCGGGCGAG